>JBBADT010000016.1:0-47832 GCA_041656315.1 Advenella sp.
CTTCATTGCCGAACAGTTCGGGTGTGATGCTGTCAATATCCTGCAGGGTATCGCCTACGGCACGGGGCTGTTCAAAAATTTCTTTTTGCATATAGTGGCGGTAAGGACCCAGTTCAGCGGCGCCGGTATGGGCATGAACCGTGTGCACCTTGCGTTCAACGGGTTTACCGCTGGCATCGACAATCCACACCTTGGACAGTTGCAGGTCGATGACATCACCGTCTTCCAGGTAAATGATCTGGTCGGTGGTGCCAGCCAGTGCCAGGGCATCCGAGGCCAGGAAGTTTTCATTGTGACCAAGGCCCACGATAAGGGGTGAACCTTGACGGGCGCCCACGATGCGATGCGGTTCATCACGGCAGAAAATGGCCAGTGCATAGGCACCGGTCAGGCGCTGCACGGCCTGCTGCAGCGTTTCAAAAAGATCGCCGTTATACAGGTGGTTGACCAGGTGGGCAATGACCTCGGTATCGGTCTGGCTTTCAAAGGTGTAGCCCAGGGCTTTCAGTTCTTCACGCAGTTCGTCGTGGTTTTCAATAATGCCGTTGTGCACCAGGGCAATGCGGGGCTCGCCTTTGTCCTGTCCTGAAAAATGCGGGTGAGCATTGTGGGTCGCAGGGGCGCCGTGGGTGGCCCAGCGGGTGTGGGCAATGCCGGTAAAACCGCTTAAATGGTCTTCCCTGATTTGCATTTCCAGCTCTGCAACACGTTGGGTGCTGCGGGTGCGCCGTAATTGGCCATCAATATGCAGGGCCACACCGCATGAGTCGTAGCCACGATATTCCAGGCGTTTCAGGCCTTCAACAAGAACAGGGGTAATATCTCTTTGCGCAACAGCACCAACGATTCCACACATGTGAAAACTCCGTTAGGATAAGTAAAAATGCTATTCTGCCCTGTATTGGAAGAAATTAAATTTCTAAATTGATGTATTAATAACTGAATATTTCAATTAATGGATTGGTGGTAATATAATTTCATTTAATAAATAAATATGGAATTTAATTTCAAATTAAGGAATGATTATGTTTGAACTGGATGAATTGGACAAACGCATATTGCAGCAGTTGCAAAGAGACAGTTCTTTAACTAACCAGGAGCTGGCAGAAAAAGTGCATGCCTCTGCCCCTACCTGTTTGCGGCGTGTGCGCAATTTGCAGGAAAATGGGGTGATCCAGAAGCAGGTGGCCATAGTTGACCCGCAAAAAACAGGCAGCACCCTGACGGCCATTGTTGAAGTGAGCCTGGATGTCCAGACGGCGGAAGCCAACACGGCTTTTGAGAAAGAGGTGAATGGGGAAACCGCTGTTTTACAATGTTACCGCGTCTCAACAGGGCCTGATTTTATCTTGGTGGTACAGGTGGCGGATATGCCGGCCTATCATGAGCTGGTACATCGCTTATTCACAGCCAGGAAAAACGTTCGTAATGTCCGCACGTTTTTCTCGGTTAATCGCAGCAAGTTTGAAACGTATATTAACGACCTTTAGCCAGCAGTTTTTCATAAGCCTGCAGGTAGCGCTGGCCCATTTTTCCTGCATTATGTTCGTCAATAACATAGGCGTAGGCTTTTTCAGCCATGCTGGCGGCTTTTTCCGGGCAGTCCAGAAGGGTCTTCATGCCTTCGGCCAGGGCCTTGCTGTCTCCCACTTCGCACAGAATGCCCCGGCCGTCGGCCAGTACTTCTTTCAGGCCACCGGCATTGGTGGAAACAACCGGCACATGTTGCAGGAAAGCGTCCAGTACGCTACTGCCCAGCGCTTCCTGGCAGCTGCTCATGACAAAGACATTCAGCAGGCTATAGTAATCTTCAACCTGTTCACGAAAGCCGGCCAGTAAATAGACATTTTCCAGATTCAGTTGTTGAATCAGGGCCTTTGCGGCGGGTGTTAGCTCACCCGCCGCACCAAAATGAAGGAAGACAAAGTCTTGGCGCAGCTTGTGTAAATCAGCGACTGCACGAATCAGGGTAAGAGGGTCTTTTTCCCATGTGAAGGCAGCCGCAGTGCCCAGTATTATATTTGATTCAAGCTTAAAATCATTGCGCAGTGCGTCGGCCCGTTGCCTATTGATGCATGGAGGCTGGATGGCACTGGGTATGATAATTGGCTCAATGCCCAGCCTGCGTGGTTCTTGTGCCGCTGCCTGTGCAATGGCCACGAACAAATCTGCTTTTTTCCATTTGAAAACCGTCATACGTTCTTTTTTTGGGGCGACGGCAAAGGCGGTGCGCCGCGTGAATACGACTTTGGTAGCTGAAAAAAACCGCGCCAGTACGGCCCAGGTTAATGTATTGGCGGTTTGGGAATGGATAATATCGAACTGCCTGGCGTGGCGGATTAAAAAGGGCAATTGTTGCCAGCTTTTTTGTAAGGTATGTACCGTGAAGCCTGCGGCAAGTGCCCGCTTTGACAGTTCGTTATTGGCTCTGGTGAGCAGGCTTACTTCATGCCCGGCCTTGCGGAACTCCTGCATACAAAGCAAAGTCTGGCGTTCACCGCCTCGCCAGCCTTTTTCAAAGTTCATCTGCAGGATTTTCATTAATGACTCCAGGGTAAAACCAAGGGTGCAAGATCCTTGTTTATTCAATCACATGTGGGCTGTATCTTCCCATCAGTCAGGGTTAATGCCGGGTTTTTATGGCGTGAAAAGAAATAATGGCTTAAGCGATTATTTCCTGTTTTTTTCACGGTTTTTCAGCCATAAAATGGCATGCTTGTTAAAGACGGACTGTACTGACAGCACCGCAAGTAACAAACCGGCCTTGCCGTCCAGAAAGCCGCGCTTGATAAAGTAAGTCCTGAAAAAGCGGCCAATTGAATGCATCATGACCGAGGCCAGGCTGTTTTTCTTGCCTTTGCGAAAGCGTTGTTCAGCCCAGGCTTCGGCATAGTTGGCAGATTTAATCAGATATTCGTGCAGATTGTTGTAGGTGTAATGCAGTAGGTCGCCTTTAAGCCGTTTGACTTTTGCCCCTGGTGGAACAATGACATTTTCATGAACCAGGGCATCATCAAAGCGGGTCAGGGCAGTGGGGTAGAAACGTTCGACATAGCCGGGATACCAGCCACTGTGATGAATGAACTGCCCAAAAGCCCAGCTTAGTCGGGCCACTTCAAAAATGGTGTTTTGGGGTGGGTTGGCCAGCACTTCCCGAATGCTGGCGGCCAGTTCCGGCGTGAGCTGTTCATCGGCATCAATCCACAGTATCCAGTCGGCCGTCACGTACTGCTGGGCAAGCTGGCGCTGGCGGCCAAAGCCCGGCCATTCGGTATTTACATAAAATTTGTCGGTGTAACGGCGGGCAATGGCTTCGGTGTCATCGGAGCTGCCTGAATCAAGAATGATGATTTCATTGGCAATTTCCTTGACCGAGTCCAGACAGGCGGCCAGCATGCGGGCTTCGTTCTTGACAATCAGGGCAACAGCCAAGGTGGTTTTTTGAGTGGTCATGGTTGAATTCAAATAACAGCGGTATCCAGCTTTTTGAAAAAACGTATCAGGTTGATAAGAACCGCGATGATGGTAACGACCACCGATGCGGCCAGCGCATAAATGGCCCCTTCATTCTGGCTGACGGAAAAACATAAGGCTACGATTGCCGCACCAACGCCCTGACCAAAAAGGCGGGTGGTTGCCTGGGCACCACCGGTGGCACTGCTGCGGTGGATGGGTGTGGATAGCAGCATGGCCTTGTTATTGGGCGTCTGGAAAAAACCAAAACCCATGCCGGTCAGGAACATATAAAGGCTGATAAGGGTCAACGGGCTTGGATTGGGTAGCAAAAGCAGGCCGCCAAGCCCAATAAACATGATGGCGGCCCCAATTCCGGATAGCAATGACGCCGGAAAGCGGGCGGAAAGACGTGCCGCCAGGGGGGCAATCACAATGCTGCCAATGGGCCAGGTGCTGAACAAAATCCCGACTGTTGCAAGGGGTAGCCCCAATACATTCTGAAAATAAAACGGCAGGGCCAGCATGGCAGCAGTGGCCGCCATGAAAGTCAGGGCCGATACCATAATGGCATAGCGGAATGTAGGAATGCGGAACAGGTCAATAGGTACCAGTGGCGCGGTTTGCGGTGCCGAGCGACGGATAAGTAAAATGGCAAAAAACAGGGATAGCAGTAAGCCTATGCCGGCAATAACGGGTTTATTTCCCGATTCATCAAGTGCCCAGATAAACAAGCCAAAAGTAAGCATGTTCAGGACGGCACTGATATAGTCGAAAGGTGCGGAGATTTTAGGGATGAGCGGTAAAAAACGTGCCGCGTACAGTGCCACAAGGCAAAATGGAATGGTAAAAATGAAAATCCACTTCCAGGGGGCGATGGTGATGATAAAGGCCCCTATTGACGGGCTTAAAACTGCCATTAAACCCACTGTCATGGCATTCAGGCTGATGCCGGCAGCCAGTTTATGGGGAGGGTAAATATTGCGCACCATGCCGCCAAACAGGCACATGACTGAAGAAGAGCCCATGCCCTGTATGATTCGGCCAAGCAATAACAGGCCAAGAGAATCTGCCATTGAGCAAACAATGGCGCCGGCAATGAAGACGGAGATGCCTATCCGGTACATCAAGGTAAAACCGATGCGCTCGGCAACGGCAGAAAAGGGTAGCAGCGTGGCAATGATGGAAATGGTATAGGCATTCACAATCCAGATGGACGTGGATGGCAGAATACCCAAATCATTGGCGATGGTTGGCAGGGCGATATTGGCAATGCCTGCGTCAAGTACGGTAATGCTGATCGCAAGCAATACGCCCAGCGCGGCCCAGTAACGGGCCGGCGCAGGCAAGCCGCACGGCTTTGGAGCCGATGAGGGGGAGGCCGGCGTTACCGGCTCGTTGGCATTCATGCTTTTTTGTCGGGACGTTTCCAGTTTTGTCGGCTTTCCTGTTTTTTGGCGGTTAATGTCAGGGTATCGGCGGGAGCTTCCTTGACCAGGGTAGTGCCCGCGGCCAGTGTTGCGCCCTTATGGACGGTTACCGGTGCCACCAATTGTGTGTCAGAACCAATGAAGACGTCATCTTCGATAATAGTCTGGAATTTGTTGACCCCATCGTAGTTGCAGGTAATGGTGCCTGCGCCAATATTAACGCGTTGTCCGATTTGGGCATCGCCCAGATAGCTAAGATGGTTGGCCTTGCTGTTGGCCCCCAAGGTGGTTTTTTTCAGTTCAACAAAGTTGCCCACATGCGAGTGTGCGCCCAGCCTGGAGCCAGGGCGAAGACGGGCATAAGGGCCAATCACGGCCTGTTCTGCCGCTTCGGCTTCCTGCAGATGGCTGAATGCTTCAACCCGGGTTCCTGCGCCAAGTTTGACATCACGTAAAACGCAATGCGGGCCAATGCGTACACCGTCGGCCAGTTCAACATTCCCTTCAAAGATGCATCCTGCATCAATAAAAACATCCCGGCCGCATTTCAGGCTGCCACGCAAATCGAAGCGCGCCGGATCGGCCAGGGTGACACCGGCTTCCAGCAGGCGTTTGGCCTGTTCAGCCTGCCATGCACGTTCTAGTTGGGCTTGCTGGATACGGCTGTTGACGCCCAGGGTTTCCCATGGGAAGTCGGGTTGGGCGGCACCAACGGTGATGCCATCCTGGACGGCCAGGGCAATCACATCAGTAAGGTAGTACTCGCCCTGTGCATTGTTGTTGTTAATGCGGCCCAGCCAGTTTTTTAGTAAACCGGTGGGGGCGGCAAGAATACCGGTATTGACTTCAGTGACTGCGCGTTCTGCTTCGTTAGCATCCTTGTGCTCGACAATCCTTATCACATTGCCGTCATCGTTACGAATAATGCGGCCATAGCCACTGGGGTCGGACAGGGTTTCAGTCAAGACCGCTACCCCTTGCTCGCGGGCTTGTAGCAGGCGTTGCAGGGTTTGTGCCTGAACCAGCGGTACATCACCATATAAAACAAGCGTGGTGTCTTCAGGGTTTTGGCCACCTACCAGGAAGGGCACTGCCTGCTGAACAGCGTGACCAGTACCTTGCTGGGGTTGCTGAAGTGCAAACTCGATGCCCGGTATATGAGCAAAGCCGGCTTTGACGGTTTCGGCGCCATGACCCACCACAACGGTAATGCGGCTAGGCTCCAGTTGTAGCGCACTCTCAATGACATGCGCAAGCATGGGTTTGCCGGCCAGTGTATGTAAAACTTTGGGTAAGTCCGACTGCATGCGTTTGCCCATGCCGGCGGCAAGAATGACGATATTGAGTGACATAATAATGTGTAGTGAGGCGTTGTGAATAATGAGTACCGAATTATTGCTTACTTTAACCGGAAACCGCGGCTGGAAAGTGCGGTTTCCGGCAGGCCGGATCATTTTTTTGCAGGTGTTGTGGTTTTTTGGGCGGAGGTTTTTCGGGTGCTGGTTTTGGCGGGGGTGGCAGTTGGCCGGGCGTTTGTTTCTGGCTGGGTTTCTGCGCTGCTTTCGGGGGCTGCCTGCAAGGTGGCAGCGGTTGCCTGGGCCAGTTGGTTGAACTGGTTTTGCAACATATTCCACCAGGCGCCGGCGGCCGAGCTTAAGGCGTCACTACCTGTGGCAGCACTTGCCGCCTGGCTGGCCGCTGCCTCATCAGTGGTCTTGGGTTTCAGGCCCAGCACTTCATCCAGCGTGGCCTGGTCTTTATGCTGTTCGGCGACGGCGCTGACAAATGAATGCATGGTGGCGATGCTGGCACGCTGGATTTCCATGCCCTGAATAGTGCTGGAAAGCATTGAAAGATTCAGTTTCAACCAGTTTTCAACGGTTTTCAATTCCTGGATGCGTTTATCCAGTTCTTCGGGGTTAAGCGTGGTGCTTGCCATGGGAAAAGAGGAAGGGGTGCCGGTTTGGGCAAATGCCTGCCATGCCTTGCCCATCATTTCCATACTGCTGATAAGGGGGTTACCTGCTGTGATGCCATCCTGCCCAAGACCGGGAAGAACAAAAGGGTTGGTGTTTTGTGAACTCATGAGTGATCTCCTTGGTGCGTTAAGGCAGTTGGTGCAACAGTTGTCTGGCGGGTTGGTTGATTAGCCCGTCAAGAAGGACTATGGCCGCTTCAACCGTGATTACCCGGCGGGTAATCATATCCAAAACTTCTTCCTGCTCAAATATCCTGATTTCAGAGACTTCACCATCACGATTTGCAGGCTGGGTTTGTGGCAGGATAATGCAGTCACTCACCATGATATCCTCAACCTGATAGCCTTCGGGCAAACGACGATGCATTTGTAAAATAGTACGTAATGGCGTGCGTATTTGCAAATCGGACTCATCCAGTCCTGCTTCTTCATCACTTTCGCGTAAAAGCGCCTGCTCCAGATCTTCAATGCCGTTGGCCAGGCCTCCGACTAAAGTGTCCCACATGCCGGGGTCGGTGGCTTTGGTGGATGCGCGTTTTGCCAGGTAAAGCTTCAGGTCGGGGGTCCATGCATTTAAATGCACAGCGCGGGTTAACAGGCCAAGCGGTCGCATGGCCGCCCGCTCCATTACGCCAATCGCCTGTCCTTCGGCATAGACATTAAGCAGTTCATTACGCCAGGCCCTGGCACAGTTGGCCTGGTGCAGGCAAGTGGCGATGCTGGCCAACAGGCTATCCAATTCTGTTCTGGAAATGCCCGGACTGGCAATATGGAATCCGGTGGCGGTCTGGTAAACCTGCGGGTGATTACGCAAGGCGTTTTGTGCCTGGGCAGTAATAAAACCTGCCGATTTTCCGGCAATAAGCAAAGGAAGGGAATGTCTATGAGGGAATTCCTGTATTTCTTGCTGTAGGCCTTGATAAAGTTCAGTTAATTGCTTCAAATTGGTATGAGTTACGTATCAAACATGCAACGATTGTAGCCTTTATGCTTTAGATACTGTAACTTTAATCTGTGTTTATATGGTTAAATGAATGCACTATGATGTAAATCAATACGTTGTAGATAAAATTTGTGCCACTAAATAATAAATCTGTACCTGAATACTCAGTGTAGTAGATAGTAATAAAAAATGATATTTGGGTGCAACAGCAAGAGGTCAACATGAAAAAGTTGAGAGGGTTGCTAGGCATTACCGTATTCATTGGCAGCGCGACGGTATTCGCCCAAACAGGAGACATGCCCGGGGGGCCCAGGGTTGCGCAGGTTAATCTGACTCCCGGGGTAACTGAAATTGCCGCCGATATTTATTGGCTGCACTGGATGATGCTGATTATTTGCACGATTATTTTTGTCGGTGTATTCGGGGTCATGTTCTATTCCATCTGGGCCCACCGAAAGTCAAAGGGGCACAAGGCGGCCGTCTTTCACGAGCATTTGGGCGTTGAAGTGGCATGGACGGTCATTCCTTTCATTATTGTGATCGCCATGGCATTGCCTGCCACCAAAACGGTGGTTGCCATGAAAGATACATCCAGCGCCGATCTGACGATCAAGGCAACGGGTTATCAGTGGAAATGGGGCTATGAGTATCTTGATGGCCCTGCCAAAGGGGTCAATTTTCTGTCGAACCTTTCCACGCCTGTCGATCAAATTATGGGCAATGTTGAAAAATCAAATACTTACCTGATGGAGGTGGATCAGGAAATGGTGGTGCCTGTGGGTAAAAAGGTGCGACTGGTCCTGACGGCCTCTGATGTCATCCATTCATGGTATGTACCTGAACTGGGTGTCAAGCAGGATGCTATTCCAGGCTTTTTGCGGGATACATGGTTCCGTGCTGACAGGACCGGAACGTTTCGTGGACAGTGTGCCGAATTGTGTGGGCAAAACCACGCCTTTATGCCGATTGTTGTGCGCGTTGTGTCCGAAGAAGATTTTGCGTCCTGGTCGAAAGAGCGCAAAACGCTGGCATCAAAATAAAAAAACACCCGGATTTATTCAGATACTTATTTAACCGGTCAATGCTATAGGCCGGGACTATGCAGGTAAGGAGGACAACATGACTAGCGTAGCAGTCGGTCACGCCCAGGATCTCGTTCACGATGATCACCATGCCAAGCCCAGTGGCTGGCGCCGGTGGCTTTTTGCCACCAATCATAAAGATATCGGCTTGATGTACCTGATCTTTTCGTTTATTGCCTTGCTGGAAGGCGGCACCCTGGCGTTGTTGATACGGATTGAGCTATTTGAGCCTGGTGTACAGTTCTTTCAGCCGGATCTGTTTAACCAGTTCACCACCATGCATGGCCTGATCATGATTTTCGGGGCGATCATGCCGGCGTTGGTGGGTTTTGCCAACTACATGATTCCCTTGCAGATTGGTGCATCGGACATGGCTTTTGCCCGCATGAACAATTTCAGTTTCTGGCTGTTGCCCGTGGGTGGCCTTTTGTTAACCGCCTCATTCTTTGTGCCAGGCGGCGCCACTGCGGCAGGTTGGACGATGTATGCACCCTTGTCCCTGCAAATGGGGCCGGGTATGGATATGGCCATTTTTGCCATCCATATCCTGGGTGCCTCTTCCATCATGGGGGCGATCAATATTATTGTAACGGTGCTGAATATGCGGGCGCCAGGCATGACTTTAATGAAAATGCCGTTGTTTTGCTGGACCTGGCTGATTACCGCTTATCTGCTGATTGCCGTGATGCCGGTGCTGGCGGCGGCAGTGACTATGTTGCTAACCGACCGTCATTTCGGGACCGGGTTTTTTAATGCGGCGGCCGGAGGAGACCCGGTGTTGTACCAGCATGTGTTCTGGTTCTTTGGGCATCCTGAAGTCTACATCATGATTCTGCCGGCCTTTGGTATTGTTTCGGCCGTCATTCCCACCTTTTCGCGCAAAAAACTGTTTGGCTATGCGTCCATGGTGTATGCCACCTCGGCGATTGCCATCCTGTCATTTATTGTGTGGGCACACCACATGTTTGCAACGGGCATGCCGGTAACCGGACAACTGTATTTCATGTATGCCACCATGCTGATTTCCATTCCGACCGGGGTAAAAGTGTTCAACTGGGTAGCCACCATGTGGCGCGGTTCATTAAGTTTTGAAACGCCCATGCTGTTTTCAATCGGTTTTATTTTCGTGTTCACCATTGGCGGCTTTACCGGCTTGATTGTGGCGGTGGCCCCCATTGATATTGCCGTCCATGATACGTATTACGTGGTGGCGCATTTCCATTATGTGCTGGTGGCCGGATCCCTGTTTGCGCTGTTTTCAGGCACTTATTATTGGCTGCCAAAATGGACGGGGTACATGTATGACGAGAAGCTGGGCAAGATTCATTTCTGGTCAACCATGCTGTCTTTTAACCTGACTTTTTTCCCGATGCACTTTTTGGGCCTGGCAGGCATGCCACGACGTTATGTGGACTATGCAACGCAGTTTACCGACTTCCACCAGATCGCCACAATTGGGGCCTTCTGGTTCGGATTCTCGCAGTTGCTATTCCTGTATATCATCATCAAGACGTTCCGTGGCAAAGGGCAGAAGGCAAGTGCGCAAGTATGGGAAGGCGCAGAGGGTCTTGAGTGGACACTTCCATCACCCTTGCCCTTCCATACTTTCGAGACCCCACCGGAAGTGAAGTAAACCGATTTTTTATTAACAGGTATAAACAAAATGACACCCGAGCAACGCAGCAAGAACAGAAGAGCAGGCCTTATATTGGCAGTTGTGGTGCTGCTGCTGTTCTTCTGGACAATAGGCAAAGGCCTGAAGATTGTTTGATCAAAGGGCACATGAATGAGTGACGATATTAAAGAGCTGGCACAGCGAAAACTGAATTTTTTCCAGACCCTGAAGGCCATATTGTGGGCTTTTCTGGGCATTCGCAAAGGCGCCAGTTATCAGGAAGACATTTCAAAGCTCAATCCGGTGCATATTATTCTGGCTGGCATTATCGGGGTTCTTATATTTATTTTTATATTGGTGATGGTTGCTCGTTGGGCTATTTCAGGGTTGGCCTGATTCCAAGTAAACGTATTTGTACCAAAGGAGAAAGCTATGGGTGCAAGTCACTCCGTTAATGGCAAAGAGGCACCATATTATTATGTGCCTTCCTTTTCGGGCCATCCGGTCAGAACCAGTTTTGCCATTTTGATTATGCTGATTGGGGCGGTAGCCTGGGTTAACCGTGTTCCTTACGGGAACTGGGTTTTTCTGGTGGGTTTGCTGTCATTGTTTATCATGCTGTTTTTCTGGTTTGGTGATGCCATTCGGGAGTCCGAGAGCGGGCTTAACAGCAAGCGCATTGATGATTCCTATCGTTGGGGGATGGGTTGGTTTATTTTTTCCGAGGTCATGTTTTTCGCGGCTTTTTTTGGCGCGCTTTGGTATGCCCGAGAAGTCACCACTCCCTGGCTAAGTAATCTGGATCACCAGTTAATGCTGTGGCCGGGTTTTTCAGGTCAATGGCCCAATTTCGGACCGGCAGGGATTGTTCAGCATTTTGAAATTATCGGGCCTTTCTGGCTGCCCACCATTAATACGATGTTACTGTTAACGTCGGGGCTTACGCTAACCCTTTCCCATCATGCCTTGCGGGCCAGCAAGCGGGGCAGCAGTATTTTCTGGCTGTTTCTGACGGTCGCTCTGGGCTTTACCTTCCTGTATCTGCAGGCTGTTGAGTATATGCATGCCTATTCCGACCTGAACCTGCGTTTTGATTCTGGTATTTATGGCTCGCTGTTTTTCATGTTAACCGGATTTCACGGTTTTCACGTATTGCTGGGCGCCACCATCCTGACCATTATTTTGCTGCGCCTGATCAGAGGGCATTTTACGGCCGATCACCACTTTGGTTTTGAAGGGGCGGCCTGGTACTGGCACTTTGTGGATGTGGTCTGGCTGGGACTGTATTTGTTTGTATATTGGTTTTGAACAACCGGTAACCCTGCAAAAAGGGCCGGTTTGATCCGGCCTTTTTTCGTTAATGTGAAGGGGTGGTGGCTAAGGCCTGAACCCCGTGCTGTGGATCCAGCCCATGTAGTTGGCAAACAGGACAAAGGCCAGCAGGGCAATCGAAAGGCCTACGCGCAGGGTCAGGGCGTTGACGGTTTTGTTGCTGGTTCCCTTGTCCCGCATTAAATAGAAAAAAGCAAATGCCAGGCTGGCGATAATGGCCAGGAAGGCCACCCCGATGAATACATGCATGATTGATGCCCCCGATGGGAAAAACCGAATGAAACACAGTCAACCCGTAAAGATAAAGTACTGGCTTGCCTTAGTGCTTTTGGCAATGCTGCTCGTGATTTTTATTTTACTGGGTCAATGGCAATTGCAGCGTGCCGATGAGCGACGGGCCATTCAGGCCAATATCGAACATGGGCAACAGCTTTCCACCTTGTTACTTCAAAATGATACACCTGAAAGTGAATGGCGGGAATGGCGATCGGTGAGCGTGACCGGTGTGTGGCAACCGCAGTTCAGTGTGTTGCTAAACCGCAATCATCAGGGCAGGCCGGGTTATTGGCTGGCTACGCCCCTGTTGCTGGGCCATGCGCCCCATCATAAAGCAGTCCTGGTTTTGCGCGGCTGGTTTGAGCGACGCATTGCCCCGGCGCCATTGCCCGATTTTCCGCTTACTGCGGGTACTGTTACTGTCCAGGGGCAGCTGTTGGGGCATGTGCCAAGGCTGTTTGAGCTGAGGTCTTTATCGGGTGAAAAACAGGCGCAATTACCTGCCCGCCTGCCTTTGCCGGGGCCAGATTTGCCCCAGGTACAAAATATTGAATTGCAAAATCTGGCGCAGGCAAGCGGACTGGTTTTTTTGCCGGTGGTAGTCCAGCAAATGGGGGCGACAGAGGATGGATTGACCCGCGATTGGGCAACCCCGCCTGTTGATTATCACAAAAATACGGCTTATGCCATGCAATGGTTTGGGTTTGCCCTGATAGCGCTGCTTGCCATGCTATTTGTAGGATACAGGATAGCGCGACATGGGAAATCAAGGAGTCAACATGAATAGTGAGGTATTGGAGATGAAAAAACGCTCCCTGGTGCCTTTGTACCTGATACTGCTGAGTTGCATTATTCCGCTGGTGGCGGCAGCGCTGCTTTATTATGTGCCAGATTTAAGGCCTGCCGGAGCAACCAATTATGGTTCATTTGTGATTCCACAACGCATGATGCCAGCGTCTGCCCGGTTGCCATTAAGCACGCTTGATGGCAAGCCGTTTGACTTGAACTCCCTGAAAGGGCGCTGGGTGTTGGTAAGTACTGATGGTGGTGCCTGTCCAGATTCTTGTGCCACCAAATTGCATTACACCCGCAATGCCCATGCCAGCCAGGGCAAGAATGTGGAGCGCCTGGTGCGCGTATGGTTTGTGACCGATAACGAGGCCATACCGCAGAAGGTGCTGGATGCGTATAAAGGAACCTTGATGTTACGGGCAGATCCGCTTGCATTGGGTGCTTTTTTATTGGGCCCGGATGTTCTGGCAGATGCGGCTGCACTGGAGCAGGAAATGGATAAATATCTGTGGATTATTGATCCGCTTGGCAATTTGATCATGTATTACCCCGGTCAGGAAACCGATCCTGTCCGGTTTCGTAACGATATTGCCAAGCTGTTGCATGTTTCCGTGATTGGGTAAGTGATGGCTGCCCAGGTTCGTTCCATTTATCGCCGGCTTGTTTTCCTGACCTGGTTTTTTACCCTGGATCTGATTATGTTTGGCGCTTTCGTGCGTCTTACCGATTCAGGCCTGGGTTGTCCCGACTGGCCGGGCTGTTATGGAAAACTTACGCCGTTTGGTGCATCGGGACAGATTGCCGAGGCATTGGTGCAGCAGCCGTACGGGCCGGTTTCCATGTCAAAGGCATGGATCGAAATGATTCATCGGTATTGGGGCAGCGTGCTTGGCGTGCTGATTATTGCCATTGTATTCATGGCATGGCGTTATCGAAAGCAGATTGGCCGCCCGGCAGGACTGGCCACCTTTTGCCTGGTTGCGGTTTGCCTGCAGGGTGCTTTTGGTGCCTGGACTGTTACGCATAAATTAATGCCAGTGATCGTGACGGTTCATCTGTTGGGGGGCATGCTGCTGCTGGCACTCATGAGCTGGCTTGCCGCCCGTGAAAAAGCACATGTGCCTATCTCTGCCGGTATGGCATTTTACCGGCCCTGGATGTTGTTGGGCCTGGTCATATTGTTTGTGCAAATTGTGTTGGGGGGCTGGGTCAGTACCAATTATGCCGCCCTGGCCTGTATGGATTTTCCCACCTGCCATGGACAGTGGATTCCTGACATGGATTTTGCTGGCGGGTATTCGGTTTTTCGTGGCCTGGGTGAATTATCCAGTGGGGAAATTATTTCGCAGCAGGCGTTGACCGCCATTCATTGGGTACACCGTAATTTCGCAATTTGTGTTTTCGTGTTTTTGTTTGTCATTGCCTTGTGCCTGAGAAAAGAGCAGGGTTTACGCGCTCCCGCACAGTGGTTGATTTTGCTATTATTAGTTCAGGTTTTAACCGGACTGAGCACGATATTTTTTCAATGGCCATTACTCATTGCCGTTTTACATAATGGTGGCGCCGCAGGGTTGGTTATTGCGGCGGTAACGATACTTGTGCGATTGAATCGTGCAGGAACTGACTATAAGGTATTACCATGACGATAGCCTTGACGCCGCAAACAGGTTTTTTTCAGCAGTATTGGGTGCTGACCAAACCCAGGGTAACCCAGCTGGCCGTTTTCTGTGCCGTAATTGGTATGTTTTTAGCATCAAACGGGCTGCCGCCAGCCAGCGTGGTGGTGGCGGGGACCATAGGGATCTGGCTGCTGGCTGCAGCCGCTTTTGCCATTAATTGTCTGATTGAGCAGGAAATTGATGCCCGCATGTTAAGAACCCGGCGCCGCGCAACGGCACAAGGAACCATCACCTCGCTGCAAGTGGTGCTTATGTCAGGCATGGTGGGAGGCCTGGGAATGCTGGTGCTGTTCTGGTTCGTCAATCCTCTGACCATGTGGCTGACATTCGCGACATTTATTGGCTATGCCTTGATCTATACTATTGTATTAAAACCGCTTACCCCCCAGAATATCGTTATTGGCGGTTTGTCGGGTGCAATGCCGCCAGCGTTGGGCTGGGCTGCTGTGGCAGGTTCGGTTCCTGCAGAAGCGTGGTTGCTGGTGCTTATTATTTTTGCCTGGACACCTCCGCATTTCTGGGCGCTGGCGCTGTATCGCAGCCATGACTACCAAAAGTCCGGTTTGCCCATGTTGCCAATAACGCATGGCAATGCTTTTACCCGCTTGCATATTCTTTTATATACCTTCATGCTTGTGGTGGTAACGCTCATGCCCTTTATTATCCGCATGAGTGGCCTGTTTTATCTGGCGGCGGCCCTTTTTTTGGGTGGCTGGTTTATCAGGCATGCATTAAGCCTGTATAGGGTTTACAGTGATGAACTGGCCCGAAAAACGTTCCGGTTTTCGATTCTCTATCTTGCGCTGCTGTTTGGCGCTTTGCTGGTGGATCACTGGATGATGATTCTGATGTGATTGTAGGTGTTTAGTAATGAAAAAATCATATAAGGCCAGAAAGCTGGCAGTCAGTGTGGGATTGGCGTTTTCCATGGCATTGGGCTTGTCCGCCTGCAAGCAGGAAGTGTTTGAAGCGGTAGCGACCCAGCCAATTGCCTTTATCGGTTCGGATATTACCGGCACCGGTTTTGGTAAAAATGTTGGTGGCATTAACCAGGATGGCAATCCGGTTTCTTTCAAGGATTACAAGGACAAGGTGGTTGTGGTTTTCTTTGGGTTTACCCAATGCCCCGATGTCTGCCCCACAGCCATGGCGGAACTGTCGCAGTTAATGACAAAATTCACGCCCGAAGAAGCGGCCCAAGTGCAGGTGGTGATGGTAAGTATCGATCCCGAGCGGGATACTCCTGAAATGCTCAAGGCCTATGTTTCCGCTTTTGATGAACGTTTCAATGCTATTACTGGCACACCCGAGCAAATCGCCCAATTGGCCAAGTCATTTAAGGCCTTTTACAAAAAAGTGGCCCATACCAACGGTTCTTATTCAATGGAGCATAGTTCCAGTTTATATGTCCTTGATAAAAAAGGTGAATCCCGTATTCTTTTCAAGCCGGGCACCCCTCTTGAGGATATGGAAAAGGATATAAAAAGTTTGTTTTGAGTTGTCTATAACGCTTTATCCTCAACATCCGGCTTAATGCCGGATTTTTTTGTTTAGGGCGCAGGCAAAGCTGAGTGGCCGCTTGGGCTTAATGAGCCAAAATCCTGATTGGCATGTGATTGGCAACATATTATTTTCATAACGTATCTTAATATTTTTATTTGTTATTTAATTGTTATTTATTAAGATTTATGTTGTTTGTTTGAAACAAAGATTTACGATTAATGATTAAAATGCATGCATTTATTTGAAGGATTGGCTTTCTGTCTTGGCTGGCTGGCTTGCGTTTGTTTAAATAACACCCGGCTTGTGTTTGGCCGTTCATGACAAGAGATTTTTATAATTATTATACGAATTCATGGTCTGAATTTGTTGTAGGCAAAATTGGTTGGAGTAAGATGAATTTTCCCAGAGTAATTGTGGCAGCGTTGGCGGGCCTTTCCCTGAGTGCCTGTGGGTCACTTAGCAATATCAAGCCTAACGGCACAACCGATAACCCGGTTTTTCCAGATATCCGTAGTATTACTTACGATCATGGAAGGGGAATAGCACCCAACCCCGAAAATCTTAATCTGGTGCGTCCAGGCGTCACCAAAGACCAGCTTTATTATCTGCTGGGCCGTCCTCATTTTTCAGAAGGTTTTGCACCACGTGAATGGGATTTCCTGTTTTACCTGAATACCCCCGGAAAAGGCAAGAACAATGTGTCTTCCTGCCAATATAAGATTTTGTTCGACAAGGATATGCTGGCGCGCAGTTTTTATTGGAAACCGGTAGGTCCCGATGATGCCTGCATCACTGAAGCCCCTGAAAAAGTGGTTGAGCAAGCACGAAAAGTCACGCTTGAGGCTGACGGTTTGTTTGCATTTAATGGTGCTGGCATCAATGATTTGCAGCAACGGGGTAAATTGCGTCTGGAAGCCTTAAGTCAGGAAATTCGTAACCAGCCAGGCGTCAAATCGGTGCTGATTATCGGACATACCGATCGCTTGGGCTCAGAGGCTTATAACCAGATTTTGTCCGAAAAGCGTGCAAATAGTGTGGCCGGGTATTTAGTGTCCAATGGTGTGCCGGCTTCCCTCATCACCGTGCAGGGGCAGGGTGAGTTGCAACCGCTGGTTCAGTGTGAAAAGCTTGGCAACCGCAAGGAACTGATCGCTTGTCTGGCCCCTAACCGCAGGGTTGAAGTGCTGGTTAATCTTGAGGGCAGTCAGGATTAAGTCGTTGTTACCATAAAAAAAGGCACTTCATATTATGAAGTGCCTGAATCATCCGTCTCAAAGGGGAGGGGGAAAGAGGAGAAGCAGAAACGGATGTTAAGCCCTAGCCTGCATTGCGCAGATATTGCCAGGACTCATGATTGTTAGTCTTGCGGTTTATGCAATAGTTCAATTGAATTTCAGCCCAATTGTTTCAGTGGGTTACCAGGACGTATACACCAGCACCAGGACCCTAAAAAAACGTCATTCTTTAGGCAAGAATGACGATAAATAAGCCATAAACAGCAGGAAATCAATCGCTTAATGCCTTGCGCATTTTTTTCAGGGATGCCGCTTCGATTTGCCGGATCCGTTCGGCAGACACACCAAATTCGTCAGCCAGTTCATGTAAAGTGGCGCCGCCCTCATCTTGCAGCCAGCGGGCCTCAATAATACGGCGGGCACGGTCATCAAGCAGGGTAAGTGCCTGGGTAATACCTGTACTTTGCAGGGTATCGTAAGCATTTTTTTCAATCACAGTGGTGGGTTCGTGATCGCCCTCGTCTGACAGGTAAGAAATGGGAGCGAACTCGTCATCATCATCGGTTTGTGATTCAAACGACATATCGCGGCCCGAAAGGCGGACTTCCATTTCGCTCACATCCTCGGGGCGGACATTTAGTTTGGCTGCAATGCCTTCAATGTGCTCCGGGTCAAGGGTTTGGCCATCGGGACGCATGCTGCGTAAATTGAAAAACAGCTTGCGTTGTGCTTTGGTGGTGGCAATTTTTACCATGCGCCAGTTGCGAATGATGTATTCATGGATTTCTGCCTTGATCCAATGAACGGCAAAGGAAACCAGACGTACGCCACGGGAAACATCAAAACGCTTGACCGCTTTCATCAGGCCGATATTGCCCTCTTGGATAAGGTCGGCATGGGGCAGGCCATAGCCCAGATACTGGCGGGAAATAGACACCACCAGACGAAGGTGCGACATTATCAGGTCACGGGCTGCATTCAGGTTGCCTTCTTTTTGCAGCTGCTCAGCCAAATTCTTTTCCTGTTCAGCGGACAGAAGAGGTAAACGGTTCACTGCACTAATGTATGCCTCTATGGTGCCTAATGCCCCAGGGTTGGAGATGGCCATCGCTACATTAGGATTTGACAGTGCAAGCGCTTGATTTGACATAGGTTTTGTTTGACTCCGTTGAAATAATATTTTCGTTGTATATATTAGCACTCAATTGAAAAGAGTGCTAATGAGATACCGAAATCAGGAAAAAGTTCCCGTTTCAAGATGCTGATTTCCGTTTTCGGGCAGATAATCCGCCTTAAAGACGCTCGGCATGAAAACGGATATGGTCTTCCATGAAGGTTGAAATGAAATAATAACCGTGGTCATATTGCTCGTGGCGACGCAGGACCAGTGACTGGTTGGCCTGTTCGCATGCCGCTTCGAATGCGTCGGGGTACAACTGTTCTTGCAGGAAGCTGTCTTTCAGTCCCTGGTCAACCAGGATGCCTCGTGGAAAAGGGTTGTGCAGGGTTTGCATCAGGCAGGATGCGTCATATGTTTCCCACTGGGTCTTGTCATTGCCCAAATAGCGGGAAAAGGCTTTTTGTCCCCAAGGACATTTGACGGGGGCAGCAACCGGTGCAAAAGCGGAGACGGATTTGAACAGTTGGGGGTTTTTCAGGGCCAGTACCAGGGCGCCATGCCCCCCCATGGAGTGCCCGAAAATGCCAATCCGGTCTTTGGCCGCACCCAGGGTTTGCGCAATGGCATAAAGCTCTTGGGTAATGTAGCTGTACATCCGGTAGTTTTTATTCCAGCCGGGCTCGGTTGCATCCAGATAAAAACCGGCTCCGGTGCCAAAATCCCAGTGTTCGTCTTCTCCCTCTATACCTGCCCCTCTTGGACTGGTGTCCGGGGCAATCAGCATGATGCCGTGTTCGGCTGCGTAACGCTGGGCGCCGCCTTTGATCATGAAGGTTTCTTCGGTGCAGGTCAGGCCGGCCAGGTAAAACAGGGCGGGCAAGGCGCCATCTTCGGCCTGGCGGGGTATAAATACGGAAAAGCGCATGGGCAGGCCGATTTCACTGGACTGGTGTCGGTAAAAACGCTGTACCCCGTCAAAACAGGCATGTTCGCTGATAATTTCAAGATTCATGTCGTTGACCTCAGAAAATGGGTGGAAGAAAAAACAAGTTAACTCAAACACAAAGATTGTACCTGTAGAGGAGCCGGTTTTTCGCTACAATTTGTCTTGTCTCTTCTTTGATTGAACTGCCATGGCCCGACTTCCCCGCCTGTATGCCCCACGCATAGCACAATTGGTTCATGCAAGGCTTGTTCATTCTTTCAATACAGCCCCCGATGCGGGCAAGCTCATGAATCAGGTCCAGGCCTGGCTGGCCAATCTGGTGCATGTGCATAAGGTGGCCTTGCATGGCTGGACGCTGGTTGATGACAGCATCCTGTTGCTGGCAACGCCTGAAAATGGACAAGGCATTTCCCGTGTCATGCAATCGTTGGGCAGAAATCTGGCGGCATTATTGCGATCCGGACCCGTTTTTCAGGGTCGATACCGTTCGGCTCTGCTTGAGCCTGGGCAATGGGTGCTGCCGGCCATGGTCTGGCTGGAATCCTTTACCAGTCGCGAGAAAGGCCTGGACGCGCCCGAATTGTGGCCCTGGTCCTCGGCGGGTATTCATACCGGTGCCAGTCTGGGTTCGGTGGCCTGGCTGACTGACCATGAGGATTATTGGCAGACCGGCAATACGCCTTTTGACCGCCAGGCCCGGTACCGGGAAATGTTTCATCACGGCTTGTCCATGAATGAGAGCAACAGGATTGCCCTTGCCTTAGCGGGACAATGGGCGCTGGGCAGCGAGCCATTCCTGCAGTCGCTGTCAAGCAGTGCCAGCCGGCGTGTCAGTCCGGGTAAGCGGGGTCGTCCAAGAAAAATACAGCCTGAATCTGAAATGACATAAATACCTGTTGATTTGTCGTTCTTGTTTATCGTCCTGTTTAAGGTCAATATTGAAAACGATATACTGATCAGATATAAAAAATGAAAAGGATGGGTATGGACTATTTATTGGCGCTTGATCAGGGGACATCCAGTTCACGCAGCATAATGTTTGACCGGCAGGGAAAGATTGTTGCCATGGCACAGTTGGAGTTCCCCCAGTATTACCCGCAATCAGGCTGGGTGGAACATGACCCGCAGGAAATCTGGCAATCACAGCTAGCAACCCTGCATGCGGTTCTTCGTGAGTCAGGAATCAGTCCAAACCGGATAGTCTCGGCAGGGATTACCAATCAACGGGAAACCACGATTGTCTGGCATCGTAAAACCGGGCAGCCCTTGTGCCGGGCCATTGTCTGGCAAGACCGGCGCGGTGAAGCCCTGTGTCGCACATTAAGGGAAAAGGGGCTTGAGCCGTTTATCCAGGCGCGCACGGGCCTGAAACTGGATGCTTATTTTTCTGCCACCAAATTAAACTGGATTCTTGAAAACGTGCCTGGGGCACGCAAACTGGCTGAGCAGGGTGAGCTGGCATTTGGGACAGTGGATACCTGGTTGTTGTGGCAGCTGAGCAAAGGCCGGGTGCATGCAACCGATGTCAGCAATGCCTCCCGTACCATGCTGTTCAATATCCGGGATAATCACTGGGATCCCGAACTGTTGGATTTATTTGGCATTCCGGCCAATATGTTGCCCGAGGTACTGCCTTCAAGTGCCCGCTATGGCCAGATTGATGAAACTATTGTCGGGCATGCCATACCTGTTGGTGGTGTGGCGGGGGACCAGCAAAGTGCGCTATTTGGCCAGGCCTGCTTCAAGCCCGGAATGGCCAAGAATACGTATGGTACAGGCTGCTTTGCCTTATTGCACGCGGGTGGGAATTTTAGTGTTTCAGAAAATGGCCTGTTAACGACCCGGGTGGCCCAACAAGGGGGTGCGCTTGAGTATGCCCTGGAAGGCAGCGTGTTTATTGGTGGGGCCGTAGTGCAATGGTTACGTGATGGTCTAGGAATTATTAAGCAAAGCGCCGAGGTGCAGCCTCTGGCCGAGTCGGTGGCCGATAGCGGGGGCGTTTTTTTTGTACCGGCCTTTACGGGACTGGGGGCTCCCTATTGGGAGGCTAACGCAAGGGGGGCCATTACCGGCCTTACCCGTGGCACAACAGCGGCACATATTGCCAGGGCTGCGGTCGAAAGCATTGCCTTCCAAAGTGCCGCCTTGCTGGATGCCATGAGTCGCGAGGCCGGGGCAGGCAATGGCGTGGCCTTGCAGGAGCTGAGGGTGGATGGTGGCGCTTGCGTGAACAATTCCTTGATGCAGTTCCAGGCTGATTTGCTGGGGATCCCTGTGGTCCGTCCCCAAATAATTGAAACCACCGCCCTGGGTGTGGCTTATCTGGCCGGCCTGCAAGCCGGCGTGTGGTCGGGTACCGAGGAGCTTTCTTCCTTATGGCGTCAAGAGCATCGTTTTGAACCCCGGATAGGAAGGGATGAGGCAGCTGGCCTGATGGAAAATTGGAACTGGGCAGTTCGCCAAGCCATCACCCCATAAGAGTCATGGGAAGGCAGTGCTTTGCGCGAGACTCTTATTCCATGAAGCGCATTTGTAACTGCTTGCCCTTGATTGTGCGTTCACGAAGCTTGGTAATCGTGTCATTGGCGACCTTGCGTTCAATGGCCACAAAAGCAACAAAATCATAAATATTGATTTTACCCACCTGGCTGGCCTGCAGGCCAATGTCTTTGGTTAAGGCGCCCAGCAAGTCGCCTGGGCGGATCTTGTCTTTTTTTCCGGCTCGCAGGCAAATGGTTTTCATGGGTGCTTGCAAAGAACGGGCATTGTCTTTAACGACGGGTAAATCTTGCCATTCCAGGGTGGTATCCAGCGCTTTTTCAATTCGTTCCGCCCTGAACTTTTCTGCCTGGCTGCACAAGGTCAGGGCCAGTCCCCTGGCCTCGCTTCTGCCCGTACGTCCAATGCGGTGAATATGCGTCTCTGCGTTGGGAGAAATGTCCACGTTGATCACGGCGTCAAGGGTTTGGATGTCCAGGCCGCGGGCAGCGACATCAGTGGCGACCAGAACCGAGCAACTCTGGTTAATAAACTGAACGAGTACATCTTCACGGTCGCGCTGTTCCAGATCACCATGCAGGACAAGCGCCCTGATACCACGTTGCTGCAGTTCTTCCGCAAGTGCCTCGCATTGTGCCTTGGTATTACAGAATGCCAGGGTGGATACCGGGCGGAAATGGTTGAGCAGGGTAGCCGTTGCCGCAAAACGCTGCTCGGGATTGATTTCATAAAAAATCTGCTCAATCTGACTTTGGCTAGGCAGGGATTCTACCTGGACCCTTTCGGGGTTGAGCATGAAGCCTTCACTGTCTTTCAGGATTTGCGCAGGGTAAGTGGCTGAAAACATGAGGGTTTGCCGTTTTAGCGGGCATGCGCGGGTAATGGCGCAGATATCATCATAAAAGCCCATATCAATCATGCGATCAGCCTCATCCAGCACCAGCGTTTTAACAGTGCCCAGCTCCAGTTGGCTACGCTCCAGCAAGTCCAGGATACGCCCGGGGGTACCCACCACAATATGTGCGCCATGTGACAGCGATTCTATCTGGGGGCGCAAGGCTGCGCCACCACACAGGGTAAGGATTTTGATATTGCCTAATGCCCGTGCCAGTTTTCGCAGTTCCCGGGAAACCTGGTCAGCCAGCTCCCGGGTAGGACAAAGGACCAATCCCTGTATGCCAAAAAAGGCCGGGTTGATTTTTTGCATGATACCCAAACCGAAAGCCAGGGTTTTGCCACTGCCGGTTTGAGCCTGAGCCAGAACGTCCCGGCCAGCCAGGATCAGGGGAAGGCTTTCTGCCTGTATGGGTGTCATGATGGAGTAACCCAATTCCGACAGATTATGTTGTTGTTCGGCGGAAAGGGGCAGGGAAGAAAAAGAGGTGGCGGTCATGGCGGGGTGTTGTATTCAGGTAGGAAGATAAAACAGAATTGTAAACGCAATCGGTGTCAGGCCTTGGCAATTTTTTGAAAAATTGAAATTTTAATGTTGAGTCAAAACAGGGTTATTTTCAATAAAAACAAAATCTTAATTGATCTGTCCCTTATTTATTTTTAATAAAAATAATAATAAAAAAAATAGGGTTCGACCCCTTTTATTTTTATTGCGTCATAAAGATTTTGTCTTTATTCTTGAAAGCTGAAAAGAACCTTGTTTAGCTCGAACCCATTGCGGAGCATGTATGTCTACCCTGATTAACAAAGATAGTGTGACAGAGGCGTTTGTTGATGCCTCGGCCATTGGTTTATTGCCGCATCGGCAGCCCCGATCCCAGGGCCTGTATGACAGGCACAACGAACATGATGCCTGTGGTGTCGGGTTTGTCGCCAATATCAAGGGACAAAAAAGCCATGCCATCGTTCAGCAGGGCCTGAAAATCCTTGAGAACCTGGACCATCGTGGCGCAGTGGGAGCTGATAAATTAATGGGTGATGGAGCCGGTATCCTGATCCAGATTCCCGATGCCCTGTATCGGGATGAAATGGCACGCCAGGGCGTCACGCTGCCTCCTGAAGGCGAGTATGGGGTGGCCATGGTTTTTTTGCCAAAAGAAACCGCTTCCCGGCTGGCTTGTGAAAAAGAGCTGGAACGGGCGGTGCGCGATGAGGGGCAGGTTCTCTTGGGCTGGCGCGATGTGCCGGTAGACAGTGAAATGCCCATGTCACCGGCGGTACGTGATTGCGAGCCGGTTATCCGCCAGTTGTTTATTGGCCGCGGCCCCGATGTGATGGTGCCCGATGCGCTGGAAAGAAAATTGTATGTGATTCGAAAAACCGCCAGCCACGCCATTCAGGCCATGAACCTGGCCCACAGCACCGAGTACTTTGTGCCTTCCGCGTCGGTTCGTACGGTGGTTTATAAAGGTCTGCTGCTGGCCGACCAGGTAGGCACCTATTACCGTGACCTGGCCGATACCCGTACCGTTTCTGCCCTGGCCATGGTGCACCAGCGGTTTTCCACCAATACCTTTCCAGCCTGGCCATTGGCGCATCCTTATCGCATGATTGCGCATAACGGAGAGATCAATACGGTCAAGGGTAACTTCAACTGGCTGCGTGCCCGTGAGGGCATGATGGAATCGGCGGTTTTGGGCAGTGACCTGCAAAAACTTTACCCCATTGTCTATGAAGGACAGTCCGATACGGCCACCTTTGACAATTGCCTGGAATTGCTGGTGACATCGGGTTACTCGCTGGCCCACGCCATGATGATGATGATTCCCGAAGCCTGGGAGCAGCATACCGACATGGATGCCAACCGCCGTGCTTTCTATGAATACAATGCGGCCAAAATGGAGCCCTGGGATGGTCCTGCTGCCGTGGCATTTACCGATGGCCGCCAGATTGGCGCAACGCTGGACCGCAATGGCCTGCGTCCGGCCCGTTACCTGATTACCGATGATAATATGGTCATTCTGGCTTCAGAAGCCGGTACCCTGACCATACCAGAGCATCGGATTGTGAAAAAATGGCGTTTGCAACCCGGAAAAATGTTGCTGATAGATCTGGATCAGGGGCGCATTATTGATGATGAGGAAATCAAGTCCCAATTGGCCAATAACCGTCCCTATAGGCAGTGGATCGAGCGGTTGCGCGTACGCCTGGACGACTTGCCGGCCACAGATACGGTCCACGCCGCCGATTACATGAGCCATGCCTCGTTGCTGGATCGCCAACAGGCTTTTGGCTGGACCCAGGAAGACATCAAGTTTATTCTTGAGCCCATGGGTAAAAATGGTGAAGAGGCGATTGGCTCAATGGGTAATGATGCGCCACTGGCCGTTTTGTCCAGCCGTTCGAAGTCTTTCTATAATTATTTTCGCCAGCTGTTTGCGCAGGTGACCAATCCACCGATTGATCCTATCCGCGAGCAACTGGTGATGTCGCTGGTTTCTTTTATTGGCCCCAAACCCAATTTGCTGGATATCAATAACGTTAATCCGCCCCAGCGGGTTGAGGTTTCCCAACCTGTGCTGGATAGTGTGGGCATGTCACGTTTGCGTGAAATCGAGCGTTATACCGATAATAAATTCCGTTGCCACGAGCTGGATATTACTTACCCGGCAAGTTGGGGTACGGAAGGGATTGAGGCCTGTATTGCCGCCTTGTGTGCCAGTGCCGTGGATGCGGTCAAGAGCGGTTTTAACATCCTGATTATTTCAGACCGCAAGGTTGATGGCGGGCATGTGGCCATTCCGGCCCTGCTGGCCACCTCAGCCATTCACCAGCATCTTATTCGCTCTGGCCTGCGGACCAATACGGGGCTGGTGGTGGAAACCGGTTCAGCCCGTGAGGTACATCATTTTGCCTTGTTGGGCGGTTATGGTGCCGAGGCGGTTTATCCCTATCTGGCCATGGAAACCCTGGCTACCATGGGCGGTGACAAAGCCGTTAAAAATTATGTCAAGGCGGTTGGTAAAGGCCTGAACAAGGTCATGTCCAAAATGGGCATTTCAACCTATATGTCCTATACCGGGGCACAAATTTTCGAGGCGGTTGGCCTGAAAAGCGACCTTGTCCGCAAGTACTTTACTGGTACACCCTGCAATATAGAGGGGCTGGGCATTTTTGAGGTGGCTGAGGAAGCCTTTCGACTGCATCGGCAGGCTTTTGGCAATGATCCGGTATTGGCCAATGAGCTGGATGCCGGGGGTGATTATGCGTTCCGTATTCGTGGTGAAGAGCATATGTGGACGCCCGATTCGATCGCCAAGTTGCAACATGCCACTCGTGCCAATAATTACCGTACCTACAAGGAATATGCCCAGCTGATCAACGACCAGTCGCGCCGTCACATGACCCTTCGTGGATTGTTTGAATTTAAAGTGGATCCTTCCAGGGCGATTGCGCTGGAAGAGGTTGAGCCGGCCAAGGAAATTGTTAAGCGTTTTGCCACCGGGGCCATGTCATTGGGTTCTATTTCCACCGAAGCACATGCAGTGCTGGCGGTGGCCATGAACCGGATTGGCGGCAAGTCCAATACCGGCGAGGGCGGCGAGGATGAATTGCGCTACCGTGCGGAAATGCAAAGTGGTAAAAGCAATATCAAGAACGGCGATACCTTGGCATCGGTGCTGGGTGCAGACCGAATTGTTGCCGAGGTTCCGCTGCGTAAAGGGGATTCGCTGCGTTCAAAAATCAAACAGGTGGCTTCCGGCCGTTTTGGTGTTAGTGCCGAGTATTTAAGCAGTGCGGACCAGATCCAGATCAAAATGGCCCAGGGGGCCAAACCCGGCGAGGGTGGGCAGCTCCCAGGTCATAAAGTATCTGAATATATTGCCAAACTGCGTTATTCAGTACCGGGCGTGGGGCTTATTTCGCCACCGCCGCACCATGATATTTATTCAATCGAGGATCTGGCTCAGCTGATTCATGATCTGAAAAATGTGAATCCGGACGCCTCCATTTCCACCAAACTGGTTTCCGAGGTGGGCGTGGGTACGGTGGCCGCCGGTGTGGCCAAGGCCAAGTCCGACCATATTGTGATTGCCGGTCACGATGGCGGCACCGGTGCCTCGCCCATTGCCTCTATCAAGCATGCCGGTACCCCGTGGGAGCTGGGCTTGTCTGAAACCCAACAAACCCTGGTATTGAACAAGCTGCGCAGCCGGGTACGGGTACAGGCCGATGGCCAGATGAAAACCGGTCGCGATGTGGTGATTGGTGCCCTGTTGGGGGCGGATGAATTCGGCTTTGCCACCGCGCCCCTGGTGGTCGAAGGTTGTATCATGATGCGCAAGTGTCACTTGAATACATGTCCGGTAGGCGTCGCCACCCAGGACCCGGTCTTGCGCCAGAAATTCCAGGGTAAACCGGAGCATGTGGTGAATTACTTCTTTTTCGTGGCTGAGGAAGTCAGGGAAATAATGGCTCAACTGGGCATTCGCAAATTTGATGATCTGGTGGGGCGTGTGGACCTGCTGGACATGCGGGCCGGCGTGACACACTGGAAAGCCAAAGGACTGGATTTTTCCCGTGTGTTTTATCAGCCTGAAACCGAAACGGGCAAATATCATACAGAAGAACAGGATCATGGTCTTGATAACGCCCTGGATAAGCAATTGATTGAGCGTAGCAAGAGTGCGATTGAGCGGGGCGAGAAAGTATCTTTCATTATTCCGGTGCGTAACCGCAATCGTACGGTTGGCGCCATGCTGTCAGGTGTGGTGGCCAGAAAATATGGTCATGAAGGCCTGCCAGACGACACCATTCATATTCAGTTCAATGGCGTTGCCGGCCAAAGTTTTGGTGCCTTTCTGGCGCATGGCATTAGCTTTGAACTGGTGGGTGAAGCCAATGATTATGTGGGTAAAGGACTGTCGGGCGGACGGATTTCCATCCGTTCACCTAATGACTTCAGGGGGTATGGTCCCGAACATATTATTGTCGGCAATACCGTGCTGTACGGTGCGCTGGGTGGTGAGGCCTATTTCAATGGCGTTGCCGGTGAGCGTTTCGCCGTACGTAATTCAGGCGCTGCAGCAGTGGTTGAGGGCACCGGAGATCATGGCTGTGAATATATGACAGGCGGTACCGTGGTAGTGCTGGGGGAAACAGGGCGAAATTTTGCTGCCGGCATGTCGGGAGGTGTTGCCTATGTATGGGATCCCGAGGGCAGGCTCAGGCAGCGCTGTAACCTGAGCATGGTTGAGCTGGAAACGGTTGTGCCTCATGCAGAGCAGGAAAAAGAAGCCCGGATTGAGTGCTGGCATAGCGCCAAGCGTGGTGACGCCCGGCAAACCGATGAGGCCATTGTGCGTTATCTGGTTGAAGAGCATTTTCGTCTGACAGGCAGTTTCCGTGCCCGTGACCTGCTCAGCAATTGGGATGTATCGCGTGGCCAGTTTGTAAAGGTGATGCCGGTTGAGTATCGTCGGGCGCTGTCGGAAATGTGGCAATCAGAACAAGCCAGCCAGAAAGTGGCATAAGGGTAATTAGGAAAAATCATGGGAAAAACAACAGGTTTTCTGGAATTTGAAAGAATCAGCGAGTCGTATGAGCCTGCCAGTACGCGGATCAAGCATTATCGGGAATTCGTGCTGGCACTGGATGACAAGCAGGCGCAGCAACAGGGTGCGCGTTGCATGGATTGCGGAGTCCCTTTCTGTACTAATGGTTGCCCGGTCAATAATATTATTCCTGACTGGAATGATCTGGTCTACCGGCAGGAATGGAAACAGGCTTTGGCCACGCTGCATTCCACTAATAATTTTCCGGAGTTTACCGGACGTATTTGCCCGGCCCCCTGTGAGGCTGCCTGTACCCTGAATATCAATAATGATGCAGTGGGTATCAAGTCTATCGAGCATGCCATTATTGATAAAGGATGGGAAAAGGGCTGGGTAGTCCCCCAGCCGCCGGCAAAAAAAACCGGTAAGCGGGTGGCCATCGTGGGATCCGGGCCGGCTGGCCTGGCTGCTGCCCAGCAATTGAGTCGGGCCGGCCACAGCGTGACGGTCTTTGAAAAGAGTAACCGGATTGGCGGTTTGCTGCGTTACGGCATTCCTGATTTCAAACTGGATAAAAGCCTGATTGACCGTCGTATGACTCAAATGGAGGCTGAGGGGGTAGAGTTTCGCGCCTCTACCTATATAGGTGACCCAAGTGATAAAGTGGAAGATGGGTTGACAATTATTAGCGCCGCAGAATTGCAAAAAGAGTTTGATGCGATCGTCATGGCCGGAGGCGCTGAGGTTCCCCGTGATTTGCCGGTTCCCGGCAGGGAACTTAATGGAGTGCATTTTGCCATGGACTTTTTGCGCCAGCAAAACAAGGTCAATTCCGGTCATCGCTTAACCGGTCAAATTGTGGCCAAGGGCAAGCACGTGGTGGTGATTGGCGGTGGCGACACCGGCTCGGACTGTGTGGGCACCAGTAACCGCCAGGGCGCGGCATCGGTTACCCAGATTGAATTGATGTCCAAATTGCCTGAAGAGGAAAATCGTGAACTGACCTGGCCGTATTGGCCGGCCAGATTGCGGACTTCCTCTTCCCATGAAGAGGGCTGCCAGCGGGATTGGGCCATTGTGACCAAATCGTTTCAGGGTGAAAAAGGCAAGCTTGAAAAACTGGTGGCGGCACGCGTTGAATGGTTGCGCGATGAAGCTACCGGACAGATGAAAATGGCTGAAATAGAGGGGTCCGGGTTTGAGTTGAAAGCGGATCTGGTGTTGTTGGCCATGGGTTTTGTGGCGCCAGTGCCCGCTGTGCTGGATGCTTTTGGATTGGATAGGGATGCGCGTGGCAATATCCGCGCCAATACCGAAGACTATCGTACCAATGTCGACAAGGTTTTTGCTGCGGGCGATATGCGTCGTGGACAGTCTTTGGTGGTGTGGGCCATTAGGGAAGGGCGGCAATGTGCCCGTGCAGTAGACCAGTATTTAATGGGGGAGACTGTTTTGCCAAGATAATCAATTCTTTGGTAAATTTCCCCAAGATACAACAGAGGCCCCGGAAGTGATGTTTCGGGGTTTTCTTTTTTTGGCATAACTTGATGTGGCGTAAACTTTGATCAGCTACAATGGTTCTTTTTTGAATTTTTAAGGGTTATCCCGTTGAACGATCATCTTTCCGATTCAGATATCATTCTTCGATTTTCCGATGTGTCGCTGGGCTACGGGGAACGGGTGATACTTGATAACCTCAATTTGCAGGTGAAAAAGGGGCAGGTTGTCGCGCTGATAGGTGGCTCCGGTTCAGGCAAGACAACTTTGTTGCGGGCTGCCATTGGTCAGCTCATTGCGCAAAAAGGGGTCGTGACCGCCTTTGGCCAGAATCTGGCCAGTGTCAGTCCAAATATCCTGCGTAATATCCGTCAGCGCATGGGAGTTCTGTTCCAGCAGGGGGCATTGTTTACCGATTTGAATGTATTCGATAACGTGGCTTTTCCCTTGCGTGAGCTCACTAAAGACAGCGAGGCGGTAATCCTTGAGAAGGTGCTGGACAAACTGGATGCAGTTGGCCTGAAAGCGGCGGCCCATCTGGCCGTTTCAGAAATTTCGGGTGGCATGGCGCGGCGCGTCGCGTTAGCCCGCGCAATCGTGCTTGAACCCGAGTTGGTACTCTATGACGAACCTTTTGCCGGGCTGGACCCAATTTCGCTGGGCATGACGGCTCAGCTGATCCGTAATCTCAGTGACCGCCTTGGCTGCGCTTCGGTGCTTATTACCCATGATATCGACGAGTCTTTTCAAATCGTTGATCAGGTATACATGGTTGGGCATGGTAAGTTGCTGGCGTCCGGCACACCAGAGGATTTGCGGGCCACTGAAGACGCCTATGTCAAACAGTTTCTTCAAGGTTCGCCCCAAGGCCCGGTGGTTTTTGAATATCCGGATACGCCAGCGTTTTCGAGCTGGTTGTCAAAACGCAAAGAGGGCTTATGATTTTCAATAGTATCAGTGCCTTGGGGGCATTTATCATTAATGTCATCAGTGGCCTGGGTGTGTTCAGTAAATTTACCTGGGAGCTCTTCTGTAAATCAGGAATTGCGCTGCGTCGTCCGCGACTGGTGATAGATCAGGTGCATTTTATTGGTAATCACTCCTTGCTGATTATTGCCGTGTCGGGACTGTTTGTGGGCTTTGTCCTGGGTTTGCAGGGGTATAACACCCTGTCCATGTATGGGTCCGAAGAAGCCCTGGGCTTATTGGTGGCCCTTAGCCTGGTGCGTGAGCTGGGCCCGGTGGTCACGGCCTTGCTGTTTGCCGGCAGGGCGGGTACTTCCATTACCGCTGAAATTGGTCTGATGAAGGCTGGAGAGCAGCTGGCGGCCATTGATGTCATGGGCATCAGCCCCTTGCGCCGGATTCTTGCCCCGCGCCTGTGGGGGGGAGTGATTGCCATGCCGGTACTGGGTGCCATTTTTTCTGCCGTGGGTATTATTGGTGGCTGGGTGGTTGGCGTCCTCATGATCAATGTCGATGCCGGCTCGTTCTGGGCACAAATGCAGAACGGGGTGGATGTTTTTTCCGATGTGGGTAACGGCCTGATTAAAAGTGTGGTGTTTGGTTTTGCCGTGATGCTGATTGCCCTGTTTGAAGGATGGTATGCCAAGCCGACACCCGAAGGGGTTTCCAGGGCGACAACAAGAACGGTGGTCAGAAGCTCCCTGGCGGTTTTGGGGCTTGATTTCCTGTTAACGGCAGTAATGTTTTAATCAATGAGTGAAATATGTATCGGGCAGTCGGGCTTGCTGGCCGTGTCTGATACCAGGATGAATGACAATGAGTAAGAAAACCGATTTTCTAGTGGGTTTGTTTGTGTTGCTGGGCGCCGTGGCGCTTATGTTCATGGCATTAAGGGCGGGTAATTTAAGTTCTTTCAGCTTTGAACCCACCTATACCGTTAGCGCCAAATTTGATAACGTTGGCGCCCTCAAGGCCCGGGCCGCTGTGAAAAGCAATGGTGTGGTGGTGGGCCGTGTAAAGAATATTCAATTTGATAATCGGGAGTTTAAGGCTGTGGTAGAGTTAAGCATTGAAACTCGTTATCAGTTTCCCCTGGATTCATCCGCCTCTATCATGACGGCAGGCCTGCTGGGAGAGCAATATATCGGTCTGACACCTGGGGCGGAAGAAAGTAGCTTGGTCAATGGCAGTGAAATCATGTTCACACAGGGGGCGGTTGTACTTGAGGAATTAATCAGTAAATTCTTGTTCTCAAGTGCCGAGAAGGAAGGTTCCTCAGGAAATGGACAGTAATATCAGGCCGACGTTCAGGGCCGGAATGTTTGTGTTAAATTTTTAAATGCCAAGACGTTCATAAGAGAAAATCATGATTAACAAAAAAACTGTCAGAAAAACCTTGGGTCTGGCCAGTGTCGGGTTTCTGGTAAGCGGGTGTGCCTCGGTGCCAAACCCCAGCCCCGAAGACCCCCTGGAAAGCTATAACCGTAGCATGTTTGAGTTCAACGAGACTGTTGACAAAGCCTTGCTTAAACCGGTGGCAACCGGTTACAAGGCGGTTATGCCCAGTCCGGTGCGCACCTGTGTACGGAATATTTTTGGAAACCTGGGTGATGTCTGGTCGGCCATTAACAGCATGTTGCAGGGCAGGGCGCTCGACTCAATCAATACCTTCGGACGTGTTTTGTTCAATTCCACCATGGGTATTGGCGGCTGTATAGATGTGGCCACCATGAATGGCGCCCATAAAATCCCCAATGATTTTGGTACCACGCTGGGTGTCTGGGGTGTTGGTAACGGTCCTTACGTTGTCTTGCCTTTCTTTGGATCAAGCTCCGTGCGTGATGGTATTGGGCTTGTCGGTGATGTTGCCGGGGGGACCGCTGTCTACGCTTCGCCCAGCGCGATCAATGATGTGTCCGTGCGTAATGCCATTATGGGTCTTAAGGTAATTGATGCACGTACCAACCTGCTTGATGCCGATGAGTTGGCCGAGGATGTTGCCCTGGATAAATACTCGTTTGTGCGTGACGCCTACAGGCAAAATCGTAAGGCCCTGCTTGAAAGCAAGTTGCGCCCTGAAGTGCAGGACAGCGCGGCGGGCGATTTGTCGGTTCCCGATTACGATGATCCCGAGCAGGCCGGTACGGACATATCGGTACCACAGTACGACGATCCCGGCGAATAATCGGTTTGTAGCGTAAAATCTGCAAAGCCTGAAAAACCTCTTCTTGAAATAGAGGTTTTTCAGTTGATTTCAGTTTTCCCCATCTGTTAACGCTTTCTGACAAATCCTTAATTTACTTAATGTATTGAGGGTTGGTTTGTGTTTACATTGCATTGAAGCATTCGTTTAATTATTTATTATTTTGTTTTTGTGAATATTCAGGAAAAATCATGAAGCTCCAATCCGTGTTTCTGTTGGCCCGGCGCTTTGCCGCCATGGCTTTTTTGTCAGCCGGCTTGCTTGGCACGGCCCAGGCGGCGCAAAGCCCAACGCAATTTATTGAGCAAATTGCCAACCAAACCCTTGATGCCGTCAAGCAAAGCAATGCGGCACGCAGTGGCAATATCAATGCCATCAACGAGATTGTCAATCAGAAGTTGATGCCGCATATCGATTTTCAGAAAACCACCCGCCTGGCTACCGGCCAGCCCTGGAGGCAGGCAACACCCGAGCAGAAATCAGGTCTGGTCGATGCTTTCAAAAGTACACTGATACGTACTTATAGCGGTGCGTTCAAGCAGGTGTCATCAAATACGAAAATTGAAATCCTGCCTTTTCGTGGCAACCCCGACGCCAATGATGTGGTCGTTCGTTCGAATATTCTGGCAGACTCCGGTCCTGTCTCTGTTGACTACCGGCTGTCAAAAGCGGCAGATGGTTGGCAGGTCTATGATTTCAGTGTTGAAGGTATATGGTTAATCCAGAATTACCGTAACCAGTTCTCTTCACAGATTGCGCAAAATGGTATTGATGGCCTGATAAAAGCGTTAAATCAACGAAAGTAACATGTAAACGGCTATAATCAAGGGTCTGTTTCGTGTCGGAAGCAGGCCTTTTTTTATATGAATATGTCAGCCGTCAAAATAGAAAATATTTCCAAAATCTATGCGCCTAGCCCTTCCCTGGGGCAAAGGTTTCTTTCTGCTTCGCCTGCTCGCAAGGGGTTTCAGGCACTCAATGATATCAGCATCAATATCGAGCCGGGAGAGTTTTTTGGCCTGCTTGGTCCTAACGGCGCCGGTAAAACATCGCTTATTTCCATTTTGGCCGGTTTGTCGCGCCCCAGCAATGGCAAGGCCAGTATCTGTGGTTACGATGTGGTTGCCGATTATAAAAATGCACGGCGTTCTTTGGGCGTGGTTCCCCAGGAATTGGTCTATGATCCGTTCTTTACCGTCCGTGAAACCTTGCGTAATCAATCAGGCTATTACGGCTTGCGAAATAACGATGACTGGATCGACGAAATCCTCATGAATCTGGGCCTGTCCGACAAGGCCGATGCCAATATGCGTGCCTTGTCAGGCGGCATGAAACGCCGCGTGCTGGTGGCCCAGGCCCTGGTGCATCGTCCACCTGTCATCATCCTGGATGAACCCACGGCCGGGGTTGACGTTGATTTGCGGCGCAGCCTTTGGGATTTCATTTCCAGACTGAATAAAGAAGGCCACACCATATTGTTAACGACCCATTACCTTGAAGAGGCACAAACGCTGTGTGGCCGTATTGCTTTTCTCAGAAAAGGCAAAATGATCGCCCTTGATACCACTCAGGCCCTGATGGCCAAGTTTGGCAGCGAAGATCTTGAGGAAACTTTTGTGCAAATCATGCATACCGGAAGTGAACAGGCAGCGTAATGAATCCTTTACAACAAAATATCAAATTCGGCTCTGGTTTTCCCACCTTGCTGCGCAAGGAGTTGTTGCGTTTCTGGAAAGTATCCCTTCAAACCGTGGCGGCACCGGTCATGACCGCCTTGCTATATTTGCTGGTTTTTGCCCAGGTCCTTGAAGGACGCGTTCAGGTATATGGCACCCTGTCATATGTGTCATTTTTAATGCCAGGCCTCATGATGATGAGCATGATGCAAAACGCCTTTGCCAATCCTTCGTCATCGCTAATCCAAAGCCGTATTACGGGTAATCTTGTATTTGTGCTGCTGCCGCCACTGTCTTATCTGGAAATTTTTGGTGCCTACGTGCTGGCGGCCATTGTGCGGGGAATTTGCGTGGGTGTCGGTATTTGGGTTGTGGCGTTGTTGTTCATGCCATTATGGCCCGTCCAGCCTTTCTGGATAGTGCTTTTTGCCGTAATGGCCTGTGGTGTTTTTGCCTGCCTGGGCCTGATTGCGGGGCTTTGGTCCGAGAAATTTGACCAGTTGGCCGTGTTCCAGAATTTCCTGATCATGCCTGCCACTTTCCTGTCGGGCGTGTTTTATTCCATTCATTCCCTGCCGTCATTCTGGCAGGCTGTGTCGCATTGGAACCCGGTGTTCTACATGATAGACGGCTTTCGCTACGGATTCTTCGGTATCTCCGATGTTTCGGTCTGGCACAGCTTTTCTGTTGTATTTTGTTTTTTCATCCTGGCCTCATTGCTGGCATTAAAATTGTTGGCAAGCGGCTACAAACTTAGGACCTAAAATGTTACCCACTCCTGAACAGATTCGTGAATACATCGCTTCCAACCTGGCCTGTGAACACATAGAAGTGGTGGGCGACGGTTCCCATTTCGAGGCAATCATCGTTAGTGATGCCTTTGAAGGAAAACGCCTGATTGCCCGGCATCAGCTGGTGTACGCCGCATTGGGAGATAAAATGAAGGCGGAAATTCATGCCTTGTCAATGAAAACGTTAACCCCTGAAGAGTATAAAGTGAATGGATAAATTGCGCATTATCGGTGGTAACCGTCTTTCCGGAGAGGTGACCATATCAGGCGCCAAGAACGCCGCCCTGCCTATTTTATGCGCAACGTTGCTAACGGCCGAGCCGGTCATCTTACGCAATGTGCCGGCCTTGAATGATATTCATACCACCCTGAAAGTACTGGGTCAGCTTGGCGTTAAAATCCAGTGGCTTGAAGACGGTGTGGTACAACTGCAGGCCGACCAGATTAACAGTTATGAGGCGCCTTATGAGTTGGTGAAAACCATGCGCGCTTCCATTTTGGTACTGGGCCCATTGCTGGCGCGTTTTGGCCAAGCCAAGGTCAGTTTGCCGGGAGGCTGTGCCATTGGGCAACGGCCCGTAGACCAGCATATCAAGGGGCTGGCCACCCTGGGGGCCAATATCCGTGTCGAGCATGGTTTTGTCGTGGCCAAGGCTTCAAGGCTGCAGGGCGCTTCCATTCATACCGATATGGTGACCGTTGGTGGCACCGAACAGTTTCTCATGTCTGCGGCGTTGGCCAAAGGCACCACCATTCTTGAAAACGCGGCACGTGAACCCGAAGTGGTCGATTTGGCCGAGTTGCTGATTGCCATGGGAGCCAAAATCAGCGGACACGGCACTGACAGAATCGTTATTGAAGGTGTGGAAGAGTTGCATGGCGCCGACTATCGGGTGGTTCCCGATCGTATCGAAGCCGGGACTTTCCTGTGCGCGGTTGGTGCCACGGGGGGGGATATCCTGTTGCGTAATGCGGCCCCTGCAACCATGGGCGCTATTCTGGATAAACTTGAAGAATCAGGTCTTGATCTGGAAACCGGGCCCGACTGGATTCGGGCCTCAATGAGTGGCAGGCCCCGTGCGGTAGGGATCAAGACTTTTGAGCATCCGGGTTTTCCTACCGATATGCAGGCCCAGATCATGGCGCTTGATACCATCGCGAGCGGAACTGCCGTCATTGTAGAAAATATTTTTGAAAACCGCTTCATGCATGTGCCCGAGCTGATCCGTATGGGTGCCGATATTGAGCTGGATGGCCATACTGCCGTGGTTAATGGCGTATCGCAATTGTTTGGCGCCAAAGTGATGGCAACCGATTTGCGTGCATCGGCCAGTCTGGTGATTGCCGCTTTGGCAGCCAGTGGTGAAACCATCATCGACCGGATTTACCATCTTGATCGTGGCTATGAGCAAATGGAAGTAAAATTGAAAGGGCTGGGAGCTCAAATTGAACGACTGCGTGGGTAATATGTCTAACGAAGATAATGAAATGCTGACAATGGCGCTTTCCAAGGGGCGCATTTTTGAAGAAACCATGCCTTTGCTCGAGGCTGCCGGGATTTCAGTCAGTGAAAGTCCCGAGTCCTCGCGCAAGCTGATTCTCCCAACCAGTGATCCCCGGTTGCGTTTACTTATTGTAAGGGCCTCGGATGTCCCCACTTATGTGCAGTACGGCGCAGCAGATTTCGGTATTGCCGGTCGCGATGTCCTGTATGAATATGTACAGGAGCAGCCCGGTGGGCTGTATCAACCCATCGACCTGAATATTGCCAAATGCCGTTTGGCGGTGGCGGTGCGCGAAGGCTTTGATTACGAAGAGGCTGTCAAAAAGGGTGCGCGCCTGCGGGTGGCAACCAAATATGTCAATGTGGCGCGGGAACATTTCGCCAAGAAAGGGGTATATGTTGATATCATTAAGTTGTATGGATCAATGGAGTTGGCGCCCTTGGTAGGATTGGCTGATGCCATTGTCGATGTGGTGTCCACGGGGGGAACGTTACGTGCCAATAACCTGGTGCCGGTTGAAGATGTCATGCCTGTTTCCTCACGCCTTATTGTCAACCAGGCGGCATTGAAAACCAGGGCATCACGCCTGATGCCCATACTGGACGCCTTCCAAAAGGCGGCCGTTTAAAGCGGCGTGTACGGCCTTTGGCAAAAGGGCTCTGGTTGGGCCTTGTTGGCGGGTCGTTTTTTACTATTTTTGCAAAGAGTGATATGTCTTTAATAAACCGGTTAGATGCCAATGATGCAGATTTTGGCCAGCAGTTGAAAACCCTGCTTGCTTTTGACGCCTCTCAAGATGAGCAAATCGAGCAGTCGGTTGCGAAAATCCTGAGCGATGTACGCCAGCGTGGTGATGAGGCGGTTCTTGAGTACACGCAACGCTTTGATCATGTAAAGGCAAACCATATCCATGAACTGGAAATTCCGCTTGCCGACTGTGTGGCTGCCCTGAATGCCTTGCCTGCTGAACAACGCAAGGCCCTTGAAAATGCGGCAGACAGGGTCCGCGCATATCATGAAAAACAAAAAACAGCTTCCTGGACTTACACAGAAGCCGATGGTACCTTGTTGGGCCAAAAAGTAACGCCCATGGATCGTGTCGGCTTGTACGTGCCAGGTGGCAAGGCCGCCTATCCTTCCTCGGTATTGATGAATGCCTTGCCGGCCAAAGTGGCCGGTGTGCGCGAAGTGGTTATGGTTACCCCTACTCCGGGTGGCAGCCGTAACCCCATCGTGCTGGCTGCTGCTGCGGTGGCAGGGGTTGATCGCGTCATTGCGATGGGTGGAGCGCAGGCGGTAGGTGCCCTGGCGTATGGTACACAATCAATTACTGGTGTCGATAAAATCGTGGGGCCTGGCAATGCCTATGTGGCCTCAGCCAAGCGACGCGTTTTCGGTACGGTAGGCATTGATATGGTGGCCGGTCCCAGCGAAATCCTGGTCATTTGTGATGGTACTACCCCGGCCGACTGGATTGCCATGGACCTGTTCTCCCAGGCAGAGCACGACGAATTGGCGCAGGCCATCTTGTTGTGTCCCGATGCCGCCTATCTGGACGCGGTTTACGAGTCCATTGAGCGTCAATTGCCGAACATGCCACGTGCCGATATTATCCGGACCAGCCTGGCCAACCGGGGTGCATTGATTAAAGTGCGTGACCTTGAGCAGGCTTGTGAAATTGCCAATGAAATAGCCCCTGAACACCTTGAGATTTCCACTGAAAACGCTTCGGCATGGGCCGAAAAAATCCGTCATGCAGGTGCGATTTTCATGGGACGTTACAGCTCGGAGTCCCTGGGTGACTATTGCGCCGGCCCCAACCACGTGTTGCCAACCTCCCGTACCGCACGGTTCTCCTCACCATTGGGCGTGTATGATTTCCAGAAGCGCTCCAGCCTGATCCAGGTATCACGCGAGGGTGCGCAAACCCTGGGCAAGATCGCCGCAATCCTGGCTTTTGGGGAAGGCTTGCAGGCACATGCCGAAAGCGCCCGTTACCGTTTAGATTAAAGATTTAATGAGATGAATATGCGTACAGCAGAAATAGTTAGGAATACCAATGAAACCAAGATCAAGGTTGCCATCAATCTTGATGGTACCGGTAAACAGTCACTGAATACAGGCGTGCCGTTTCTTGATCACATGCTCGATCAGATCGTTCGTCATGGCTTGATTGATATCGATATTACCTGTGATGGCGACCTGCACATTGACGACCACCATACCGTAGAAGACGTGGGTATTTCCCTGGGCCAGGCTTTTGCCAAGGCCGTGGGTGACAAAAAAGGCATTTTACGCTACGGCCATGCCTATGTGCCCCTTGATGAGGCCCTATCACGGGTGGTAATTGATTTCTCAGGTCGTCCCGGTCTGGAATACAACATTCCTTTCACCCGTTCCCATATTGGCCGCTTCGATGTTGACCTGACCCGTGAATTTTTTCAGGGTTTTGTCAATCATGCACTGGTCACCCTGCATATCGACAACCTGAAAGGCTTTAATGCCCACCACCAGGCTGAGACCGTCTTCAAGGCATTTGGCCGCGCGCTTCGCATGGCGCTAACCGAAGATCCACGCAATGCAGGGGTTGTTCCATCCACCAAAGGCGTCCTGTAAAGGCTTCATACTTAAATGAAATCCCCATCTATTGCAATTGTGGATTATGGCATGGGCAACCTGCATTCGGTTGCCCGCGCATTAATGCATGCGGCTCCACATGCCAATGTTTATCTGGCCTCTGATGTCGCAAGCATTAAATCGGCTGATCGAATCGTGTTTCCCGGTCAGGGTGCGATGCCCGATTGCATGCGCAATCTGGCGCAGTCCGGACTCAGTGATGCAGTACTGGAAGCGGCGGCAAGCAAACCTTTGCTGGGCGTTTGCGTAGGCGAGCAAATGTTGTTTGAACGTAGTGAAGAGGGTAATGCCGCTTGCCTGGGTATTTTTCCGGGTATCGTAAAACGATTCCAGGGCCAGCGCTACGCTACGACTGCACCTGAAAATACACCACTTGCCGCCATCACGCACGAAAACGAAAAGCTCAAGGTGCCTCATATGGGCTGGAGTCGGGTCAAGCAAACCCGTGCTCATCCGGTCTGGCAAGGTATTCCCGATAATGCTTATTTTTATTTTGTGCACAGTTATTTTGTTGTGCCTGATAATGACAGCCTGACGGTAGGTACCGCACTATATGGACAAGTATTTACCTGTGCGGTTGCCAGGGATAATATTTTTGCCGTACAGTTTCACCCTGAAAAAAGTGCCGGGCACGGCTTGCAGCTGTATCGGAATTTTGTTGAGTGGGACATTTAGTTGCAGGACTAAATGCTGAAAATGCGTTATAAATACGGTTGCGGGACTCAAATAACAAAGATACTGTCAACAAAAAAGAGTTATTACGGGGAATGACAAGTCCGCTACTACGGGTTTTGCTCATTCTGTTTTGTTTTTCTAATTATCTTACTCATTAATATAACACTATGCTGCTCATACCAGCCATTGATTTAAAAGACGGACAATGTGTCCGCTTGCGTCAGGGTGACCTGAAAGACGCGACTATTTTTTCCCAGGATCCTCCGGCAATGGCCCGTAAATGGTTAGACCAGGGCGCTCGTCGGTTGCATCTGGTGGACCTTAACGGCGCAATTGCTGGCAAGCCTAAAAACGAGGCGGCCATTCAGGCCATCCTGAAAGAGGTAGGAGACGAAATTCCTGTGCAGATTGGTGGAGGTATCCGGGATCTGGATACGATCGAGCGCTACCTTGATCTGGGTATCCAATATGTCATTATTGGCACGGCAGCGGTCAAGAATCCGGGTTTCCTGCAGGACGCCTGCACCGCTTTTTCGGGTCATGTCATTGTGGGTCTCGACGCCAAGGATGGCAAAGTCGCCACCGATGGCTGGAGCAAGCTCACCAAGCACGACGTGATTGATCTTGGCCGTAAGTTTGAAGACTACGGGGTTGAATCCATTATTTATACTGATATCGGCCGCGATGGCATGTTAACGGGTGTAAACATTGAAGCGACAGTACGTTTGTCGCAAGCCGTGAAGATTCCGGTGATTGCCTCAGGTGGTGTGACCAACCTTAAAGATATCGAAGCCCTTTGTGATGTAGAGGATGAAGGGATTGAAGGCGTTATTCTGGGACGCAGTATTTATGAAGGCACGCTTGATTTCCAGGAAGCCCAGACGCTGGCCGACGAACTGAACGGGGAAGAAAATTGAGCCCTGTTGCCAATGCCGATTCCACACTGACCAAACGTATTATTCCCTGTCTTGATGTGACGGCAGGCCGGGTGGTCAAAGGCGTTAATTTCGTCGAGTTGCGTGATGCCGGAGATCCGGTTGAAATTGCCCGCCGTTATAACGAGCAGGGTGCTGATGAACTGACCTTCCTTGACATCACGGCAACCAGCGATGGCCGGGATCTTATCCTGCCGATTATCGAGCAGGTGGCTTCCCAGGTTTTCATTCCCTTGACGGTGGGCGGTGGTGTTCGCGCTGTTGCCGATATCCAGCGCCTGTTGAACGCCGGTGCTGATAAGGTTTCCATTAACAGTGCCGCTGTGGCCAATCCTGAATTGGTGCGTGAAAGTGCCGATTACTACGGTTCACAGTGCATTGTGGTGGCGATTGATGCCCGCAAGGTTTCTGCCGAAGGCGAGCCCGATCGCTGGGAAGTTTTCACTCATGGCGGGCGCAAGGCTACCGGCATTGATGCTGTTGAATGGGCGATGCGCATGGCCCGTTACGGCGCTGGAGAGCTTCTGTTAACCAGCATGGATCGTGATGGTACCAAATCCGGCTTTGATCTTGAGCTTACCCGTGCCGTTTCCGATGCTGTTTCTGTGCCGGTCATTGCCTCAGGTGGCGTGGGTAATTTGCAGCACCTTTGTGATGGCGTTACCAAAGGCCGGGCCAGCGCCGTGCTGGCAGCCAGTATTTTCCACTACGGAGAATACACGATTGCACAGGCCAAGGCGTTTATGGCACAACAGGGCATCAATGTTCGGGAAATTGCATGAGCTGGCTTGATGAAGTGAAGTTTGATGAGGCAGGTCTCATTCCTGCCATTGCGCAGGACTGGAAAACCGGCCGTATTCTCATGGTTGCCTGGATGAATCGCGAATCATTGCATGAAACCGTGGCTACCCGCAAAGGCGTTTACTGGTCCCGTTCGCGTCAGAAGTTATGGCGCAAGGGCGAAGAGTCGGGCAATACCCAGCAGGTTCATGAAGTCCGTATCGACTGTGATGCCGATGTAGTGCTGCTTAAAATTGAGCAGAATGGGGGTGTGGCCTGCCATACAGGCAGGGAAAGCTGTTTTTTCCGTTTGCTGAATGGCAATGACGATCGCGCCCAATGGGAAATTACCGATGAGGTCTTGCAAGATCCGGAGCATATGTACAAATGAGCACAGAGTCCAGTATTGAATTGTCTGCGGTACTTGGTCGTTTGGCCGATGTATTGCAAACCCGGTTGCCTGCCAATGGCGGTGATCCGTCCACTTCGTATGCAGCCAAGCTGTTTGCCAAAGGCCCCGACAGTTTTCTGAAAAAAATTGGCGAGGAAGCCACCGAGCTGGTGATGGCCTCAAAAGATGGCCAAAATGACCATATCATTGCAGAAACCGCTGATCTCTGGTTTCATTGCCTGGTGGCGCTGACTTATTACGGCTTACGCCCCGAGGATGTATTGGCCGAGTTGGCGCGCAGGGAAGGCTTGTCCGGCTTGGTTGAAAAGGCCAACCGGCCACAATCTTGATTTAATATATTTTTTGCACAATTCAGTATGAACATTGCAGGTAGTTCCTGATATAGTACAAATTGGTTCTGAATTGTCATTTTAGGAGTTGGTTTTATGGGCAGTTTAAGTATTTGGCACTGGCTGATTGTTCTGGTCATTGTTGCACTGGTTTTTGGCACTAAGAAAATTCGCAATATTGGTGAAGATCTAGGTGGTGCTGTAAAAGGTTTCAAGAAGGGCATGAACGAGGCCACTTCTGAAGGCACTGAAACAACTGAAAAAAAACAGGCAGGCACAGAAACCATTGATGTGCAGGCAAAAGAAAAATCGGATTCCTGAGGTCCAGCAGATCCCTTTTATTCTGGCATGTTTGCCGGTAAAAGGTTCTGTTTTTTTAAAGCGTATTTATGTTTGGTTTAAGTTTCGGTGAGCTGTTTGTCATTGGCATGGTTGCATTAATTGTCATTGGCCCTGAGCGTTTACCTAAAGTGGCCCGCACGGTCGGTCATCTTGTTGGCCGGGCGCAGCGCTATGTCAATGACGTTAAAAGCGATATCCAGCGTGAAGTCGATATTCAGGAAATCAGCCAGATCAAAAATGACATGCAGTCCTCGCTTCAGGACATGAAAAGCTCATTCGAGGATACCGCAAAATCCTTGCGTAATCCGGTGGAGCAGCTTGGGCAGGAATTAACCAGTGCGGGAAACCAGGTCAAGCAAACCCTGTCACCTGAAAAAAAAGACGCTCCCGAAGCGAATGAACCCATCAATGACAGTCATAAACCCGATAATAAAAACGGTTCAGGAACTCAGGTCTAATGCAGAACTCATCACCTAATGAAAAAAATGGCGAGAAAGAAGAAAGCTTTTTCTCGCATTTGATAGAATTGCGTTCGCGTCTGATTCACGCTGTTGTGGCCGTGTTGGGGGTTTTTGCGATTCTGTGTATTTACCCCGGCACCGGTGCCATTTACGATTTCATCGCGCAACCCATGATTCAAACCCTGCCGGATGGCAACAAAATGATCGCCACGGGGGTCATTACGCCTTTTCTGGTACCCCTGAAAGTTACCTTGCTGTTCTCTTTTGTGCTGGCGTTGCCTTACGTGCTTTATCAGGCCTGGGCTTTCATTGCGCCGGGTCTGTATCAACATGAGAAGCGTCTGGCCATACCTTTGGTGGTTTCCAGTACCTTGCTTTTTATCATCGGTATGGCGTTTTGTTATTTCATTGTTTTCCATACCGTTTTTCATTTCATCTCCATGGTCTCGCCCCAGTCCATCAATTTTGCACCTGACATCGAGGCCTATCTGAGCTTTGTAATGACCATGTTCATTGCATTTGGCATTACTTTCGAGGTGCCTATTGTGGTGTTGGTGCTGGTAAGTACCGGCATGATGACTCTTGAAAAGCTGAAGGCGGCCAGGGGTTATGTTATTGTGGGGGCTTTTGTGATTGCCGCTATTGTTACTCCACCTGATGTGCTCAGCCAATTGTTGCTGGCCATTCCCTTATGCTTGTTATATGAACTGGGTTTGCTGGTGGCGCGTTTTATCAAACCAGGTAATGCGGTCACTGAGGAAACTGACCGTTAAACGGTATTAAGCGGTATGTTCCCGGTTGCAGCGTGTTGCGCACTGGCACAGGCCTGAACCGGAAATTACCTTTCGTCCGTTGTATAAGGTTTATTTTTTTGTGGTTGTTCCTGGGCGCTGCCCCAGAGTGACCGTTACATCCTGTGCCTTGCCCGAGCGTAAGATCTTGAATTTTACTTGGGTTTTGGGTGGGTAGCCGGCAATTTCATTGAGCATCTGGTCAGTATCAATAATTTCCTTGTCATTCATGCCCAGCAGGATATCTCCAACCAGCAGGCCGGCCTGACCGGCCGGACCATTGGGAACCAGCGATGCAATAATAATTCCTTTAGTGCTGTCCAGGTTAAAGGCCTTGGCAAGGTCGCTGGTAATGTCCTGCGGTTCAATACCCAGCCATCCACGCGAAACGGTACCGGTTTCAATAATTTCCTGCATGATTTTAAGGGCGGTATGGGCCGGTGTGGCAAATCCGATACCTAATGATCCACCCGCTTCGGACTCGGAGTAAATGGCGGTATTAATACCAATCAGGTCACCGTTCACATTAATAAGTGCGCCACCCGAATTGCCCGGGTTGATGGCAGCATCGGTTTGGATAAAGTTTTCGTAGGTGTTGATGCCCAGGCCGGTACGGCCCAGTGCTGAGATAATACCCATGGTTGTGGTTTGCCCTACACCAAACGGATTGCCAATGGCCAGAACGACATCGCCCACGTTAAGTTGTTTGTTGTCAGGATGAATGGCTACCAGATCGGTCAAATCAATTTTCAGGACAGCCAGGTCGGTATCGGGGTCGGCACCAATCAGGCGTGCATTGGATCTGCGGCCATCCGTCAGGGCAACCTCAATTGAGTCGGCCGCTTCAACAACATGATAATTGGTCAGGATATAGCCTTCTGCTGAAGCAATAACGCCAGAACCCAGGCTGGTGGTGTTATTGAGCATTTGCATATTTTCCTTCTGCTCCTGGATAAACGGACGCAGGGCAGGCACATCGGGCAGGTTCTTGAAGGGGGACTCGATGTTTTTGCTGGTGTAAATATTCACCACAGAAGGTGCGGCAACCTTAACCGCACCGGCGTACGATGTAATAATAGTAATGAGTTTTTCCGGCTCTTTTGTTTTTTCGGCTTTGGTTTCGGTTTCTTTGGGTGGTTCCGCAGGCTCTATTTTGGCCGTTGCAGTGGGCACGGAAGCGGGTATGGCCGGCTGCTTTTTGAAATCAAGCCAGTCAGGTCGTAATGTAGTGACCGTAAACAGAATTGCGAGAAAAACAGTTACGGTTTGAGAGAAAATTAACCAATAGCGATGCATAAAGGAAAATGAAGTGAGTGAAATTTTTACACAAGACTTGGTAAAGTGGCTTGATGAAAACCTGAAACCACATTTATATCAAGATTATGCACCAAATGGACTCCAGGTGCAGGGAAGGCCTGTAATAAAAAAAGTAATTACAGGTGTAACCGCATCGCAGGCCCTGCTTGAAAAAGCGATTGAATATCAGGCGGATGCGGTTATTGTGCATCATGGATGGTTTTGGAAAAATGAGGATGTACGTATCCTGGGGGTTAAATACCAGCGAATTGCCCTGGCAATCAAGCATGATTTGAACATTATTGGCTACCATTTGCCTCTGGATGCCCATCCTGAGTGGGGAAATAACAGGCAATTGGCCAAAGTGCTTGATTTGCAGCCTTTTTACGAAGAGGATCAACCCCAAACCTGTGGCAGGAGCGGGCTGGTTTGGCTGGGTTCGGTTGTTACAGGAGAAACAACTTTAGCTGATTTGGGTGTCTTAATTTCACAACGTTTAGAAAGGGCGCCGTTGTTAATTGGAGACACTGATAAAGTGATCAGGAAAGTGGCATGGTGCACGGGCGGCGCCCAAGGCCTGTTTCAGGATGCCATTGATGCCGGTGTGGATGCTTTTATTACCGGAGAGGCTTCGGAGCCTGTTTACCACATGGCTCGGGAAAGTGGCGTGGCATTTATCGCTGCCGGGCATCATGCAACCGAACGTTATGGCATTCAGGCATTGGGAAATGCGCTGGTGGACAGGTTCGGCATTGCATCAACCTTTGTTGATATCCCCAATCCGGTCTAGGATAACTTGCCGAAATACAGCCCCCACCCCTAAAGGCGGGCGGGGGTAAGCGATCAGTTTTTGTTTTTAAGCAGATCACGAATCTCTGTTAAGAGGACTACATCGGCTGGATCGGGTGCGGCAGCGGCTTGCGCTTCTTTTTCTTTCTCCATGGTGGCGCGGGCTTTGGCGATGACTTTAACTAGACAAAAAACAACAAAGGCCAGCAGGATGAAGTTGATGAGGATGGTCAGAAAGTTTCCATAAGCCAGTACGTTGGCCCCTGCATTCGTCATATCGACATAGGTTTCAGGACCGGAATAGCTCTCTGGTTTTGATAAGACAATGAATTTATTGGAAAAATCAACAGACCCTCCCAGAATGAAGTTGATGAACGGCATCATGACGTCTCTGACCAGTGAGTCGATGATTTTACCGAAGGCTGCACCGATAATTACACCAACGGCCAGATCAATCATGTTGCCTTTGACAGCAAATTGCTTAAATTCGTTAATAAAACTTTTGGCTTTACTCATAAGAAATCCTTTTTTCCTCGGTCCATAAGCGGACACAGTATATAATAAGCGGTTGCTAAGCTTTGTACACATAAATTCAAGTAATTTTTTTTTAGTACCTTAGTAGTATCAATAAGGATAGATAATGAGTCAGGATTCAATACAGCATGACAACGAAGGAACTGCATCGCCGGCAGTCCTTCCACCCGATCCATCACGTCGTTTCTGGTTGGGTACTGCCTGTGCGGTTGGTGGTGTGGCCGGTGTTGCAACAGCAGTGCCGTTTGTTGCATCCATGTCACCATCAGAACGCGCTAAGGCGGCAGGTGCCCCCGTTACCGTTAACCTGAACACGATTGCTCCAGGCACTATGCTTACTGTCGAATGGCAGGGCAAGCCCGTCTGGATTTTGCATCGTACGCAGGAAATGATAGAGGGCCTGAAAGGCAATGATCCCTTCTTGGCAGACCCGCTCTCGGATCGTCCAGGCTTCACGCCCGAGTTTGCAAAAAACATAGATCGTTCACGTAAGCCGGAATGGTTCGTTTGCGTTGGTATTTGTACGCATCTGGGCTGCTCACCGTCTCCACGGTTTGCTGTTGGTGGTGGCGAAGGAATGCCTTCTGATTGGGATGGGGGTTTTCTATGCCCGTGCCATGGTTCTATGTTTGATTTGGCCGGCCGGGTATTCAAGAACCAGCCTGCACCCGATAATCTGGAAGTGCCTCCGTATTATTTTATTGATGATAACAATATTATGGTTGGCCTTGATAAAGCAGCGGGTTAGTAGCCTAGGCTACTGTAATTAGTATCTTGCCAAGTTAGAAAAGGAGCCTCTACATGGCTAGCGAAAAAGTTGTCGAAACGACAGGGTTATTGGGGTGGGTAGACAAGCGTTTCCCGCTGACCTCCCTATGGAA
>JBBADT010000017.1:0-47468 GCA_041656315.1 Advenella sp.
TGGCACACCTGCCGAAGTTCGAGCAAATGAAGAAGTGATTAGTGCCTATCTGGGCGTAGAGCATTGAGGGCAATATGGGATATTTCTTAGAAACTTTATTTGGTGGTCTGATGAGCGGCATGCTGTATGCGCTGGTCGGACTGGGTTTTGTACTTATTTTCAAGGCATCGGGGGTATTCAACTTTGCCCAGGGGGCCATGGTACTGGTGGCCGCCTTGTCAATGGCGCGGTTTTCAGCCTGGCTGCCCGAGTGGCTGGGTTTTGAAAGCATGTGGCTGGCCAATATTCTGGCCTTCATTATCAGTGCCATTTTAATGGTGGTTATTGCCTGGCTGGTAGAGCGGCTGGTGTTGCGCCACCTGGTCAATCAAGAGGCCACCACCTTGCTCATGGCTACCCTGGGCATCAGTTATTTTCTGGACGGATTTGGCCAAACCCTGTTTGGCAGTTCGGTTTACACGATTGACGTTGGCATGCCCAAAGACCCGGCTTTTATTTTGGACAGTTTGTTCGAGGGCGGTATTCTGATCAACCTGGAAGACCTGACGGCGGCAGCGATTGCAGCGGCCCTGGTGGCGGCCCTTGCCTTTTTCTTCCAGTACACCTCTACCGGACGCGCCTTGCGGGCGGTCGCCGATGACCACCAGGCGGCACAGTCTATTGGTATTCCCCTAAACCGTATCTGGGTCATTGTCTGGGTGGTGGCTGGTATTGTGGCGCTGGTTGCAGGCATTATCTGGGGCTCCAAGTTTGGCGTGCAGTTTACGCTTTCCACCGCCGCGCTGCGGGCTTTGCCAGTGGTTATCCTGGGGGGCCTTACCTCTGTGCCGGGTGCGATTATCGGCGGCCTCATTATTGGGGTGGGCGAGAAGGTGTCTGAAGCTTATCTGGGTCCCTATCTGGGGGGCGGCATTGAAATCTGGTTTGCCTATGTATTGGCCCTGACATTCCTGCTGTTCCGTCCGCAAGGTTTGTTTGGCGAAAAGATTATCGACCGCGTATAGCGGGCAAGCGTAAAGGAAGTACATCATGTTATATCGTGAAAATGGGCAGTTCAAGACAAGTTACCGGGCCGATCAGCAGATCTTCCCCATCCGCCAGGACCGTGTCTTAATGGTTTTGTTGCTGGCATTTGCCTTTTTGGCCGTGCCGGCAATGGCCAGTGACTATTTGTTAAGTGGCGTTGTCATTCCATTCCTGATTCTTTCCCTGGCGGCGATTGGCCTGAATATTCTGGTGGGTTACTGTGGCCAGATTTCACTGGGTAGTGGTGCCTTCATGGCCGTGGGTGCCTATGCTGCATGGAATTTCGGGGTGCGGTTTCCCGAGATGCCCCTATTGGTACAAATCCTTTTGGGCGGATTTTTTTCCATGCTGGTTGGGGTCATTTTCGGGATTCCCAGCCTGCGTATCAGGGGTTTGTATCTGGCGGTTGCCACGCTGGCGGCCCAGTTTTTTGTTGACTGGACTTTCCTGCGGATTCCGTTCTTTACGAATTATTCTTCTTCCGGCAGCGTGTCGGTTCCACCGCTAACCTTTTTTGGCTTTGACGTGCAAACACCGGTACAGAAATACCTGTTCATCCTTTTGCTGGTGGTCATTATTGCCCTGTTGGCCAAAAACCTGGTGCGCAGTGCGATTGGCCGTGAATGGATGGCTATCCGTGATATGGACGTTGCGGCTTCGGTGATTGGCATTCGCCCCATGTATGCCAAGCTCAGCGCTTTTGCGGTCAGTTCGTTCATTATCGGGGTGTCCGGGGTGCTGTGGGGTTATTTGCACCTGGGATCATGGGAGCCCCTGGCGTTTGACCTGAACCGTTCTTTCCAGCTGTTGTTTATGGTCATTATTGGGGGGTTGGGTTCTATTGTAGGCAGTTTTTATGGCGCCGCCTTTATTGTCCTGATTCCCATTTTGCTTAACCGGATTCCGGCCATGATGGGTATCCCGATTGGGGTGGATACCGCTGCCCACATCGAGCACATGGTATTTGGCGCTTTAATTGTTTTTTTCCTGATTGCGGAGCCGCATGGCCTGGCAAGATTGTGGAGTATTGCCAAAGAGAAGTTGCGGATATGGCCTTTCCCACATTAAAAAGTTCACGTTTAACTGACGTTGTCATTCATAAAAAAACAGCATGTATCAATTTCTTCGGAGGAGACCGATATGAAATTAAGCTTTAAATCCATCACGGCAGCCCTGGCAGTTAGTGGCGTTTTGGCGACTATTCCCTTGCAGGTACAGGCGGCAGAAGAGCAGTTTGTTCCCCTGTTTACTTATCGTACGGGTTCATTTGCTCCATTGGGTATTCCATGGGCCGATGGCAAGATTGATTACCTGAAACTGATTAATGAACGCGATGGCGGTGTTAATGGTGTCAAGCTGGCTTTTGAAGAGTGTGAAACCGCCTATGCCACCGATCGGGGCGTTGAGTGCTATGAGCGCCTGAAAAATGCCAAGGGTGGTGCCTCGGGCTTTGACCCGCAATCCACCGGTATTACCTTTGCGGTGTCCGACAAAGCCCCCATTGATAAGGTCAGCATCGAGACCGTTGGCTATGGCTTGTCGCAATCGGCCAATGGCACTGTGTTCAAGTGGAACTTCCCGCTGTTGGGCACTTACTGGACAGCGGCAGATGTGATGATTCAAGATATTGCCAAGAAGCTGGGTGGAGAAGACAAGCTCAAGGGCAAGAAAATTGCCCTGGTTTATCATGATTCCCCGTATGGCAAAGAGCCTATCCCCCTGTTAAAGGCCCGTGCCGAAGCCAATGGTTTTGAATTGCAGCTGTATCCGGTCACGGCACCGGGTGTGGAACAAAAATCAACCTGGCTGCAAATTCGTCAGAAACGCCCCGATTACGTCCTTCTGTGGAGTGCGGGGATTATGACCCCAACCTCTATTCGTGAGGCGCAGTCTACGGGATATGGACGTGACAAGATTTATGGTATTTGGTGGGCCGGTTCCGAAGGCGACGTGAAAGACCTGGGTCAGGTTGCCAAAGGCTATAACGCCATCACCATTCATAATACGGGTGAAAGCAAGGGCAGAATTTACGAAGACCTGAAAACCCACCTGTATGACAAGGGCCTTGAGTCTGGCAAAGACACGAAAGGTTCGCTGGCCTATAACCGTGGCATGGTGATTTCCATGTTGCAGGTGGAAGCCATTCGTGCCGCCCAGGAAAAATTCGGCAAAGGCCAGCACATGACCCCCGAGCAGGTGCGTTGGGGCTTTGAAAACCTGAACCTGACCGAAGACAAACTCAAGGAGCTGGGCTTTGATGAAATGCTGCGCCCGGTAAAAACCAGCTGCGAGAATCATATGGGTGATGATTGGGCCCGCATCATACAGTGGGACGGCAACAAGTTTACGGTGGTCTCCGATTGGTATCAGTCTGACAAGAAATATGTAGATCCGCTTGTCAAGTCCGAGGCCGAGAAGTATGCCAGCGAGAAAAAAATCACCCCACGCGATTGTGCAACCGAGTCTTAAGTAATTGGTAGTGCTCCGGGAAGCGGTATTCCCTGTGGCCGTATTGTGCATAGACGGTGGCGGGGGTGTGTGAGTACTGCTTCCCACCTGACTTCAGGAAAACTGTATGGAAACGAAACAAGAGGCTCCAAAGGCCTTATTAGATGTGAATGGTATCGAGGTTATTTATAACCACGTTATCCTGGTGTTGCGGGGCGTATCGCTGGTGGTTCCCGAGGGCAAGATTGTTGCCCTGCTGGGGGCCAACGGTGCCGGTAAAACCACCACGCTGCGCGCCATTTCCAACTTGCTCAAAAGCGAGCGTGGCGATGTGACCAAAGGTAATATCCATTACAAAGGAGAGCGGATTGACAGCCTGACGCCTGCCGATCTGGTTAAGCGCGGTGTGATCCAGGTCATGGAGGGACGGCATTGTTTCGGGCACCTGAGCATCGAGGAAAACCTGTTAACCGGTGCGTACACCCGAACCGATAGCAAGGGTGAAATTGCCGCTTCGCTGGATATGGTGTATCAGTATTTTCCGCGCCTGAAGCAGCGTCGTACCAGCCAGGCCGGATATACCTCGGGGGGCGAACAGCAAATGGCCGCCATTGGCCGCGCGCTTATGGCAGACCCCAAAATGATTCTGCTTGATGAGCCCTCCATGGGGCTGGCACCGCAAATTGTGGAAGAAATTTTTGAAATTGTGCGTGACCTGAATACCCGTGAAGGCGTCAGCTTCCTGTTGGCCGAACAAAATACCAATATTGCCCTTCGTTATGCCGACTATGGCTATATCCTGGAAAGCGGTCGGGTCATGATGGATGGCAAGGCCGATGAGCTGGCCAATAATGAGGATGTCAAAGAGTTCTATTTGGGCATTGAAAGTGGCGATCGCAAGAGTTTCAGGGATACCAAGTTTTATCGTCGCCGTAAACGCTGGTTGGCCTAGGAGCTATGATGAGTGAGTTTTTTGATGTATTGGAGCATCGCGATGCCGATGCACGTGAACAGGCCCTGTTTACCGCCTTGCCCCAGGCCCTGAAAAAGGCGGTGGAACGGGCGCCTGCGATTGCCGATCAGTTGCGGGGCATCGAGGTGGGGGGGGTGCATAACCGTATTGCCCTGGCCGGTTTGCCTGTTATTCGCAAGTCAGAGTTGCTAGAGCGGCAACTGGACGGGCGCGCCAGCATGCTGGGCGTAGCCAGGCAACAAGGCGATGAAATAAACCGTGTTTTTGGCGGTTTTTCCACCATTGGCTGGGGCCAGTCTTTGCGGGTGTTTGCCTCGCCTGGGCCGATTTTTGAACCGGAAAGTGCTCGCGGTGATTACTGGCGTTTTGGACGTGCCCTGTTTGCGGCCGGTTTTCGTAAAGGCATGCTGGTTTACAACTGTTTTTCCTATCATTTTACGCCGGCCGGCTCCATGTTTGAAACCGGTGCCCATGCTCTGGGGTGTACGGTTTTCCCTGGCGGTATCGGGCAAACCGAGATGCAGGTGCAAAATATTCGCGATCTGGCTCCTGATGGTTACACAGGAACCCCCAGTTTCCTGCGCCTGATTCTGGAAAAGGCCGATGCCATGGGCGTTGCGCTGCCTTCCCTGAAGCGTGCCCTGTTTTCCGCCGAGGCGTTTCCACCGTCCTTGCAGAAATGGTTTGCCGACCGGGGCATAGAGGGTTTCCAGGCTTATGGGACTGCCGATCTGGGGCTGATTGCCTACGAAACGCCCGCGCGTGACGGTTTGGTCGTGGCTGAAGATATCATTCTGGAAATCGTGCGTCCTGGCACTAATGAACCGGTTCCCGATGGCGAGGTGGGCGAAGTGGTGGTTACCACGCTTAATCCCGATTATCCGTTGGTGCGTTTTGGTACCGGTGACCTGTCGGCCATTATTGCCGGTCCGTCGGCCTGCGGTCGAACCAATAAGCGTATCAAGGGATGGATGGGCAGGGCCGACCAGACCACCAAGGTGCGGGGCATGTTTGTTCACCCGAAGCAGGTGGCCATGGTTGCCCGACGCTTTGCCCAGGTCCAGCGGGCGCGGCTGGTTATTAGCGGGGCAGTGGGGCACGATCAGATGAGCCTTTGGGTTGAAGTGGCGCCGGGTGCGGTGTCTGACGATTTGAGGCAGTCTTTGGTGGATGCCGTGCGGGATATCACCAAACTGCGGGCGGAAATCGTGTTTGAGCAGCCTGGCCTGTTGCCCAATGACGGCAAAGTCATTGATGATGTCAGGTCATATGAGTAACCCCTAATGTTGCCTGAAACCGGCATTGCAGGTATGGATGCCGGTTTTGCAATCCAAAAGCCGGTGTGACTGTGACGTAAGTGTGACTGTTAATTAGAGATAAGCAGATTGACAGTTGGAGATCAGTGTGGGACTATATCGTGATCAAATGTTACATTGACGATTAGTTCGCCTGATGCCTTCAACAAATCTTCGTTTTCCCCGTTTGCTGCCACAAGGTCTGTAATGATGCCACGTATTGTTATGCTCTGGCTGGTTACAGCGATGCTTGCGGGTTGTTCAAACGTACCCTCCGTTTATGCGTTCGGATCGTACTTTCCTTCCTGGTTGCTTTGCGCGTTTATTGGCATTATTGGTGCGGTTGTTGTTCGCGTAATTTTTATTCGCCTGCAACTGGACGACGTCTTGCCATTCCGCCTTCTGGTCTACATCTGTGTAGCACTTATTATTGCCATTGCCACCTCGATGGCCTTCTTCTCTGCCTGATCCATGAGTCATCCCATTTCCCCCAACAAGCATAAAGCTGTGGCCCGATTGGTTGCAGCCATCATTATTGTGGCTGCCATTGCGCTGGTCCTGTTTTATCAATGGAAACACAGCCCCTTGTCGGAAGATGCCATGTTGCAGGCCGATGTTGTACATATTAGTACGCCTGTGCCGGGCCGGGTTGAGCAGTTTCATGTTGTTGAGAATGGCAAGGTAAAGCGCGGCGAACTTCTGTTTACGCTTGACCCAACCGTGTATCGTTTGCGCGTAGAGCAGGCTGAAGCCGAGCTCAAGTCAGCCATGGCTGCCCGCGACCTGAGGCAACGCCAGATTAAAGCAGAGGGTGCCAATCTGACGATTGCCAATGAACAGGTTGAGCGCGCGCTTTCAAACCTGCAATTGACTGAAAAAACCCTCGAAAGGCTGATTCCGTTAAATAAAAAGGGTTTTGTTACTACCCAGCAGGTGGATGACGCACGAACCCTGTATCAAGATGCACAGGTCAGCCTGAGACAGGCCCGGGCCCAGGCACTGGCAGCCGAAAACCTGGTTGGAAACCTGGAGGCGGCCGATGCTCTGGTTCAGGTCAGCCAAAGCGCCTTGGCCATTGCCCGGCGTGCCTTGGCAGATACTGAAGTGCGCGCGCCCCACGACGGACTTATTGTGGGGCTGTCGGTTTCATCGGGTGAGTATGTCGCACCCGATCAATCACTGTTTACCTTGATCAATACCGAACAGTGGTATGCCACTGCTTTTTTCCGCGAAACGGAACTCATGGAGCTTAAGCCCAATGCCTGCGCATTGGTTTATGCGCTTGCCGACCCCTCTGTCGCTATCAAGGGAAAGATTGACAGCATAGGCTGGGGGATCAGTTCAACGGATATGATCGATTTGCCCCGCGTTTTGCCCATCGTGCAAAAATCCCTGAACTGGGTACGGGTGGCCCAGCGTTTCCCGGTCAGGGTACGCCTTGGTGAGGCCCCAGAAAACCTGTTGCGTATTGGTGCATCGGCAGTCGTGGTGGTAAAAAAACATGACGACGACTGCTAAATGCTTTCTGTCTGTCATTTTTCATACAGCGCGCCAAGACCTGCGTCCTTTTGACGGACGCCTGGCGATGGCGTGGCGGGTTGCCGCACAATGTGCCTTGGCGGCTTTATTGTTCATGACTTATGGTATTCCTTTGGCAGCCATCGGGTGCTACCTGATCCTCTTCCTGATGAAACCCGATAGCGCTGAAAATTCCTTAATGGCAATTGGCTTGACGGTTTTGGTGGCGCTGGTGGTGGTAATGCTGCTTTATCTGGTTCGCTGGACTATTGATTATCCCATGTGGCGCCTTGTGGTAATTGCCGTAGGCTCTTTTCTTTTTCTGTATATTGGCGCTGCCAGCCTGTTGGGAGAGATTGGCAGTGTGCTTGCCCTGGTGGTGGGTTTTGCCATGACCTTGCTGGGTAGTGTGCCTTTCGGTGAGGCCGCCACGCGCGCCTTGCTTTATGCCTGGTTGATGACTGTTGCGCCCATGGGCATTATTGTGGTTTTCAACCTGTTTCTTGGGCGCTCGGCGGTACGCGTGCTGAAATCCGAACTGGTGCAAAGGCTTGAAACAGTGGCGCGGGTGCTTGAACAGGCTACGGCTGCTGATGATTTGCATGCGCTGTTGCAGGAAGGCAATGAAGCGATGAAAAAGCGCGCAGGGAATATCAAGCTGTTGCATTTGGTCTCTACGGCGCAAACCCGCTATTTGAATGGTGCGATTGATGAGTCGTACCGCTTGATGCTTGCTGTTGCGACGTTGGCGGGCACTGTACCTGAACAGCAGTGTGCCGAACTGGCCACGCAATGTCGCCAGGCCGCCCGGGCAGTGGAAGAAGGCTCTCCTCCCGAAACTCCCCCAGGCCCAAACCCCACCACGTATGGGGCAGGCCCTGCCGAAGCCGCCAGACAGGCCCTTGATACGCTGCTGGGCCGTTGCGCCATGCCCGAGGGGCAGGCTGGTAAGGCATCCTTTTTTTTCAAAGATGCCCTTACCAACCCGAGCTATCAGCGTTTCGCCCTTAAAACCACGGCGGCGGCCATCATTAGTTATCTGGCTTATACCGCGATAGATTGGCAAGGCATTCATACGGCCATGATCACCTGCTATGTGGCTGCACTGGGTAGCACTGCCGAGACCGTGCATAAGCTTGTGTTGCGTATTATCGGGTGCTTGATAGGCGCTGCCATGGGGGTTGCTGCCATTTTATTCCTGATTCCCCACATGACCAGTATCGGCTCCTTAATGGCCTTGGTGTTTGCCGGTATCCTGGTGGCAGGGTGGGTGTCTGCGGGCAGCGAACGGATTGCCTATGCAGGCATTCAAATTGGCCTGGCGTTTTTGCTCACTATATTGCAGGGCTTTGGCCCGGATATCAGCATGTCAGCTGCCTCAGACCGCATTATGGGTATTTTGCTGGGCAACCTGGTCATGTACCTGGTTTTTACCCGTATCTGGCCGCAAAGCGTTGCTTCGGTGGTGTATGGCAAGATAAACGATGCACTTGACGGTCTTGTGCAGGTTCTGGATTCGTCCAGGGGCCGGCCAGTCGCTATGGATGAAATATCCAATGTGGTTGTCACACTGCATGAGGCCCGGGAAGCGCTTGGGCTGTCATTGTTTGAACCGCGCAAGCTGCGATTGGATGATGAAACCATTTTGCGCCTGAAGGATTTGATTGCGCGGGCAGACGCATTGTGCCCTGTTGCTGTTTTTAAAACGGCGGATTCTTCTTCCGAAACAGCCTGGGCACTTGATGAGATTGGGCAAATGAAGCAATTACTGAACAAGAGCCAAGGATGATTAAACAGGCATATTTAGCTACCCGATTTGACTCCCCCTTAAGGGTTCCGTTTCTTGGGCTGGCAATGTGTATTGCGCTCTCTGGTTGCGCAAGTGAAGCACTGAAGCGGGCACCTTCTGCACCCGACAGGCCATGGAAGCCGCAGGCGCAGGATGCCGCTGATACCCGGGCAGGCAAGATTGAGTCTGTTGCCACGACTGGCAAGCCTGAGTTGGCACCGGGGTTTTCCGTACCTGTTGTACCCGAGGCCATGGTTTTGCCGCCTGCCCCTGTAATTAATAACAAGCAGGCGTATGGCCTGCCAGCGTTAATTGATATTGCCCAACGCGAGAATCCCGAAACGCGTCTGGCGTGGAACCGCGCGAAACAGGCCGCGTTGGCGGTGGGGACGGTTGAAGCAACTTTCCTGCCGCAATTGTCTGCCAATGTGATTAGTGGCTGGCAAAAAAACCATACTCCGCTTCCCCTGTTGCCGGGCAATCGCAGCCTTGATACCGAGTTTCATGGTGTGGTGCCTGCGCTTGCGCTGGAATGGCTGATTTTTGATTTCGGGCAACGCAAGGCGCTTGCCGAGGGAGCCAAACACGCTTCTTTTGCCGCCAATGTGCTGTTTAATGGCACGCACCAAAGAATTATTCATGAGGTGACGAATGCCTATTATTTATATGCCGGCGCCAATGCTAAAAACGGCATTGCCGGCCAAGCCCTGAAGAACGCGAACCAGATTGCCAATGCGGTAGAGGCGCGCCAAAAAGCGGGCCTTGCCACTGTTTTAGAAACTTCCCAGGCCAACCAGCAAGTGGCCCAGGCAAAGTTGCGCCAGGTTACCGCACAAGGGGATCAACAAATGGCGTATCAAGCGCTTCTGGCTGCGGTCGGCTTGCCGGCTACCACGAACCTCAAGATTGCCAACCCGCCTGGCAACCCTTTGCCCCATGCCAATTCAACGCTAACCGATGAGGCCATTCAAATGGCCATTTCCCGGCGTCCGGATGTGTTGGCCAGTTATGCTGCCATGAAGGCCAGTAAAGAGGGAATTGCCGCTGCCGAAGCCGAATTCATGCCTAAAGTATATTTGGGTGCGGTAGCGGCACGTAACCGGACCAATTTTGATGTGCGTGGTTTGCCCAGCCTGAGCCAGACCACAGGCTCAAGCAGCGTGATATTGGGCGTAACGATTCCCATATTTGATGGCGGCCTTCGCGCTTCACGTTTGCAAGATGCCAAGACCCGGGCAGACAGTGCCTCTGATATTTTCCGGCAGTCGCAGCAGGCGGCGATGCGGGAAATTATTGCCGCCACCAACATGTTGCGCACGGCCTTGGCCAGTCATCAGGCGGCTTCAGGGCTGGTGAATACGGCAAAAACAACGTATGAAGGCGCGCTGGAAGCGTACCGCCAGGGCTTGGGTACCTTGACGGCGGTTACCATTGCCGATACGGCACTGCTTGATGCGCAACAAGCCCGCCTGGATGCAAGAACCGCATCCCAGGTGGCGGCCGCCAACCTGGCCTTTGTGACGGGGAATATGACTGCGGCACGCGAAAGCTGGATTGAGTAGCGCATCTGAACACGTCCCGGCTTGGTGGGGCGCATGCGCGTAACAGGGGGGGCTTCAGCTTGCCCCGATTGGCCAAACAGGGGGGCGTCTGTTATAATGGCCCCTTGGTACCGATGAGTACCAATCATTTGCTTGCTTTATTTGCAGCTATCTCAAGGGTGTTTTTTTTAAGTGTGAAGTAAATATAAATATTTTCAGCTTATAAATATTTACATTTTCATTTATTTTAAGTGTGAAATAAATATGAATATTTATTTATAGTCACATTTAAAAAACAGCCTTTTCTTAAGACGACAATAATTATTAAAAAAACAAACACGCTGGTTCGTACAGCGTGTTTTCGTCGTTCATTATTATATGGAGTTTTATTTTGGCTAGAACAAAAATTGCTATTTTAGGTGCAGGTCCCAGTGGTTTGGCGCAATTGCGTGCTTTCGAGGCTTTACGTAAAGCCGGTGTTGCGGATCTTCCTGAAATTGTCTGTTACGAAAAACAAAATGATATTGGTGGCATGTGGAATTACACATGGCGCACCGGCCTGGATAAAAACGGTGAACCCGTGCATGGCAGTATGTACCGCTATTTATGGTCCAATGGCCCCAAAGAGTGCCTGGAGTTTGCAGACTATAGTTTCGATCAACACTTCAATCAGCCACTTCCTTCATACCCGCCACGTGAAGTCCTTAAGGATTACATCATGGGGCGCATTGACAAGCGGGCCATTTTTAATTACATCCGTTTCGAGTGCCCGGTTCGCTGGGTGACTTTCAGCGAAGAAACCCAGCTGTTTACGGTTACTGTCATGAACCATAAAACCGGTGAACAGGAAACCGAAGAGTTTGATTACGTGGTGGTTGCCACCGGTCACTTTTCTACGCCCAATATGCCTTACTACCAGGGAATGGAGCAATATCCCGGGCGAGTCTTGCATGCGCACGATTTTCGTGATGCGCTGGAGTTTGCAGGGCAAGATGTGTTGCTGGTGGGGGGCAGTTATTCCGCTGAAGATATTGGCTCTCAATGCTATAAATATGGTGCAAAATCTGTAACCATAAGCCAGCGTAGTGGTTCTTTTGGTTATACCTGGCCCGAAAACGTGAGCGAAAAGCCAGGGCTTGATCATATTGAAGGTAATGTGGTTTACTTTACCGATGGCAGTACACAGGCTTTTGACGCCATCATTATGTGTACGGGTTATCAGTTCCATTTTCCTTTTCTGCCCGATGAACTGCGCCTGGATACGCACAACTGCCTGTATCCCGACAATCTTTATAAAGGTATCTTTTTCCAAAGCAATCCCAAACTGATTTATCTGGGTATGCAGGATCAATGGTTTACTTTTAATATGTTTGATGCCCAGGCGTGGTATGCACGTGACGTGATCATGGGAAAAATCCAATTGCCTGACCAGGCAACCCGTCGTAAAGACATGGATGCATGGTTGCAACGTTACGGGCAGTTGACGACTGATAGCCAGTTTATTGATTTCCAGGCCAGTTATATTGATGAACTGGTTGGCGCCACAGACTATCCCGAATTTCCAGTGCACCAGCAGGCCGATCTGTTCAAGCAATGGCAGGAAGACAAAAAAGCCGATATTATGGGTTTTCGCAATAAAGTTTATCGTTCAACTATTACTGGCACTATGGGCGCCATGCTCCCGAAACCTTGGCTGGACATCAAGGATGATTCGCTTGAGGGCTTTATGTCTTTGAAGTTTAAAGAAGTTGCCTGATTGGCAGGTTCGCAATAGTGAAGGTGGTTTTACAGCAGTAAAAAATAAGGTTGGCCATGGCCAACCTTATTTTTTTCAGGCTTTTTCTTTGGCCTGTTTTTTGATCTTGGTCCTGATGCGATTTTGTTTCAGGCTTGAAAGATGCTCAACAAAAACCTTGCCCATTAAATGGTCCAGTTCATGCTGCACACAGACGGCCAGCAGCCCATCGGCGTGAAAAGTGTATTCCTCGCCTTTTTCATTCAGTGCTTTCACCTTGACTTCGGCCGAACGCTCCACCTTGTCATAAATGCCGGGTACAGAAAGGCAACCTTCCTCATAAACCTGGGTGTCATCACTTTTCCAGATAATTTCCGGGTTGATCAGGACGCGAAGTTCGTTGCCTTCTTCAGAGATATCAATCACCACAACGCGTTCATGAACGTCAACCTGGGTGGCGGCCAGGCCAACACCGGGGGCGTCATACATGGTTTCGGCCATGTCCTTGACGAGCTGGCGAATCCGGTCGTCTACCTGTTCAACAGGTTTTGCCACTTTGTGCAAACGTGGGTCGGGGAAATGAAGAATAGGTAGTAATGCCATAAAATAAAATGTTGGTTCAGGTAAAAGACATATTAGCAATATTATAGGCAATTTTTGCACGCTGATAATAACTGCTGCGCCTTGAACGGGGTATTTCCCGTTTATGGCCGGGGCAGGCAAACGCACTTCGCGAATGCCGGGCAGACCAAATTATCCGTTTTTTCCGTTTCTTTACCGTAAATGGTGGCACACTGTCGTATTTCAAGTTGGTGCACGGGTGCGGCCTTTCAGCGCCCTGTGGCACGGTAAGATTATGCTTATTTCATTCTTGTTTTCCAAATGTCTTTTATGAGCTCCCAAGAAGAATTGCAGGCCTGGTTAAGGCTTACCCTTGAACCGGGCGTGGGGCCGGTAACGGCGCGCCAGCTGCTGGCGGTTTTTGGTTTGCCAGACCAGGTGTTTGCCGCATCGGTTGGCCAGCTCATGAAATATCTGCCACAAAAACTGGCTTTGCAACTGGCGGCAGAGCCTGAGCCTGAAATTCAGGCATTAATCAATAAAACTTTCGAGTGGCTGGCCCGACCGGGGCATTATATTCTAACGCTGGCCGACCCTTTGTACCCCAAGGCCCTGTTCGATACGCATGATCCACCCATTTTGTTATATGTGGATGGTCGTCCCGACGTGCTGGCCATGCCGGCCATTGCCATGGTGGGAGCCCGTAATGCCACGCTGGGTGGCAGCGATAATGCCCGTGCCTTTGCCAAATACCTGGCTGGGCAGGGCTGGTGTGTGGTAAGCGGGCTTGCCCATGGCATTGACACCGCAGCGCACGAAGGTGCCCTTGAAGCGCCGGAAGGCACGGGCAGCACGATAGCCGTGATGGGCACGGGCATTAATCGCCTGTATCCGGCTGCCAACAAGAACCTGGCCCTGCGCATTCGCGAACAGGGGGCACTGGTGTCAGAATTGCCGCTGGACACGCCCGCCGTGGTGCATCAGTTTCCGCGGCGCAACCGGATTGTGGCGGGGTTGTCCAAAGGGGTGCTGGTGGTGGAAGCGGCCAAACAAAGTGGTTCACTCATTACCGCCCGTCTGGCCGGAGAAATGGGGCGCGAGGTGTTTGCGATTCCTGGTTCGATTCATTCCCCTTTGTCACGGGGATGTCATGCCCTGATCCGCCAGGGGGCAAAACTGGTGGAAACGGCCATGGATATACAGGAAGAGCTGGCGGGTGCCCCGGGAAGCAAGGTGAATGCAGGCATGGTAGGCGCGAAGAAGGCGGATGCGGTGCCTGACCATACCGATGGCTTTGTTCCCAGTCCCGAACAGCTTCGTCTACTGGAGCGGATGGGGTTTGAACCCTTAAGTCTGGATGCCCTGGCGAATGATTTGCGCATTGGCGTATCTGAAGCAAGCGGCCTGTTGCTGACGCTTGAACTGGCCGCTTATATTGTGCGTTTGAATGATGGACGATATCAGCGTGTGCGCTAGACGGTTCAGACTATAATAAAAGTTAGAAAAAAGCCGTTTATGGCCCTGAATGATTATTTTAAAATGAGCAAACTAAAGGAAGGAAGACAGTCATGGCATTGCCAGATAAAGTAAAAATTGTAGAAGTAGGTCCACGTGACGGCTTGCAAAATGAGAAAGAATTCGTCCCGACCGACATCAAGGTGTCACTGGTCAACCAGCTTAGCGATGCCGGTTTTCTGAATATAGAAGCCACTTCGTTCGTGTCGCCCAAGTGGGTGCCACAAATGGCCGATGGCGCCAAGGTCATGGAGGCCATCAAACGCCGGGAAGGCACGGTTTATTCGGTATTGACGCCTAATATGCGCGGTTTTGAGGGTGCGCTGGCGGCCAAAGCCGATGAAGTGGTTATTTTTGGTGCGGCCAGTGAAGCTTTTTCGCAAAAAAACATCAACTGCTCCATTGATGAATCCATTGACCGTTTCGAGCCGGTGGCCCGGGCGGCCAAAGAAGCCGGCATCCGCCTGCGTGGCAGTATCAGCTGTGCGCTGGGTTGCCCCTACCAGGGAGAGGTACCGGTTGAATCGGTGGTGCACGTGGCCCAGCGCCTGATTGCCCTGGGTTGTGATGAAATTGATGTGGCCGATACCATAGGGGTAGCCACTGCCACCCAGGTTTATCGGGTCATGTCAGCGGTTACCGAAAAAGTTGACCCTCGCCAGGTTTCCGGCCATTTTCATGATACCTACGGGCAGGCGCTGGCCAATATCTATGCTTCCTTGCAGGCCGGTATTTCAATTTTCCATTCATCGGTGGCCGGATTGGGTGGCTGTCCTTATGCCAAGGGGGCAACAGGTAACGTGGCAACCGAAGATGTCCTTTATATGTTGCAGGGAATGGGTATTGAAACGGGCATTGACCTGGATGCCGTTATTACCACCGGACAGTGGATTTCTGATTATTTGCAGCGTCCCAATGCCAGCCGTGCCGGCAAGGCCCTGGTTAATAAACGGGCTGCTGTGTGTGCCTAAACACTTGCGTGTCTTGTCGTAAAAAACGGGGCATATGCCTGGCGGCAGGCGTCAAGCCCGCCCGGGGTATGCCCGCAAGGCTGTTTAGTGCGGGTCAAAGTGGGTGGTGATATCTAAAATATCCTCATCCACCATGGCACGCCGACAGGCTTCCTCGGAAATTTCATGGCCTTCGGCAATGGTCATGTTGGCGGGCAGCTCAAGGTGAACTTCTACTAAAATCATGTCGCCCATTTTGCGGGTTTTAAGGTCATGAATGCCTAGCAGGCCAGGGGTGCTGAGCAGTTTGTCGTGAATGCGCTGGTAGGTTTCGGCATCTACCGAGCGGTCGGTCAGGTCATTCAGGGTAGACCAGATGAACTTAAGACCCATGCGGGAAATCATCAGGCCCACGATAAGGGCGGCAATCGGGTCGGCCCAGGTAAAGCCAACCATGTTGGCCAGAATCCCGATGGCCACAATCAAGGATGAGGCGGCATCAGAACGCGAGTGCCAGGCATTGGCCACCAGCATGGAAGAGCGTACTTTTTCAGCTTGTTTGAGCAAGTACCTGAACAGCAGTTCTTTGCCAACCAGTGTGGCGAAGGCAATGATAAGGGCCGTGTAATGTACTTGGGCAATAGGTTTGCCGCTTTGCACGCTTGCCGCGGCCGCCCAGATCATTTCAACACCAACCAGTAACAATAAAACCCCAATACCCAAGGCAGCCAGGGTTTCAAAACGCTGGTGCCCGTACTGGTGGTTGTCATCGGGAGCCTTGTTGGCATGTTTGCTGGCAAACAGGACCACAAAATCAGACACCAAGTCGGACAGTGTATGAACGGCGTCGGCAATCAGGGCCTGTGACTGGGCAATAATGCCAATGATGATTTGCAAGACTGACAGGCTGAAGTTAACGGCAACACTGACCCAGGTACTGATGCGGGCGACCCTGACACGTTCTTTGTTTTGGGCCAGGGTGGCACCCGGTTTTTTGGCAGTGGGGTGGTGGTGGGAATATTCCTGATTTTTTTGATCGGAATGGGGCAATTGGCTCATAAAAATGCTTAGCTCTAAAAGAGATCAATGATTGCCGCTACTTTAACTTAATCCGCGCATAATAAGCAGTTATTGCCGGAATTTACGGCATGTAGTGAGTTAAAATCGTTATCATTCAGGATTGTTTGCAGGAAGATAAGGAATTATGCGAGTTATATTTGCCGGTACCCCCGAGTTTGCCCGCCTGGCCTATGAGGCAATTACCAAGGCCGGACACGAAGTCCCGTTGGTATTAACCCAGCCCGATCGCCCGTCGGGCAGGGGGCTGAAATTAACGCCCAGCCCGGTTAAGCAAGAGGCCATGGCGCAAGGGGTGCAGGTGTTGCAGCCCCAAAGCCTGCGGCTTGACGGCAAGTATCCTGATGAAGCCCGACAAGTGCAACAGGTGTTGCAGGCGCTTGCCCCTGATGTGATGGTGGTGGCGGCTTATGGGCTTATTCTGCCCCAATGGGTGCTTGATCTGCCCAAATATGGTTGCCTGAATATTCACGCCAGCCTGTTGCCACGCTGGCGTGGTGCGGCACCCATTCAGCGGGCTATTGAGGCTGGCGATGCGCAAACCGGGGTGGCGATTATGCAAATGGATGCCGGGTTGGATACTGGCGATGTATTGCTTGAAAAAAGAATTGATATTACCGACCAGACGGCTGCCGTGTTGCATGACCAGCTGGCACAAATGGGTGCCGAATGCATTACCGCGGTATTGGGCAAGCTGGGTACGGCCGAACTCAAGGCCGTGCCCCAGCCTGAGGAAGGGGTGACTTACGCGGCCAAGCTGGAAAAGTCCGAAGCCCCGATTGATATTAACCAGGATGCCCCAACCCTTGCCCGCCGCATTCGGGCATTTAATCCGGTGCCAGGGGCCATTTTGCAATTGCCAGGCCTGAAAGATCCGGTCAAGGTGTGGCAGGCGGTGGCGTTAGATGAAAATACCAGCGCAGTACCTGGCAGCGTGTTACGGGCCACGGCCGAGGGGGTGGATATTGCCACCGGGCAGGGCGTATTGCGTTTGCTTGAATTGCAAAAGGCCGGTGGCAAGCGACAGCCGGTCGCGGTTTTTGTAACGGGATGGAAACCTTGAATCGTTGTAAAACAGGGGTTTTGTTTTCAAAATACCTGATGACCGGGGTGCTGAATACCCTGATTCACTGGGGTGTTTTTTTCCTGGTGTACCGTGTTTTCAGTACCAGCCAGGCTACGGGCAATTTTGTGGCTTTTTGCGTTGCCGTAACCTTCAGTTTTTTTGCCAATGCCCGCTTTACCTTCAAGTCCGATGCCAGCGTAAAGCGTTATTTATTGTTTGTTTCATTCATGGGGGCACTTTCCATTCTGTTCGGATGGGGCGCTGATGCCTTGGGTGCTTTACCTGTTATCACGCTGGCGGCCTTTTCAGGCACCAGCCTGATACTTGGGTTTATTTACTCAAGATATATTGTGTTCAGGCCATGATTCTGCAGGTACTTGTGGTCTTTATTCCCACGCGCTGAAGTGACCCCCAAATGTTGAGCAGTTAAGTTAATGCCTTAACGATGTCTGCCGGTGAAGTAAACAAAAAGTTGGGCTGTTCCTGTTGCAGGGCATCATGGCTGTTATAGCCCCAGGTGACCGAGCCAATCATGACGTTGGCTTTGCGCGATGCTTCAATATCACGTAATTCATCACCAATCAGCAGGCATTCGGCTTGGGACAGCTTGTGTTTATCCAGCAATTTGCCCAGTTTGGCCGGTTTGCCGAACAGATCGGTGCCACACAGAAACTCATGAAAGTAGCTCACATTCGTGCCAAGAATCTGGCGTACATTGATTTCACTGTTTGAGCTCAGGATTGCCATTTGGTATCCCTTGGCATGCAGCTGTTGCAACGCTTCGGGAATACCGTCAAACAGTTCGATATTGGGAGAGGCGTCTTGCATGCGCTGGCGGAACTCCATCAGGATAGCGGGCGCTTTCCAGAAAGGAATTTGTAGCGTTTGCAAAATTTCGCCCGCCTCCATGCTGCGCAAGCGGGACTTTTCTTCGGCTGAAGGATCCCGGAAGTTATATTTTTGTGCAACACTGCTCAGGATTTCATCGAACCAGGGCAGTGTATTGGCCAGGGTGCCGTCGAAATCGAAAGCAATGATTTTGGGAGATACGCTCATTATTTGACGTCTGCCCACAAGTCGTATTCATCGGCATCGGTGACCACTGCGCGCACGATATCGCCCGGTTTCAGTGTCTTTTCACTGCTTAGGTAAACACAACCGTCAATTTCGGGGGCGTCGGCGCTAGAGCGGCCAATTGCATCGCCATCTTCGTCAATTTCGTCAACCAGAACGCTAATTTCCTTGCCAATTTTGGTTTGCAGGCGGGCAGCTGAAATAGCTTGCTGGTGTGCCATGAAGCGTTCCCAGCGATCCTGTTTGACATCGTCAGGAACCGGGTCGGCCAATTCGTTGGCCGGTGCGCCTTCTACCGGCGAATACTGGAAGCAGCCAACCCTGTCAAGTTGTGCTTCGCTCATCCAGTCAAGCAGGTATTGGAAGTCTTCCTCGGTTTCACCGGGAAAGCCCACGATAAAGGTGGAACGAATGGTTAGCTCGGGGCAGATTTCACGCCATTTTTTAATGCGGGCCAGGGTTTTGTCTTCAAACGCAGGGCGTTTCATGGCTTTTAAAATGCGCGGGCTGGCGTGCTGGAAAGGAATGTCCAGATAGGGCAGTATTTTGCCTTCAGCCATAAGGGGGATGACTTCATCGACACTGGGATAGGGGTATACATAGTGCAGGCGAACCCAGACACCCATTTCTGACAGGGCGCTGCACAGTTCGGTCATGCGTGTTTTAACCGGGCGGCCATTCCAGAAGCCGCTACGATATTTAAGGTCTACCCCATAGGCGCTGGTATCCTGGGAAATAACCAGGACTTCTTTCACGCCGGCATTCACCAGGCGCTGGGCCTCGTCCAGGACATCGCCAATCGGGCGGCTGACCAGGTCTCCGCGCATGGATGGAATAATACAGAAGCTGCAGCGGTGGTTGCAGCCTTCAGATATTTTCAGGTAGGCGTAATGGCGGGGCGTCAGTTTGATGCCTTGTGGTGGCACCAGGTCTGTAAACGGGTCGTGTTCCAGATTGGGGGGCGCTGCCTCGTGCACGGCTCGCACAACTTCCTCATATTGCTGGGGGCCGGTAACGGCCAGCACGCTGGGGTGCACATCGCGAATGACGTTTTCTTCCACACCCATACAGCCGGTCACAATGACTTTGCCATTTTCGGCAAGCGCTTCTCCAATGGCTTCCAGCGATTCGGCTTTGGCGCTGTCTATGAAGCCACAGGTGTTAACCACCACCACATCCGCGTTTTCATAAGAGGGGGAAATTTGATAGCCTTCGGTGCGCAGCTGGGTAAGAATGCGTTCAGAATCGACCAGGGCTTTGGGACAGCCAAGGCTGACAAAACCGACTTTGGGGTTGGACATAAAAAACAATACCTTTTGAAGGAGCCAGGCTCAACAATACTTTTAAAATCAGTATTTTAACTTTTTTTTTGGAAATTCGTTTCTTTCAGGCCCCATTCACCGTAAACTGTGAAAAGTCTTGTTTTATCAACCTTTTTCTGAAGAGGTCGTTGTGATGGAACGTAAAAAAGCAAGTGATTTTTCGCCCGCCGTATTGAAAGAATTTGATTTATACGTGCATGGCATTATCAGCCGGCGCGAGTTTTTAAACCGTAGCGCCCGCTTTGCCGTTGGGGGTGTTACCGCTGCCGCCCTGCTGGACAGCCTGCAACCCAATTTTGCCTGGGCCCAGCAGGTGCCCAAAGACGACAGCCGGATCAAGGCGGAATATGCCGAATACCCCTCTCCCGAAGGCAATGGCACCATGAAAGGGTATTTGGCACGCCCGGCCAATGCCGGCGGGCCCTTGCCAGCTGTGGTGGTCATCCATGAAAACCGTGGCCTGAATCCTTATATAGAAGACGTTGTGCGCCGGTTGGCACTTGAAGGTTATCTGGCTTTTGCGCCCGATGCCCTGGCAGTGGTGGGCGGCTATCCTGGCGATGAAGACAAGGCCAGGGAAATGTTTGCCAAACTGGATCCGGGCAAACGGACTGAAGACATGGTGGCGGCGGCCGGGTTCCTGAAAACCCATCCCGAGTCCAGCGGGAAGCTGGGGGTGATCGGTTTTTGTTATGGCGGTGGCGTGGCTGGCATTCTGGCGGTCCGTATGCCCGACCTGGCCGCGGCAGTGCCATTTTATGGTCCCCAGCCCCCGGTGTCTGAAGTGGCGGCCATCAAGGCACCCTTGCAAATTCATTATGCCGGGCTGGATGAAAGAATCAATGCCGGCTGGCCTGCATTTGAAAAAGCCCTGCAGGACCATGGCAAGACTTATGAAATGCATATGTATGCCGATGTGCATCATGGGTTTCATAACGACACAACGCCACGGTATGATGAAAAAGCGGCCAGTCTGGCCTGGCGCCGTTCACTGGACTTTTTTGGCCGGCATCTCAAGTCCTGAAGACTGGAATTGTTTTTTTCTTCGGGCTTAACACGGGAAATGGCGGAAAAATCAGTTAAATCAACATCAAGGCGGGTTACACTTGGGCTTGTTCGTTTATTTTTTGTCTGCTCCCTATGACTTCTTCCGTTGCCGCACCTGCCCTGTCTGATGTCCTGTTTGCCTGTGCCGGCTGCTTGCGTGACGTTCTGGCGGGGCGCTCTTTAACCGAATCCCTGCAAGAGGTGCCCGATGAATGGCGGGCGCCGGTGCAGTCTGTGTCGTTTTATGTCATGCGACAGCTGGCAACCGGTCAGGCCTTAAGCGAGTTATTGCTGGATAAAAAAGCCCCTAATCGCCTGGTTGAGTCTTTGCTGGTGGTGGCTTTATGCCTGCTGGCGGTTGATGAAAACCAGGAACGGAACAAGGTGCGCCACGTACCGGTTTACGATGCGCACACTGTGGTGAACCAGGCCGTCAAGGCGGCCGAAAAACACAAGAAAACCGCCTCATTCAAGGGGCTGGTCAATGCCTGCCTGCGCAATTTTCTGCGTAATAAAGCGTCGTTAATGCAAGCTATTGCCGTACGCAGTGAGGTGAAATGGGGTTTCCCCAAATGGTGGATTCGTCAGGTGCGACAGGCATATCCCGAGCAGTGGCAGGGCATTCTGGCCTCAGCGGCCACACCAGGCCCCATGACCTTGCGTGTGAATACACGGCAAATCAGCCGTGAGGCATTGCACAGGCTGTTCAGTGAGCATGGTATTGAAGCGCATGAAACCGGGCATGCCGGCCTTGTGCTGGCACAGGCCCAGCCGGTTACGCAAATACCGGGGTTTGAACAGGGCTGGTGGTCGGTTCAGGATGCCGGTGCCCAGCTGGCCGGTGAAATAGTCCCGGTTCACCATGGCATGCGGGTGCTGGATGCCTGCGCCGCGCCTGGCGGTAAAACGGCACATATGCTTGAGCTGGCCGACCTGGACATGACGGTGCTTGATGTGGACAGCCGCCGGCTTGCCCGGGTGGCGGAAAACCTGGCTCGTCTGAAGCTGGATGGCCCGCACGTGCACATGTTGGCTGCTGATGCCGCCGACCTGTCGCAGTGGTGGGATGGCGCCCCGTTTGATCTGGTGCTGGCCGATGTGCCTTGTACGGCATCGGGCATCGTGCGCAGGCATCCTGATATTAAATGGCTCAGGCAAGAGGCCGACCTGGCCAAAACCGCCGCCTTGCAAAGAGCGATTGTGCAGGCTTTGTGGCAAACGGTTGCTCCGGGCGGTTACTTGCTGTATGTCACCTGTTCATTGTTTCCCATAGAAGGGCAGGAGCAGGCACGTTATCTGGAGATGTCGCTGCCAGACACCGAACGGCTGGGTGCGCCTGGGCAAATCCTGCCGCTGGCAGAGCAGGCAGGCAGTGTTGCGCCGCATGACGGTTTTTATTATGCCCTGTTCCGTAAAAAGCCGGTAGCAGGCAAGGGTGGTAAAGAAATTTGAAGGACGATGTTTTTTCTCAATCTGGATTTCAATGGTTTGGCCGTATTTTCATGTGGTCGTTTTTGGCCGTTTTCCTGCTGTTGCCCGTGTGGTTTTCTTATGCGCAACAGTTTCAGCAGGCGCAGCCCGATGCCTGGATAGAATCCCTTGAGCTGGACAAGGAAAAGGATAACTATACCTTGTCGGCCAATATTTCCTTAAACCTGGGAGAAGAAGTGCGCAATGCCGCTGAAAAAGGGGTGCCGCTTTATTTCACCATCAATATGGAAGTGCTTAAGCCACAGCGCCTATGGTTTGATAAAACAGAATTGGCGCAGCAGCATACCTGGCGTATTCAATACAATGCGCTGTTGCGTCAGTGGCGAATCAGTTACGGAGATCTATCCATTCCAGAATTGTCGCTGGACGACTCCCTGCAGCATATTATTAACCTTGAAAGCTGGCCAATCAATGATCTTGACCAGCTTGACCCCGCCATTAACTATAAAGGCAGATTACGCCTGAAGCTCGATACCTCCCTGCTTCCAAGGCCTTTTCAGATTAATGCATTCAACAGCAGTGCCTGGTCATTATCAACACCATGGAAAAATTTCACCTTAAAAGTTTTGGACATAAAACCCAGCTCCTGATTTCATGGCTGGTGAAAATCAGCTTCATGATCATTGTGTTGGCGGCCTTTGTTTTGTTGGGTTTGCTGGTTGGTTCAACCGGGAACACGTCGCGTTTTGCCCAGCAGTTTGATTTGCTACTGCTGCTTAATGGCGTGTTGGCCCTTGCTTTGTTTATCTGGGTCGCAACGCTTACCTGGCGACTGGTTCGCCAATTGCGCAAGAAAAAATTCGGCGCCCGCCTGACTTCCCGGTTTGCCATGGCTTTTGCCGTGATGGCAATTATTCCAGGGGTGGTTATTTATTTGCTGTCGGTACAGTTCATGTCCCGCTCTGTCGAGTCATGGTTTAACGTCAAGGTGGACAGTGCGCTGGAATCGGGGCTGGCCCTGGGACGGGCTTCGCTGGACAGTCAGGTGGCTGATTTGCTGGCCCGGGCAAAAGCCATTTCCAGTGATCTGTCACGGGTGCCCGAACAGGAAATGCCGCTGGAGTTGACGCGACTGCGTGAAGCCAATGGTCTTGGCGAGGCCCTGGTTTTTTCCGCGGCCGGTAACCGTGTTGTGGCGTTTTCCACTTCAAATTTTGGCAGCTTGTTGCCCTCTATGCCGCCGGCCAGTATTGTGAACCAGCTCAAGCTGACGCGACAATATGCCCGTGCTGAAGAGTCTGGCAACCCTGATACGGAAAACCCGCAGCTAAGGATTCGGGTCATTGTGCCCGTGTTTACCCATTCTTTCCGGTTTGATGTGCCACTGGGGGCTGCCCCTGAACCGTATTGGCTGCAACTGACCCATCTGGTTTCCGAGAATCTGGGCAGTCACCTGAACCAGGTGCAACAGGGTTTTCGTGATTATGAAGAGCTGGCGCTGTCCCGTACCGGTATTCGCAATCTGTATGGCATTACCCTGACCATGGCCTTGCTGTTAACCGTGTTTGCCTCTATTGGTGTGGCGCTGGCCATTGCCCGTCAGCTGGTCCAGCCCCTGCTGAATCTGGCTGAAGGCACACAGGCCGTAGCGATTGGTGATTACCGGCCGTTGCCCGAACCTGATGCCAAGGACGAAGTGGGGCAGCTGACACGTTCGTTCAACATGATGACGCACCAGCTTGATGAGGCCCGCAAGCAGGTGGAGCTGAACCGCCTGCAACTGGAACGTTCCAATGTGTATCTGGAAAGCGTAATGGAGGGCCTGTCATCGGGGGTCATTGTTTTTGATGAGCGTTTTAATGTCACGACCGTGAACAAGGGTGCCCAGACCATCCTGAATGAAGACCTGCGTTCGGTGCCGGGGCGGCCGCTGGAAGTGGTGGATAACCTGATTGAGTTCACGCAGGACATCCGCAAGGCCTTTTCCAATCACGCGGCGGTAGGTTCGGGGCGCCATTATTGGCAAGAACAAATCGAAATCATCATTGGTGCGGAATCGGGGGGGGACCAGAAAACGGTCACGCTGTTGATGCGTGGCACGCGGCTTCGGGTGGATGGTCGGCAAACCGGTTATGTGGTTGTATTTGATGATATTTCCGAGGTCATTTCAGCCAACCGTGCGGTTGCCTGGGGAGAGGTGGCACGCAGGCTGGCGCATGAAATCAAGAACCCGCTGACCCCCATTCAATTGTCGGCTGAAAGGCTTGCCATGAAGCTGACCGACAAACTGGAAGAGGCCGATGCCAACATGCTGATCCGTTCCACCAATACCATCGTGAACCAGGTCACTTCACTGAAAAAAATGGTGGATGATTTCCGTGAATATGCCCGAACACCGCCTGCACAGATGCAACACGTCAATATTAATGCTTTAATAACGGATCTTGCATTGCTGTATGGCTGGGACCCCGAAGGAAATCATGCCGAAGAACCGTTGAACCGGCGGGTAGGCCTGAAACTTGATGCCATGCTGCCAGAGGTCGAGGCTGATCCGACCCAGCTGCGTCAGGTGCTGAACAACCTGATGGCCAACTCCCGTGATGCCATGGCTGATCTTGAGCTTGACGGAGACGAGCCAGGCATCACCATTCAGACTATGCTCACAAAAGTCGCGACAGGCGCCACCGATGATGGTGAAGCGGTTAGAATAATGATCGAGGATCGGGGGTGTGGGTTTACATCACAGGTTTTACAGAATGCTTTTGAACCATACGTAACGACCAAGGTGCACGGCACAGGTCTTGGCTTGGCAATTGTTCGCAAAATCATCGAAGAGCATGGTGGCAAGATTGATATTTCAAATCGCAAGGAAGGTGGCGCCCGTATCTCGATTTTACTCACGAGACTTGTGAAGAAAAGCAAAAAAACCATGTCCTGATGGTTATAATTCGATTAATCAGATTTAAATAATAGTACTGAAGTACGTTAGTAATAGGTGACTACATATGGCCAGAATACTGGTGGTAGACGATGAAATTGGAATTCGTGAGCTTCTTTCTGAAATTTTGTATGACGAAGGTCATACCGTGGAACTCGCTGAAAATGCTTCCCAGGCACGTGCCGCGCGCCTGAGATACCGGCCTGACCTGGTCTTGCTCGATATCTGGATGCCCGATACCGATGGTGTCAGTCTGCTAAAAGAATGGGGCTCACAGGGATTGCTCGACATGCCGGTAATCATGATGAGTGGCCATGCTACGGTGGATACCGCCGTAGAGGCAACTCGCATTGGCGCCATGGATTTTCTTGAAAAGCCCATTACCTTGCAAAAGCTTCTTAAAACGGTCCAGTCTGGCCTGGCACGTCCCCATGCCAAGCAGGTGTTGGCTTCTGCCGGTATGACACCGGCTGCACGTCCTGCGCCAGCCGCGGTCAAAGCGCCGGCAGCGCCGGCGTTTACCGCTGCGCCAGCCGTTGTGGCAGCCGCTGCACCAGTTCAAGAGGCTGCGCCTCAGCAACAAGGTTCCATGCTGGGCAACATTACCCTTGACCAGCCTTTGCGTGATGCACGTGATGAATTTGAACGGGTTTATTTTGAATACCACCTGGTACGTGAAAATCACAGCATGACACGCGTATCGGAAAAAACCGGACTGGAACGTACCCACCTGTATCGCAAACTGCGCCAGCTGGGTATTGATTCATCCCGTAAGCGCAACGCCTAGTTACGGTCTTCTTCCATGAAGATCCTTATTATCGGGGCGGGACGTGTAGGTTCCAGCGTGGCCGAAAACCTGGTGTCGGAACAAAATGACATCACGGTGGTCGACACCAACCCTGATCGGCTTACCTATTTGCAGGAGCGCTTTGATTTGCGTTGCGTGCTGGGTGATGGCTCATTGCCCGATGTACTTGAGGAAGCCGGTGCCGATGACACCGATCTTCTGGTGGCCTGCGCCGCCACTGATGCGTCCAATCTGGTGGCCTGTGCCATTGCCCGTGATGCGTTCAATATACCGCGTCGCATTGTTCGGGTCAGGGGGCAGTCTTATTCTGAAAATGAAGCGTTGCTGGCTCAAAGCTTTGGGGTTGATTTCGTGATCAGCCCCGAAAAAAGCGTCACGCAATATCTTTACAGCCTGATTGAATTTCCCGAGGCCTTGCAGGTTGTCGAGTTTGCGCAGGGCCGGGTTAGCGTGGTCATTCTTAAAGTGGGGCGCAAAAGTTCCCTGATTGGCCACCAGATCGATGAAACGCATCTGAACCTGCCTAACCTGAACACCCGTATTCTGGAAGTCATGCGGGGTGAGGTTTCCATTCCCATGAATCGGGTGGGTGCCATTCAGGCCGATGATGAATTGGTGCTGGCCATTGACACTCGGCAGGCCCGGGAAAGCATTGCTTCTTTCCATAAAGAAAAAAAACGCATTCGTTCCATCATGATTGCCGGTGGTGGCAATATTGGCTATCGGCTGGCCAAAGAACTGGCCCAGGATAATTACAACGTTCGTATTATTGAAAGCAACAAGGCGCGCTGCCAGTGGCTGGCGTCGATGCTGCCCGAAAACGTGCTGGTCTTGCATGGCAACGGTACTGATGAGTCCTTGCTGGAAAGCGAGAATATTGCCGAAATGGACACCTGGCTGGCCCTGACTAACGACGATGAGGACAATATCATGTCTTCCCTGTTGGCCAAACGGCTGGGTGCCCGCAAGGTGATTGCACTTATCTCGCGGCAGGCTTATGGCGAGCTTATGCAGGGCAGCATGATTGATATCGCGGTTTCGCCTGCCCAGGCCACCATTGGCGCCTTGTTGCGTGATGTACGCCAGGGGGCGGTGGTTGCCGGTCATCGCTTGCGTCGTGGCGCGGCCGAAGTGATCGAGTTCGAGGTGCTGGGCGATATCAGCAGTTCGAAACTGGCCGACCGCTCGGTGAAGGATATCCAGTTCCCAAAATCTTCAACACTGGCGGTTATTTTCCGTGAGGGTTACCTGATTATGCCCGAGCCCGATACCGTGATTCGCCAGGGGGATCACGTCATTGTTTATGCGGCAAACCGCGAAACCATGAAGAAAGTTGAAAAAATGTTCCAGGTTTCGGCCATGTTTTTCTAGGAAATCGAATGCGCAGTATCCTGAATGTCTTGCATGCGCTCGGCCTGACCATGGTGGTGTTCTCACTGACCTTGTTGTTTCCTTATTTTTTTTCACGCCTGTTTGAGGATGGTGCCGATCAGAGTTTTCTGACCAGCTTCATGCTGGCAGGTGGCAGTGGCTTATTGCTTTGGCTGCTGACGTACCCGTTTCGCCGTGAATTGCGTCCGCGTGACGGGCTGTTGCTGGTGTTTCTGGTGTGGACCGTATTTCCGCTTATTGCGGCCTTGCCGCTAATGCTCGAGGCATCCCATGTTGGCGTAAAGTTGTCTTTTACCCATGCTTACTACGAAGCCATGTCAGGGCTGACGACCACCGGCGCTTCGGTATTGCCTGATGTATCAAAATTGCCTGAATCCCTCAATCTTTGGCGACATACCCTGGTATGGTTTGGTGGCATGGGTATTCTGGTGCTGGCAGTGGCCATTTTGCCTATGCTGGGGGTCGGCGGCCATCAGGTCATGCGGGGCGAAATTCCGGGCCCCATGAAAGAAGAAAAATTAACCCCCCGGATTGCCGGTACCGCCAAGGTGTTGTATGCCATTTACGCTTCTGCTTCGGTTTTGTGCCTTGTTGCTTATCGTCTGGTGGGCCTGAGCTGGTTTGATGCCTGGTGCCATACCGCATCTACCATGGGTTTGGGGGGGTTCTCCACTTACAGTGGCGGCTTTGTGGATATCAATTCGCCTGCCGCTGAGATGGTGGCGATGGTGTTCATGCTGTTTGCCGGCATTAATTTTGCCACTCATTTCAAGGTTATTCGCAACCGTGATTTGTCCATTTACCGTTTTTGCCCGGAAACGATTCCTTTCTTGCGTCTGGTGCTGGCCAGCGGTGTCCTGATCAGTCTTTATCTCTTCTTTTCCAATGAGTACTCCAACCTGCTCGAGGCCTTCAGGTTTGGCATGTTCAATACAATTTCCGTAGCGACCACCACCGGTTTTGCCAATGTGGATTACCTGCAATGGCCAATGTTCCTGCCGATTCTCATGTTGTTTCTGGGGGCCTGTGCAACCTCGTCGGGATCTACCGGCGGTGGCATCAAAATGATCCGCCTGATTTTGGTCATCAAGCAGATCCGCACTGAAATCCGTCATATCCTGCATCCGCATGCGGTGTTTCCGGTCAGGCTGGGGGCGCGCATTATTGACCAGGGCGTGATTATGTCCATCATGGTTTTCATGCTGGTGTATGCCTTGACGTTAATGGCGTTGTCTGCGGTGATGCTGTTGTCGGGCCTTGAGCCAACCACGGCATTTTCTGCCGCTTTTGCCAGTCTTAACAATATTGGTCCGGGGCTGGGCAGTGTCGGCCCAATGAGCAACTACGGCGTTTTGTCCGATTTTCAGATCTGGCTGTGTACCTTTGCCATGCTGATCGGGCGTCTTGAACTGTTCACCGTACTGGTTATTTTTACCCCCGGATTCTGGCGCCGTTAAAGCGTTGCCGTGAAGGCTTCCCAGACTAGACGCTTCCGGTATAGCCGATCTGGCGCCATGCCTCGTACACGGTAATGGCAACCGCATTGGACAGGTTCAGGCTGCGTGAGTCAGGGCGCATGGGCAGGCGCACGGCATTTTCCAGTCCGATAATGTCCCACTCTTCGGGTTTGAGTCCGGCCGTTTCCCTGCCAAAAACAAATACATCGCCATCGCTAATCTTAATGTTGCCAATGTGGCGTTGGCCTTTGGTGGAAATGGCATAAATATGGCCGGCTGCTGCACCCGTTGATTCGATGGCCTCTTGCAGATGGTCGTGAACCTGGATGTCGGCCCATTCATGGTAGTCCAGCCCGGCGCGGCGCAGGCGTTTGTCGTCAAGCATGAAACCCAGCGGCTTGACCAGATGCAGCTGTATGCCTGTGTTGGCGGCTAGGCGGATGATATTGCCGGTATTGGCGGGAATTTCAGGTGAAACAAGAATAATGTGAAACATGTGATTGCTTAAAAATGTTTGTGAGGAGTGCGGGCAATGGCCAGGGCATCCACTCGCTGCACACCGGCGGCCAGCAGGGCCCGGGTGGCACTGTCGATGGTGCTGCAGGTGGTGACAATATCATCGACCAGAATGGCATGGGGAATGTCCAGGCGGCGCGAACAATAATACAAACCTGCAGCGGTGGCACGACGTGCGTGACGGGACAGGCTGGATTGCTTGAGATGCTGGTCATGGCGGTGCAGAATAAAATGCTCAACAGGTAATTGTAGTTTTTTTCCCAGTTGTTGTGCAAATTCAGCCGCTGGATTGAAGCCACGCCGGGAAAGGGACAGTCGGCTGCCCGGAATGGGAATCAGACAGGTGTTTGTGAGGGGCAGCAGACCCTGGTCTTGCAGTTGTTGGCTTAGCAGTTGTGCAAATGCCGGGGCCAGGTCAAGCTGGCGGCCATTTTTGTAGCGTAAAACCAGGCTATCCAGGGGATGCACGTAATCGAAGGCGGTCATGATTGTTCCGGTATGAAGGGCTTGTTCGCTGCAGTCCGGGCAAGGGCCCGGGTTGGGCAGGGCCAGGCAGCAGCGTGAGCACCGATAGGGGTGGTTTCGTATGGAGTGCAAAATATCGCTGCGGCAGTCGGGGCAGAATCTCTCTCCCGTGCTGGGGGTGCCACATAAGGGGCAGGTGCCGGGCAAGACAAGCTTCAGGCGGCTGGCCAGTTGTTTGGCATGGTTGCTTAACCAGCCTAATCTTTTGTTTGCGTAAGGGTTTTGCACAGAATCGGGGAAGTCTTATTTACAATATGGCCTTATCAAATCATTTTCTTCCCGTATTAACAATACGTCAGTGATCTCAATGTCCCAGGCCATTTATTCCCCTCAGGTTTTGCCCATCAATTCCGAACACGTCATCCGACAATTTTCCCGCCGTGGTTTATTGGAAGATTCCCGGTTTTTTTATGATGAAATCAGCCGTCGCATGATCGGGCGCTTAAGCTATATCCGCATCACACCTGAAACGGTGATTGATGCCGGTTGTGGTCCAGGGCATTCACTTCAGGCGCTTAAGGAGCGCTTTCCCAAATCCCGCCTGCTGGGGGTGGACAGTTGTCCCTCATTTATCGAGCACTGCAAGAAGACCTTCCTGCCCAAGGGCATGCAGGCATGGGTGTCAAAACTGGGACGCAAAACCCAGGATGAATTCCATCTGGCCGATTTGGCCGCCATGCCGCTAGAGGCAGAATCGGCAGGCCTGGTCTGGTCCAATATGGCCCTGCACTGGCACCCAGAGCCGCATAAGGTGATTGCCGAGTGGCGGCGGGTGATACAGGTTGGCGGCATTTGCATGTTTTCCTGTCTGGGTCCCGGCACGTTCATTGAATTGCGCAAGGCCGTTGAAACCGCCGGGATTCAAACCCAAACCGTGCCCTTTGTGGATATGCATGATTTTGGCGATATCCTGCTTGAACACGGTTTTGTTGATCCGGTCATGGACCAGGAAGTGATTACACTGACTTACCAGAGTCCGCAAAAGCTGCTGCGTGATGTTTCCGCCCTGGGCGGTAACCCAACCATCGGGCGTCATAAGGGGCTGGTTGGGCGCCAATGGTACCAGCGCTTGTGTGATGCCCTTGAGCAGCAGCGACAGCCCGATGGTAAACTGCATTTAAGCCTTGAAGTAGCCTATGGTCACGCCTGGAAAAGTGCCGCACACAAAACAGCAACCGGTGAAACCCGTATTTCCCTGAGCTCCATTGGGGGCAGAAAATCAAAAACCTGAACCACTCATGACGGTTACGGCACAACGCACGTTTTCGGACGTGCTTTTTTTTGATATTTACTTGATTTTTGATTGATGTTTCCTTGTTGCGGCAAGACGTACTCTTACGCCTGTCATGTTTAAAATATGAAAGCAGGTGTTGTCAATGAATGCAATGGAAGAAAACGGGACATCTTTATTTCAGGCTGAAAAAGGCCTGGTTTTATCTATCGTGATTCCGGTTTATAACGAAAGGCAGATGTTACCGTTACTGTTTCCCCGGCTGGCCTCAGTCCTGGATCCGCTGGAGATCAATTATGAGCTGGTGATGGTGGATGATGGCAGTCGCGATGGGTCGGGGCATTTCCTGGCCGAGCGCGCCGCTTGGGATGAGCATCTGAAACTGGTCCGTCTGAGCCGCAATTTTGGCAAGGAAGCCGCCCTGAGCGCCGGTCTGGCATACGCCGGGGGGCAGGCAATTATTATTATGGATGCCGATTTGCAGGATCCGCCAGACCTGATTCCGGACATGCTGCAGGCGTGGCGCGAGGGTGCCGATGTTGTTAGCATGAAGCGCCGTTCACGGGCCGGTGAAACCTGGTTCAAGCAATTTTCCGCCCATGCTTTTTATCGTTTGCTGAACCGCATCAGTGAGGTTGAGATTCCTGAAGATACCGGTGATTTTCGTTTGCTTAGCCGCAAGGCGGTTAATGCCATGAGCCAGTTGAGTGAACGCAATCGTTATATGAAGGGGCTGTTTGCCTGGATTGGCCTGCCCACCAAAGTGATTGAATATGACCGACTGCCCCGTGCCGCAGGTACCAGCAAGTGGGACTATCCCGGCCTGATGGGGCTGGCTTTTGAGGGAATTACTTCATTTTCAGTGGCGCCTTTGCGCCTGACCATGGCCGCTGGCATTTTGACGGCACTGGCAGGTATTTTGTTTGCCCTGTGGATTGTCGCTAAAACCCTGGTACTGGGAGAGCCGGTGCAAGGCTATCCTTCGTTAATTTCCATGATCACTTTTCTGGGGGGCGTCCAGCTGATTTCAATTGGACTGCTGGGCGAGTATGTGGGCAAAACCTATTTTGAAGCCAAGCAGCGTCCGGTTTACCTGATCAGGGATGTATTGCGTAAAAATAAAGGGCAAGCCCTGGAACCGTTTGTGGATACTACCCGTGAAATGAATCGCTCAGCGGTGAATCAGCAGCAGCCGGTTCGAGAGTTGATGGTTGTAAAAGGAAATTAAAGTGACGCGCAGGATTGGGTTGTGGTGGGTGACGGGTGTTTTATTGTGCCTGCCCCTGATAAGTATGGTTTTGATGCCGCTGTCTGATACGTCTGAGCCACGTTATGCGGAAATTGCCCGTTTGATGGCGCAAAGCGGTGACTGGATTACGCCCTGGTTTGAACCGGGCAAGCCCTTCTGGGGCAAGCCGCCGCTGTCATTCTGGGCACAGGCATTGTCCTTCAGGCTGCTGGGCGTTAATGAGTTTGCCGTGCGTTTTCCTTCATGGCTAAGCATGGTGGCAACCGTGGGGCTTCTTATTGCCTTTACACGGGCTTTTTTTGGCCGGCAGCTGGCTCAGTGGGCCGCAGTGGTGTACAGCTCCTGTGCTCTGGTTTATATCACTTCGGGGGCAGTGCTGACCGATCCGTTTCTGGTGCTGGGCACGACCTTTAGCATGACGGCTTTCATGATGGCCCGGCATTATCCGTCCCTGTTCTGGCGCTATGGTTTTTTTGTGGGACTGGCCATTGGCCTGCTCGCCAAAGGGCCTTTGGCACTGGTTTTGGTTGCCGGCCCGTTGCTGTTATGGTTGTTGCCCAATATAGGCGGCCGGATGGTTCAATTCAGGGCATTGCCCTGGACGCGGGGTTTGCTCTTAACCGCGCTAATTAGCCTGCCGTGGTATGTGATGGCGGAAATCAAGACCCCGGGATTCTTGAATTATTTCATTGTGGGTGAGCATTTCCTGCGTTTTATAGATCCGGGCTGGCAGGGAGATTTGTATGGGACTGCCCATGAAAAAATGCATGGTACGATCTGGTGGTACTGGTTACAGGCCACTTTTCCATGGGGTTTGTTTGGGGTAGGGCTGCTATTTCTCAATCTGGTGAAAAAAGGTGTGCGTGCCGTTATAAAGCCGCTTGCTGATTCGGCCCAGCTATCGTATTTGCTGGCCTGGGCGTTATTTACTCCTTTGTTTTTCACCTTTTCGGGCAATATTCTCTGGACCTATATTTTGCCTTGCCTGGGGGCTTTCAGCATACTAATGGCGCTTGGCTGGCGCAAGTGGGTGGAACAAAGCCAGTGGAAATTTGCCCTGAATACCCGATGGATAGCAGCGCTGGTGCCGCTGGTACTGGTTTTGCTCAGTCTGTTTGCGTATGTCAGTCCGAACCACTTTAAAACAGAAAAGGGCCTGGTTCATTTTGCCGCCTTGCAGACGAAGGCCGGAACGCCTGTTTATTATGTTGATGAACGTCCGTTTTCAGCCCGGTTTTATTCTGGCGGAACCGCAGAATTGTTGAAGATTAATGAGGTTTCTGCCAAACTGGACAACAGTACATTGCCTGTGTTGCTGGCAATACCCAAAAAGCGTCTAAACGAGGTTGTGCATGTGTTAAGCGTACCGGTACAAAAACGTTACGAAAACAAACGTTATATTTTGTTTGAAGCCAGTCCCGGTCTTGCACAGACAGCCATGTCCATAGTGGCAAACTGATTTTTTTTCTGAAATTGCATGAATACATCTACAAAGCCCATTCGCATGCTGGTGGTTGAGGATCATGTCGGGCTGGCCGAGAACCTGTCCGAGTATTTTGAAAATTCGCATTATGTGCTGGATTTCGCTTCGGACGGTTTAACGGCCCTGCATCTGATTGCCACCCATGAATACGATGTCATTGTGCTTGATGTCATGTTGCCCGGCCTGTCGGGGTTTGAAATCTGCCACCGGATCCGAAATGATATCCAGTGTACGACGCCGGTTATCATGATGACAGCCAAAGACCAGCTCAAAGACAAGGAAGAGGGGTTTCGGGCCGGTGCCGATGACTATCTGGTCAAGCCGTTTGACCTTCGTGAGCTGCAACTGCGGGTCAATGCCCTATACCGCCGCAAAGAGGGCATGGGCAAGACCCCGGGGATCGAAGTGCCTGGCATCCGTTTTGACCCGGGCAAGCTCACAGTGCAGGTTAACAATAACGGCTCCCTGGAATTAAGCGGCACGATGGCGCGTATTTTTGAAGAGCTGATTAAAGCCTATCCGGATTTTCTGTCTTATGAGCAGCTGCAAGAGCGTATCTGGGGGGAAAAAGAAGTGGATATGAATACCTTGCGTACCCATGTGTATACCTTACGTAAATTATTGCAGGATACTTTCGGGTTCTCCATGATCAAGACTATGCATGGGCGCGGTTACCGGCTGACTCCACCGGCGCAGGCAGGCCAATGAGATCTATTTCACGACGCATCCATCGTGCCATTCTGCTGGTTAGCATGGCATGTATTGCGGTGATGGTAGTTATGGTGCTGGAAGTAAATGAAGACCTTGAACGTACCATGCTGCAGGTGGAGTTTGAGCAGGAACTTGATTTTATTCTTGCAAACCGTGACCAGTCCGAGCTTTTTGTCTGGGAAGGATTTAACCAGCAGCTGGTGTTTGTGCCTCAGGGGCAGGCCACACCGGTACAAATGCCCGAGGTTTTCAAGGGTTTGCCTTTTGGTTTCTCTGATGAGATAAAGCGCAACGGCAAGACTTATTTGGTGAATATTGCCGTTTTACCCAAAGGGGTGGTGTATATCGCCAAGGATATCACGCATTTTGAAAATCGCGAGTTCCTTTTCAGCATCGCGCTGGGCGTCATGACGCTGCTCATCATCGGTCTGGGCTTATGGATGGCAACCTTAAGCAGTCGACGGATTGTCGATCCCTTGCGACAATTGTCAGAGCAAATCAGCGAAGTGCCGGTGGGCTCGCAAATGCCGCGTATTCCGGTTAATTACACAGACAGCGAATTGTATTCAATTGCGGAAACCTTTAACCGTTTCCTGGGTGAGCTTGAATCCTATGTGCGCAGGGAGCAATCACTGCTTAGCCTGGCTAGTCATGAGCTGCGCACACCAGTTGCGGTCATGTCCGGGGCGCTTGATATCCTGGAAATGCGTGGGCAGCTTAAGCCCAATGATTTGGCAACAGTGGCCCGTATGCGTAATGCCTGCACCGAAATGCGCAGCAATGTAGAGGTTTTGCTGAAGCTTTCGCGTAATCAGACCGATGGCTCTCCGGTCAGGGAGGCTATTTCACTGACAACCTTGGTGGAAGAGGTTCTGGATGACCTGAACAATTTATTCAAGGTGCGGACCAGGGTGCGCCTGAACATTATGGACACTATAATGCTCAGGAGCGATTCTGTCCTGGTGAAAATGCTGTTGCGTAATCTTGTCCAGAATGCCTTGCAGCATACGCAAAAGGAAATTGATATCACGCTGGGCAAAGGCATCATCCAGATACAGGACAGAGGGACAGGTTTTACGGCCGAGCAAAAAGCCATCCTTGGCAGGGAAAGGCAAGTGGTGCCGGGCAGTGCGTCCTTAAATGGCCTGGGGCTGTATATTGTGACCTTGATGTCCGAGCGTTTGCAATGGCCTTTGCAGGTGACCCGCAGTGACTCGAATGGAAGCGTGATTCAGTTAAGTATTCCCGCCGACCAGATCCTTCGTAACCGCTGAGGCATGAGGATAAGCTCTGGGGCGGGTTTGTCAGGGGTGGCCAGCGCAGGCTTATTCTGCCTGCCACTCGGCTTTGGCTTCGCGCGCCAGCAGGTTTGAAACCGCCTGCAGAGGTGGCATTGCATTGAACAGGACATCGCAAACCGCTTGGGTAATGGGCATCTCAATATTCAGGGCAGTGGCGCGATTTAGGGCGTCACGGGCGCAGCGAACGCCTTCAGCGGTCATGCCTGCCGCAAGAATGTGGTCCAGTGATTGCCCTTGTCCCAGGGCAAGGCCAACCTGGCGGTTGCGCGACAGGTCGCCGGTGGCCGTCAAAACCAGGTCACCCAGCCCGGTAAGACCTGAAAAGGTGGCCGCTTGTCCACCCAGGGCAATACCCAGTCGGGTAATTTCAGCCAGTCCGCGGGTAATTAGCGCAGCGCGTGCATTGGCGCCCAGTTCAAGGCCATCTGAAATGCCGCAGGCAATCGCCATGACGTTTTTAAGGGCGCCACCCACTTCTACACCTATGACATCGTTACTGGCATAAATACGGGTGTTATTGGCATGCAGGGCAGCCGTGGTGTTTTGCACGGTAATGCTGTTATGGCTGGCAATGGTCAGGGCTACCGGCAAATTGCGGGAGACTTCTTTGGCAAAAGAGGGCCCCGATAACACACCGGTATTGGGTATCTGGTTGCCAAAAACCGACTGTACAATTTCATGCGGCAATTGGCCGCTGTTTTGTTCAAAGCCCTTGCAAGTCCAGACAATGGGTGTGTCGGCCAGGTTGGATGCCTGGAGCAGTGGCAGCCAGGTTTCGCAGGTGCTGCGCATGGCCATGACAGGCACGCCCAGGATGATTAGCCGTTGTTGTTGGTGGCGGCCTTGCAAATGGGCAATGGCTTGCTGAAGGCTTGTGGTGCTTTTCAGGCTGTGGGGTAAAGCAATCTCGCCCAGGTATTTGGTATTGCTGTGCCGGTTGTTGATTTCTGATGAAACAGCCTCATGACGGGCTAGCAGCAAGGTAGAGGTATTATTAGCTGCCGAGGCAGCCAAGGCGGTTCCCCAGCTACCCGCACCTATAACCAGTACATGAAGCGAAGTGCCGGGAAGTAACATGCGAACCTGCTTACTGACGGGTTACGCCAGGAGGCAGAATGATGCCGGAGTCTTCAGGTGCGGCACTGTTTTGCGCCTGCTGTTGTGCTTCCTGGATACGCTGTTCGTACAGGGCCTGGAAGTTGACTTCTGCCAGGTGCAGCGGGGGCAAAGAGGTACGGTTAATCGCGTCGGCAATATTGGCGCGCAGGTAAGGGAACAGCATGGTAGGGCAGACAATGCCAAGGAGTGGATCAAACTGTTCTTCAGGGATGTTGGCAATTTCAAAAATACCGGCTTGGGTACCTTCAACCAAATACAGGACTTTGTCACCGATTTTGGTGGTAACGGTTGCGCGTACGGTGGCTTCGAAAATGGTTTCTGCCAGGCGTTGGCCGCCCACGCTCAGGGAGATTTCAACCTCTGGAGTTTCCTGCTCGAGGAAAATCTGGGGTGAATTGGGCATTTCCAAAGACAGGTCTTTCAGATAGACACGCTGCAAATTGAATGCGGGATTGGTATTTTCTGCTTGTTGCTCTTCAGCCATGCTGTTTCCTAAGTAAAAAGGTTAAAGGTTAAATTGCGCTGATGACCTAGTCAGCCAGCAGGGTAGTCAATTCACCGGCGCGGTCAAGGGCCATCAGGTCATCACACCCACCAACGTGTTTGTCCCCGATGAAAATCTGGGGAACCGTGGTGCGTCCGGTGCGCTCAATCATAACAGCCCGTTGTTCACGGTTGGTGTCAATGCTGATTTTTTCCAGATTTGTGACGCCACGCTCGAGGAGCAGTTTTTCGGCACGAACGCAATACGGGCAAGTTGCCTTGGAGAACATAGTGACTTTTTTCATGGTGTTTTTGCTACGTAAATGGTTTAACGGGTTTGTTTGCGGGTGTTGGCGACCGTGTGTTTTTTAAGGGGCAAGCCGTCTTGCTTCCAGGCAGAAAGACCGCCGGAAAGCACATGAACCTCTTCAAAATTCAGTTTTTTCAGGGTAGCTGCCGCTTTTTGCGCCGAACGGCCCATATTGCAAACCAGGATAACCGGTTTGCTTTTGGACAGAGAAGCGGTTTTCTCTTCGAGTTCGTCCATGGGAATGTTGCGCGCCTGGGGAATCGAGCCGTCTTTGTATTCTTCGGCCGGGCGGATGTCAATAAAAATGGCGGCTGATTTATTAGCCATTTGCACGGCTTCTTTGGTGCTGAGCATATTGGCTTGGCCACCAAAGCCGCCCTTACGAACCGAAGGGATGGCCAACAAGATGCCCGATACCAGGGCAAAAGCTAAAAAATAAATGGTATTTTGGTAAAAAAGAAAATCCACGTCTAATCCTGTAGGTGTGCTTTTTTCAAGCTTAATTCTCAGATTATAAAATAGCTGGACAAATAGAGATAAGACTTCGCTAAAATAATGGAAAATTGTTTGGGTATTGAATTGTTTATTTCTTAATTTAGTGGAAAAGAGCTCATAGTATGTACAAAATCGTATTAATGCGTCATGGTGAAAGCCAGTGGAATCTTGAGAACCGTTTTACCGGCTGGACCGATGTTGACCTGACCGATCTGGGTCGTCAGCAGGCATGGCAGGCGGGTGAACTGCTGAAGCAGGAAGGATTTTCATTTGATGTGGCCTATGCTTCCGTTTTGAAACGGGCCATTCGTACTTTGTGGATTGCGCTGGATGCCATGGATGCCATGCATACGCCCATTCATCTTAACTGGCGCCTGAACGAGCGCCATTATGGCAACCTGCAGGGCCTGAATAAAGCCGAAACCGCTGCAAAGTATGGTGATGAGCAGGTATTGGTATGGCGCCGTGCCTATGCAATCGCTCCCAATCCCCTTGACCTGGACGACGAGCGGCATCCCCGTTTTGATAGCCGCTATGCACGCATTCCTGCCAATCAGTTGCCGGCCACCGAATGCCTGAAAGACACCGTTGCCCGAGTCCTGCCTGTCTGGAATGAGTCCATCGCGCCAGCGATCAAAGCCGGCAAGAATGTCCTGATTGCTGCGCATGGCAACAGCCTGCGTGCACTAATCAAGCATCTCGACAATATTTCCGATGACGATATTGTCAATCTGAATATCCCAACCGGACAGCCGCTGGTTTATGAGCTGGATGAAAACCTCAAGCCCATCCGCAATTACTATCTGGGTGACCAGGAAGCGATTGCCGCAGCAGTAGCTGCCGTGGCTGCCCAAGGTAAAGCCCAAAAGGACTAATGTGAACAGATGGGTGATTTGCATTTCCCTGTTTGCACTGTTCAGTGCCGGGCCGGTTGCGGCCCAGCCTGCGGCTGCCTTAAGCGAACAGCAGAAAGCGGCGGAAAAGCAGAAAGCCCATTTACAAAACCAGATAGAAGAAATCCATAAAAAAATCAAAGAGCAGGAATCGGATAAAAAAGACGTTACCGATGAACTGCGGAAATCCGAAACGGAAATTTCGAAAATAAACGCACGGCTTGATGACCTGCAGGCGCAAGGTGAGCGTGCTAAAAAAGAATTGGATGCGTTGCGAAAACAGCAGGGCCGCCAGCAAAAAATCATGGAGCTGCGGCGCGATGAGCTGGCCGTGCAATTGCGCACGCAATATACCAGCGGGCTGTCTCCCTGGGCCGCGTTGCTGTCAGGAGAAGATGCCCAGAAGATTGGCCGGGACCTGACTTATCTGGGTTATGTGTCCAGGGCGCGGGTCGAGCTGGTGCAGAGTTTGCAAACTGAAATTGCCCGTCTTGATGAACTGAAGAAACAAACAGCGGATCGCCAGAAAACAATCGACCGCTTGGCCGAGCAAACCCGGGTTGCCAGGAACGAGCTTGAGTCTGAGCAAAAAAAACATGCTGTTGTATTGAAAAAAATTGAAAAAGACCTGGCAAGCAGGCGCTCACAGGCGACTAAGCTGGCGCAGGATGAAAAACGGCTTAACAGCCTGATTGACGATATTCAGAAAAATATTTCAAGGCAACTGGAAGAAGCCCGGCAGGCAAGGCTTGCCCAGCAGAAAGCCGAAGAGGAAAAACGCCGGGCCGCCTTGCGTCAGAAAGAGCTGGAAGCGGCCAAGGCCAGGGAACAGGCAGCCAGGGCAGCCATCGTGGCTAAACAGGCAGAACAGCAAACCGAACTGGCTTATGTGGTGTTGCAAAGCGCGGTGGTGAACCAAGAACAGCAAACCCGGGCCCTGGCCCAGGCACAACAGCAGGCTTTGCAGGCGCAAGATGAGTCCCAGCGGCAGCAGGCGCAGCAGCAGGTGCAAACGGTCCTGCAGCAAACCGAGCAGGCTAGCCAGCAACTTGCCCTGGCACGGCAACAGGCCGAAAATGCTGAAATTGAACGGGCCAAGGCACAGATTAAAAAAGAAAAAGAAGAGCAGGCAGCCTTGCTGGCACAAAAGGCCCGGGAAGATGAACGTCGGGCCGCCGCCAATGCCGAATCGGGCGCAACCGGTTTGCAAAAAGGCGCGCCCTGGCCGGTACGCGGAGTCTTGCAGGGGCGTTTTGGCACGACCCGGCCTGATACCGGTGGCGTATGGCGGGGGATCCTGATTAGTGCCAATGAGGGCACACCCGTACGCGCCATTGCTGGTGGGCAACTGGTATTTTCATCCTGGGTGCGCGGATTTGGCAATCTGGTCATTATCGATCATGGCAATAACTATATGAGTGTGTATGGATATAATCAAAGCATCATGGGTAGTGTGGGCGACAGCGTTCGTGCCGGACAAACCATTGCCCGTGTAGGGTCAACCGGCGGTCAGGTGGATCCTGCCTTATACTTTGAAATACGCAATGGATCCACCCCGGTTGATCCACTAAACTGGTTATCAAGATAATATTGTCAGAACCTATATCACATACCACTGAAACTTTATTCGATTGCAGGCAGGAGTGTCTTGTGACAAGCAGAAAACGATTGGTCAGTTACATGGTTGCGGCAGGCTTGCTGCTTACAGCCGTTATGCCGGCATGGGCGCAAAAGGTATCGCATGAACTTCCCTATGAGGAATTGCAGCGTTTTGCCAGGGTCTTTGCCGCGGTCAAAAATAATTATGTTGAACCGGTTTCAAGCCAGGAACTGATCGCATCCGCCATTAAGGGCATGGTCAATGACCTTGATCCGCACTCTTCATTTCTGGATGAGAACGAGTTTGAAGAAATGAAAGAATCCACCGATGGTGAATTTGGTGGGTTGGGCATAGAAATTGGTGCCGAGCAAGGCTTGGTTAAAATTATTGCGCCTATTGAAGATACGCCGGCGGCCAAGGCTGGCATTATGCCGGGTGACCTGATCATAAAAATCAATGGCGAAAGCACTGAAGGCAAACCTCTGAACGATGTCATCAAGCAGTTGCGCGGCGAACCGGGTAGTGAAATTGTCTTGACGGTTAAACGGTCCTCTTCAGCCGAACCCCTGGACTTTAAAATTGTCCGGGACATTATCCAGATTCGCAGCGTACGCAGCAAGCGTTTGTCTGATGATATCGGTTATGTGCGGATTTCCCAGTTTCAGGAGCGCACCGGGGCCGATCTGGCCCAGCACCTGACAGACCTGGGTAAAGGCAAGCCACTGAAAGGGTTGGTGCTTGATTTACGCAATGATCCCGGCGGTTTGCTGAATGCCGCCATTGGTGTTTCCGCTGCTTTTATCGAGCCCAATAAACTGGTGGTTTCAACCAAGGCCCGCGAACAGGAAATGCAGCGTTATCTGGCGGTACCGTCTGAGTATGCACCCGATGAGTCCGATTATCTGAAAAATCTGCCTGACTGGACACGTAAGGTGCCTTTGGTGGTGCTTATTAACGTGGGTTCAGCTTCGGCTTCTGAAATTGTGGCCGGTGCCTTGCAGGATTACCAGCGTGCCACCATCATGGGTAACCGCAGTTTTGGCAAGGGTTCGGTGCAGGTGGTCATGCCATTGGATGACAATACCGGCATTAAATTAACAACCGCCCGCTATTACACGCCCCTTGGGCGTTCCATACAGGCTACCGGCATCGAGCCGGATATCATTGTTTCCGATACTAAAACGGGTGATCTGTTCAGTTTCCCCCGGGAAGCGGATTTAAGTGATCACCTGAATAATGACCAGGCGCCTGCGGCCGGCGTGAAGGGCAAGGTTAATACCGACAAGGCTATTGAAATGCTTAAAGAGCCTGAAGAAATGTTTGAATTTGGTTCCGGTGAGGATTTCCAGTTACAGCAGGCCATTAACCACCTAACCGGCAAAAAGGTTGACCAGGGAGTTATCACCAAAGAAAAGCCCAAAGGCTTGAGCAAAGAAGAAATGGAAGCGGTCAACCCTGGCGCTGAATCGACAACAGACGATGCAGGCAAGTCGCCAAACAGTAAAGGTGATGGCGTTGCAGGCGACAAGGGCACTGAAAAGCAGAAAAAATAATGGATGATTCCCAGTTATTGCGTTATGCCCGGCATTTGATGCTGGATGAAATAGGCATTGAAGGCCAGCAGAACATCATGTCTTCAAGTGTGTTGGTGGTGGGTGCGGGTGGGCTGGGTTGTCCGGCTGCCGCTTATTTGGTTGCGGCAGGTGTTGGCAAGCTGGTGCTGGTTGATGATGACCAAGTGGAATTAAGCAATTTGCAGCGGCAAATTTTGCACACGACCGGGCGGATAGGGCTGCCGAAGGTAGAATCAGCCCGACAGGCTTTGCAGGCTCTGAATCCTGAGCCCCTTATCGAGTGCCATGACCGGCGCCTTGACGGACCGGGTTTACTGGAACTGGTTAAAGATGCCGATGTGGTGCTTGACTGTACCGACAATTTCACGACCCGGCATCATATCAACCGGGCTTGTGTGGCCCTGAAAAAGCCGCTGGTATCGGGGGCGGCCATTCGTTTTGACGGGCAGATAGCCGTTTATGACCTGCGTCATGAAGACGCCACCTGCTATGCCTGCCTGTTTGAGCCTTCTGATAACTTGGCTCCTGACAACTGTGCCACGCTGGGGGTGTTTGCCCCGCTAGTGGGCATTATTGGCAGCATGCAGGCAGCAGAAGCCCTGAAGCTGCTGGCCGGCATGCCTGCCGGCCTTGACGGGCGTTTGCTACAGTTTGATGCGCGTACCATGCAATGGCACGCAATGCGGGTGCAGAAAAATCCGCAGTGCCAGGTATGTGGTACCGCGCACGTCTGATTACGCCTGTATCGGTTCAAGCACACACTCGTTCTGTGCAGGCGGATTCAGGACAAGGGTAAAGCTCCTTAGCTCATCACGCCTGAATACATGGATAAGGATTTTTTGTCCTGGCTGGTAGCGTTTCAGCAATGTATCCAGATTGCCGGAGTCCACCTTGATGCCATCAATGGCTACCAGTGTGTCGTTCGCACTCAGTCCGGCCTTATGGGCCGCGCCATTTTCAATCACGTTGCCAATCTGGCAGGCATTTTCAGCCACCTTGGTGCGAATGTCCAGCGATGGGGTTTGGCTGCTGTTTTTCCAGCTTAAGGCCAGGTTCTGGCCAGCCAGCAGTTCTTTCAACGGAATATCTTCCGTGCCATGTGCGTAGCGGGCAATGTAGTCGCTGGCATCAATCCCGGTTGCGCTTTTGATGATTGCGGCAAGTTCATCTTCTTTAAGACCGTCGGCTGGCTTGTTGAAAAAGTCGCGACCGTAGCGCTGCCACAGCAGCCGCATGACATCATCCAGTGATTTTTCATTATGGGTGGCGTTGCGAATGGTCAAGTCAAGGCCCAAGGCAACCAGCGAGCCTTTGCTGTAGTAGCTCACGATGGCATTAGGGGCGTTTTCATCCTGCTTGTAAAACTTGGTCCAGGCATCAAATGAACTTTGTGCCACACTTTGCTTGAGACGTCCTGGCAAGGCGTGGACATTGGCAATGGTTTTGGCTAGCAGGCCCAGGTATTGTTCCTGCGTGATCAGGCCGGCCCTGAACAGGGTCAGGTCGTCATAGTAGGACGTGAAGCCTTCAAACACCCAGAGCAGGCTGGTGTGGTTTTCAGTATAAAGATTATAGGGGGAAAATGCTTTAGGCTTAATGCGTTTTACGTTCCAGGTATGAAAATATTCATGGCTGACCAGGCCCAGGAAGTTACGATATTGTTCGCTTTGCTCGGGTTTGCCAAGTGTGGGCAGGTCATTGCGTGAGGCCATCAGGGCCGTCGAAGAGCGATGCTCAAGACCACCGTAATCCTTGCCGGTAACCATGGTCATGAAGACATAGCGGTCGGATGAATCCAGGAACGGGGCCTTGTGCGATTCGGGTTCGAAAAACTTGATTTGGTATTCGCAGATGCGGGCGGTATCTGCGGCAATGCGGGCCAGGTCCAGGTTGGGGATCTGGCCCGTAAAAACCATTTCATGCGTGGCGCCGCAAGCCTTGAACGAAACCACTTGTGGTGTGCCCATTTCAACCGGATGGTCTATTAAGGCATCATAGTTGGGGGCCAGGTACATGCCAAAACCGTGACGTGCCGCGCAGCCGGGGTGTTTTTTGGCCTCGGGCAGGCTGGTGTACACTTTCCAGTTTTTAATGCTTTTGGGTGCTTTAATGTTTAGCAGGCAGGGCTTTTCTTCCTGGCCATGAACTTGGAGGAAAACACTGGTGCCATTGAAAAAGCCATGCGTTTCATCAAGATGTGCGCTGCGCACCGATAAGTCCCAGGCGTAAACGGTATAGGAAATATGCAACGGTCCCTGGCAGGCTTCTATTTGCCAGTGGTTGTTGTCGGTTTTTTCAACAAGAAGTTTCTTTTCGCCACAATGGGCTTCAATGCTTTCGATGTTGCGGGCAAAATCCCTGATCAGGTAACTGCCTGGAATCCAGGAAGGCAGGGAGATTTTCTGGCCACTGGGGGTGGGAGCGGGAATGCTGATGTCGACAAAAAACCGGTGGCCGGCCGGATCATGGGGAGTAATGGTATAAATAATTTCGTTCATCGGGATTTTTGCTATTTGTATATATTCAGACAGAGTAACTATAACAAACTGGCTACAATACCTCAGGAAAAAACAGATTATTGACAACTTACAGGAGGGTAGTATGTCAGAGCAATTGGTGTTGACGAAGATTGATGGTGGTGTTGGTGTATTAACCTTGAACCGTCCTAAAGTACTTAATGCACTTAGCAACGACGTCATGGAAGCGCTGGGCGAAGCTTTGCTTGCGCTTGAAAATAATGATCAGGTGGGTGCTATTGTGCTGACCGGCAATGAAAAGGCCTTTGCAGCCGGTGCCGATATTTCAGCCATGAAAGACTGGTCGTACATGGATGTGTATAAAAGCAATTATATTGGCGGTCCATGGGAAACCATGAAAAATGCCATTCGCAAGCCCGTGATTGCGGCCGTTTCCGGTTATGCGCTGGGTGGTGGTTGTGAGCTGGCCATGATGTGTGATTTTATTATCGCTGCCGATAACGCCAAATTCGGCCAGCCCGAAATCAAGTTGGGTACCATTCCGGGGCTGGGGGGTACACAACGCCTGACGAGGGCTATCGGAAAATCAAAAGCCATGGATTTGGTCCTGACTGGTAGAATGATGGACGCAAAAGAAGCGGAAAGTGCCGGTCTGGTGGCCCGTATCCTGCCCCTTGAAAACTTCCTTGAAGAAGTGGTCAAGGTGGCTCAGGGCATTGCCGAGTTGTCAACGCCAGTGGTTATGATGGCAAAGCAATGCGTGAATGCCGCACTGGAAACAACCCTTGAACAGGGGCTGCAATATGAAAGGCGTGTATTTCATGCAACATTTGCAACACAGGACCAAAAAGAGGGTATGAATGCATTTGTAGAAAAACGTCAGGCAAATTTCAGGAATATGTAATTAAACTGCCTCTCGGGTTTGCTTATGTTGGAAAAAATAAGTTATACTCTCAAGGCTTGACATATTGCGAAACCTTGTTATGACCATATTACATGATAAGTACGCGTATTTGGGTAGTCCTGAAAACGACGTGCTTAAGCTCAGCAAGGCTGAAAAAGCCAGACTTAACGCAAGCTCTGCCAAAGGGCTTGTAAATATAGTGTTGGCACAGTTTGTTTTGCTGGCAATAGTAGTGGTGCTGTGCTGGTTAGTGTCTGGTGTGGCTGCCGCAATGTCGGCGTTGGCCGGTGGTATGGCTTACCTGGTGCCAACAGCGCTTTTCGTGCTGCATATGTTGTTAAAGCTTTATAGTGGTTCAAATGCAAGCGTGCTAACGTTTTTCTGGGGTGAAGCATTCAAACTCGGGGGCACGGTGGGCTTGCTTGCATTAATAGTTAAATTCTCCGGAACCTTGCTGGTTTGGCCAGCGTTGCTGATTGGCCTGGTTTCGGTGTTAAAGGGTTATGTATTGTTATTGGCTTTTAAAAAGCTTTAGTAACAATCATTGGGAAAGAGTGTAATGCAGCCTTGTTGGCTGCCAAATCGTGGAGTACGAATCAAATGGCTGCACCTGCAGATGTCTCGCCTCAGTCATATTATGTTCAGCATCACCTTGTCCATTTCAATAACGTCGGAGAAGGACAGGCAAACATTGTAGACTTCGGTGTTATCAACTATGACTCCATTTTCTGGTCTGTTGCAATGGGTTTGCTGGTGGTCGGTTTTCTGTGGAAAGCCGCGCGTCATGCCACCTCTGGTGTGCCTGGACGTTTTCAGGCTGGTGTTGAAATGATTGTTGACATGGTCAATGATCAGGCAAAAAGCATTATTCATAATTCTGAGTCACGCAAGTATGTTGCGCCATTGGCGTTAACCATATTTTTGTGGATTACGCTTATGAACGTCCTTGACTTGATTCCTGTTGATCTGGCGCCTTCGCTGTTTAGCTGGCTTGGCCTTGCCGGAGACGCGGATTCTCATGGTCCCCTGTACTATCATCGTATTCTTCCTACTGCCGACCTGAACGTGCCTATGGGTATGTCTCTGGGTGTTTTGCTGCTGTCTATTTACTACGGCTTCAAAATCAAAAATCCCGGTGGTTTCGTCAAAGATCTGTTCACAGCTCCTTTCCATTCAAGTGGTATTGGTGCAATTGTTCTGGCCCCTGCCAACTTCGCATTAAACGTTATCGAGTATGCTGCCAAAACAGTATCTCTGGCCATGCGGTTGTTTGGTAACATGTTTGCCGGTGAACTCGTATTTATGTTAATCGCTCTTCTGGGCGGTGCATGGACAGGATTCAATGCAATGAGCATTGGGTTGGGAGTCGGTCATGTTCTGGCTGGTTCCGTCTGGGCAATTTTCCATATTATGATTATTTTGCTCCAGGCATTCATTTTCATGATGCTGACACTGGTTTATATCGGTCAGGCACATGAAGGGCACTAAGATTTAACGTCCTGGTTTATCAAAATATTCCGGGATGTTTTTTCTTGCAAATTGCATCATTTAATTTTTAACTGGTCTGTTTGCTTTATTTTTAGTAGTTTTTTTTCCATCTTTAAATTTGTTTTAGGTTCATAACCACAAGAAGT
>JBBADT010000018.1:0-46187 GCA_041656315.1 Advenella sp.
TTCCCGAACAGGACAGTGAAACGCCTTCGCGCCGATGATAGTGGATGGACATCCGTGAAAGTAGGTCATCGTCAGGCTCTTTATTACGAAAAACCCCTTATGCATAATGCATAAGGGGTTTTTTTATTACCTTCACTTCTTGCCTCAGGCGGGCAAATTAAAATTGAAGGTATTTCTTTCTTCTTCATCTATTTGCGATACAAGATTGGTTTCCCATTCCAGATATTTTCTGGCTGCTTCTTTGTTGCCGTTATGTCTGTCATGAACAAAAAACAGAAAATCAATGCATTCCGCATCGGATGGGACGTTGCTTTGTCTTTCCAGGCTCAGGCCTGCTGCTTCAAAACCAGAAGGGTTAAATATTGCCTGCTGAATATTCTGATACCCTGCATTGACCATATCAGTGCCCAATAGTGCCGTTGTATCATTGCCAGTACCCAGTAACAGTACAGGTGCTTTTTTATCAATGGGAGCATGTTTGAACAAGGTGGGGCGAATGACCCATTGTGCGTGCTTTAAATGAACAGAACGGAATTGCATACTGGATCTGGTGTCCAGGATACTTGCCAGAGGATACTGTTTGATGAAGTTAATGGTTTCCTGGGAAGAGAGCATGTGGGGATGTACCAATGCAAGGTCTTCATCCGTTTGTATAACCAATGTAGCCAGTTTATCGGTGTCTGCCAGTAGATATACGTCCCAGCCCAGCTGTTTGAGCCAGCTGGCTATCACAGGGGCTCTGACCTGGTCGAAATCGGGTAAAACGATGCGGGCCTTTCTAACACCAATATACTCGTCGGTTGCCTGAATCAATTGCCCTCCTGGGGCATGCTGTATAGCGGATGATAGCCGGCTTTCTTCATATTCCTGAATGGTACGCACATCAAACAGATAGGTTGTGCGATTGGATTCTTGTTGCCAGATTTTTAGCTGCTGGAATGCAATTGTCTGTAGTTCTAATTGTTTGGTCAGATGATTTGCGTTTTGTCTGGCTTCAGCGAGCAAATCCGGATTGATTTTTTCCGGATAAAAGCGGTTTGACTGGTGCTCCAGTTTATAGCCCGACAGATACCAACCCTGGGTGCCGTTTTCAAGTGCATAAACGGGGTTGGGAATACCAAGATTGATCAGGGTCTGGGCACCAATAATGCTGCGTGTGCGACCCGCGCAATTGATGACGATTGTCGTTGATGGATCAGGTGCAAGTTGACGGGCGCGTAGGGCAAGTTCTCCGTTGGGGCAGCAGATAGATCCCGGTATATTCATCTTCTGGTATTCCTGTATGGGGCGGCCATCCAGAATAACCAGCTTGGTGCGTGCGGATTGTATTTGTTCATACAATTGCCTGGCGCTAATATGTGGCGTTTGGTAGATGTGTTCTGCCAGTTCACCGAATGTTTTACTGGGCAAATTGACCCCGGCAAAGGTGGAGTATCCAGCTGCTTGCCAGGCCTGGATACCTCCTTGCAGGATATGAACATGCGTATAGCCTATTCGTTGTAAGGCTTGGGCTGCAGCCTTCACGACTGCTTCACTGCTGTGGTCTGCATAAACAACAATACGCGTGTTTTTACGAGGTACAAGGCCCCTGATGCGAAGTTCGAGCACGCTATAGGGTAAAGAAACGGCAAAGAAAAGGTGGTTCTCTCCGTATTGGCCGTGTTCACGGATATCCAGGACGGCTATTTCATGTTCATCATGAATCCAGCTTTTCAGCAGTTTGGCATCGATTGTTTTCATTGTTCATATAAAGATGGGTCTTGAAGCGAAAGGTCCTGTTGGTTTCAGTTACCCTGACGGGTTTTGACACCGATATCCATGATTTTGCAGGTATTGTTTTCCATATCAAAGGCCAGCCTTTCGGTGAGTGTTTCCAGTGCCTTGCCATACATATGCAGGTGGCGGATCTGGCTGTCTTCAATGCGAACGGCGTGAATGTCATCAGGCATTAAGGCAATACCTTCACCGGGACCTATGCTTTTGATGGCAGTTTGAACGAGCGTTGCTTTTCCGCTAATGCTGCCATCATCGGTACGGTTGTATAAATAGTTGCTTTCAGTGCCCTCTACGGCGGCAATACAGGCCCACGTTGTATGGTTATGTGGCACGATTTTCTTGCCAGGCTTCATTACATTAAGATACAGGGCAAAGCTGTTGTCAGGTTCTGAATGAATTAAATAGCGGGCTTGTAATTCCTCGCCTTCCGGCGCTGGATAGTCTGCTTCTGACCACCAGCTTTTATTGGCTGCCAGTTTGATCAGGCCTTCACGTACGGATTCCAGACCTTTGCGATTTGGCTCTGGGGTTGTTTGCTGTTTGGCAAGTGTAATAAAAGCATTGATGGCGTTTTGCTTGCCGTTGTTACTGCTCATGAGCGGTTCTCCTGTGATTTTTATAAAGTATAGTAATTTCTCCTCACATTGACTAATTAAAATTCTTGGTTAATATATTAGTAGTCCTAATGGATTAATCCTGTATTTTCTTTTATTAATGATTTTTTATATTGCTAATCCCTATGAATAACCTGGATTTGGGTTTGTTGCGTACGCTGGTTACTGTCGAAAAAACTAATACATTTTCCGGTGCGGCAGCGGTATTGTTCAAAACACAATCGGCAATCAGCCAACAAATGCAAAGACTGGAATCCCAAATAGGGTATCCGTTATTTGAAAAACGGGGCAGGCACAGGGAGCTGACGGTTCAAGGCAAACAACTGGCCATGTATGCCCGGCGTTTACTGGCGATCAATGATGAGGTCTTACGCACGCTAGGGCAGCAGCAAGTGGAAGGTCATATTCGTTTTGGTGCGACCTTTGATGTGGCGGATACCATTTTGCCAATCGTGCTTACCCATATAGCGCGTCATGCGCCTAAAGTGAAACTGGATATTCAGGTTGATCGTAGTCCTGCCTTGATGGACCTGCTGGCCGCCGGTGATATTGACATGACCATTTCCACACGCGATGCACCAGAATTAAGTGGTTTTGTGGTGCGTACTTCTCCTACGGTGTGGATATGCGCGGCGGATTTTCCTTTTAGCCGGGGGGCCACCTTACCTTTGATTCTGGCCGATGAACCAAGCATCTTCCGGCAACTTGCATTGACCGCGCTTGCGCAGAGCCAGACGCAATGGCGTATTAATTATCTGGCGCCATCTTTGGCAGGTATCAAGGCGGCTGTTCGGGCCGGGCTGGGTGTAACGGCCCGCAGTGTCGAGTTTCTTGGGCCTGATATGAGGGTTTTGGCCGAATCGGAAGGCTTGCCGGCATTACCCTTGGTGACCTACCGGTTGCTGACTCGCAAAGACACGATCAACCCATTGGTTTTGCATATTTTTGAAATGTTACGGACACAGTTTGAAAATACAGTCTGATCCCGGTAGTGCTAAGGTAGATCTGGATAAGGAAAAATGCTGCCGTTAAGCGGGCTCTATACAGGGTAACCTCAGGACATTTGGCTAAGCATTTTCCGGAAATGGTTAAGCGAGAACAGGAACAGGACCAAGCCAATAATAAACAGTGACAGGAATTGGGGCCATACAACGTTAAAGCCTGCACCACGATAAAGAATAGCCTGACCCAGTGAAACAAAGTGCGTGGTAGGCGCTAGCAGCATGATGTCCTGGACAAACTGGGGCATGCTTTCCCGGGGAGTGCTGCCACCCGAGAGCATTTGCAACGGCAGAAGCACAAGCACCATTAATAGCCCGAACTGCGGCATGTTGCGCGATAGTGTGGCCATGAATATGTCCATTGATGTGGTGGCAAACAGGTGAAGGGCGGCGCCTGCAAGAAACAGCAGGATTGAGCCCTCAATGGGGACGCTGAGCCAGTCTTGCACAACGATCTGCAGTGAAAACGCGGATGAAACCAGTACAACCAGGCCCATTGACCAGATTTTGGATAGCATGATTTCGGCTGGCGTCACAGGCATGACCAGGAGGTGTTCGATCGTGCCGTGTTCCCGTTCACGGATAAGTGCTGCGCCGGTCAGGATGATGGAAAGCATGGTGATGCTGTTGATGATTTCCATTAAGGAACCAAACCAGGAGCGCTCAAGCGTTGGATTGAACCGCATCCGCATGGCCAGCTCAACCATAGGGGTCTCGCTGGCTTTATAGCCTTGGACAAACTCGGCCACTTCGCTGTTGACAATTTGTTGGATATATCCGCTCCCGGTAAAGGCTTGTGACATTCGGGTGGCATCCACATTCAGCTGGATTTCCGGTTGTTTACCGGCCAGCACGTCTTTCTGGAAATCAGGGGGGATATTAAGAGCGAAGGTAAACCGGCCCTCATCCATGCCAGAGTCCATTTCGTTGATGGAGATCATTTCCGGGTGCGTAAAGCGTGGCGGGAAAAACGCACTGGCAATGCGGCCAGACAATGGTGATCGATCTTCATCAACGATGGCAATAGGTGCACCATGCAAGGTTTCTGGCATAGCTGTGGCAGCAGTATAAACTGAAACGGTAAAGGTGTAGATAATCAGGAATAGCATGATTGGGTCTCTGATGAGACTCCAAAATTCCTTGATGCCCAGCCGATAAATATTTTTAAAATTGGCCATGCTCAGGTGTCCTGTTTCTTTAGCAAGATAATGGACAGTAGCAGAATCACAATTGCACCGGCCAGCATGGGCCAGTAATAAGCGATCAGATCCTGAAAACCGAGTGCCTTGTTGAAGATGCCCCGGCTGATCATGAGAAAATAAGTGGTTGGAAAAATATTGCCAATGAATGCAGCAAAGCCTTCCAGGGCAGAAACCGGATTCAGGAGGCCCGAAAACTGGATGGCAGGCAATAAGGTACCGACCATAGTGAAAAACATGGCGGCAATTTGGCTTTTCGTGAAGGTTGAAGCGAACAGACCGACGCCGGTAGCAAACAGGACATACAGGAAAGCCGCCAGAAAAAGGGCCAGGAAATTACCCTTGATGGGAACATCAAAAACAGTGACGGCCAGAAAAGCCATGAGCAGGAAGTTCATCATGCCCAGAATAATGTAAGGGACCTGTTTACCCAGCAGGAATTCGCTGCGGGTCACTGGCGTTACGTAAAGGTTGATAATTGAGCCAAGTTCTTTTTCGCGCACCACCGATAGGGCGGAAAGCATGGCCGGAATCATGAGCAGCAACAGGGGGATAACGGCGGGCACCATGGCTGGCAGGCTTTTTACATCGGGGTTATAGCGGAAACGGGTTTGGATTGAAGCCAGTACCGTACTGGCAGGGTCAATGCCCAGTCGCTCGGTGGCCATGGTAGCCAACCAGCCTTGATGCATGCCCAGTACATAGCCTTGAACGGTTTCTGCCCTTTGCGGGTTGGCGCCATCAACCCATGCGCCAATCTGTACGTTTTTTCCCTGCTTGAGATCACGGGCGAAGCCAGGTGGAATTTCTATGGCCAGTACCACTTCGTTACTGCGCATGCGCCGGTCAAGATCGGCATAGTCCTTGATGGGAGGCTTTTCAATGAAGTAACGCGAACCCGCCAGGTTCAGCGTATAGTTCTGGCTAAGGGTGGTTTGGTCCCGGTCCAGGACGGCAAAGGTCAGATCTTCGACATCCATGCTGATGCCGTAACCCATAATGAACATGAGAATGGCAGTGCCAAGCAGGGCAAGGGTTCGGCGTACGGGATCACGTTGCAACTGAAGGGTTTCCAGCAGGGTATAGCTGAAGGCCCTTGAAAAGCTGAAGCCGTTTGCCCTGGCTGGTTCCAGGCAGGGGGTCTGGGCAGGTGTTTCGGGTTCGGACGGAGGGTTGGGGGACTGGTTTTTGCCCGCTTCGGTTTCGCGAACCGCATCTTCCAGGTAAGCAATAAACGCGCCTTCCAGCGTTTGGGTGCTGCGTTGCCGCATCAGCTCTGCCGGTGTGCCGCTTACCAGTACCTTGCCCGCATGCATAAAAGAGATCCGGTCACATCGTTCGGCCTCATTCATGAAGTGGGTGGAAATAAAAATAGTGACCCCGTCCTTGCGGGCCAGGTCTATCATGAGTTGCCAGAAAAGGTCTCTGGCAACGGGATCCACGCCTGAAGTGGGTTCATCAAGAATGAGCAATTCGGGTTCGTGAACCACGGCAACGGCCAGGGACAAGCGCTGGCGCACTCCCATGGGCAGGTTTTCAGGCAGTGCGTCCATCGCATCACCCAGGCCAAAACGCTGGATCATGGCCTCAACGCGAGTTGGTATTTGCGCTTCGGGGACTTTGAACAAGCGGGCATGCAACACCAGGTTTTGCTTTACCGTGAGTTCCGAGTACAGGGAAAAAGCCTGTGACATATAGCCAACTCGACGTCGGGTGTCGATATCCTTGGGGTTGACCTCTTGTCCAAACAGCCATGCCTTTCCTTCAGAAGCCTCGAGCAAACCGGTTAGCATTTTCATGGTAGTTGATTTGCCGCAGCCGTTGGAGCCCAGGAAGCCAAAAATTTCACCTTGCCTGATGCGGAAGTTGACATGGTCAACCGCAACAAAATCACCAAAGCGCATGGTTAAATCTTGCGCTTCAATGGCAATATTCGTGTTTTCATTATTGAACGGCGGGATGACGATGGCATGATGATCGGCCCGTTTTTCTTCGGGAAGCAGTTTGATGAAAGCTTGCTCAAGAGAACTGGAGTCGGTTTTTTCATGCAATTCGTGGGGGGTACCGGTGGCCAGTACCTTGCCATCGTCCATGGCAATCAGCCAGTCGAAGCGGTCGGCTTCTTCCATATAGGCGGTGGCAACAATCACACTCATTTGCGGCCGGCTTTGACGGATGCGATTGATCAGGTCCCAGAATTGTTTGCGGGCAAGCGGGTCAACACCGGTGGTAGGCTCGTCAAGAATCAATAAATTGGGATCATGAATGAGCGCACAGCACAAACCCAGTTTTTGCTTCATGCCTCCGGAAAGTTTGCCGGCCGGCCGGGATAAAAACGGATACAGGCCGGTGCTGCGGGTAAGGTCATCAATTCGCCTGCGCCGCTCTTGCTCATTGTGACCGAACAGGCGGGCGAAAAACTGTAGGTTTTCTTCAATGGAAAGGGTGGGATAGAGGTTTTTGCCCAGGCCTTGCGGCATGTAGGCAATATGGGGGCAGACTTGGCTGCGGTGTGCCGCATCGGCCATGCTGCCCTTTAACACGTCAACACGGCCTGACTGAATGGCACGGGCACCGGCAATCAGGGATAAAAGACTGGATTTGCCAACGCCATCGGGGCCAATCAGTCCTACCATGATGCCTGTGGGGATATCCAGGCAGATGTTGTCCAGGGCCAGCTTTTTGCCATAGCGTAGGCTGACAGCTTGCAAGCTGGCGACCGGTGCGTTCATGACTGGTTTACTCCGGCAGCTTGATAGTTAATTGCTCTGGCCATGTCTTGTTGGCGTCAAGCTTGATCCAGGCCATACCCGGCAGTCCGGTCTTGACCTGTTCAAGATGCTTTTGCAGTAGCTCGGGTGAAATACGCGCCTTGACACGGAACATGAGTTTTTGGCGCTCACTGGCGGTTTCAACGGTTTTGGGCGTGAATTGGGCTGTGCTGGCAACAAAAGAAACCTTGGCCGGTATGACATATTCGGGTGCCGCATCCAGGACAATATGCACATCGGTATCCAGGGCAATGCGGCCAGCCACGGTTTCAGGCAGGAAGAAGGTCATGTAAACATCGTTAAGGTCGATGACATTCAGGATTTTGCCACCGCCACCAACCACTTCGCCCGGCTGGGCAATGCGAAATTGAACGCGTCCGTCGCGCGGGGACTTCAGGATGCTGTCATCAATATCGGCCTGAACGCGCTTGATGGCCGCTTCTGCCGCAATAACGGCTGATTCGGCCCCGCTTACCTGTGCTTTGGCTGCCTTGATGGCGGCCTGTGCAGCATTGACCTGGGCTTTTGCCGCATTCAGTCCGGCTTCGGTGCTTCGTGCGGCAGCGCGGTCATCGTCAAGGGTTTGTTTGGGGGTGGCGCCACGTGCAGCCAGGGTTTCGGTTCTGCCCAGGCGTTGTTTGGCCAGGGTAAACTCGCTTTCCCTCTGTGCCATGACCGCCTGGCTGGCAATCAATTCGCTTTCGCGGGCATTGACCTGGACCTTGGCGATATTGACATTATTCAGTGCCTGCTGGTGTTCTGCCCGTGTCTGTTCAAGCTGGGCCTTCAGGACATCAATTTGCATATGGGCAAGGGGTTGGCCTGCCTTGATAAAATCACCTTCGTTGACGAGAATTTCCTGGATCCGTCCGGCAAGCTTGCTGGAAATATCCAGCTCGGTGGCTTCTATGCGGCCATTACTGCTGATAAAACCCTCAAGCTGGTTGTTGGACTCGGCCTGTTTCCAGTAATACACGCCAATAGCAATGGCTGCCAGGATAATGATGACGAGGAGAAACGGTTTTTTGTTTGATGCGCTCATTGAGGAACTCTGATGGCAGGAAAACCCGGGTTGTCATCATAAAACCAGACAAGCCCGGAAATATGATGACAGGCGATGTATGTGCTTTGCTTAATAGCCGAAAACTTCGATGGCTTTCTGGATAATAACGAAGATCATGATGATCAGGCCCAGTCCCATGACGACAATGCCGGGATTATGGTCTTTCAGTCCGATACCGATAAAAACAATAATAATGCCGAGGACAAAAATAAGGTGTAAAGGTACATCACTGAAAACCATGGTGAATCCTATTTTGAATGACCGTCATGGGAATTGTAGCCAGTTGTTGAAAACTGCCTGACCCCATTTTTATCTCTTAAGTATATCAAATGCCTATCAGGCAATTATTAAAAAGAAAATTTCAAGGCTAAAAAGAAACAGGAAGTAAATGCCGGTTTGCGCAGAGCTGAAAGCAGAGGCAAGCTGGCAAGTTAAATAACAGCATGACTAAGACACGCCAGCCATCTGGCCAGCGTGTTTGCATGTTTTTTATTGGCGGGCCTGGCGGGATGTTGGCAGGGAAAGTAGGGGTGATGTGCTGCGCCAGGGGTTGATATCCAGCCCGCCCCGGCGGGTATAGCGGGCATAAACAAACAGTTTGGCGGGTTGGCAATGTTTCATGATGTCACAGAAAATCTGTTCAACACATTGCTCATGAAAACCGTCATGGTTGCGGTAGGAAATAATGTATTCCAGCAGGCTGGCATGGTTGATGGCCGGGCCTTCATAACTGATTTGCAGGCTGCCCCAGTCGGGCTGCCGGGTAACAGGGCAGTTGGATTTCAGCAGGTTGGAAACCAGGGTTTCATGGATGATGGTTTCAGGCTCGCATTGCAACAGGCTGGCATCGGGCTCATATCGTTCGGGAGCGATATCCAGCTCGTCAATAAGCGTGCCGTCCAGGTTTTCTATGGTTTGCCGTGAAAAATCGGCGGGTTCGATAAGCTGGATTGAAACGGGTGCCCCGCTGGCCGCAGACAAGTCTGCCTGCAGGTGGGCCAACAGGTTTTCGCTTGTCTTCAGCCGGGTCTGGTTGAATGAGTTCAGGTAAAGCTTGAAGGATTTTGATTCAATGATGTTGGGGGCTGTGGCATCAAAGCTGAAACGGGCCATAGCCACCTGCGGCTTGCCTTTTGGGTTAAGCCAGGAAAGCTCATAGGCATTCCAGATGTCGGCCCCATACCATTGGGGATGTGGCTGCAAGGAAAGTTGAGACCGGCCAATAGCGCGGGCAATGGGAAAAAGGACGGATGGGTCGTATTGGTCCGGATATTGCGTTTCTTTTCCCAAAGGGGCCTGGTTAAGTTCACGGTTGGTCATGGCTTGCGAACAATTAAGGTTGAGGTTGCATGAAAATGGTTTTATGGTGGGAGACCGACGGGATCTGTTCATCGGACAATTCTGCTGCCGGCTCAAGATCCGGGAAGGTTTCCGCATCAAAGGCCTTGTCGCCGTTTTCATCGGCCAGCCCGGTTGGTTTAAGGCCAACAAAATCAAACAGTTCGCGGTCCATTAAATGCGATGGCGCCACCGCAGACAGGGATTTGAATATATTCCATACTTTTTTGGGGCTTTCTTTTTCCCATGCGCGGATCATCTGGTTGATTTCCTGGCGTTTCAGGTTTTCCTGGGAGCCGCACAGGTTGCATGGAATGATGGGGAACTGTTTCATTTCGGCATAGGCAATCAGGTCTTTTTCAGCAATATAGGCAAGTGGCCTGATGACCGTATGTTTGCCATCGTCGGAAACCAGCTTGGGTGGCATGGTTTTAAGTTTGGCGGCATAAAACAGGTTCAGGAAAAAGGTGGCCAGAATATCATCCCGATGATGACCCAGGGCAATTTTGGTTGCGCCCAGCTCATCGGCAACACGGTATAAAATTCCGCGTCGTAGGCGTGAGCATAATGAACAGGTCGTTTTGCCTTCCGGGATAAGACGCTTGACGATGGAATAAGTATCCTGGTTTTCAATATGAAAAGGAACACCGATTTTTGTCAGGTACTCGGGCAGGATGTGCTCGGGAAAGCCAGGCTGTTTCTGGTCCAGGTTGACGGCCACAATGTCGAATTTGATGGGAGCTCGTTTTTGCAGGGTCATGAGGATATCCAGCATGCCGTAAGAGTCTTTGCCACCCGACAGGCAAACCATCACTTTGTCGCCATCTTCAATCATGTTGTAATCAACAATGGCGGTAGCCGCTTCCCGGATAACCCGTTTGCTTAGCTTGTTGTTTTCAAGGCGGACTTTTTCGGCCGCGGCGCCACGATGCTCGGTACTCATGTTTATCTTCCTGCAACAACTTCAATGCCAACTGCATCACAATCGGCGAAAGCCATGGGCTTGCTAATCCTGAGCATGACTTTTTGAACCTCGGGGAAATCTTTTAGCAAACGGTTGGCAATCATGTCGCCCAGTGACTCAACCAAGTGAACGTGTGCACGGGTACATTCTTCAATAATGGCTTCCCGCAGCTTACGATAGTCAAGAACACTGCTGATATCGTTGTCATTCAGCTGCCTGGGCACATGAATATCTATTTCTGCATCGATATGCAGGGGTTGGGTTGCGCGCAGCTCATGTTCAAGAATGCCAATACGGGCATCAAGGGCAAGGCGGGAGAAGAATATACGACGAGTTGACATAGAATTAAGGTTAATATGTAGAGACAAAGAAGAAAGCGTTTTCTTTGCAATTTATCAAGGGCTTAATTGTAGTGGTTATCTTATTTGAAGAGGCTGCAATGAGGCCTTCAAGGTAAAGAAAATCATTGATTTTTCATGGAAAAAAGGATTTGGCTGCATGCAACCGGTTGTTTATGATGCGATTGTGATTGGCGCAGGCCCTGCGGGCGCTTCTTGCGCAGTATGGCTTGCCCATTTGGGCTTTTCTCCGTTAATTCTTGATGCCTCTGAGCAGGTTGGGGGCCTGGCGGCGCATAATCCCTTTGAAGATGCCTGGAACGTCACCGCTCCCGGGTTGACCGGCGAAGAAGTGGCGGTGCAGATCAAGCGTAGCCTTGATGGTGCCAGGGTGCCCGTATTATTGAAAATGCGGGTGGACAGGGTGGAGATTATCGAAGATTCCGGGCAGATCAATGCTTTGCTGAACAAAGCGCATAACCATGAAACAGCGGTTTTTCAAAAACTGTTTCGGGTTTACTTTGACGGTCATTCTCTTCTGTCACGCTTTGTGGTGGTGGCCAGTGGCGTCACCGCCCGTTTTCCAACCGAATTGGCCAATCAAAAATATGACCATGTTCTGGTTGGACCCGGCAGGCATATCTCGAAATATGAGTTTGCCAACAAGAAGGTCGCTGTCTTGGGAGGCGGTGACAACGCTTTTGAAAATGCCATTTTTGCGCAAAAAAGAGGCGCCTTGTCGGTGGATATTTATGCCCGTCATGTCAGGGCACAAAAACAATGGTTCGAATCCCTGGCACAAAACCGGATTCACACCGGAGAGTATATGTTTGATCCGGTGGCCCGGACCGTAAACGGGCATCAGTATGATGTGGTCATGGTGTTTTACGGGTGGCAGGCGCAGCTTAATGGCCTGGAAAGTCTGGGCCTTGCCTGTAGCGAGAAAGGCTATGTCAATACCAACGTACATACTGCCGAAACGAATGTGCCGGGAGTGTATGCGATTGGGGAAGTGGCTAACCGCCATCATCCCTGCATCATTACGTCCATGGCAGACGGGGTGGTAGCCGCCAAGGCCATACAGCACAGGCTGGAGCAGGAAGAACTTGAGTTGGTGCGTTAAACCAAGAGCTAAGGGCGTGCGCTGGCACGAACCTGTTCTATAGACTTGCAAAGCCCGGGCAGGGCACGAATCAGCCGTGCTGTAGGGCGAAATAAAATATCGGGATGTTGGGTAACAATGTCCCGCTGTTCAAATGCAAACCCTTTGTTATTGAAAAAGGCCAGGATGTCTTTGGGCGTTTCTTCCTTGGCAGCGCCAGCCAGTATGAGGTGTGGCCTGCGCTGCATAATGCTTTCCATACTCACAATAGGAGAAGGGGTATTAAGGTCTTTGAAAATATTGTAGGCACCGCACACCTGCAGCATTTCATTCAGGATAGGCTTGCCCCCCAGCGTGTAAAGCGGCGTGTTACCTAAGAAAATATAAACAGGAACAAGGGTTCGGGCGCTGTATTCGTCACGGGTATGGGTAATGATTTCTTCCAGTTCATTAGCCAGTGGCCGGGTTTGTTCCAGCGTGCCGGCAAGCGTGGCAATTTGCAAAAGGTCTGCCGTGATGTCTGCCAGTTTTTCTGGCTGAAGAGACAATACCGGCACCATGCGTTCAGCCTGTTTAAGCCCCGCAACCGGCAGCCCTCCCGAAGACCATGTCACGATTAAGTCTGGATTCAGGCTTAGCAATAACTCGGCATTGGGGCGCAGGCTGTCGCCTACGTCGGGAATGTTTTTTACTTCAGGAGGGTAGTTGCTGCCTTTGGCAACGCCAATTAGTTGTTTGCCGGCCCGGGCTCCAAATATCAGTTCCGTGGCATGGGGCGACAGGCTGATAATGCGTTTTGCCGTTCCCTGCACGGGGGAGCTTAAGGTACCTGCCTGGGTGGGCAGGGTGGCATTGAATGAACCGGCAAGAAGGAAGAGCCCGGAAAACAGGCAGTGACGAAGCTTCATGGGCTATTTACATGCGCCAGGCAAGGTTTAGAAATACATTGGAGCCCTGGGTATTGTATCCGTAGGCAGTATTGTATTTCTTGTCGGTTACATTGTTCCAGAAGATCTGGCCCTGCAGGTTTTTGTTGAATTGGTAGGACGCATGCAGGTTGAGCAGGCCGTAGCCCCCCAGTTTTTTGGCATCAGTGTTATCTTTGTCATCATAGCGTTTGCTGACAAATTGATAGCTGGCACCCAGTTCGGCATTGTCCAGTTTATGGGTAACCGAGAGACGATAAACCTGCTTCGCCCTGCGGATCAGGGTTTTTCCGCTGATGTCATCTTTGGGATTCAGGAAATCGGCACCAGCGCTGAGCAGGGTGTTGCCAAACTGGTGGGAGGCTTCCAGTGACAGGCCGCGAATCGTGGCTTTTTCTGTATTTTCAGAGGTGCAGTTGAACATCGCATCGCATACGTAAGGATTGATCAGGTCTCTGAATTTGTTCTGGAAGATCACCAGGCCTAGTTGGGTGTCATCGCTTTGGTAGCGCAGGCTGGCCTCGATGTTTTTGGATTTCTCCGGTTTCAGGTTGGGATTGCCCTGGTAGCCCCAGCTAAGTGGCGTGTACAGGTCGGCAAAGGTCGGTGCACGAAAACCGGTGCTGGCTGCGACCCCCAGCTTGAGCGAAGAGGTCAGGTCGTAGTCATAGCCCAGGCTACCTGTGGTTTTGTCGCCATAACCCGAAATGTTGTCGTTGCGGACGCTGGCCTGCAAGTGATGACGGTCAAAATCACCCCGGTAGATCAAGCCAATCGCATTGGTGTCACGGTGTTGGCGGGTTAAGATGGAAGTGCCACCTGCCCGTTCGTCAAGGTGCTCCAGTACCAGTGAGAGTGAATTGTTCTGGTCTAGCTTAAGGTTGTTTTGCCAGCTGTATTGGCGCTGGATGGTCCCTAATTCGGAGCGGCCATAAGAGGCTTGGGAATCATAGTCGCTTTTGCTGTAGCCAAAACTCAGGATGCTTTCCCAGTTATCAGTGATTTGATTGGTACTGCTTAGTGTATACGCTTGCTGGCGGGTAATGCCGTAGGTATCCGCATAATACTCTCCGGAATCAAAGTCACCATGGTTATAGCCATGCAGGAAAGTCAGGTCAACCCGCTGGCCGGGATTCCATTCATAACCCAACGAGCCGGTCAGGCTGGTTTGGGTATAGCCATCGTCATCGGGGTTGTAAGTGTAAGGGCCTGAGTCAGGATTGGTGGCATTAAAGCCGTCGCTGGATGCATAGCTGGCTGCCAGGCTATAGTTCCAATTATTTTGTGCCCCGGAAAAACCGAAACCGGTCTTGAACGTGCTGTCGGTGCCGACTCCAAAATTGCCAAAGGCACTGAAGGGACGCTCTTGTCCGCCGGGTTTGGTAATAATGTTAATCACGCCACCCATGGCGTTCGACCCATACAGGCTGCTGGCCGCGCCACGAATGATTTCAATCCGTTCAATAGTGCTGGGATCAATGGCTGACCATTGGGTAGAACCTGACATATTGTCATTGATGCGCATGCCATTGACCATGACCAGCGATTGCTGGGGGCTTGCGCCACGCATATAAACGCCAGAAAGCGTTTGTGGCCCACCTGAGTTATAGATTTGAAGACCCGGCTGCCTGGACAGAATAGCAGTCAGGGGTTGCATGCCGGAATTTTGTAGTGTTTCAGCCTTAATGACTGTCACATCACCAATGACCTTATCCAGCGGCTGCGCCATGCGGGCAGGGGTGGCAACAATGGTGTCCAGGACGGTGGGATTAACGGCAGGGCTGGTTGGGGTTTGGGCAAAAAGCAATGTCGGAGCGAAACAGGCAGCCAGTGCCAGCGCACGAGGGTGGAGCGTAAAATTCATTTAAATGGCCTTCACAATATGTGCGACCCCGCACATAGGAATTAGGGAATGTTTATTGTTTGGCTGGTATCGGGCTGGTTGCGGGTAATTGAATACCTGGCAGCTTACCGTTGCGGGGGCAGCACAGGCTGAATATGACGGTGAAGTGACCGGCTTTATTTCCTGTTTCCCATTTAACTTTCACAGATACGAACGACCTGAAAGCACCTTGCAATAAGGGCGATACTGTAACACAGCCATAATATTTAGTACACTAACGGCCATGACAATTTAATTTTCAGGTCCAACGTGTCTTATCCTAAACTTCCATATCCGCTTTCCGCCTATACAAAGGGTGCCGAATTTGTACGTCAGCTGGGTTCCGGCCGCATTCTTGTCCTTGATGGCGCAATGGGAACCATGATCCAGCAATATAAACTTGGCGAATCCGATTTTCGTGGTGAGCGGTTTGCTGATCATGGCAAGGATGTAAAGGGCAATAATGAGCTCTTGTCACTGGTGCGTCCCGACCTTATTCTGGATATCCATCGCAAGTATCTGGCCGCAGGTGCCGATGTGATTGAAACCAATACCTTCGGAGCAACAGCGGTTGCCCAGGGTGATTACAATCTGGCCGAACTGGCCTATGAACTGAACCTGGAATCAGCCAAACTGGCGCGCCAGGCCTGTGACGAATTCAGTACGGCAGAGCACCCCCGTTTTGTGGCGGGTGCATTGGGCCCACAGCCAAAAACAGCGTCTATTTCCCCCGATGTGAATGACCCGGGCGCACGTAATATTACTTTCGAGGAATTGGCCGAGGCCTATACCGAACAATTGAATGGTCTGCTTGATGGTGATATTGATATTGTCCTGATTGAAACCATTTTCGATACCCTGAATGCCAAGGCGGCTATTTTTGCGGTAGAAAACGTATTCGAAGCGCGTGGCGTACGCCTGCCTGTCATGATTTCCGGCACGGTGACCGATGCTTCCGGACGTATCCTTTCCGGGCAAACCGTCGAGGCTTTCTGGAACTCGATCCGTCATGCCCGCCCTGTGACTATTGGTTTGAACTGTGCGCTGGGGGCGGCATTGATGCGCCCTTATGTGGCGGAACTGTCAAAAATTTGTGATACCTATACCTGCGTTTATCCCAACGCCGGCCTGCCCAATCCCATGAGTGATACGGGTTTTGATGAGACCCCTGAAGACACCTCTTCTTTGTTGGCAGAGTTTGCCCAGGCCGGTTTTGTGAATATGGTGGGTGGCTGTTGCGGTACCACGCCCGAGCATATCCAGGCGATTGTGCAAAGCGTGAAGAGCCTGCCGGCCCGTGAAGTGCCTTTGGTCCCTGTCAAAACCCGCCTGTCTGGCCTGGAAGCGCTGAATATTGATGATGACTCTTTGTTTATCAACGTTGGCGAACGGACCAACGTAACGGGTAGCAAGGCATTCTTGCGCCTGATTCGTGAAGAAAAGTTTGATGAGGCGCTGTCAGTGGCCCGTCAACAGGTGGAAAACGGTGCACAAATTATTGATATCAACATGGATGAAGCCATGTTGGACTCCAAGGTCAATATGCGCCGGTTCCTGAATTTGATTGCCTCCGAACCGGATATCGCCCGTGTGCCTGTCATGATTGACAGCTCCAAATGGGAAGTCATTGAAGAGGGCTTGAAGTGCGTACAGGGTAAACCAATCGTCAACTCCATTTCCATGAAAGAAGGCGAAGAAGCTTTTCTTGAGCATGCCCGTTTGTGCCGTAAATACGGGGCAGCCGTGGTCGTGATGGCCTTTGATGAACAGGGCCAGGCGGATACCCTGCAACGACGCAAGGATATTTGTGGCAAGGCTTATCGCCTGCTCACCGAAGAGCTGGACTTTCCGGCCGAGGACATTATTTTTGATCCAAACGTCTTTGCCGTAGCTACTGGTTTGGATGAACATAACAATTATGGCCTTGATTTTATCGATTCCGTTAAATGGATTCATGAGAATCTGCCTCATGCCCGAATTTCTGGTGGTATTTCCAACGTAAGTTTCTCGTTCCGTGGCAACGAAGCGATGCGAGAGGCGATTCATACCGTTTTCCTTTACTACGCGATTCGTGAAGGCTTAACGATGGGTATTGTCAATGCCGGCATGTTGGGCGTGTATGCCGACCTTGATCCTAAAATCAAGGATCTGGTTGAAGACGTTATTTTGAACCGTGCCTCCCCGCTGGGTAAAACCGACCCTGCCGATGAACGGACGCCAACCGAAAGGCTGGTTGAGTTTGCCGAAACCGTCAAGGGTGGCAGTGGTGCCAAAAAAGTGGAAGATTTGACCTGGCGTGAACAGGAGGTTGAAAAGCGCCTGGCCCATTCACTGGTGCATGGCATTACCACGTTTATTGTTGAAGACACTGAAGAAATCCGCCAGAAAATTGCCGATCGTGGTGGTCGTCCCATCGAGGTCATTGAAGGTCCCTTGATGGATGGCATGAATATTGTGGGCGACCTGTTTGGTGCCGGCAAGATGTTCCTGCCCCAGGTGGTCAAGTCGGCCCGTGTCATGAAACAGGCCGTAGCACATCTGGTGCCTTTCATTGAAGAAGAAAAAAAGCAGATTGAAGCGCAGGGTGGTGATGTGCGCGCCAAAGGCAAAATGGTCATCGCGACAGTGAAAGGCGATGTGCACGATATTGGCAAGAATATTGTGGCCGTGGTCATGCAGTGCAATAACTTTGAAGTTGTGAACATGGGCGTGATGGTGCCTTGTACCGAGATTTTGGCCAAGGCCAAGGAAGAAAATGCAGATATCGTCGGCTTGTCAGGGTTAATTACACCCAGCCTGGAGGAAATGGCGTATGTGGCCTCTGAAATGCAGCGTGATCCCTATTTCCGTGAGCGGAACATTCCACTCATGATTGGCGGCGCCACCACCAGCCGGGTTCATACCGCGGTTAAAATTGCCCCCCACTATGACGGCCCGGTTGTTTACACCGCCGATGCCAGCCGTGCTGTTGGCGTGGCCACGCAGCTGGTCTCTGATCAGGCCGAGGCTTTTATTCGTGAAACAGCTGAAGAATACGAAAAAGTACGTGAGCGTCACGCCAATCGCAAGGCAACCCCGATTATTCCACTAGAAGAAGCCCGTAAGGCCAAGCCTCAGATTGACTGGCAAAACTACACCCCGCCCAAACCCAAATTCATTGGCCGCCGTACGTTCAAACAGTATGATTTAAGTGAAATAGAAAAATTCATCGACTGGACGCCGTTTTTCCAGACCTGGGGCTTATTCGGGCAGTTCCCGGCTATTCTGGATGACAAGGTCGTGGGAGAGCAGGCCCGTAAGCTTTATGAAGATGGCAAGGCCATGCTGAAAAAGGTCATTGAAGGCCGTTGGTTGACCGCCAGTGGTGTAGTGGCTTTTTATCCGGCCAATACGGTTAACCATGAAGATATTGAAGTTTACAAAGACGAGTCTCGCACTGAAGTCCTGTTTACCTGGCGGAATTTGCGCCAGCAAACCGCCAAGCGCGAAGGAGTGGACAACAAGTGCCTGGCCGACTACATAGCGCCCAAAGAAAGCGGTGTTAAAGACTATATCGGCTTTTTTGCCGTCACCGGTGGCTTGGGTATTGAAGTCCATGAAAAGCGCTTTGAGCAGGAAATGGATGATTATTCCAGCATTATGCTTAAGGCGCTGGGCGATCGTTTTGCAGAAGGCCTGGCTGAATGCCTGCATGCACGGGTGCGTAAGGATCTGTGGGGATATGTACCCGATGAAACGCTTGATAATGAAGCAGTCATTGCCGAAAAATACCAGGGTATCCGCCCGGCGCCGGGCTACCCGGCTTGCCCCGAGCATACCGTCAAGCGGGCTATGTTCGATGTAATGCAACCCGAGGAAATTGGCATGCAGCTAACCGAAAGCCTGGCCATGTATCCGGCATCCAGCGTTTCCGGTTTCTATTTAAGCCATCCACAGTCTTCTTACTTTAACGTTGGTAATATTGGCGAGGACCAATTGCAGGATTATATTGCGCGTAGCGGGCTTGACGAAGAGGAAGTGCGCAAGGCCCTGATGAGCAGTCTTGGGTAAATCCGGTCATGGGCATCAAGTCAGGGGTTCCGGCCAATAAACAGGTGTTGGGCGAATTCGTTCGTAATGCCCGTTCCCGGGTAACACCCCAAATGGCCGGACTCAGTCATGGTCAGCGTCGCCGTACCCCAGGCTTGCGTCGTGAAGAGGTAGCGCAATTATGTGATATTAGCGTCACCTGGTATACCTGGATCGAGCAGGGGCGCGATGTCTCTGTTTCCAGCGCGGTATGGTCCCGCCTGGCCGATGTCCTGCACATGACAAAGGCGGAACGGGCTTACCTGTTTGAGCTGGCTGAAGTGACTGATCCGGATCATGGAAAAGCCCAGCATGGCAGTCTTCCCTTGTCCTTGCAGGCTTGTGTCAATAATTGTGCCGGACCGGCCTATATCCTGGACCGTTGCTGGAATATCCTGTTTTTCAATCAGGCACTGGACACGGTTTTCAATCACTGGCCCAGCCGCCAGCAAGCGCCCAATTTACTCAGGTTTATTTTTCAAAACCCCGATGCCCCTACGGTGGTGGTCAATTGGGAGCAGCGTGCGCGCCGCTCGGTGGCTGAATTCAGGGCCGATATTGGCGCTCATCTTGATGAGCAGGATATCAGTCAGATCATTGAAGAATTGCTTGCCTCCAGCGAGCTGTTTCAGCATTGGTGGTCAAGACAGGCGGTGGTGGAACGTGAGGGGGGAATACGCGAATTCATGCATCCGCAAAAGGGCTATCTCGAGTTTGAACAGATCACTTTTCGCTTGGCCACTCACCTTGACTACAAGCTGGTGATGTTACTGGTAAGACCCGATTGATTGCACGCTTAAATATTCTACAAAATATTGCGGATTGTCATTAAAATAAAAGAAATGTCAATTCTTAATGATATAAAAAATCATTTAAAAACAATGGCATAGCTGGTTCTTTGGGTTTTTTGTCCACACAAAAGGAGATCTTGCCAGTACTTGTGTCTGACGTAGTATGTTAGTATTCCAGCGGAAAGCATATTAATTTAAGATATGGGGTTTTTAACCATATATTATTTTGATCATACTTGCCGTGGTTCATCATCAAGAACACAGATTCGAATAGGAGAAGTACATGAATTATCGTTTAACACGTCTAGCCGGTGTTCTGGTCGCCGGATCCATTCTGGCTGGTTGCGCAACACAGGGCGGTAACACCGCTGCCGGTGGCGGTATTGGTGCGGTAGTGGGTGCTGGCCTGGGGGCGTTGATTGGTGACAGCTCCAAAGCGGCAGGTATTGGAGCAGGTATCGGTGCGGTCACCGGGGCTATTGTTGGCTATAACTGGGATCGTATTGTTGGCAAGGTTGATCAGGCCGGGGGCAAGCAACTGGGTATTTCAACCACCCAAATGCCCGATGGCAGCCTGAAAGTCAATATTCCAGACGGCGCCACTTTCGATATCAGTAAAGCCACGCTTAAGCCTGCCATTTACCCTGTCCTGAATGCATTGGCAACTTCCATGATCGAAGAGCCTACGTTGCGTCTGAAATCAGTCGGTCACACCGACAGCACCGGTTCGGCCGCCTTTAACCAGACCCTCTCGGTTAACCGTGCCTCAAGCGTGGTCAACTACCTGGCTTCCCAAGGCGTTGCTGCTGGCCGCATGAGCGTAGAAGGCCGTGGTCCTAACGATCCTGTTGCCGATAACAGCACGCCAAGCGGACGTGCCATGAACCGTCGCGTAGAGCTTTATCTGTATGCTGTTCGTTAAAATTCGCTCATAAGCCTGGCCTTGCCATGCAACCCTGATAAAAGACCCTTGCCACACAAAGTGCAAGGGTCTTTTGCATTTTATTTGGCTGTTGGCATGGCAAATTCAGCACCTTTGGACATGCTTTCAGGCCAGCGCTGCATGATGGATTTCTGGCGAGTGTAAAACCGCACACCTTCTTCTCCGTACGCATGCATATCGCCAAAGAGGCTTTTTTTCCAGCCGCCAAATCCGTGCCAGGCCATGGGTACCGGGATGGGTACGTTAATGCCCACCATGCCAACCAGGATGCGGCGGGCAAATTCCCGCGCCGTGTGCCCATCGCTGGTAAAGCACGATACGCCATTGCCAAACTCATGGTTGTTGATCAGTTCAATTGCTTCACCCAGATCGGCAACCCTGACGCAGGACAGCACAGGTCCAAAAATTTCCTCTTTGTAAATACGCATTTCGGGCGTGACGTGGTCAAACAGGGTGCCACCGGTGAAAAAGCCGCTTTCGTGTCCCGGAACAGTATAACCACGGCCATCCACAACCAGGCTGGCCCCTTCCTGGACACCCGATTCAATATAGGACTCAATTTTGTCCAGTGACTGACGGGTAACAATGGGGCCCATTTCAGCTTCCAGGTTCATGCCGTCCATGATTTTGAGGTTGCGGGTACGTTCTGCCAGCATTGGAATCAGTTTGTCTCCTACGTCGCCCACCAGCAAGGCAACGGAAATGGCCATGCAGCGTTCACCGGCAGAACCGTAGCCGGCACCTACCAGGGCATCAACGGCACGCTCCAGATCGGCATCGGGCATCACAACCAGATGGTTTTTGGCACCGCCCAAAGCCTGTACCCGTTTGCCGAAATGGGCAGCGCGTTCACTGATATAGTGGGCAATGGGGGTAGAGCCAACAAAGCTGATGGCGGATACATCAGGGTGTTCCAGCAAGGCATCAACCGCAGGTTTGCCTCCTTGTACAACGTTGAAAACACCATCGGGCAGGCCAGCCTGTTTCAACAGATCGGCCATGAACAGGGAGGCACTGGGATCCCGCTCACTGGGTTTGAGAATAAAAGTATTGCCTGCCGCAATGGCAATCGGAAACATCCAGCAGGGAACCATGACCGGGAAATTGAACGGCGTAATGCCGGCGACTACGCCCAAAGGCTGGCGCATGGTCCAGTTGTCAATATCGGTGGAGACCTGATCGGTGTAATCGCCCTTGAGCAATTGGGGAATGCCGCAGGCAAACTCGATAATATCAATGCCTCTGGCCACTTCGCCCTGGGCATCGGTAAAGACTTTGCCATGTTCAGCGGTAATGATGGCTGCCAGGGTATCAGTATGTTCCTGCATCAGGCCCAGGAATTTGTTGATGATGCGGGCCCGGCGGATAGGGGGGGTATTGGCCCAGTTTGTGGCAGCCGCTTTGGCAGCCGCCACGGCATCGTTTATTTCCTGTGCACCTGAAAGCACCACATGACGAGTCACAGCACCCGTGGAGGGATTGTAGACCGGCTGTTTTTCTGCCTGGGAGGGAGTGGTTTTTGTGCCATTAATATAATTAACAATATCTTCACTGCTGGCATAGGCCGGGACTGGATTCATGATGCTGTTCTCCTGTTTTGAAATGATGTTTTAAAGCAGTATAGAGAGCCGCCACCTGATGATCAATACTTGAAAACTGGATTTATTGTTCAGAATATTGGACAATGCCTAAATGGATATTCGAAAAATAGAACCTCTCTGGTCACACATTTACTGGCTTGGCATTCTTGATGATGCGGGTAGTTATACGGCAGCGGCACAGCGACTGGGTGTGAGCAAGGCGGCCATGAGCCAGCGCATACAGGAGCTTGAAAAAGCGCTGGGCATCATGCTGGTGCAGCGTACTACCCGTAGCGTGCGGTTAACCGAAGCTGGGCAGGCCATGGTTGCCTTAACGCGTCCGGCTTTTGCCGAGATAGAAACCGGTTGTGAAAAAATACGGGAACTGGCCGAGCAGCCAAAGGGAGTCATCAGGGTAACTGCACCGGTTGCACTGGCCCGTCAGCAAATCGTACCGCGTCTGGCTGATTTCATGCGGCTTTATCCTGAAATCAAGATTGAAATCGAGTTGTCCGATCATATCAGCACGCTTGCACAAGAGGGGTTTGATCTGGCCATCAGACATACTTCGGCCGTGCCTGAAACCTATGTGGCATGGGTTTTGTGCCAAACCCAAACCCTGCTTCTGGCAAGCCCCGAATATATTCAGAGTCATGGCATGCCAGCCCACCCTTCAGATTTGAAGAAGCACAATTGCCTGACGTATTTGCGTTCGGGTTCCCGGCCTACCTGGCATTTTGAACGCAGGAAAGGCGCAGGGGAAAGGGTCAGTGTGCCGGTTAATGGCTCTTTTTCTGCCAATAATAGTGAAACGCTGCGGGAACTGCTTCTGGCCCATCAGGGTATTGCCGCCATTCCTGATTTTTCGGTGGCTGCTGAACTGAAAAAAGGCAGCTTGGTACCGGTTTTGTCACCATGGAAACCGGTGAGTGTTTTTGGAGAAAGTATTTTTGCCCTTCGCCCCTATAGCCCGCATGTACCTAATATTATCCGGCTGTTTGTCAGTTATCTGAAAGTCGCTTTTGAAAATGAAAATTTTATTTAGATTTCAATTAAAAAATCAAACTTATTCTGGCTAACTGCCTGACCCATGGAGTTGTAAGTCATTTCGCTAAACAGGCTCTGGCCACTTTTATGCACGGCAATAATGGTTGAACAGCGGGTGCCATAGTCGGGACTGACAATAAACGGGCTGCTTAGCAGTCGCTCACGTTCCAGCGACAGTCCGGTATTGGGCAAATCATTATCGGGAGCCCGGGTATTGTCACGCAAAATATCAAAAATATCGGGTAATTGATCGGGCAGGAAATCAAGTTCGATGCTGTCCAGTGCCTTGCGTAACCGCTCTGCCTTGGGCCATGGCGTATCCATCAGGTGGTTGGACAGCACATGGCTGCCCGGTTGCAGTTCTGCGGGCTCGGTCTGGTGGCCGCGATTGCTGATATACACGCTTTTATCCGGACTGCCGACCACCAGGTTGAAGGCATTGTATTGCGCTGCCTTGGTCAAAATGGCACTTGCATAATCCAGGGTCGTTGTATCCCCTTGCAGGTACTCACTCACCAGATAGCCACGGCTTGGCGCATCTGGGATGATGGAATGGATGTCGCGGTAATTGGTTAGCAGGGCAAAACGGCCATTTTTATTGATGCCAAGCCAGGTCCCACCGGCTTCACCGTCGATGCCGGCAATAATGCCGGGGTTATTTTCCCATGGGGCTGCTGCCAAGGCCTTGCGCTGGTGAAATTCGTCCCGGTTGGCCGCGATGAATAATGGCCACTCGGGATGCTTCTTGATTGATAGGTAGGCAATACACATAAAATTGTTTTCCAGTAATAATCAGATCCTGTCTTCCCAGTCGATCCATTCAACAATGTATGCATTCAGATAACCATTGACGGCCTGCCCGATCGTCGGGAAGAAGCGGTCATTGTCAAAACGGTCTGACAGGCCGAATTTGCGTAATTTATCCCTGACCGGGTCTTTCATTTCGGCAAAACACAGTTCAATACCAGCCGCCTTGAGCTGCTCGTCCAGCTCAACCAGCATATCGGCAGACGTGACATCAACACTGGTCACCGGCTCTGAGGTGATGACAATGCGCCGAACCGGGTGGGGGGATTTGGCAATGCTATCCAGGACGCAGTGATGGAAAAGCTCGGCATTGGCAAAGAAGAGGGGGGCATCCCAACGTAGCAGGATCAGGCCAGGGATGAGCCGGGCTGTTGGGTGGCGGCTGATATCATGATATCCCTTGAGTTGATCAACCCGGCCAAGAATGGCGTAATGTGGGCGCCAGCCATCCCACAAATACTCCAGGATTGCAATGGCTATTGCTATGCCGATACCCGGCAAAACGCCGAATACGGCAACGCCGGCAAAACAAACGATAGAAAGCCAGAACTCCCACCGTTGAATTTGGTAAATCCGCTTGAGGTCTTTGAGTTCAAAAATATTGATAATGGATGAAATGACAACGGCGGCAAGCGTTGGAGCAGGAAGGAAATAAAGCAGGTCGGGCCCCAATAGCAGGAGCAAGCCCACGATGACAGCACCGGTTATGCAGGCCAATTGGGTTTTTGCGCCTGCTGCTTCGGATACCGGCGTACGCGAGGCGCTGCTGCTAATGGGGAAGCCTTGAAAAAAACCGGTGAAAAAATTGGCAATACCGAGCCCGAAAATTTCTTTGTTGGGGTTGATGTAACGATTGTATTTGGCCGCATAGGTGCGGGATAAAATACTGGTTCCAGAGCTGGATAACAGGGCAATTGCCCCAGCCCCTGCAAGCAGTGGCACCAGGTCGTTGTTACTGATCAGGGGGATGGTGAACGCAGGTAATCCTTCAGGTAAAGTGCCCAGGATTTTTACGCCCTGCTGGTCAAGACCGAAGTAAGCAACCACGATGGTTGCCAGGGTCAGTACCAGCAATGGCCCGGGAAAATTCCTGAAGCGTTTGAGAATCAACAGGAAAACCAGGGAGGCAAGGCCGATGAACAGGGAGATGTTATTGGTTTGGGCGTTTGCCAGTGATAGCCAAATCTCTTGCAGTTTGGCAAAAATGCCGCTTGCGTCTACCGAGACTCCGATTAAGGCAGGTGTCTGGCCGATCAGCACGGTCAGTGCAATCCCGTTCATGTAACCGTAACGAATTGGCTTGGAGATCAGTTCAGTAATAAACCCGAGTTTCAGAAGACTGACAAGGATGGTGATCAGTCCCGAAAAAATGGCCAACGCACTGGCCAGCGTAACCAGGCGCTCGGGATTTCCTGCCGCCATGGGCACAATAATGGCAAAAATGATGCCCGCCAGGGCGGAGTCAGGGCCGATGACAATTAGGCGGCTGGGTCCGAAAATGGCATATACCAACAGGGGGATAATTGTGGCGTACAGGCCGTAAATACCGGGCAGTCCGGCTGCAATCGAATAAGCAATGCCAATGGGAATCAGGACGGTAGTCAGCACAAGACCGGCAGCCAGGTCATGCCGAAGCCATTGCCTGCGATAATTAAGCAGCGTGTGAAGTCCGGGCATCCACGATAACAGGCCAGCGGTGTCCTCCTCGCGGGAAGGCAAGGTGCCTGGGGATGGAGGTGACGGAATAGGTTCTTTATTGTGTTTTGCCATGTTCAATGTGAAAAATCAGTGGGTATATTCCTTAATCATTGGTATTGTAATGAAAATGTTTCATAATTAACTAAATTGTGTTTTTTGGCTTGATGTTGATAAGCCGGCATGGTTAGTGTGCCGGGATGCGTAAAGGAAATCTTGTATGAATCGAAATGATCGTTTTCAGGAATTGGTTAATACCGCTGCCGGCCTTGAAAAAAAGAATGTGTGTGTCGTTGTTCATCCTTGCGATGAAGTTTCTTTGTCCAGTGCAGTACAGGCAGGCAAGTTAAACTTGTTCACACCGGTTCTGGTTGGTCCAGAGGCGCGAATTACCCAGGTTGCACGGGAAAACGATCTGGATATCAGCGGTTTGCAAATTATTAATACCGAACACAGCCACGCCTCGGCCGATGCCGCGGTTGCGGAAGTGCAGGCGGGCAGGGCAACGCTCATGATGAAAGGCAGCCTGCATAGCGACGAGTTGCTGCATTCGGTGCTGTGCTATAACGGTGGCCTGCGCACAGGTCGTCGTATTTCCCATGTGTTTGTCATGGATGTGCCCCGTTATGACAAACTGCTTTTCATTACCGATGGCGCAATCAATATTTTTCCAACCTTGTGTGAAAAGGCCGATATTATTCGCAATGCCATTGATTTGCATCTTGCCCTGGGCCTGGATACCCCGCGTGTGGCTATTTTGTCGGCGGTAGAACAAATCACGGAAAAGCTGCAAAGTACGATTGATGCGGCAGCTTTGTGCAAAATGGCTGATCGTGGGCAGATCAAGGGTGGTATCCTGGATGGGCCATTGGCCATGGATAATGCCATTAGTCCCGAGGCTGCTGAAATCAAGGGAATTCAGTCTCCGGTGGCCGGACATGCCCAGATTCTGGTGGTGCCCGATCTGGAAGCCGGCAATATGCTGGTCAAGAATTTAACGTTTTTGTCAGGTGCCGATGCGGCCGGTATTGTATTGGGTGCGCGGGTTCCCATTATTCTAACCAGCCGGGCAGACAGTGAACGAACCCGTTTGGCTTCTTGCGCGGTTGCGGCAGTATATGCCGACAGCCAGGTTAAAAACAAGCTGATTGGCAAATAAAAAAGCAGGTTGAATATGCAAGATACAATTTTAGTCATGAATGCAGGAAGTTCAAGTTTAAAATTTCATGTTTACGAAACCGATGGCATGCATACGCTTGAGTTTTCCTTTGGCGGGCAAGTCTCTGGCATTGGGGGCAAGCAGCCGTCTTTCAAGGTTAAGGACAGGCATCAAAAAGTGTTGGTGGAACAGGCCTTGCAACCGGAACAGGCACAGAATCTGCAGCTTTCCCAGCGGGTGGTTGGGGATTGGCTGGGTACGGTCATTACCAAAGAGCCATTGGCCGTGGGGCACCGTATTGTGCACGGCGGGCCTGATTATGATCGCAGCGTCATGGTGGATGATGAAGTATTAAGAAAGCTGGATGCCCTGGTATCGCTGGCCCCTCTGCACCAGCGCAACAACCTTGAGCCGGTTCATGTCATTTTCGAGAACTGGCCGCACATCAGGCAGGTGGCATGCTTTGATACCGCCTTTCACCGTTCCAAGCCCGAAGTGGCTGACCGTTTTGCCTTGCCGCAGTTTTACTATAAAGAAGGTATTCGCCGCTACGGTTTTCATGGTTTGTCTTACGATTACATTGCAGGCAAAATGCGGCAGGATTATCCCGATGTGGTGGCGGGCAGAGTGGTGGTGGCCCATCTGGGCTCGGGTGCATCGGCCTGCGCCATGGTAGATGGCCGCAGCCAGGAATCAACCATGGGTTTTACCGCACTGGATGGCTTGCCCATGAGTACCCGCTGCGGGCAGATGGATGCCGGGGTGGTATTGTGGATGCTTGAACAGGGCATGACCCATGATGAAATCCAGCACTTGCTGTATAAAGAATCGGGCCTTAAAGGGCTTTCAGGTATCAGTTCAGATATACGGGATTTGCAAGACAACCCTGATCCACGTGCCAGGCTGGCCCTGTCATATTTTACTTACCATATTGCCAAAGGCATTACAGGATTGCTTACTGCCACCCAGGGACTGGATGCGCTGGTCTTTACAGCAGGTGTTGGTGAAAATAGTCCGTTTGTTCGACAAAAGGTATGTGAACAACTGGCCTGGCTGGGGGTAAGCATTGACCTGTTCCTTAATGAAAGCAACCAAGCCTGTATTAGTACGCCTGAAAGTAAAATCGGGATTTATATCATTCCTACCAATGAAGAAAAAGTCATTGCACAGCAAACGCTGGCTTTGATTAGTGAACGGCAGAGCCAGGCAGTGAGCTGATGGAATAAAACGTCCGCTTGTTAAGCTGATTGCTTTCTTTATTCTGTCAACAAGGAGCGGTGCGGGTATCTTTAACGCTACAGCTCCAGTTTCGCGTTGGCAGAAACCACTAGGACATCGCATTCAGCCTCATTGAGCATACGTCTTGCAACGCTTCCTAGTAGATGCTGGGCAATTGGACTTTTGCCTTGCGTACCAAGTGCGATTAAATCCGCCGCTCTTCTGCGTGAAATCTCGAGCAGGGCCGTGGCTGGATCTCCGGGGGCGATGAAGGTGCGTGTTCGCCGTGGTAGTCGATTGTTTTTACCATAGGTTTGTATGATCTCTTGTCGTATCGTATCAATTCTTGCTTTGCGATAGTTGTCGATTTCGACTTGCGCTGTACCCGCCTTGCGCATGGCTTGTTCGAATTGAAGCGGTATTTCGAAAGCATGGATGAGATCGCGCGCGGCGATGGGTGATAAACGGGAGGCCCAGAGCTCAGCCGCATTGGCGTGGTCGGAAAAGTCAACGCCTATAGCAATATGTTGATAGGGAGTGCGGGCATTTTTGCGTACGACGAGCACAGGACAAGAAGCATGCCTGACGATGTGATCGGTTGTAGAACCAAACATTTTCTCGCGCAACCCTTTTGCTTCCCCGGGGCCAAGGACAATAAGATCAGCGTTATGTGAAGCAGCAAGGTTTTTAATAACCGTGTGCGCCTTTCCTGATTCAATATGCAGGATCGTTGGTTCGTTTTGGGTGGTAAGCAGGGAGTGAAGTTGTTGCCTGGATTGTGCTTCAAGCATGCCGGTAAGTTCTGTCTTGTTGAGTGACGATGGTATTTCGGGGTCTTGAAATACTGAGCTCTCAATGACATGTACGCCAATAATTTTTGCTTTATGTTGGTCGGCGAGTTGAAGAGCCCGGCGGGCAACATTCACGCTATCATTGTCAAGCGCCAGGGCGACCAGTATGGTCTTTATTGGCATACTTTCCTCCATAATTTAGTTTTCATAGGCATATGGCATAGCAAGGATTGTACTGACAATACTGTAATAAAAGCCTTAAGTCTGAATTTCTTAAATTAAATTAGACGGGTGGTAGAAAAAGAAAGCTGAATCTTCGCCAGTCTGTTATTTATGCAAGAGTAGGGCGCAACTAAATGAGAAGGATAGCCCTACTAATCCATATAGGATGGACTGCATGGAAACGGTGGTGATCAACCAACCGCCAAGCAGAGGTATGAAGCAAATGCACGCCTGAAAAAGGGCATTGCAAACGGATGACGGCGTGGTTCAGTCTGCTGTCGCATATTGGTCGAAGATTCAGGTGCTTAACAAGGGAAATGCAAAATAGTAACCTATGCCAAACAGGATCGCCCCAAGAACGACCCAGAAGGTCGTGGCGACAAGTAAAAAAGCATTGTCTGCAGTAATCAGGAAAAAACCTAATGCAACCCCTTTGGATTTCGGTAGCATCTGGGCCTTTTTCATGAGTGTAAAGTGGGAAAAGAACAGTGTGGCAGTAGAAACGGAATAAAAATAGGCGGTTGGGATATTGATGTCTGATAAATATAAGGCAAGGAAATAAGCGACAAATCCCCAGAGGAATCCGACCACTAAACAGACATCATGGGTAAGAGGGTTTTACAATTGCGTAATGCCTGCAGATAGCCAAGGCGGGAAGGGGTGATTTCTTGCAGGCCGTTTCAATATGATTGTTCCGCTATAAGATGAGTAGTAGGAAAATTCCAAAAAATTGGGAATGGCCGTGACTGGAAAAATATAATTCGCACCAAAGTGAGTAAATATGGCGATGATAAATAACGCCAATAGTTTGAGGGCTATGCCCATGATCACCCAGGATAACAGAAAGATAGGCCAGGCTAGATGAGGTTGTAAAAGCTAGAAAAGTGCCTATGCATAATAGCCTGTAGTTTTTTAGGCCATTTTGCCTATAATGATTCCAATTAATGTCCCCGGTTTTTTTTTATGAACATTGTTGTGTGTTTATGTAGGTGTGTCCATTCGTCTTTTTGGAATAGGCTGCTTACCTGTTCAAATCAGATAACATGGACAGCCTTGTCATAATACGCTAGACTGCCTGCATCTTGTCGGGGTGCCTTGCTCCTTGTGGTAAAGGCTGAGAAAACACCCGTGAACCTGATCCAGTTCGTACTGGCGGAGGAAATAGGATGCAATACCACAGGCCTGCACTTGGCCGGTATTTTCTTACGATCTTCTTTTGTCCATCACGCAATGATCAGAACAATTGTTAATTGCCATACAAAAGGAATCGTTTCTATTCATGTCACCCGGAATCAGCCTGCACGCTATTGGCCTGAGCTACGCAGGCAAACCCCTGTTCAGCCAGTTGAATGCACATTTCAAGGGGGCTTGCTGGCATAGCATTTTGGGTCGTTCGGGCGTGGGCAAAAGCAGTTTGCTGCAAAGTATTGCCGGCCTGTTAAGCGGCACTGCGCTTGCCGGTAATATTAATGCCAGTGACGGGCAGTCGTTACATGGCAGGGTGGCCTGGATGGGGCAACGTGATGCCTTGCTGCCCTGGCTCACGGTACAACAAAATGTATTGCTGGGTGTCCGTTTGCGTAAACAGGTGTCGGCCCAACATCAGGAGCGTGCCAATGCCATGCTTGAACGGGTTGGTTTGGGCGGCAAGGCACAAAGTATGCCCGAGCATTTATCGGGTGGCCAGCGCCAGCGCGTGGCACTGGCCCGAACCTTAATGGAAGACAAACCCGTCGTATTAATGGATGAGCCTTTTTCGGCACTGGATGCCATCACCCGGCTTCAATTACAAGACCTGGCGTCTACCTTGCTGCATGGTAAAACCGTGCTGTTGATTACCCATGATCCGCTTGAGGCGTTGCGTTTAAGCGGGCAGGTTTGGGTCATGACAGAACGGCCGGTGGTATTGAAAATGATGTTTGCGATTGATACACCGGCACCGCGCGCCCTCGATGATGCGCAAATTTTATCCTGGCAGGGTCAATTACTGGCCTATCTGCAAAAAGACCAAGAGACACCGGCATCATGAATATTCATAAAACCTCACCCGGGTTGCGCTTGTTGCTGATTACCGCTGGCTTGCTGGCTTTGTGGCAGGCCATTGTATGGCTGACCAATATGCCTCATTTTATTTTGCCGGGCCCGTTTCGGGTCTTGCGCGCCCTGTGGGAACAGCGCTCCCTGATTGGCGAACATGCTTTGGTTACCATGGCGGAAATTATCATGGGTATGGTGCTGGGCTGCCTGCTGGGTTTTGCCAGCGCCATGCTGTTGCAATGGTCCCGCTCATTCAGGGTATGGTTGTTGCCGGTGCTTATTGTCAGCCAGGCGATCCCTGTGTTTGCCCTGGCACCCATTCTGATGATCTGGTTGGGCTATGGCATGGCCTCCAAGGTGGTTATGGCTGCCCTGGTGATTTTTTTTCCGGTTACGTCGGCTTGTTACGACGGCTTGCAGCGCACGTCCCGTGACTGGTTGCAACTGGCACAAACCATGGGAGCAAGCCACGCGCAGGTGTTGTGGCAAATTCGTTTGCCAGCGGCCTTGCCATCACTGGCGTCGGGCTTGCGGGTGGCCGCAACGGTGGCACCTATTGGAGCGGTCATTGGCGAGTGGGTGGGTTCAAGCAGTGGCCTGGGTTATTTAATGCTGCATGCCAATGCCCGCATGCAGGTTGATACAGTGTTTGCCTCGCTTATTGTGCTGGCTTCTTTGTCATTATTGCTGTATTTCAGTGTTGATTACGTGTTACGGAAATTGATTTTCTGGACGGCATAATTTATTTTGGATTTAAATTAATTGTTGGAAGAATTAATGAACAGGATCAGGGAGATCAGGAAGGATATGAATAGTTCAATCTCAGGAAAAAAATGGCTGGCCGCATGTGCCTTAAGCCTGTTGGTCAACGCGCAGGCATTGGCCGAAGACAAGGTCACGTTATTGCTGGACTGGTTTGTGAATCCCGACCATGCCCCCATCGTGATTGCTGAAAAGAAAGGCTATTTTGCCGAACAGGGTCTGAAAGTGGATATCCAGGAACCGGCAGACCCGTCCATGCCGCCCAAGCTGGTGGCGGCTGGCAAGGCTGATATGGCGGTTACTTACCAGCCCCAGTTGCATATGCAAATTGATGAAGGCCTTCCCCTGACACGGGTGGCGACGCTGATTGCCACCCCCCTGAATACCCTGGTCACCCTTAAAAGCAGTAATATCAAATCGATTGCCGACCTGAAGGGCAAGAAAGTGGGATTCTCTGTGGGTGGCTTTGAGGATATCCTGTTAAAAGTCATGCTTAAAGAAAAAGGCCTGACTTTTGATGACGTGGAACTGGTCAATGTGAACTGGTCCCTGTCCCCTTCCTTGATTACAGGCAAGGTGGATGCCGTAGTGGGCGCATTTCGTAATTTTGAGCTGAACCAGCTTGATATTGAAAACCATCCCGGCCATGCGTTCTATGTTGAAGAAGAGGGCGTTCCTGCCTATGATGAATTGATTATGGTGGTTAACAACAAAGACCGTGACGACGAAAAATATCACCGTTTTAATGTGGCCCTGGAAAAGGCGGTACAGTTTATTGTGAATCATCCCGATGAGGCCTGGACGGTTTTCAAAGACTATAAGCCCCAGGAGCTGGATAATGAGCTTAACCGCCGGGCCTGGAAAGATACCTTGCCCCGTTTTTCCCTGCAGCCGGGGGCACTTGGCCAACGGCGTTATGAAACTTTTGCCCGTTTCATGCAAGAGCAGGGCCTGATTAAAAACAAGGTGCCAGCACTGGCCGATTACGCTATTGAGCCTTGATGATTTTGATTAACAGGAGTTTTTGGATATGTCTTTTTTTGAGCAGTTAAAGCAATCTTGTGCCCAAGACTGGCAAGCCTATACACAGCATGAGTTTGTGCGCCAGTTGGGGGCGGGAACCTTGCCGGCTGAAAGTTTCAGGCATTACCTTAAACAGGATTACTTGTTTCTGATCCAGTTTACCCGTGCCTGGGCGCTGGCTGTATACAAAAGCGACAACTTCGCCGACATGCGTTACGGACAGGCCGGCATTAATGCCTTGCTTGATCTGGAAATAGGACTGCATATTGATTATTGCCAGCAGTGGGGCATCAGCGAAGCGCAGTTGCTGCAGGAAAAAGAATCCTCGGCCTGCGTGGCCTATACGCGCTTTGTGCTGGATCGTGGCTTAAGCGGAGATCTGGCCGAGTTGCACGCTGCATTGGCGCCTTGCATGATGGGCTATGCTGAAATTGGCACATGGCTGACGCAGCAACCGTTTACCAGGCTGGAAGGCAACCCTTACCGTAACTGGATAGAAATGTATGCAGGGCAGGCGTTTCAGGATGCCATTAAGGTGGAAAAGGAGTTGTTAGAACGTTTATGTGCCGACTTGCCCGATGCCTGGCTAAACCGGGTGAAAAAAACCTTTGGTACGGCAACCCGCATGGAAATCGCTTTTTGGGACATGGGCCTGAACCGTACAGCTTGACACTTCCTGAGCGCCAGGATGATCCGCACTAAAGCAAAGAGGCATGCCAATGCATGCCTCTTTTATTTGACAGTCACAGGTGGTCTTTGGTGACGCACCTGTTGGTTAAGATTGTATTAATTCAGGGTTTTTGATTTGGCCAGGCGATTGGATGACAGGAATGGCATGCCGTTATTAACGCGCTGGTAACTGTGCTGGGTATTTTTTTCAGCATTGTTTTTGCTTTCGCTTGCGTTGTGAGTAGAAAATTCCTCACGAAGTCTGGTTAATAGTTTCATATTTTTTCTCTTTATAAAAATAATTGTTGATAATGCTTTGGTGTGAGCAAACGTCTCGGATTTGCTCCCGATTTTTTACTGCAAAACGGGGTAGCACTGATAGAGTAACCCGTTTTTATTGCAATTTTATGATTGCTGGTTTTTTTGCAAGCCCGAATAGAGAGATTGCTAGTTTTTAATATATTTATATAATAAATTGCTATAAGTGCTTGGTTTTATTACCTTATTTTTTAGCAATTCAGCCAAGTATATCTTGTTTTTGAATATTAAGCAAGTTGTTTTGAATAATAACCTAGGTTGTTGATTTTTAATGATTTTGTTTTTTTATCAAAAATAGCGGAAAACCCCACTCTGCACTTGCTTAGGATGGGGATGGATAGCGTGCCGGTTGCAAACCGGCCTTGCCAATTTCACAAATACTGTATATATTACCAGTATGGCAAAGAAAAGGACCCATCCGTCTGTTCGCATCAAGACCCTGAAAGTAAGGGTTCGGGACAAACATTGCGCCCGGCTTCGTGCCATGGCGCGGTCAGTCAACTTTGTCTGGAACTATATTAACGCGTTAAGCCATCGTTCCATCCGTGAGCGGGGTACTTTCCTTTCGGCTTTTGACTTGCACCCTTATACCAAAGGGGCGGGTAAAGAGCTGGGCCTGCACAGCCAGACACTGCAAGAGGTGGCCGAAGAATACGTTACCCGCCGCATCCAGTTCAAAAAAAGTAAACTCAACTGGCGCAAATCGGGCGGTTCTCATCGTTCTTTGGGCTGGATTCCCGTCAAAAAAGGTTCGGCCTCCTGGAAGAACGGCCAGATATTTCATAACGGCAACTACTACAAAGTGTGGGACAGCTACGGGCTGGCTAATTACCCATTTCTTTGTGCCCGATTTTGTGAAGATACCCGTGGCCGCTGGTATTTTCATGTGGCGGTTGCCGTTCCCAAAGAGGCACACACCGGCAGCGGCTCGGTGGGTATTGACCTGGGTTGTGCCGATGCCATTGCCGATTCCAACGGAGAAAAGGTGCCGGGTCGCCACTACCGGGAACTGGAACAAAAACTGGGCTTGGCCCAGCGAGCCAGAAACAAAAAACGGGTGCGGGCGATTCATGCCAAAATCAAACACCGCAGACAAGATGATCTGCATCGCTATACACGTAAATTGGTCAATGAAAATGCGGCTATCTTTGTAGGTAACGTATCAAGCCAGGCCATGGTAAAAACCAGACTGGCCAAATCCGCCCTGGATGCAAGCTGGGGCATGATCAAAACAATGCTGGACTATAAATGTGCTCATGCAGGCATTGTTTTTGAAGAAGTCAATGAAGCGTACACCACCCAGACCTGCTCGTGTTGCGGCTCACGCCAAAACAGTCCGAAAGGTAGGACAGGTCTTGGAATAAGAGAATGGACGTGCGGGTGCGGTGTCACCCATGACCGCGACCTCAATGCGGCACGGAACATTCTTGCGCTGGGGCATCAGCGTCTCGCCGGAGGAATCTCCACCCTGAACCCGTTACCGGGTTAGGGTGGAGAGGATGTCAATACGCACGGATTATTTTCTCTATGCAGGGGAATAAACGTGGGTGGGTGCGTTAATAATGTGGAGATTTTTTCGGGCTTGCGCAAGGATATCAGTCCACTGCTTTATCTGGCAGTTGCTTTTACGATTGCTTGGGATGATAATTTTTAAAAAAGGATTACAGGTTACCTCATGGATAAGCGCTCATCATTACAAACCGAGGCGGCTGATAACCGTCGGCCTATTGCCAGTCGTCAAAACCGCCTGGTCATTGGCTTTGTCTCTTTTCTGGCCAGACAACCGTTCCCCACACCTAACCAGATTTCCTGCCTTAGCATTTTGTTTGCCGCCATCGGTGCCCTGGCCTTGCTTTTTTGGCCGGGCATATACGGGCTGTTTTTATGCGCAGTGGGCATACAGCTACGATTAATATGCAATTTATTGGATGGGATGGTGGCGCTTGAGGGGGGCAAAAAAACGGCGACCGGAGAAATATTCAATGAGTTTCCCGACCGGATAGCCGATACCTTGCTGATTGTGGCCCTGGGCTATGCCATCAATATTTCATGGTTAGGCTGGCTGGGGGCCTTGCTGGCAGCCTTAACGGCTTATATTCGTGTTTTTGGTGGCAGTCTTGGTTTACCGCAAAGCTTTCGTGGGCCCATGGCTAAACAGCACAGAATGGCTGTCTTGACCGCAGCCTGCCTGTTGGGGGCCATTGAGTACCATCTTTGGTCTACACAATACTGCCTGATACTGGCCAGTGGTGTTATTGCCGTGGGATCGTTAATTACCTGCTATACGCGTACCAAAGATATTGTCACCGAACTGGAATATCGCAGGAGCCAGGCATGATTTCTCCTCTGCTTTCATTAACCACCCGCTTTCTGATTGGGGCTTTGCCACGCTGGCAGGCAAGTCAGCCAGAACACAGGCAGCGTATTTATTTTGCCAACCATACCAGTCATCTGGACACCCTGGCAATCTGGTCTTCCTTACCGGCTGAATTACGTAAAACAACGCGTCCGGTAGCTGCCCGCGACTATTGGGACAAAGCCGGTGTTCGGCGGCATATTGCCACACAAGGTTTAAATGTCGTGTTTATTTCCCGTGATAAACAGTCGGGAGATCCTTTATCACCTTTATACGAGGCACTTGAAAACGGCGATTCCCTGATTATTTTTCCGGAAGGCACCCGCCATTTTTTGCCTTTGCCTGCCCCGTTCAAGTCTGGGCTTTATTATTTGGCCCAAAAGTTCAAGACGGTGGAGCTGATTCCTGTTTATCTGGATAATACCCGACGCTGTTTGCCAAAGGGCAGCCTGATTCCGGTGCCACTGGCATGTACGGTTACATATGGTGCGCCACTTGAAGCCATTGAGCATGAAGAAAAAACCGCCTTCCTGCAAAGAGCCAGAGAGGCGGTCATTGCATTGGCGCCCCATGAAATAACCACAGACTAAACCCGGTATCAGGAGCAAGTAAATTGGACAGTTTCATTTCAACCGTGATTACACAGGCCCCCATTAAATTCTGGTGGATTTTGGCAGGGCTTATTCTGTTACTCGTCTTGGCCAGTAGCATCGGGCAATACCTTGCCCGGAAAAACAATAATGACGTCATACGCAATTTGAATGACCGGATCAGGGCGTGGTGGATCATGGTTGCCGTACTGGTGGCCTGCTTTATGATAGGAAAAGTGGCCACCCTGGTGCTCTATGCATTCCTGTCATTTTTCGCCCTGCGTGAGTTCATTACCCTGACGCCCACCCGCAAAGGTGATCACTGGGCGTTGTGTATCTGTTTTTATATTGCCATTCCCCTGCAATACTGGCTGATTGGCGCAGACTGGTACGGGCTGTTCGTGATGTGCCTGCCGGTTTACGGGTTTTTGCTGTTGCCGGCAGTCACCGCCTTGTCAGGTGATACCGATGCCTTTATTTCACGGGTTGCCAAAATTCAATGGGGGCTGATGCTGACGGTTTATTGCTTAAGCTATGCACCGGCCCTAATGCTCTTGCCAATCCCGGGTTATGAGGGGCAAAACCTGCTGTTGTTAATGTACCTGTTACTGGTGGTTCAATTAAGCGATATTTTCCAGTACATTGTTGGCAAACTGTTTGGAAAAACCAAAATTGCACCCAATGTCAGCCCTTCAAAAACCATCGAAGGACTTATTGGTGGAGGGTTTTTGGCTATTGTGGCTGGCACGGCGTTGTGGTGGATAACGCCGTTCACTCCCTTGCAGGCAGCCTTCCTGTCATTCATTATTGTGGCCTGCGGTTTTCTGGGCGGGCTTTCTCTGTCTGCCATTAAAAGAAGCATAGGCACCAAAGACTGGGGGTACATGATTTCGGGTCATGGCGGTGTGCTCGACAGGCTTGATTCTGTTGTGTTTGCCGCACCGGTTTTCTTTCACCTGACCCGTTTTATTTTTGTTCCCTAAAAAATTTAAAACTTAAATAATTAATCCTTTTTTATTTAAGTTTAAATAAAATTTATAGGTGTTCTGTAGGATGAAAAAAACCGGACATGACGTCCGGCCAAAGAGGTTGTTGGTATGGGGGCTGTTTTTATTTAGTAGCGTGCGTCCTTGGGCTTATTTCCCTTGGCCCAGTCATTGATCTTGCCCGCAAAGTCGGGGCGGGGCATATGGGTAAAATATTCGGCAATGTCAACGGCCTCCTGGTCGCTGAGTACGCCGCCCTGACCCCAAGCGCCATGTTGTTGCACCCCCATGGGCATATTGTATTTAATAAAAGCGGCAGCCTTGTAGGTGCGAGCCATGCCGGCACCGATATTGAAGGACTCATCTCCCCATAATGGCGGGAAAACAATATCGCCACGGCTGTCTTTCAGGCCTTCGCCATTGTCTCCATGGCAGCTGGCGCATTGGGCAGTATAAAGCACCTTGCCCTTCATTGGGTCAGGCACAAGGTTTTCATTGATCTTGCCGGCATTCTGTATTTGCACTTTCTGGTCTTTAGGCACTTTTTGACCGACCCAATCAATATATGCAATCATGGCTTTCATTTCACGCGAATCCGGATCCAGGGGCTTGCCATTCATGGAGCGCTGGAAGCAGCCATTAATGCGGCCGGTCAGGTCCACTTCTTTTCCGGCCCGTGGCATGACTCTTGGATAGCTGTTGGAAGTGGTGAAATAAGGCGCGCCCATGTTTAACTTGCCTTGCGCCACGTGACAGCTGCTGCAGTTCATTGATGCACCGACATGTTCGGGCAACAGGCGTTTGGTTTCATTCATCAGGCGTTTGCCATAGAGGATTTCTTGCGCATTGGGCTCCTGGGGTATGGCAGTGTCGTCAGGAACGATATATTGCCCAACGACATTTTTTTCTTTGTCCAGAATCTCAAAACTGATGGGGGAGGCTTCAGTTAGCGCAGGTGGCTGGGCCAGATAAATTCCCACACCAACGGCAATAACAGCAGTTGCGATGACAGACCATTTGACCGTTTTATTCATGTTGATCTCCTGTGGCGTTGATATGAGGGGCTTTGCCCGATACGAAATGACGGATTTTTGCAATGTCGACAGCCTTGACTTCTGGCGCCTGGTTGGTCCAGCTGTTGCGGATAAAGTTGATGACCTCAGCCAGATCCCGGTCGCTCAGGTGATTGAAAGCGGGCATGGTGAAAGCCATTCTGTCTGCGGAGGTTTCAGGCATTTTTCCACCCTCAAGGGTAATCTGGATGACCGATTGGGCATTGTTGGCGAAGATGGCACTGTTTCCGTCAAGTGCCGGAAAAATCCGTTCTACGCCTTTGCCATCAGCGCGGTGACAGGTTGTGCAGTGTTCTGTGTATAACAAGGCACCCCGGCTGGTATAGTTGCCATTAAGCAGATCTCCGGTTGTGGTATCTGTTTTGGCGGCCATGCTTGTTTCCCTGCCCTTGACCGGTGGCAGATTTTTCAGGTATTTAGCCATGCTGGAAATATCTTCAGGGGTGAAGTATTGGGTACTGTGCTGCACCACATCAGCCATGGCACCAAAGGCGGCAACCTTGTCAGTGCGGCCTGTCGACAGGAACTGTTCCAGTTCTTCCTGGCTCCAGGAGGCCAGTCCTCGGGCTTCTCCCCGCAGGCTCTTGGCCCGCCAGCCGTCAATAACGGCACCCGAAAGAAACTCATCGCCATCACTCAGTTTCAGGGCCAGCTCCTGATAGGCGATGCCGCGTGGCGTATGACAGGCACTGCAGTGGCCCGGGCCTTCGACCAGGTAGGCGCCACGATTGATCTCTTCATCGGCATTGGGGTCGGGTACAAAATCCCGTTCGGGCGCAAACACCAGTTGCCACCAGGCCATGGGCCAGCGCCAGTTTAAAACCGGTGGGATGGTAGAGTCGGCATTTTGCTGTTTGACAGGTTTGACATCGGCCATGAAATAGGCATAAAGGGCTGTCAGATCTTCGTCGGGCATAATGGCATAAGACGGGTAAGGCATGGCAGGGTATAAAGCCTGTCCGTCCCCACGCACACCATGCTTGACGGCACCAATGAATTGGGCCAAAGAGTAATTGCCAATGCCGGTTTCCTTGTCGGGCGTAATATTGGTTGAGTAAATGGCACCTACCGGTGTTTCCATAGCCAGTCCACCCGCATACTCTGCACCGTTAGGGCTGGTGTGGCAGGCAACACAGTCTGCGGTTCGGGCAATATAGGCCCCTCGTTTGATCAGTTCATCATTGTTGAGGTCAACGCTTGTCACGGTGTCCGGAACCCTGGTTTTTGGAAGGACGGCTGCCCCACCATAAGCCACGGCAAATAAAACTGCTGCGGCAATCAGGCTTTTATGCAGTATTCTCATGTTACATTCCTATAAAAATTACACGGTTTTACAGTAAGACGGGCAGGCTAATGGCCTGATGCCTGTATAAACCGGATAGTGATAAGGACATTCTCGAAGTTATCCGGGGAAAGGCATATTGTGGAACTCCACATAAGCCGGATAGTTTTGATTTAGGACAAATACAGAATGAAATTTTCCTGCAAGCATTTTTATCGGGTTTTGCTGCTGCTATGGCTGGTGGCTTATTCAGGCATGCTTTGCGCCAAAACCTGGTATGTGGGTATCCTGGCACCACGTGGGGTACAGGCGGCCCAGCAAGAGTGGCAGCCATGGCTTAACTGGCTGTCCACTCAATGGGAAAATGAAACGTTTATTCTGGTGCCGATGAAACTGGCCGATGCCGAACAGATGATTGCCGATAACCGGGTTAATTTTGTACTTGCGCCACAGGCCCAGTTTTTGTCCATGAAAACGGGGATGGAAATGCGTTGGCTGGCCACGTTGAATCGAGTGGATGATGCGCAGCCAAAGGCTGCCGAATTGGTGGGAAGTGCATTATGGGTACGCAAAGACAGTGGTTTGCACGACATAATGCAGTTGCGTGGCAAAACGATTGCCGCCGTGCAGGAAAATGCGTTTGGCGGTTTTTTGCTGGCCTATAAATTGCTGTATGATGCACAATTGCGTGAAAACCGGGATTACAAACTGGTGTTTACCGGTTATCCGATTGACCAGACCCTGTTGCTGCTTGATCGCAAGCAGGTGGATGCCGCGATTGCTCCGTTGTGCCTGATGGAGGAAATGCAGTCCCAGGGTATTTTGGACCGCTCGCAATTTCAACTGCTGCACCCAGTCAATAATCAGAGCGCTTGTGCCGGCAGCACCGAACGGTTCCCGAACTGGTCCCTGGCCGCTTTGCCCAATGTTCCTGATGCCTTGGCTACCCGCCTAAGTTCCCTGCTGTTACAGAATCAGCCGGACTCCTTGTTGCCAGGATGGTCTCCAGTGGTGGCTTCAACACGGGTAGAGGAAATCTTGCATAGCATTCGCCGTCATCCTTTTCAGCAGTCGGTTTGGGCAGGTATTAAAGATTGGGTGGCCGAATATAAAACCTGGGTGGGTGTTGCCTTACTGTTTGTGTTCCTGTCTTTGCTGAATTATGCCTGGGTAAGCTGGCTGGCCTGGCGTCGGCAAAAACAGATAACGCAGGCCTATGAGCAAATGCGTGCCTATGAGCGAATGATGATGCAGGCGGACAGGCTGAATATTCTTGGGGAAATGGCTTCGGGCATCGCACATGAGATCAATCAGCCGGTTTCAGTGATCCGGCATTATGCCGAAGGCACCCGTTACCGCCTGGAGAGGCAGAAAACGAATGCGGAATTAATACCTGTGCTGGACAAGGTTATTGAACAGGTGGAGCGCATTACACAAATTATTGAGAATTTGCGTAAGTGGGTCAGGTCTGATCGTCATTACCAGAGTGTGGCTGTCAATGTTTCCCAGGCGGTGGGCAAAAGCGTGCAGTTTGTCCGCATGCAAAATAACAAGCACTCCATGAGCATCCAGATCAATATTCCGGATGATCTGGTTCTATTTACCGTACCCAGTGTGATTGAGCAGGTATTGGTGAATAGCCTACTTAATTGCGGGCAACAGCAAGCAACCCAGGTTGATATTGCGATCCGGTATTTTGATGCATCGTTTCTTGGTATTACGATCACAGATAATGCAGGCGGCTTCTCCCAGGAACAGCTTGATTTCCCATTCGTTCCCTTTAGAACCAACAAGGATAAGGGGCTTGGCTTGGGGCTGGTGATTTGTGAACGTTTAATGCGCGTGATAGGGGGCAGTTTGTTATTGGACAATCGCAGTGATGGCGTTGCAGGGGCCATCGTAACGTTAAAATTGCCCCTCAAAGGAAATACTATAAGCCAGAAGGAATCAACGCTTCATGATGAAAATTGAGACGCTGCCTATTCATATTGTGGATGATGATGCTTCAGTCAGGGAGGCCTTGTTGTTTTTGCTGCAAAGCCTTGGTTATGATGCCCAGACCTGGCCTGATGGGCGGTCATTTCTGGATGAGGCGGATATTGGCAAAGGAGGCGTTGTTATCCTGGATATTCGTATGCCCCATTTAAGTGGACAGGAACTTTACCAGCATTTGATTGAAGCTAAAAGTACCATGGCCGTTATTATTCTTACCGGCCATGCCGATGTGCCCATGGCCGTTGAAATGTTGAAAAAAGGGGTGGTGGATTTTTTGCAGAAACCGGTTGCCTTGGCCCAGATGGCGACAGCCCTTGACAATGCGCTGGCGCAGGCAGAGCGGAATTTGCTTTGTTGTCGCTTGCGCGGGCTTTATGAATCTTTGTCACCCAGGGAAAAACAGGTTACTGAACTGGTTTTGCAGGGTAAAACGAACAAAATGATTGCCGATGAGCTTTATATTGCCGTGCGTACCGTTGAAGTTCAACGAGCCAGCGCCATGCAGAAAATGCAGGTGGATAACCTGCCTGAATTTGTGCGGGCAGTTAATCAGGCGTGCATGAAAAAATAGCACCAAGATAAAAAGAGGCGTAATGCCTCTTTTTATAAGTACAGCCAGCGTTAATATTTGATGCTTAGCCTGGCCCAGGCCGTGCGTCCGGGTTCATTGATTCGGGTGTTGGCGGCATAGCCGAATAAGCCGACGCCCGCCAGGTTCAGGTGTTCATTGTAGGTTTTGTCAAACAGGTTGTCGACGCCTACGGTCAACTTGACCTTATCGTTAAAGGCATAGCCGGCGTTTAATGCCAGGGTGCCAAAACCAGCGCTGGGACCAAAGTCTTTGCTGGCAACATTACCCTGATTGGTGGCGTAGCGTTTTTGTGGAGCAACCAGACGCCATAAGGCACCGGCCGACCAAGTGCCGTTGTCATATTGAACATTAAGACGTGCTTCAAGAGGTGGGATCTGCGCCATGGGACGGCCATCATCACGGTTTTTTCCCCAGGCATAGGCTAGCGTGCTGCTGACCTTGAGTGAGTCGGATACGTCGTAGGAGGCACCCATTTCGGCACCCATGATACGGGCCTTTACATTGCGGACCTGTTTTACACCACCACCAACAGAGGCATAGTCAAACAGGATGAAGTCGTTAATATAGCCAAAATAACCCGAAAACCAGGCTTGCAAGCGGTCGCCCGTGTATTGGGCACCAAAATCAAGCTGGGTGGTTTTTTCGGGCTTGATGCCTTTGAAGGCGTTAATCGAGCCTTCAGGTCCGGCCCCGGGAGAGACCAGTTCCCAGAAATCGGGAAAGCGCTGGGTGTGTCCCAGGCCTACATAGATAGTGGTCGCAATATCGTCCAGGTCATGCTCGTAGCGCAGAAATCCACTGGTAAGTGTGTCGTTACGCTTATCGTCTTTGCTTAGGGAGGCCTGTCTTTGGTCTTTGGCTGTGGCATGGTCAAAACGAAGGCCACTAACCAGTCTGCCGGATTCGGAAGTATGCCAGGTCAGTTCCCCGAATAGTCCGACATTGCTGAATTTGGCATTGTCATTCCATGGCATGTCGGTAGCTGAAATCCATTGCTTGCCTTGGAGGGTAAATTTGCGCAACTCATGTTTGCTTTCCTGGAAATCCAGGCCGGTAACCAGGCTTAGCTTGTCATTGAAACGGAAAGTGCCCGCTGCCCGACCGCCCCAGGTGGTGCGCCTTGGGTTGGATTCCATTTTCATGGTGTAGGGCCGCATGCGGAAGTTGTCCATCCAGTGATCGGCCTGGTTGTAATAAAGTTGGGCTTCAAATTCATCAAGTACGGAACCGATGTTTGTTTTTTTGAAGCGCAGGCCATAGCTTTCACGTTTGAATTTCGTGCCATCCATGCTGCGGGTTGCATAAGCGGCTTTGGCATCACCGGTACCGGCGGTAAATTCAAGCAGGGTGTTTGCATCAGGGGTAATGCCAAGTGAGAGATCTGCATTCCATTTGTCCCAGCGCGAGTGTATCTTATTGCCATCACCATCTTCGTAATCCTGGGAGTGAGAGTGGTTGGCCGTCACGCGGGCATAGAATTTGTCATTGCCCACTTCAAGGTCAGCTGCCTGATCATTTCTGCCCCATGAACCACCGGTTAAGGATCCGTCAAAATTAATGTTCTTGTCTTCTTCAAAAACAGGTGGATTCCGTTCAAATCTGACGGTTCCCGCAGAGGCGCCTGGCCCCCACACAACGGTTTGCGGCCCTTTAATAACCGTGAGTTCATCAAAATTTTCAGGGGAAATGTATGAGCCTGGGTTGTCCATGCGTCCACCACAGGCTCCTGGCATGGAAGAGCCATTGGTTAGTATATTAATACGTGATCCGAACATGCCACGTAAAACGGGATCTCCGTTGGAGCCGCCATTGCGCAGGGCAGAAAAGCCGGGAATGGTTTTCAGGTAATCGGTGGCGTCACTGGCCGGAATGGGCTGGCGCGGTAATTTGGGGTTGGTGGTGTAGGTAAGGGGAGAGTCGGGAGTGACTTGGGTCACCAGTATGGTTTCAAGCTGGGTGACTTTGGAGGTAGCTTGTGCCATGGCTGGTTCAGTCAGGGCAAGCAGCAGGGCAGAAGAAAGCAGGGTATAAGTAAAAGTGGGTAAACGATTATAGAATTTCATGTTTCTGTACTAGTTGAAAATTGCATAAACACCGTTTCACATTGACTGATAATGCATGCTGTGCATGACGCTTGCGCAAAAAACAGGCAAGAGCAGTGCAGGTTCAGTTCAGGCAAGGTAATGCAGGAAAACGGAGAGGGAATCAGGAAAGTACAGAAGGCGGGGCACGCGGAACTAACGGGGAACCGCGGATATTGAACACCGGGTAGTGGGTGCTTTTAAATAAAAATGGCCTGGCAGTGGCTGGCTTGTCAATAAGAGGAGCGGGTAGCGAAGCCGGATCAATGAAAAACTGCTGTGCCAGAAGGCCGTAAGGGCATTCGTTGGCAATAGTGGCTCCATTGTCTTGCGGGGTGGCATCGTCAATGGGCACCTGAATGGTATAAAAACCGTGTTCGGGATTACAGATGGTCAGGGTCATGAACCCTGCTGTCGCGGCATTGGGCGCCGGCATATAACCAATGGGGATGAGGCTGCGCAATACCAAGGCAAGCAAAAGGAAACAGGCGGCAATGCCTGTTTTCTGCTGCGAAGTCTTGTTATGTGTCTTTAAGGTATTGAGCATCATGGGATTCTAATAATGCCCATGTTTAGCGTCAATTAATGAAAAAACGTTTTAATGATAGCCATGACTTAAATCAAGCGGAATGTTGCCATTTGTCATCATGTTTAAGGGGCAATCATGGAAAATGCCAACTGGCCAGGCAATGCAGCGTGTTCCCTGGCCATGAAAAGAAAAACTACATAATGGTGGCTTCGGGTTCTGCCCCGATAATTTCCTTGATGGTGTTGTTTTCACCCATGATGGCCACTTTGGGTTGATGGGTTTCGGCTTCTTTGGCATCTACATAAACATAAGACATGATAATGACAATATCGCCTTTCTGGACCAGGCGGGCTGCCGCACCGTTAAGGCAAATCACGCCACTGCCACGTTTGCCTGGAATAATATAGGTTTCAAGACGGGCACCGTTATTGTTATTGACAATATGCACCTTTTCATTGGCCAGCATGCCAACGGCGTCTAGGATGTCCTGGTCGATGGTTACAGAGCCGACATAGTCCAAATTCGCCTCGGTCACTTGAGCGCGGTGAATTTTGCTATTCATCATCATTCGAAACATTTGTTTGTTACCTTTATACAAA
>JBBADT010000019.1:0-45821 GCA_041656315.1 Advenella sp.
CCAAACTGTTTTTTTCTGCCGGACGCATCAAATGTTCCCCTCTTTTCTTCATCCTAATCAGGTTTCCGTAAATCTGCTGAATGCTTTACTTAACCGAGAACCGTGGGCCAAGGATAAGGTTGCCGCTCATGCAGGTAAAACCGTGCGGATCAATATCGCCCGTTTTTCATTTTTATATACCCTGCATTATGACGGCTCGTTAAGCGTGGCAGATGCCGCGGTTGTCCCCAATGTTAGTCTTTCTTTGCCCGAAGAAAAATTCAGCGAGTTGCCAGACGCGATTCGCAATCGTGATAATCCGCAGCTTTTGTCTTCCTTGCTACACCTGGAGGGTGATGCAGGCCTGGCGCAACTAGTGTCTGATCTTGCCCGTGATTTACGTTGGGATATTGAGCATGATTTAACGCGCATGGTTGGCCCTATTCTGGCAAAACGGTTGCTGAAAGGTTTTGGTTTTATCCGGGAAAATGCCCAGGAATTGGCGCGTCGGGGAACGGAAAACATGAGCGAATATTTTTCTGAAGAAGCGCGCCTCATATTGTCCCGTCCCGCTTTTGAAATTCTTCAGGAACAGGTGAAGGAAACGAATCAACAGTTGGATGATTTGCAACAAAGAATCCGGGCACTGCAAAACAAACGAAGTGACCGGGGTATTTCATGATCATGACTTTTTTTCGCCTGCTCAGGATTATTTTAATTTCATTTCGTTATGGTCTGGATGAGCTGGTTTTAAGCGGTATCAAACATCCCATTGCGACCAATTTATTGAAGGTCGTTCGCTTTGGGCGTAAATATAAAAAACCACGTGGCGAACGATTGCGCCTGGCACTGGAATCATTGGGGCCGATATTCGTTAAATTCGGACAGGTCATGTCTACCCGGCGCGACCTGGTTCCCCATGATATCGCCGATGAATTGTCAGCCCTGCAGGATCGGGTGCCCCCCTTTTCTTCGGAACTGGCCATAGCAAGTATTACCAAGGCTTTTGGCAAGTCCCCCGATCAACTGTTTGCCCGGTTTGATCCTGTTCCGGTTGCTTCAGCCTCGGTTGCCCAGGTTCACCGGGCGGTTTTGCATGATGGACGGCAGGTGGCGGTCAAGGTGCTGCGACCCGGCATGCTTGAGGTAATTGAAAAAGACCTGGCCATTATGCGGGTATTTGCCAGCCTGATACAAAAACTGCTGGCAGACGGGAAACGCCTGAAACCCAAGGAAGTGGTTGCCGAATTTGATAAATATCTGCATGATGAGCTGGATTTGCAGGTGGAAGCGGCCAATTGCAGTCAGTTAAGGCGTAATTTTTCTACCGATCCCGAGCGAAGTCAGCTGATCATGGTGCCTGAAGTGATCTGGAACCTGACCACCAAAACGGTTTTTACCATGGAGTGGATGGATGGCATTCCGGTCAGTCAGGTTGAACGCTTGCGAAATGCCGGTGTGGATATTAAAAAACTGGCACGCATGGGAGTGGAGATTTTCTTCACCCAGGTGTTTGAGGATGGTTTTTTCCATGCAGACATGCATCCGGGCAATATCCTGGTGTCCGAACATCCTGCTTCCCTGGGTAAATACATTGCGCTTGACTTCGGAATTGTAGGATCCCTGTCGGAATTTGATAAAAACTATCTGGCGCAGAATTTTCTGGCTTTTTTCCAGCGGGATTACCGCCGCGTGGCACAGTTGCATATTGAATCGGGCTGGGTTCCTCCAAACACCCGCGAGGAAGAGCTTGAGGCGGCTGTCCGGGCAGTATGTGAGCCGCATTTTGACCGACCCCTTGCTGAAATTTCATTGGGTCAGGTGTTAATGAGGTTGTTTCAGACTTCACGCCGTTTTAATGTTGAAATTCAGCCCCAGCTTGTTCTGCTGCAAAAAACCCTGTTGAATGTTGAGGGTATGGGTCGTGAATTGGATCCCGAACTGGACTTATGGAAAACCGCCAAGCCTTTCCTTGAGAAATGGATGTGGAATCGCATTGGTCCTAAAGGGTTTATTGAGCGTATCAAGCATGAAGCCCCTCAATGGTCGCATATTATTCCAGAGCTGCCCCGTCTGGTGCATGCCAGTCTGGCCCGGGATCATAGCCACCCCCTGCTCAGGGACGAGCTGGAAAAACTGAACCAGACACAGGCCAAAACCAAGCGGGTGTTAATGGTTGTGGGTATGGTGCTGGCACTGAATGCATTTCTTTTCTTGTGGTTGGCGGTCAATGCCGGCCTGTTCAATAAATAAGGGTATGAGGCAAGAATGGCGATTCGTTTTGAAAAAAAAATACTCAGCCGCGAGCAATGCCTGCAGGCAGTGGCAAAGGGTGAATTCAAGCGACCCCTGGTGTTTACCAATGGGGTGTTTGATATTTTGCATCGAGGTCATGTCAGTTATCTGGATCAGGCGGCACAACTGGGGGCTACGCTAATTGTTGCCGTTAACACCGATGAATCGGTGCGACGCTTGGGCAAGGCACCCGATCGCCCGTTAAACAGGCAAGAGGATCGTGCGGCGTTGCTGGCGGCACTGTCTTGCGTAACCGCTGTTACCAGTTTTTCTGAAGATACGCCACTGGAATTGATAGAGCAGCTAAAGCCTGACATTATTGTCAAGGGAGGCGATTATGAAATGGAAAAGCTGCCCGAAACGGCAAGGGTGAAAAGCTGGGGCGGCAAGGCAATTGCCATTCCCTTTGAGTTTGAGCGTTCTACCACTTCCCTGGTTAAAAAAATCAGGGAAGCAGGGCAGATGCCAGAAGCGGATAGCTAGAATTTGAAATGTGAAACCGTTGTGCCGCTAAGTGGTTTGATGCAGGTTTCAAACAGGGTCTCGGTTTCGAAGGAGGCAGCCGTGGTACGGGTGATGCGTACTGCAGTCATGGCAGGAGCCTGACCCACCACCGCAACCAGACGGCCCCCGATGGCAAGCTGGTATTTCAGGGAATCGGGGATATTGGGCAAAGATCCGGTAACCAGAATGGCATTGAACTCGGCAGAGCCCCAGCCTGTGCGGCCATCACCTATTTCTACATTGACATTGCTGATTTTTTCACGCTGCAGGTTTTCTTTGGCAAAAGCGGCAATATGTGTGTCGATTTCGATGCTGAGAACTTGAGTGCATAAGTGGCTGAGCAGGGCAGCCTGAAAACCTGAGCCAGTACCAATTTCCAGTGTTGCATCACTAGGCTTTAATTGAAGCTCTTGTGTCAGGCGGGCTTCAAGTTTGGGTGCCAGCATGGTTTCGTGGGTATCAATGCCATTGACTTCCAGGGGGATTTCAATGTCGGAAAAAGCCAGATTCTTGTAGCGTTCGGGAACGAAGTTCTCGCGTGGCAATGAAAGCATGGCGTCAAGCACCGCACTGTCAAACACATTGGCCGGGCGGATTTGCTGTTCCACCATATTAAAGCGGCTTTGTTCAATTAAAGATGTTGGGGCATTCATATTGGCTACTTGTAATCATTCAAATGAAAGTTAGACCTATTGTACTAAGATCATTAGGGTTTTGTCGTATTCCTTACCACCATGCATGAAAATGTTGCACGGGGCCATGACCGCTGCCAACCGTAAGAAGATCTGCTTTGGCAAGGGCGGCAATCAGGTATTCTTTGGCCTGTTGCGTGGCTTCAGGGACATTTTTTCGTTGCGGCAACAGGGCGCAAATGGCCGCTGATAGCGTGCAACCGGTACCGTGTGTGTTTTTGGTGGCAATGCGTTGTCCGGGCAGCTCTATCATTTTGTCACCGTTATAGAGTAAATCGACGGTGTCGTTGCCGGGAAGATGTCCACCTTTGAGCAGTACCCATTTGTTCTCCTGGTCAGACATGAGTTTGCGCAGTTTTTCAGCAACGCGGTACATCTCTTTCAGCGCCTCGGCCGGGCGAGCATTGAGCAGCACGCCAGCTTCGGGCAGGTTGGGGGTGATCATGGTAGACAGGGGAATCAACGCTTCTTTTAATGCATGAATGGCATTTTTTTCAAGCAGTACATCACCGCTTTTTGCCACCATAACCGGATCAAGCACAATATATTCAGGCTTGAATCGGGCCAGTTTTTCGGCCACTGTCAACGTGACTTTTTCATGTCCCAGCATGCCTATCTTGACCGCGTCAATGCGGACATCCTGAAAAAGAGTGTCCAGTTGCAGGGCGACAAACTCGGGAGTGATGGCCTGCACCCCGGTCACACCTTGCGTGTTTTGTGCGGTAAGGGCCGCAACAACTGCACAGGCATAGGTGCCCAGTGCACTCATTGTTTTTACATCGGCCAGTATGCCTGCTCCGCCGGAAGGATCCATTCCGGCAATGGTAAGTGTATTGTTAATCAAGTCCAGTCCGTATTTACATTGATGAAGAATGCCAGCAATAATAACTTAAATTTCGGGATGGATTGTTTTGTTAGCCTTGCCTGATAAGCTGTTCGGCCCGCTGCTGGATGGATTGCAAGATGGTTTTCAGCTGTTCCTGTTCGTTTTGTGGCAGGCAGTCTAGCAGAAACTGGTTGCGCGCCAGCATGCCGGGCGCAATCTCCTGGTAAATGGCGCGCCCTTTTGGGGTAACTGAAATGATCAGGTTGCGTTTGTCATGTTCGTCGACGGTTCTTGCCAGCAGGTTTTTTTCTTCCAGCCGCGCGATGGCACGGCTAACCTGCATTTTATCAAGGCTCGCGTGAAGGGCGATATCGGTGGCACGCATGTGTTTTCCCTGATTGAGGGCAACCAGCACACGCCAGTCATCGCGCATTAAACCATGGCGTGCCTGATAAACAGGCGCAATGGATTGACTGACAAGCTCAGCCAGGACACTGATCTGGTAGGGAAGGAAGTCGTCCAGGTTCAAGTTCATGTTGGAATGATGAGATAATTTTATATAGTAACAGGAATTATTAATTAAATGATACCTAAAAAATAACGGTTTTTTAATAAATAATTGACTTTTATTAATTAATGTTGACATGCAAATAGATTAATAGTTTAATGGTAACCATGGTTACTAATTAAACCAATTCACACCTACAAAATTTTCAGAGGCAAATATCATGGCTATCCAACAAATTCATCACGTTGCTTATCGCTGCAAAGACGCAAAAGAAACCGTACTTTGGTACAAAGAAAACTTGGGTATGGATTTCGTTTTGGCTATTGCAGAAGACAAAGTTCCTTCAACGAAGGCCCCGGATCCTTACATGCATATTTTCATGGATGCCGGTAACGGGAATATCCTGGCTTTTTTTGAGGTGCCTAATTCCCCTCCAATGGGTCGCGATACCAATACCCCAGATTGGGTTCAGCATATCGCTTTCCAGGTTGGTAGCGTCCAGGAGCTGGAAGAAACCAAGGAAAGATTGCAGGCCAAGGGCATAGAGGTAATTGGTGTGACCGATCACGTGATTTTCAAATCCATTTATTTCCGTGATCCTAACGGTCACCGTTTAGAGCTGGCAGCTAAAACCGCCACTCCTGAAATGGATCGTAAACTGGATGAAGTGAAATGGGAAATGCTGGAAGAGTGGTCGCAAACCAAAAGAGCTCCCAAACACGCAGCCTGGTTGCACGAGCCCGAATTCAAGCAATAGTACCTGGCTTCATGGCGACATCATAAAGTGCCGCCATGAGTGACCTCTTGTGGCCCAAGCCCGCCTTATTGAAGTGAATCCCAAAATTGGGTGCTTCATATTGGCGGGCTTTTTCTATGGGATAAACAGCGTGCGTGCATCGGTAAAACGTTGCGCAAAGTAACGGCTATCTAAAGAGTCAACCCTGACCTTGCCATTATTGCGGCTTGACGGTGCGTGGACGAATTGGTTATTGCCGATGTAAATGCCCATGTGCGTGTAGGGACCTGAGGTGTTGAAGAAAACCAGGTCGCCTTTTTTCAGGGCCGACTTGGAGACTGGCCTGGAAACGCCGGCAATCATTGAGGTCTTGCGGGGCAGTTGGACCTTGGCGGTTTTGTTGAAAACATAATTGACAAAACCGCTGCAATCAAAACCCTCTTCGGGATGGTTGCCGCCATAGCGATAGGGCGTGCCAATATAAGACAGCGCGTTTTTCATTACGGGTTGTCGTTTGGCCGGATCAACCCTGGCGTATTTGGACGAGCCTGGCAGTTTGGGGCTGCTGGAGCAACCGGCCAGTAACAGGGCACAGATGAACGCGCAAAGCAAAAAGCGGAAGGACATGAGCTCACCTTTGGCAAAAAAGTGTCTTAACAGTATCGCAGGCAATAAGGTGTTGATAAAGGCTTTGGCTTGCCAATAATCATTTTATTTAAAATATATTGTTTTAAAACAACTCATTACTGCGTTTTTTTAATGTAATGAATGAATGAGTCAATTAGTCAGCTAAGCAATGCAAGGGGGGGCGGTTGGTTTTGCCGGGTGTGCCGGTCAGGTATTTTCCCTTCAAACATGAAATCAGCGCAAAGCACGTATAATGAACCGGATGATTAACGTAGGAAACAGCAATGAGTGAACAGAATAAATTTGATTTTGATTTGTTTGTAATTGGTGCCGGAAGTGGCGGCGTTCGTGCAGCGCGTATGGCGGCTCAAACAGGGGCAAGGGTTGCCGCAGCCGAAGGGGCTCCCTTGGGGGGGACCTGCGTGAACCTGGGATGCATTCCTAAAAAACTGTACAGTTATGCCGCGCATTATGCCGAGGCATTTGAAGAGTCGCATGGATATGGCTGGGAAGGCGAGAAACCGGTGCTTAACTGGGAAACCCTGAAGCGTCAAAGGGCAACAGAAATCAGCCGTCTTAACGGGGTGTATGAAAACCTGTTCAAGGGAGCCGGCGTTGAGCTCATTCGTGGTTGGGCAAAATTGCAAGATCCAAACACCGTGCTGCTTGATAATGGCAAAACATACACCGCCAGGCATATCCTGATTGCGACCGGTGGCAAGCCCACTGTTCCTGATGTGCCGGGTAAAGAATATGTGATCACGTCTAACGAAATCTTTGACCTGCCCGAGTTTCCACAACGCTTGCTGGTGGTGGGCGGGGGGTATATTGCCAGTGAATTCGCCTCTATTTTTAACGGCTTGGGTTCACGGGTTATTCAGCTTTATCGCTCTGAACAAATCTTGCGTGGTTTTGATCGTGAAATCCGGGATTTTGTGGCCGGTGAAATGCGCAAGGCAGGTGTTGAGATAAGGACCAACACAAATATTGCCTCAGTTGAAAAAACCTCAGAGGGCCTGAAAGCAACCCTTGAAGACGGTTCAGTGCTGGTGGCAGACCAGATTCTCTATGCAACGGGACGGGCTCCCAATATCAAGGGATTGGGGTTCGAAGCGCTGGGTGGGCAAACCGCCAAAAACGGGGCAATAAAGGTTAATGAGCGTTATCAAACTTCAATTCCTTCGATTTTTGCTCTGGGTGATGTGACAGACCGGATCCAGCTCACACCGGTAGCCCTTGCCGAAGCCATGGTGCTGGTTGATGACCTGTTCGGCAAAAAACAGAAAAAAATGAGTTATGAATATATTCCCACTGCTGTGTTTACCCATCCCAATATTGGAACAGTCGGTTATTCAGAAGAAGAAGCTAGGGAAAAATTTGGCGATATCCGGGTATTCCGTTCCGAGTTCCGGCCGCTCAAGCATACGTTAAGCGGCAGTACCGCGCGCGTTTTCATGAAGCTGATTGTTGATGTGGCTAGCGATAAAGTGGTGGGGATGCATATGGCAGGTGACGATGCCGGAGAAATTATTCAGGGCTTCGCTGTTGCGGTTAAGGCGGGTGTGACCAAGGCCGGGTTTGACAGTACGATTGGCATTCATCCTACCGCAGCCGAAGAGTTCGTGACCATGCGGGGCTAGTTTGAAAAATGTAGCAGAAGGTTGATTTTTTTGCTAATGGCTGAGGTTGTTACAAATTTGCCTTTCATTTAACCTGTCTAGTTTTTTTGTCCAAAAGGAATTGCCTAAAACCGGTAATTCCTTTTTTTTTACATAGATAGAGTCAGAGTCAACAGGGATCAACCTGTCTAGTTATCGGGAGGGGTTTAAAAGAAAAATATTGCAATTTCGTCATAAATTATTAACTATCCTGTCATATCACCGCTTTACCATGCAGCCATCTTTCGAATTAATCCTTTGTAAAAAGGCAGAAAAATGGCTTCAGCTATTCAAGTACAAAACCTGAATAAAACGTTTGGTTCCAAACAGGTTTTATTCAACATGGAGCTGGATGTTCCCAAAGGTGCCATGGTGGCACTGATTGGCGCATCGGGTTCAGGCAAATCAACGTTATTGCGCCATTTGTCAGGTTTGGCCTGTGCCGATCGCACAAACGGCGGAACCATTCACGCACTGGGTCAACAAGTTCAGGGAGAGGGCCATTTAAGCCGTGACGTGCGCCGTATCCGTTCTGATATTGGCTATATTTTTCAGCAATTCAATCTGGTTGGCCGCCTGAGCGTGCTGCAAAATGTATTGCTGGGCTGTCTTGGCCGGATGTCCCGTCTGCGTGGCACCCTGGGTTTGTTTAATGCTGAAGAAAAAGAACGGGCCTTGCGCGCACTTGAACGTGTGGGCCTGCTTGAGCATGCCTATCGACGTGCTTCAACCTTGTCGGGTGGCCAGCAGCAAAGGGTGGCGATTGCCCGTACGCTGTGTCAACAGGCCGAAATTATTCTGGCTGATGAGCCTATCGCCTCGCTTGATCCGGAATCTGCACGCAACGTGATGGATGCCCTGGCCGATATCAATAAAAAAGACGGGAAAACCGTGATTGTCACGCTGCACCAGGTGGATTATGCCGTCAAGTACTGCAAACATGCGGTTGCCCTGAAAAATGGCAAAAAGCACTTTGATGGCCCAATCAGTGGTTTGACGAATCATTTCCTGAATGATTTGTATGGTGCCGAATTGGGCACGAATTTATTGTTTTCTGACTCCGACCAGAAAGAGCACGAGGTTGAGAAACCACAATTCATGACCTTGGAACGCAAGGTAGCCTGATTGAACCGCGATAAAAATTAAAGATTTAACTAATTTGAAAATGGAATCCCGAAGGGCTTAATTCCCTTTGTAAACCTACTTATTTGCACTAGTAACCTGAACGAGAGATAAACCATGCTTAACAACGTGTTGGCCTTTCATTGGTGGCCGCAGCCCTGACAACCAGTGTTGCCTACGCACAAGACGCTAAAGAAATTAATTTCGGGATTATTTCTACGGAATCGTCACAAAACCTGAGACAGGTTTGGGAACCGTTCCTGGAAGATATGTCCAAAAAAACCGGTTACAAAGTAAAGGCGTTTTTTGCCCCTGACTATGCCGGCATTATTCAAGGCATGCGTTTCGATAAGGTTGATATTGCCTGGTATGGTAACAAATCAGCGATGGAAGCCGTTGATCGTGCCAACGGCGAAGTTATTTTCCAGTCAGTGGATAAAGACGGTAAACCAGGCTACTGGAGTTTGTTGATTGCCCATAAAGACAGTCCAATCAATAATCTTGATGATATGCTGGCACAGGCCAAAAACCTTAACTTTGGTAATGGTGATCCTAATTCAACGTCGGGTTACCTGGTTCCTGGTTACTACGTTTTTGCCCAGAATAATGTCGACCCCAATAAAATCTTCAAACGTGCCGTCAATGGCAGCCACGAAGTCAATGCCTTGTCTGTCGCGAATAAACAGCTTGATGTGGCGACCAATAATACAGAAAGCGTTGATCGCCTGAAAAGAACCAATCCTGAAAAAGCAGCCATGATCAAGGAAATCTGGCGTTCTCCTTTGATTCCAGCCGATCCGATTGTATGGCGTAAAAACCTGCCTGAAGATGTCAAGATCAAATTCAACGAATTTTTTACCACTTATGGCGACAAACCGGAAGAGTTGGCTGTATTGAACAATCTGGATTGGGGTAAGTTTAAAACATCTAGCAATGACCAGTTGCTGCCCATTCGTCAGCTTGAATTGTTTAAAAAGCGTAATCAAGTGGCCAATGATGCCAAATTGTCTGATGCAGACAAACAGGCTCAGTTGCAAGCACTGGATGCCGATCTGGACAAGTTGGTTGCACGCATGAAAGAGCTGGAAGCCAAAAAATCCTGAGTCTTGTTCAGGAATTAAAAAGGTGCATGGCCAGGTGCTGTGCACCATAGATACAGAAAAGATATGACAACACTTACTTCACAAATCAGTTTGCAAAAACCTCAACGTAATTCCTTGATGCAGTTGCTGGGGTGGGGCTTGTTTCTGGCTTTCCTTGCCTGGGCCTGGGAAGGTGCTGAAATGAATCCGCGCCTGTTATGGGAAGATTCTGGGAATATGGCAGAATTTGCTGCCGATTTTTTTCCACCGGATTTTTCCGATTGGCGTCTGTTCCTAAGTGAAATGCTGGTGACGATCCAAATTGCCGTTTGGGGGACCGTCCTGGCCGTTATTTGTGGCATTCCGCTGGGTATTCTTTCTTCGGCCAATATTGTGCCCTGGTGGGTCTATCAGCCGGTACGTCGCTTGATGGATGCCTTGCGCTCTATTAATGATATGGTTTTTGCCATGTTGTTTGTGGTGGCGGTTGGCTTAGGTCCTTTTGCGGGAACCCTTGCTTTATTTCTGGGAACCACAGGGGTGCTGGCCAAGCTGTTCGCCGAAGCCGTAGAGTCGATTGATCCCGGTCCGGTTGAAGGGGTGCGTGCGACAGGTGCGAGTGCTTTGCAAGAAGTGATTTTTGGGGTCATACCTCAGGTATTGCCCTTGTGGATTTCCTACATCTTGTACCGTTTTGAATCAAATGTGCGTTCTGCAACGGTGGTGGGTATGGTGGGCGCGGGTGGGATCGGCGTGCTGCTGTGGGAAGCTATCCGTGGCTTCCAGTTTGGGCAAAGTGCAGCTATTTTGTTAATCATTATTGTTGCCGTCAGCCTTATCGACATGATTTCACAGCGCTTACGCCGTTTTTTCATCTAAAGGGGAATGGGCAGTGAACTGCCCTTTTTCAACCATGAACTTGTCTAGACAAGAAGGTCCGGTTTATTTGACATTGGCAGCCACGCTCAGGGCGGAACTGTCTATTTATCAGGCAGGAGATCTGCTGCCTGGCGAGTTGCCGCTGGCCAGACGTTTTGGGGTTAACCGGCATACGATTCGCAGGGCACTGGATATCCTGGCCCAGGAAGGTAGCGTGATTCGCATCAAGGGTAAAGGTACCCAGGTCCTGAACCGGCCCATGCTGTATCCGGTTCGTGCCGACAGTGCTTACAGCGAATCTTTCAGTGCCATGGGATACAGTTCCGAAGCCCGTTTGTTGAAGGTTTACCAGCGCATGGCCAATGCCGATGAAGTCAAACACCTTCAGTTGAAGGAAGATGAAAATGTTCTTGAATATAAAACCCTCAGGCTGATCGAGGATCAACCGGTCAGCCTGATCAGCCACTTTTTTTCGCAACAGTATGCCTTTTTGCTGAAGGATTATACCAAGGGGTCAATGCGCGCCTATTTGCAGCAAAGGGGGTGTGAACTGGTCAGGGTTTTCAGCCTGATCGGTGCACGCATGCCTACCGTGGATGAAGCCAGTCGCTTGCTGATACCCCATCAGCAGCCGGTGCTGACCGTACAGACCTTATCCAGGGATCAGCATGGCAGGCCAATGGAATTGTCTTTTTCCGTCAGCCGTGCCGATCACTTTCAATATCAAGTGTTTATTAATGGAGTTAACGAGCATGACAGCTCAAGCAAACACAACCTTGCGTCAGCAATGGATGCAGGTACTGGCCAGGGCCGGTGATGCATTAATGTCTTTCGAGGCCGAACTGACTGCCGCCACTTACCGTCGTATCCGCGCACCGGAAACCGGCATGGTGATGGTGCGTGGCCGGGCCGGTGGTACCGGGCAAGCATTCAATGTGGGCGAAATGACGGTTACCCGTTGTGTGGTGCGCCTGGATGATGGCAGTACCGGTTATAGCTACATTGCCGGACGCAACAAGCAGCATGCTGAACTGGCTGCCTTGGCGGATGCCCACCTGCAAGGGCAGGAACAGGAACGCTGGATGGAAACGCTGGTGCGCCCGTTGCAACGGCAGCAACAACACAAACGCCTGCAAAGGGAGGCTGACATTGCAGCCTCCAAGGTTAATTTCTTTACGATGGTTCGCGGAGATTAAACAATGAATTCACAGTATTTGAGACCGGCTTTTGATAATCCGGTTGATAGTGCCCAGCAGGGTTTCCGTATCGCGCTCAAGGCTATTTCCGAACCTGGCCTGAGTCATGACCTGGGACTGGTGGCAGAACTGGATAGCCTGGCGCCAGCCACTTATGCACTGGCCTTGACCTTGCTCGACAGTGACACCACCGTCTGGTTAAGTCCTTCACTGGACACCCCCGCCGTCAGGGCGAACTTGGCTTTTCATTGTGCCTGCCCGATTACCGGGCAAGTGCAGGAAGCCGACTTTGCCCTGCTGCAGGCATCCGAGGCGGAATTTATCACGCTGTTCAATAACGGTACTGACCGGGATCCTGAGCTTTCATGTACGGCCCTGATTCAGCTGGGCTCATTGGACGGTGGCCAAACCACGATCTGGCAAGGTCCGGGTATTGAAACCCAAAGAGAAGTTGCCTTGCCGGTAGAAACGGTTTTCTGGCAAAACCGCCAGGCCGTCACGAAATTTCCCTGTGGTATTGATATGTATTTTATTGCCGGTGAGCAGATCATGGCCTTGCCCCGCAGCACGCAAGTCAACTTTCAGCAGGAGAACTAATCATGTATGTTGCCGTAAAAGGTGGCGAAAAAGCCATCGACCATGCCCACCACCTGCTGGCCAAAAAGCGGCGTGGTTCAACTGATATCCCTGAACTGGGCGTTGACCAGATCCGGGGGCAAATGTCCATGGCTGTTGCGCGAGTCATGACCGAAGGCTCGCTTTACGATGAGGAACTGGCTGCACTGGCGATCAAACAATCAGCCGGTGATTTGCTGGAAGCCATTTTCCTGTTGCGCGCTTACCGTACCACGTTGCCCCGTTTTGCCGCTTCTGTGCCGCTGCAGACCAGTGAAATGCAAATGGAACGCCGCATTTCCGCGACCTACAAGGACTTGCCGGGTGGCCAATTGTTAGGCCCTACCTTTGACTATACCCACCGGTTACTGGACTTCGCCCTCATGGCAGAGGGCAATGAGCTGCCAGCCCCGGCGCAGGAAGATCTGCAGGCAGAGCCTTGCCCGCGTGTGCTGGAAATGCTTGAGAAGGAAGGCCTGATGCGGGTTGAAAAAAATACCCGTGCCGAGGTACCTGACATTACCCGTGAACCGCTGGATTTTCCTACCAATCGCATGCAGCGTTTGCAGGCGCTTGCCCGGGGTGACGAGGGATTCATGATGGCACTGGCGTACTCCACACAGCGTGGTTATGGCCGTAATCACCCCTTTGCCGGTGAAATTCGGATTGGTTTTACCGAAGTCTGGATAGAGCCCGAAGAGCTGGATTTTGCCGTGCCGTTGGGTGATATTGAAATAACCGAATGTGAAATGGTGAACCAGTTTGTTGGATCAAAAACCGAACCGGCCCAGTTTACCCGTGGCTACGGATTGGCGTTTGGCTATAACGAACGCAAAGCCATGAGCATGGCCCTGGTAGACCGTGCCCTGTGTGCCGAAGAACTGGGTGAGGAAATCACTTCACCGGCCCAGCAGGAAGAGTTCGTGCTGATGCATTGTGATAATGTTGAAGCCGCCGGATTTGTTTCACACTTAAAGCTTCCACACTATGTCGACTTCCAGTCAGAGCTGGAATTGATCCGCAAAATGCATGCGCAGGATCAGGTAGAAGATGAAGAGTATTCCATACAGGAGAAACGGGCATGATGACCGAATCGGAAAAACAGGTTCAGCAGGGGCTGACAGAAGGTTATAACTTTGCCTATCTGGATGAGCAAACCAAACGCATGATTCGTCGCGGCCTGCTTAAGGCGGTTGCCATTCCTGGCTATCAGGTTCCATTTGGCGGACGTGAAATGCCGTTGCCCTATGGTTGGGGTACCGGCGGCATGCAGGTTACAGCCGCTGTTCTTGGAGAGCAGGATGTACTCAAGGTCATTGACCAGGGTGCCGACGATACGACCAATGCAGTGTCGATCAGGCGCTTCTTTTCCCGTACGGCGGGTGTGCAGACAACCGAAAGGACTGAAGCGGCAACCATTATCCAGACACGCCATCGTATCCCCGAGGCAGAACTGAAGAAAGACCAGATCATGGTGTATCAGGTACCCATTCCAGAGCCGCTGCGCTTTATCGAGCCTTCTGACAGTGAAACCAAAACCATGCACGCGTTGAATGATTACGGTGTCATGCATGTAAAACTATATGAAGATATTGCCAAATATGGCCACATTGCAACCGCTTACGCCTACCCGGTTTTGGTGGATGACCGTTATGTGATGGATCCTTCACCGATTCCCAAGTTTGACAACCCTAAACTGGATGTGAGTCCTGCCTTGATGCTGTTTGGCGCAGGGCGTGAAAAACGACTGTATGCCGTTCCGCCTTACACCCGTGTCAGCAGCCTGGATTTTGATGATCATCCTTTTGAAATACAAAAATGGGATCATAGCTGCGCCATTTGTGGCAGCGATCACTCTTATCTGGATGAGATTATTGTCGATGACAGCGGAACCCGTGAGTTCGTGTGTTCGGATACCGATTATTGCAACCAGCGGGTTGCCCAGCAGGAGAAACAATAATGGCTGCTTTGCCTTCAATCATGGAAACGACGGCGACAGTGCCGGATCAGCCTTTGCTGTCAGTTGAAAATATCAGTCGCCTGTTTGGCCCTGAAAAGGGTTGCCAGGGCGTTTCATTTGACCTGTATCCTGGCGAGGTATTGGGCATCGTTGGTGAGTCCGGTTCGGGCAAATCCACGCTGTTAAGTGTTCTGTCCGGTCGTAGCCAGCCTCAGGATGGGGTCATTACGTATCGTGGCCAGCAGGGCGAGATTATTGATTTATACAGCAGTAGTGAAGCCGAGCGCCGTACCCTGCTGCGTACCGAATGGGGATTTGTTGAGCAGAATCCCCGTGACGGATTGCGCATGGGGGTCTCGGCCGGTGCCAATATTGGCGAGCGACTGATGGCCCAGGGTGTGCGCAATTATGGGGTCTTGCGCCAGGAAGCGCTGGACTGGCTGCAGCACGTGGAAATTGATGCCAATCGTATCGATGACCTGCCACGAACCTTTTCAGGTGGTATGCAGCAACGTTTGCAGATTGCCCGCAATCTGGTGTCCAGCCCACGACTGGTATTCATGGATGAGCCTACTGGCGGTCTGGACGTTTCGGTGCAGGCCCGTTTGCTTGATTTGCTGCGTCGCCTGGTGCGGGAACTGGATCTTGCCGTAGTGATCGTGACGCACGATTTGGCGGTGGCCCGTTTGCTGGCAGACCGGCTGATGGTGATGCGCCGTTCCCGCGTGGTGGAAAGCGGCCTGACCGACCAGATCCTTGATGACCCGCAGCATCCATATACCCAGTTGCTGGTTTCATCTGTTTTACAGCCTTAAGGTGAATGCAATGCAAACAATTATTGAAGTTGAAAATTTACATAAAACGTTTACCTTGCATCAACAGCAGGGCGTGGTGTTGAATGTGCTCAAGAACATCAGTTTTAATGTGGGTGCGGGTGAGTGTGTGGTGTTGAACGGTCATTCCGGTGCCGGTAAATCAACCCTGATGCGCACGCTATATGGTAATTATTTGCCCGCCAGTGGCAGCATTCGTGTCCTGCATCAGGACCGGATGTTTGAAATGGTGGGGGCTGAACCGCGACAGATTATGGCAGTGCGCCGCGAAACCATGGGCTATGTCAGCCAATTTCTGCGGGTTATTCCGCGTGTGACTTGCCTGGATGTGGTCATGGAGCCGGCCCTGGCCAGGGGCTGGGCAGCGGACAAAGCGGCACAAAGAGCACGCCAATTGTTAAGCCGCCTGAATATTCCCGAGCGCTTGTGGTCATTGGCACCGGGCACCTTCTCGGGGGGTGAGCAGCAGCGGGTCAATATTGCCAGGGGATTCATGGTTTCCTGGCCGGTTATGCTGCTGGATGAGCCCACGGCTTCACTGGATGAAGTCAATCGCCAGGTAGTGCTTGACTTGATTGGCGAAGCCAAACAGGCGGGTTCAGCCCTCATTGGTATTTTCCATGACAAGGCTGCCCGCGAGGTGGTGGCCGACCGTTATATTGATATGAATGCCCAGGAGTCCAGTCATGCCGCATGAGCAGATTTACACCAATGCAAAGGTCGTTATGGCCGATGAGATTTTTACCGGTACGGTAGTGGTTCGGGATGGCCTGATTAGTGAGATTGATGAAGCAAACAGCCACCTTTGCGCCGCCCAGGATTTGAACGGTGATTATTTGATGCCAGGATTTATCGAGTTGCATACCGATAACCTGGAAAAATACATGAATCCCCGTCCGGGCGTGGATTGGCCATCAGACTCCGCCGTACTGGCCCATGATGCCCAAATCATCGGTTCGGGCATTACCACGGTTTTTGATGCGCTGTCGATTGGAGATGTTAACCCCAAAGGGAACCGTCTTCAGCAATTGCCTCGCATGGTAGAAGCCATTGGCAAGGCTAACCAGGATGGCCATACGCGTGCAGAGCACATGCTGCATTTGCGCTGTGAAGTCAGTCATGAAAAAACCCTTGAGGTATTCGAGAATCTGGTTGACCATGAGCTGGTTAAGTTGGTGTCTCTCATGGACCATACACCCGGGCAGCGCCAGTTTGTGAAATACGAGAAATACCGCGAGTATTACCAGGGCAAGTATCACCTGAGTGATACCGAGATGGAAGCTTTCATTGTTCGCCAGCGCATTAATGCCGAAAAATACAGTGATGACTATCGTCGCAGGATTGCGAGTATTTGCCAGGAAAAAAATCTTTCGATGGCCAGCCATGACGATGCCACCCATGAACACGTGACGGAATCGGCCGGTTTCGGCATGAAAATTGCCGAATTCCCCACCACGCATGAAGCTGCGGCGCTTAGCCACCAGCTGGGTATGAAAGTGCTGATGGGTGCACCGAATATTGTGCGTGGCGGTTCCCATTCCGGCAATATTGCCGCATCAGATCTTGCCGGTCATGGTGTGCTGGATATTCTTTCCAGCGATTATTATCCGGCCAGCCTGTTGCAGGCGGTTAAAAAGCTTAGTGAGCAGGAAAATGGCTATGATTTGTCCAAAGCGGTTGCCACCATCAGCCTGTTGCCTGCGCGTGCGGCCAATTTGAATGATCGTGGTGAAATCAGGCTTGGCTTGCGGGCCGATCTTGTCCATGTGGCACAGGCCGGTTCCCAGTTTGTGGTGCGGCAGGTCTGGCGCGAAGGGAACAGGGTGTTTTAATGGCGGGAAAACTGGTTTATATGGTAGGGCCTTCAGGGAGTGGCAAAGATAGTCTGTTGCAGGCCTTGGCCAACGATTTGCCTCATGATTGCGTCATTATGAAACGGGTCATCACTCGACCTGAAAACTCGCCGGGTGAGGTGGCTGATTCGGTTTCAATGCAATCATTTGAACAAATCGAGGCCCAGGGCGGTTTTGCCATGAGCTGGCGAGCCAACGGATTGGCCTATGGTATTCCAAAGGAACTGGACCGTCATCTGGCCGAAGGGAAAACGGTACTGGTTAACGGTTCACGTTCTTACTGTACCCATGTAAGCCAGTTATATCCTGATGTGATTATCGTTCTGGTTGCGGTCCGGCCCGAGCTGCTCAGGCAACGTCTGATCAATCGGGGACGGGAGTCTTTGCAGGAAATCACCCTGCGTTTAGAGCGTAACCGATGCCAGGAACAGGTATTGCACAACAAGCTGGCCTTGCGGCAAATCAGTTTCTTTCTCGTGGACAACTCGGGTGATTTGTCGCTGGCGGTTGAGCAGTTGCGCGATAAGCTGGAAACGTGGTGCAATGCCAGGATCCAATCTGAAAAGCGTGCATTTTTATCCTGAGATGTCCGGGATCTTGACCTTCTCCCCCGGCATGCAGGCCGGGGTTTTTTCTGGAGCATTTAATGAAATTGACATTTCTGGGCACTGGGGATACTGCCCAGGTTCCCGTATATAACTGCCAGTGTCCGGCTTGCCAGCGGGCAGGCCAGGATAAACTGTTTATGCGCAAACCAAGTAGTGTGCTCGTGCAAAGCGGGACAGACCAATGGTTGGTGGATGGCGGTCATATGGATTTATGCCAGCGTTTTGCGCCGGGCACCCTAAGCGGGATTTTGCAAACGCATTACCATGCCGACCATGCCCAGGGCTTGTTGCACTTGCGTTGGGGCGTCAATATGCGTATTTCCGTGCACGGTCCGTTTGATGAAACCGGTTTTGCCGATTTATACAAGCATCCGGGCATTCTTGATTTTTCCCAGCCTTTTAGCGCCTTTGAGACTCGCCAGCTGGGGGAGAAATTGCAAGTGACCGCTTTGCCATTGGTACATTCAAAACCCTGTTTTGGCTATTTATTCGAGGAAGAAGACAGGAAAATTGCCTACCTGACCGATACGGTTGGGCTGGGGGAGGATACCTATGCCTGGCTGCAAAAACAGTCGCTGGATTATTGTATTGTGGATTGTTCCCATCCTCCCCGTGATACTCCCCCACGTAATCACAATGACCTTAATACAGCCCTGAAAATGTGTGATGGCCTGGCAATGGGTACTTTACTGCTGACCCATATTGGCCATGAAATGGATAACTGGCTCATGAACCATCCAGGTTCTTTGCCTGAGAATGTAAAGGTGGCCAGGGATGGACAAATCCTGACGGTTTGATATTGTTTGGCCAGATGGTTTAATATTCAGGTTCATGCCCCGTTAACCGGGGTATTGTTTTTTAATATTTATCGTAAACAAACGGGAACAAGACATGCTGGAACCATTGTCCTATTGGCTCAAAGCCTGGGAGTATGACGTGACGGAAAACGAGGCCACCTGGATCGCACTGGGTTTGATACTTCTCACAACAGTGATCATTCACTTCATACTGCATTACGGAGTGGTTAGGTTTTTGCGAAATCACATGCAAAAATCGCCCTATTTGTTTTTACAGTTGTTAAGCCAGTCCCGCCTGCTTAGTCAGGTTGTTTATTTTATCCAAGGGATTCTGGTGGGGTTGCAGGCCAATTTATGGCTATGGCAGGGAAAGCTTCTGAATGGTATCTTGGCAGTCGTGCAAATATGGACATACATTTATGCCCTGGCCGCCCTGTTTTCAATCCTGAATATTTTGCTGGACTGGTGTTATAAAAAGCAGGTGGCCACACAGCTTCCCTTGAACGGAATTTTCCAGACGATCAAGCTGGTTGCATCCATTGCGGTGGGTATTTTCATTGTTTCCCTGCTCATTGGCCGTTCACCGGTTATTTTGCTTAGCGGTCTGGGTGCAATGACGGCTGTCTTGATGCTGGTCTTCAAAGATCCTATTCTGGGATTGGTGGCCGGCATACAGTTATCGGCCAATAATATGCTCAAGTTGGGTGATTGGCTTGAGATGCCTAAATATAATGCCGATGGTGCGGTGATTGATGTTGGCCTGACGACCGTCAAAGTCAGGAACTGGGACAATACGATCACCACAGTCCCCACTTATGCGCTTATTTCGGATTCGTTCAAGAATTGGCGGGCGATGTCGGAGTCGGGTGGGCGTCGTATCAAGCGGTCTATTAATATTGACGTGACCAGCATCAATTTCATCAGTGAGACTGAAATGAAAAAGCTGGCCAAAAGCCGTTTGCTGGCCAACTATATTCTGGAAAAAAACCAGGAGGTAGAGCAATACAACCAGGAACATAACTGGGATCTGAGTACGGCCTTGAATGGACGTCGTTTAACCAATATAGGCACTTTCAGGGCCTATCTGGAAATGTTTTTGCGCAACCATGCCAATATTCGCAAAGACATGACGATTATGGTCCGGCAGCTGGCACCCACCGAAGATGGGGTGCCGATTGAAATTTATTGCTTTACCAATACGGTGGTCTGGGTTGAATACGAAAGCATCCAGTCTGATATTTTTGATCATATTTTTGCCGTGGTGCCCGAGTTTGGACTGCGTCTGCACCAGTCGCCCAGCGGGCATGACTTCGCATCAATTTCCCGGCATCTCTCCAGGGGGGCAGAAAAGCAAAGCCTGTCGGCCTGAAAACAGGGCAACTCACCCATCGTGAGGATCGGGCACTTACCTTATAAGTACAGGCAAGAAATGACCCGATTCAATCGCGACGTGATGGCCGCGACTTGATCAGGAAAGTGCTCTGCTACAATAGTCCATGATTATTTTTACCCTAAACCAGTAAATTCTTTTTTGTTTTATATAAAAAATACCATGTAGGAGATTGAAAATGGCTATTTCCCGTCGTGATTTAATGAAAGTTGCCAGTGTTTCCGGTTTGGCTGCCATGGTCCCCGCTTTTGCGCGTGCCCAAGATAAAAAACTGGAAAAAACAGACGTATCAATAGCGGTAGGTGGCCAGGCCCTGGTGTATTATCTGCCATTGTCAATTGCCGAAATCAATGGCTACTTCAAGGAAGAAGGCCTGAATGTGAAAATCGCCGACTTTGCCGGGGGTTCAAAAGCCTTACAGGCCGTGGTCGGAGGCAGTGCCGATGTTTGTTCAGGTGCGTTCGAACACACCATCAACCTGCAGACCAAGAAACAGTTTTACCGTTCATTTGTGCTGCAGGGGCGTGCGCCCATGATTGGCCTGGCGGTGTCCAAAAAGAACATGCCCGATTACCAATCGCCGGCCGACCTGAAAGGCAAAAAAATCGGTGTCACGGCACCGGGTTCATCCACTAATATGCTGGTTAGTTTTTTCTTGAAGCAACATGGCCTGAAAGACTCCGATGTTTCCATTATTGGTGTGGGAGCCGGCTCGGGTGCCGTTACTGCCTTGCGTTCAGGCCAAATTGATGCCATCAGTAACGTAGACCCGGTGCTAAGTATTCTTGATCATGCGGGGGATATCCAGATTATTGCCGATACCCGCAGCCTGCAGGTTACCGAAGATATTTTTGGCGGTCCCATGCCTTCAGGCTGCCTGTATGCATCACAACGCTTTATTGATGAAAATCCCAACACGGTCCAGGCATTGGCCAATGCGATTGTAAAGGCGGATAAATGGATTCAGCAGGTGGGCGTCGATGAGGTGATCAAGGTGGTTCCCGAAAATTATCTTTTGGGTAATCCCGATGTGTATAAGCTGGCCCTGAGCAAAAGCTTCGAGGGCTTGTCGCCCGATGGTCTGATGAATGAGAAAGGTCCTGAAACGGCCTTGAAAGCATTGGCCAGTTACATTAAAAACTTCAACGCTGAGGCAGTTGATTTGTCCAAATGCTGGACAAACGATTTTGCCGCAAAAGCTCAAACAATTTAATTTAATATGTCAGAACCTGCATTATCATTGGATAAAATCACGTGTACCTTTGTATCACGTGATAACAAAAACGAAAGATATACCGCATTACGTGATGCCACCTTGCATATTGCACCGGGTGAATTTGTATCCGTAGTGGGCCCTACCGGTTGTGGCAAATCAACCCTGCTTAACGTCGGGGCGGGCCTGCTTGAACCTTCGGCAGGCTCGGTCCGGGTGTTTGGTCAACCCTTGAAGGGCATCAATCACCGGGCTGGTTATATGTTTCAGGGTGAGGCACTCATGCCTTGGCGCAGTGCGATTGAGAATGTGATGGCCGGCCTTGAATTTGCCAATGTCCCCAAAGAAAAGGCCCGGGCACAGGCCATGGACTGGCTGCAACGGGTCGGTTTGTCACATGCGGTTAACAAATACCCCCATCAAATGTCGGGTGGGATGCGTAAACGGGCCATGCTGGCCCAGACCATGATTCGTGATCCCGATATTATCCTGATGGATGAGCCCTTTTCTGCCCTTGATATCCAGACCCGCCAACTCATGGAAAACGAAGTGCTGGAAATCTGGATGAGCAAACGCAAAGCCGTTTTGTTCATTACCCATGACCTGGACGAGGCGATTGCCATGAGCGACCGGGTCGTTATTCTTTCAGCTGGCCCGGGAACGCATATTATTGGCGAGTTCAAGATTGATTTGCCCCGTCCCCGCGATGTCGCCGAGGTTCGTTCCCATCCGCGCTTTACCGAACTGCACAAGGCGATCTGGGATGTCCTGCGCGAAGAAGTCCTGAAAGGGTATGATCAACAGAAACGGGCCTGATATGTGGAATTCAATTAAACCAAACACACGCAACTTCCGCTTGTGGCAAATTATTATTCTTGCGGTAATACTGGGTACCTGGTATTTCGCCTCACTTAACGACAATGTCGCATTTTTCTTTGGGCGGCCTCTTGGGGTGGCCGAGTCTATCTGGAACTGGTTTGTGGTTGACGGTGATATTTACCGTCACTTGGGTGTGACGCTTTCAGAAACATTGCTGGCATTTGTCATCGGTACTGTGTTCGGGATGCTTTTTGGCTTATGGCTAGGGCTTTCCAAAACAGCCAGCCTGGTGCTTGATCCTTACCTGACAGCACTCAATTCCATGCCAAGGGTCATTCTTGCTCCTATTTTTGCCATGTGGTTTGGTCTGGGCATCTGGTCCAAGGTGGCTCTGGCGGTGACACTGGTGTTTTTTATCGTTTTTTTCAACGTGTACCAGGGCATCAAGGAAGTTAGCCCTACATTGCTTGATAACGCAAAAATGCTGGGTGCCAATCGCAAGCAATTGCTGCGCCATGTTTATCTGCCATCGGCAACCAGTTGGGTGTTTTCAAGTTTGCACGCCTCGGTTGGCCTGGCGTTTGTCGGTGCCGTGGTAGGTGAGTATCTTGGGTCTGCCAGTGGTGTGGGTTATCTTATTTTGCAGGCAGAGGGTACCTTTGATATCAATACGGTGGTCGCTGGCATCATTGTACTGACGGTATTTGCCTTGCTGCTTGATTTGTTGGTTAGCCTGACTGAGAAATATTTCCTGACCTGGAAACCGACATCGGGTGAAACCGAAAAATTGTAAAAATCGCTTTTATATATCTTTCACCCATGAAAAATCTCCCGGGATCGGTCTGTCACAAGCTGGTGGTCGGGAGATTTTTTATGTGAAAGTCAGACGCCTGATACCATTAATCTTGATATCTGGGTAATATGTTGCATGAGTTAATGTAGTTTAAACAAATAACAATATTTATTTTTAGCTGGATGAAAATGACAAAACAAATCAGGATTGCAGCCATTCCCGGAGATGGTATTGGCAAGGAGGTCATGCCCGAGGGCTTGCGCGTATTGAAAGCGGCACAGGAAAAGTTCGGGCTGGATTTGCACATAGAAGAATTTGAATGGGCCAGTTGCGATTATTATGCCCGTCACGGCAAAATGATGCCCGATGACTGGTTTGAAACCCTGCAGCAGTTTGATGCGATTTATTTCGGTGCCGTTGGTTGGCCCGATACCGTGCCTGATCACATCTCCCTGTGGGGCTCCTTGCTGAAATTTCGGCGTGATTTTGACCAGTATGTCAACTTGCGTCCCGTTAAACTGTTACCTGGTGTGCCATGTCCGCTGGCCAATCGCCAGCCCGGAGATATTGATTTCCTGGTGGTACGCGAAAATACCGAAGGCGAATATTCGTCGGTGGGTGGCAAAATGTTTGAGGGCACCGACCGTGAACTGGTCTTGCAGGAATCGGTTTTTACCCGTAAGGGTGTTGATCGCATTCTGAAATATGCGTTTGAACTGGCCACCAGGCGTGAGCGTAAAAAATTAACGGCTGCCACCAAGTCCAATGGCATTTCAATCAGTATGCCTTACTGGGACGAGCGGGTAGCTTTAATGGCGCAAGACTACCCGCAGGTACAATGGGACAAACAGCATATTGATATCCTGTCGGCCCGTTTCGTGCTGCAACCCGACCGCTTTGATGTGGTGGTGGCGTCCAACCTGTTTGGCGATATTCTGTCCGACCTTGGACCTGCATGTACCGGTACGATTGGCCTGGCACCTTCTGCCAACCTGAACCCGGACCGTACCTTTCCGTCCCTGTTCGAGCCGGTGCACGGGTCTGCCCCTGATATTTACGGGCAAAACATAGCCAACCCGATTGCCATGATCTGGTCAGGTGCCATGATGCTTGATTTTTTCAGTGAACAGAACGAGGCCTGCGCCCAGGCCCATGACGCCATTATGGCTGCCATTGAAACCGTGTTGGTGCAGGGACCAAAATCCCGTGATCTGGGTGGCTCTGCCAATACCACTGAAGTGGGCATGGCGATTGCCAGTCTTATTTAAGCCTTGGCAAACAAGGAAGCCGCATGAGCAAGAAACGAATATCCATAGGCGCCTTAGGTGGCACCATTAGCATGACGGCCAGCCAGTCCGGGGGCGTAACCGCCACGCTGGGTGCCAGGGAATTGGCTGAAAGTGTGCCGGGCCTTGCCGGGCTGGCTGACCTTAGCCTGCAGACCCTGCAAAAACTGCCTAGCGGTTCCATTCGTTTTGACCATCTTTTCAGTTGCCTGGCATGGGCCGAAAAAGAGGTGGAAAAAGGTGCTGATGGCGTCATTATTACCCAGGGCACCGATACGCTTGAAGAATCCGCTTTTTTTCTGGATCTTTTCTGGCGTCATGTTGAACCCCTGGTATTAATGGGGGCAATGCGCTCGCCCGAAGAACCCGGTGCCGATGGTGCTGCCAATTTGCTGGCTTCGGTAGCGGTTGCCACTAGCCAGGTATCTGCCAATAGGGGTGTATTGCTTGTCATGAATGATGAAATTCATGAGGCCAGGCATGTTCGTAAAGTCCACTCAAGCCGGGTTAATGCTTTTGCATCCCCGGTATTTGGTCCGGCAGGAGTGGTACTTGAAAAGCGGGTACAGTATTTCAGGCCAACCGTACGTAAGCCACAATTGGCGATCCCAACCAGCTTCAAGGATAAAGTGTTGCTGCTGGAACATACGCTTAGTGATGACTCGAGCATACTTTCTTTGGCTCTGGAGCATGAGGCTTGCCAAGGGGTCGTGATTGCCGGCTTCGGATCCGGCCATGTCTCTGAGTCCTTGCGGGATGTGCTGGTGGTGGCTGCCGAACGGATCCCGGTTATTGTCTGCTCCAGAACCGGTGCGGGTAGTACCACCCAAGCCGTGTATGGTTATAAAGGTGCAGAAATAGACCTGCAGAAAAATGGTATTCTAATGGGACAGTGGTTGTGTCCACGCAAGGCCCGGCTGTTACTGGCTGCGGCGCTATGGAATAATTGTGAAAGAGAACAAATAAAAGAATTGCTTGGACAATGGGGTACAAGCCACTAACACCAGGAAAAACATGAGTAACTTCAGCTATTTTCTACTTGCCATTGTATTGGGCGTATTGTTCTTGGGTATTGGGTTGATTGCCTGGAAGCTTATAAAGCGGGCGATTGGTATTCCCAAGGAAATTGACAAAAGTGATCTGGATTGACGTTGAGCCTTTGCGTGCATGGCATGCCTGTTGCCAGTGTAAAGGAATTTTCTAACTGTTGAAAAAAGGTTCAAGCAGGGTTTTGGCCAGCTCAACCTGGTCGGCCCGAACCATCAGAATCTGTTCATTCAGGCTATTGGAGATGGCACCAGGATACATGGAACTGAATCCTCGACCTGAAATAATAAAATGAATGTGATAGGCTGTCATGAGTGAAGAAATAACGGCTGCTTCCGGTTCTGACTGCATTGTATAAATCGGGATCATGTTCATCGCGTTCTCATTGTGAGCCGGTAACAAAAATAGAGTATATTTTTCAATTGTTTAAGTGTATTCTATACGAAATGGCCATTGGGGTTAATAAATTGGCTTTTCTGTTTTTACCTTTCGGAGGTGCAGCATGAAAAAATCATTGATATTTGTTTCTGCCTTTGCTGTTCTGGGAACAGGATTTCTCTCTATTCCTGCGGGTGCTGCCAGTTTCGAGTATTCACCGCCCCTGGAAGTAGGGTTCAATAACAATAATAATCATGAGTTGAAATTCCGCGGTTTCGAGCAGGATAAACTGGAAGAAAGAAATGCCCGGGTAAGCTGTGTCGGCCCTTGCGATGACCGTAATAAAACCCTGTTCTTCCTGCAGCATCAAACCATTGCCAATCTTCCTCTGGTTACAGGAACAACAGAAGTGGTAAGGTCGTCCAGTATTGACAATCAATCTGTTACCGTCAGTCATGAAAGCATTGTCAATGAGACAGTTGACAGCGCACAATAAGTTTTTCTGGCGCTGACGAGGCGCTTGGTTTGCGTCCCCGCAATAAAGCATAAGCCTGCCAGCCTGGCCGGCACACAGGTTTTGCTTTTTAGTGAGTATTATTGAGCCGATTGATCCAGTCTGCGTTTACCGATGATCAGCCCCAGAGCGAGCAGGCTTATGCTGACGCAAAATATAATAACAGCCGATAACAGGCCAAACGCATCGGCCAGCAGTCCAACCGACACAATGGGTACAATGGTGCCCAGATAGCCAATAAACAAGTAAGTGGAAAAAATGGGGCCACGGTTTTCAGCAGTGCTGAGTTGTCCCACAAGGCCAAACGTGGCCAGCAAGGTGGCTCCGTGGGCCAGTCCGGCCAGGATATCAGCAACAATAAACAACACGGTGGAATGGGTGCTCATGGTGAGCCCCAACGCCAGGCAGGCCAGTAACAGAAACAGCATGCCAAGGTATAAAGTCCTGTGCAGGGGCAGGGACCTGAGCATGAACTGGGTACAGCCAGAGATGAACAGGACCGAAGCGATGGCCGTTCCGCTAATGGCGGGACCATTCCATGGGATCATTTCCTTAAGGAAAGACGGCGCCAATGAGCCATAAAGGCTGAACAGGCCAAAAGCGGCAAAGGCAGTCATGGAAATAATCAGGAAGAGCGGTTTAAGGGTCGACTCTGCCGGTACTTCAAGTTTAGGCATGAAAGAAGGGCGTCCAGGCTTGCTTTTTATTTCCTGCCTGACAGATCGTAAGCCATAAAGAATAAAAATACTGGGTATCAGGACGGTTACATAGGGAGTGACCAGCGGATAGGGCAGAAACTGGGCTATCCAGCCACTAATGAACGGCCCGGAACCAAAGCCCGCCACACTGACCATGGAGGCAATCTGCCCTGCCCTGGATTTATGGCTTGCCGGCAGAACCTGACTTATGCCCAGCATGGCTGAAGTACTGATCATGCCAGAGGCAATACCTATGGTAACTCGTCCCAGGCCAAGCAGGAATGGGGAAATGGCCAGAGAGGAAATGCCTAAGCCAATAATGGAAAAAACCAATCCACCTTTAAGGACGGGTAAGAAGCCATAGTGGGCGGTGACTTTACCCAGAAAAAGCAGGGTAACCAGGACACCCATCATATAGGCAATGAAAATATAGGTGATTTCGCTGGGTTGCAGGTCCCACAGGGCTTGGTAAAACGGATAGAGGGGGCTTGCGAGGGCAGTTCCCATGGTGCCGGCACACAGTGCGGCACCGACCCAGGCAAAGGGTCTCCAGGTGGTTTGCATGTTATTAAAAGGAGATCTGTAAAAACAGTATGAAAGTGTACCTTAAGTCTTCAACCGACTGCCATTAACAAGCGATAGACTTGGAAGCTTTATTTTTTATGCTTGAAGGCTATTCGTGAAAAGTCACGAATTCCTCCAGGGGCACCCGGGTAGTCTGCAATTTGTTGGCAGGATTGGATGTATCTTCGTAGCCAAGTGAAATGCCACAGACCAGGGTTTGTTCTGCCGGAATAGACAGGTGCTGTTTGACAATGGCCGGGTAATTGACCAGTGCGACTTGCGGACAGGTGTGCAGGCCCAAGGCACGGGCCGCAATCATGATGTTTTGTATGAACATGCCGGTATCCAGCCAGCTGCCCTGTTCCATGTCGTTGTCTAGCGTAACGAATAATACAACGGGTGCGTCAAAAAATTCAAAGTTGCGGGCATGCTGCCGTTGCATGGCTGCTTTATCGCCTTTTTGGATACCCAGAATATTGTAAAGCGACCAGCCGTTTTCACGACGCCGGGCCAGATAAGGTTCACGCCATTCTTTGGGGTAATACTGGTATTCGCATTGATTGGGGGTGTTGGCATGGAAGGCATCAAGCAGGGCGGCAGACAAGGCATTGCGGGCCTGTCCCGAAACAACATGCACTTTCCAGGGCTGGATGTTGCTGCCACTGGGGGCGCGTGATGCAGTTTGCAGCAGGGTGTGTAACAGTGGGGTTGGAATGGCGTCTGGCAGAAAGCCTCGGATACTTTTGCGGCTGGTAATGGCCTCTAATGCAGTGTTTTGGGGTGGTTGCTCAATCGTGTCCATGTATAAAAAATGCCTGATAGGTAAAAAACGGACCTGGTCCGTTTTTTTGATTAACGATTATTGAAATTGGGCGGTCGTTTTTCAATAAAGGCATCCATGCCTTCCTTGCGATCCTCTAGTGCAAAAGTAGCATAAAGCATTTTTCGCTCAAAGGCGAGCCCTTCATTCAAGGGCGTTTCAAAAGACCGGTTCAGGGATTCTTTCATCATCATTAAGGATGTTCATGGCATCCGGGCGATTAATGGTGAGTATGCCGACCCGGTCTAGGACTTTTTTAAGTACTGCTTTATTCATGCTTGTGGTTCCATATATTGGCTGGATTAATCGATCTGGAAAGTTTTGGCTTCCTCGCGCAGCATGAATTTTTGCAGTTTGCCGCTGGGTGTTCTGGGTAAATCACTCCTTATTTCCAGTTTCTCGGGGAAGTACTGGCTAGCCACTTTTTTCTCTTTCAGATATTGAATCATTTCCTCAAAAGAGAAGCTGGCACCTTCTTTAAGCGTTACAAAGGCACATGCCCTTTCGCCAAGCCGTTCATCAGGAAAGCCTACAATGGCAACCGTGGCAATGGAGGGATGTTGGTAAAGCAGGTTTTCAATTTCAACCACGGGGATGTTTTCCGCACCGCGAATAACGATATCCTTGCTGCGGCCATTGATGCGGATATAACCCTCCTGGTCCATGAAGGCAAGGTCACCCGAATCAAACCAATCGTCTTCGGTCAGTGCGTTAAGTTCGGGTTTTTTGTAATAGCCAACACATTGGGAAGCACCTCTGACCAGCAGGCGTCCTGTTTTACCGCTTGGCAATTTATTGTCATTGCCATCAACTATCTTCAGTTCAATGCCAGGAATGGCCTTGCCGTCGCTGATGCTGGATTTTTCCAGCGCCTGCGAGGGGGTCGTAATGGTAATGGCGCCGTTTTCGGTCATGCCCCATGCAGAGCATACGGTCAGGTTCATGATTTGATGGGCCCGTTCTATCACAACGGGCGGAATGGGGGCACCGGCGCAGCAGAACTTGGTAAATTGCGGGGATCGGGGTGCTCCCTTTTCAGTCGCATTGCACATGTCCAAAACAAAGGGACTGGAGGCCATACTGAAGGTAACAGCCTCTTTATTGATGATTTGCAAGGCAATATTGGGGTCCCAGCTATCCATGGCTACGGTGGTTGAATTAAGCATGATGGGCAACATGGCCAGATAACCGTAACCGGTAAGGTGTGCCATGGGAGAGGCACCCAGGATAATTTCGCTGTCTTTCAGTTCAAGGGCGTCAACGAAACCGTCAAGGGCGGCAAACAGCGTGTTGGAAGTATGCATGACCGCTTTCGGTTCGCCGGTGGTGCCCGATGTGAACAACAGGAGAAGAATGTCGTCTGGTTCAACGGGATCGGCAACAAGGGGGGTGGAAGATGTGTTCGTCAGCAGGAGTTTGTCGAAGCTGTTTTCGCCTTCACCGCCCACGACCACAATATGCTGGAGGGAGTCTATTTTGTGAAGCAGGCCGTTGGCCATTTCTTCATAATTGAAATTCTTGAATACGGACGGGACAATAAGAATCTTGGATTCAAGAAACTTCAGCATATAGCTTAATTCACGATCGCGAAAAATGGGCATCAAGGGGTTTGCCACCGCGCCAATCCGGGCGCATGCCAGGGATAAGGCAATAAACTCCCAGCTATTCGGAATCTGGAAACTGACTACATCGGAGCGTTGAATGCCCAGGCGGATAAGGGATTTTGCAATGGTGTCAATATGCGCATTAAACTGGCGATAGGAAAGACGCACGGGAGCACTGTTTTTACCATCGACTTTATAAGCAACAACTGCAGTTTTATCCGGATGCGTTTCAAGTGCTTGTCTGAAGAAATGTTCGATAGTCCTGTTTTTCCAGAAGCCGTTTGTTGTCATTTTTTCTTTGCGTGCATCAATCAGGGATGTGTCAAATTTCATGATCTGTCTCGTGGGTAGTAGTGGATGAAAAATTCTTATGATTGGTGAAAATATACCTTACGGATATACGTAAATATATTTCCATAATATTTTTTATTATTCTTCACCATTGACTGTAATTAAAATACTAGTGTTTTCCCTTTATTTTGCTTTTTTTATTAAATCAGGGGTAAATTTTGTTGAACTTGGTCAAGGATTGTGTAATTATAGGCAAATAGGTAAATATATTTACATATATTCTAATCAGGTTGAAGAGGCAATATGGAATTTTCAATTACAGAAGATCAACGGGTATTGGTGGAAAGTGCCGGCAGGTTTGCACGAGAAGTACTGGCACCCGGCTATCAGTACCGAGATAAAACAGGACGCCTTGAACTGGAGATTGTGCGCCAGATGGGTGATTTGGGCTTGCTGGGTGTAGAAATGCCCGAGGCTTATGGCGGTATGGGGATGGACTGCGTAACCAGTGGTCTGTTGCTTGAGCAGCTGTCCGCTGCGGATTTCAACATGGCTTATGTCAGCCTGCTGGTGTCATTATGTGGTCAAATCGTGAACCGTTTTGCCAACGAATCAATCAAGCAGGAATGGTTGCCAAAAATCATTGCCGGAGAAAAACTGATTGCAATTGCATTGACTGAGCCTTCAGCCGGTTCAGACGCTGCTGCTTTGCAGTTAAAGGCGGTCAAAGAAGGTGATCATTATGTCTTGACGGGTGAAAAAACCTCCATTTCACTGGCTGATCAGGCCGATGTAGCCGTGGTTTTTGCCCGGACCAACAGCGATATCAAGGGAGCCAAAGGTATTAGCGCATTTTTGGTACCCATGGATTTGCCAGGTATTACCCGTACCGCTTTTGATGACCTGGGTACGCGTTGTGTGGGGCGGGGTTCAATATTTTTTGATGGGGTCAAAGTGCCAGCCAGTCATATGCTGGGCGAAGAGGGTAAAGGTTTTACCCAGGTCATGCAGGGTTTTGACTATAGCCGGGCGTTAATCGGGTTGCAATGCCTGGCCGTGGCGCGTGCCTCTTTGGATGAAACCTGGGAATATGCCAAAGAGCGTGAAACTTTTGGCAAGCCCATCGTAGAAAACCAGGGCGTCAGTTTTCCGCTGGCCGAATATGAAACGTATTACCAGGCGGCTCGTTTGGTTTGCCTTGAAACGCTTTGGCTTAAAGACAAGGATTTGCCCCATACCTCACAGGCGGCCATGTGCAAATGGTGGGGGCCAAAATTGTCTTATGACATTATTTATCAATGCCTGCTATTTCATGGGCATGGCGGTTATGCCAAAGATTACCCTTATGAGCAGCGTTTAAGGGATGTGCTTGGTCTGCAAATTGGCGATGGCACCGCACAGATCATGAAAATGATTATTGCCCGTACAAAAACAGGCCTTAAATTAAGTTGAAACTTAAATTTTTGACATGTTTTGCTGCAAGGTATTGATGTAATGGATAAGGGCCAGGCGATCATCAAAGGAAATGTTCTTCAGTGCAAGGTCATAAAACTGATGAATAGGCTCAGCCAGGTTCTTCCAGAGTTCTTTTCCTTTAGGGCTTAAGGAAACCCTGATGGATCGGCGGTCTTCGGTACTGGGTGTGCGGACAATATAACCATCACGCTCAAGACGGCCAAGCAGGCCGGTCAGGTTCTGGCGGGTAATTAGCAGATAGCGCGACAGCTCATTCACGCTCATGCCGTTTTCCGCCTTGGGTCTGGACAGGGCACCCAGCACAGACCATTGCTGGGTGGTTACGCCAAATTCTTCCAGCGCCTGAGTGCCTTTGGTATGAAGGGTGTTTGCAGCCTGGAAAAACCTGAAAAAAAGCCGGTTGTTGATTTCATAAATTGCTGCTTCTTTGTCTTGATCGGAAGTAGTCATGGTTATTTAAGTGAAGAATGGGTTCATTAAGCGTATAGACTTATTTTAGTGGAGAAACACAATGTTTGGATTAAAAGATAAAGTTGTATTGGTGACTGGTGGCGGCGGCGGTATTGGCAGTGCCATTTGTGAGCGGTTTGGTCGGGCAGGTGCCAAAGTGGCTGTGGTTGATATCAATCAGGAAGCCGGTGACAAAACCGTAGAAAAAATCAAGTCCACAGGAGGTTTCGCGCAAACCTTTCTGGTAGACCTGACGAATCAGGAGTCAGTCATTGAATGCGTGAACAACATTGAAAGCACGCTGGGGCCCATTGATGTGTTGGTTAACAACGCAGGCTGGGACCGGGCCGGCAATTTCCTGGATACCAATAAGGAGCTATGGGAAAAAATTGTTGACATCAATTTCTTTGGTGTGTTGTACATGCATCATGCGGTACTGAAAGGCATGTCAGAGCGCGGCAAGGGCCGTGTGGTTAATATTGCCTCTGATGCGGCCCGTGTCGGTTCCAGTGGCGAGTCTGTATATGCCATGTGCAAAGGCGGTTTAATTGCTTTCTCCAAAACCATTGCCCGTGAGCTGGCAAGAAAACAGATCAACGTTAACGTTGTGTGCCCTGGCCCAACCGATACGCCTTTATTCCGTGATTTCTGCGGTGAAGGCGAGTACGGTGAAAAACTGCGCAATGGCTTGACCCGTGCGATTCCTTTTGGTCGTCTTGGTCAGCCCGAAGACTTGGCGGGTGCCGTGGCTTTCCTGGCCAGTGACGAGGCTTCTTTCATTACCGGACAGGTTATTAGTGTGTCCGGTGGTCTTACCATGGTTGGTTAAATTATTATTTGCTTCAAGTTAAAACAAATTATTCTGGAAGAGGGATTCATCATGTCATACGAAAAAATTCTGTACGAGGTTAACAATGGCACAGTACGTATTACCATTAACCGACCTGAAGTTTATAATGCTTTTGATGCACAAACCTGCGAAGAACTGATTGACGCTTTTAAACGCGCTGAAGTAGATAAAAGCGTAGGCGTGGTTGTGTTGACAGGTGCCGGAGACAAGGCATTTTGTACCGGTGGTGACCAATCCGGTAAAGATGGTGATTACGGCGGTCGAGGTGTGATCGGCCTGCCCGTAGAGGAACTGCAAAGCGTTATTCGCGATATCAATAAACCGGTGATTGCCCGTGTTAACGGTTTTGCAGTAGGTGGTGGTAACGTATTGGTAACGGTATGTGACCTGGCCATTGCTTCCGATAAGGCACAGTTGGGTCAGGTGGGTCCTAAAGTGGGTTCGGTTGACCCTGGTTTTGGGACGGCTTACCTGGCACGTGTGGTGGGAGAGAAAAGAGCCCGCGAAATCTGGTATTTGTGCCGTCGTTATACGGCACAGGAAGCATTGGCAATGGGGTTGGTCAATGCTGTGGTGCCACATGACCAGTTAGACGAAGAAGTACAGAAATGGTGTGATGAAATCAACGAGAAAAGTCCAACCGCCATTGCTTTGGCAAAACGCTCATTCAACGTTGATAGCGAAATGCTCCGTGCCATGTCTTCACTGTCCATGCATGCCCTGAAAATGTATTACGACACTGATGAGTCCAAAGAGGGGGGTAACGCTTTCCGTGAGAAACGCAAACCCGAATTCCGCAAATATGTGAAATAAAGGGTTAATAAACAGGCAGTGTGTTGGTGCAGTCATGGGGTCCCTGGCGGGCAATATCCTGGATGGATATTGCCCGTTTTTTACCTTAGGCTCCCAGGCTCCTGCGTGGGAGTGAGCCCACTGCCCACAGGGTTACAAACCGGAAATAAAAAGTAATGTGTGATTTTGAAATAGTTATTTGTTTTCAATTATTTAGGTGTATCCTGTAAGAGCTGGCCAGTAGCAATACAAGCCAGTTTCTCTTGTCTTTTTAGCCATAAGGGAGATGAAAATGAGAAAACTATTACTCATGCTGGCCTTGGCCAGTTTAGGTTGTGGATTCGCCAGTGAAAGTGCCCGTGCGGCAGGCCCCCCGGTAAAAGCAATGAACGGTATATTGGTAAATGCCGAAGGCATGACTTTATATACCTATGATAAAGACCGGGATATGCCTGGTAAAAGTGTCTGTAATGACCGGTGTGCCCAGAATTGGCCACCGCTTTTGGCTGCTGCAGATGGCAATGCTGAAGGAGATTACAGCATTATCATGCGCGATGATGCAAGCAGGCAATGGGCTCATAAGGGACAACCCTTGTACCTGTATAAAAGAGACATGAAGCAAGGTGATATGGTAGGTGATGATGTCCAGAATGTCTGGCATGTGATTAAACAGTAGTTCTTTTTTGCAAAAGGAGCAGGGTGATGAATGCTTCAAATGGAGACTCGACAGCACAGTCAGAAGTCAGGCAGGCAATACAACGCTGGCAGGGTGCGATACAGACGCGGGATATCAATCAGATAATGTCAAGCTATACACCCGATGTGGTTGCTTACGATGCTGTCTTGCAATTGCGTTTCAAGGGTAAAGAGGCTTATGGCAAGCATTGGCAGCTCTGCCTGGAAATGTGTACCAATGACATGGTATTTGAACCTGCCGAGATGCATATTTCCGTGAGTGGTGGGCTGGCGCTGGTTTATTGTCTGGTTCGTTGCGGAGAAAAGGATGAAAGCGGCCAGCAGAATGTCTCTTGGATGAGGATGACAACCGGCTATAAAAAAGTGGATGGGCAATGGCTGATCGAACATGAGCATTTTTCTGCGCCGTTCGATATGGCCTCTTTTAAGGCTTTGTTTGATCTTGACCCTGATAATGAACATAAAGTCAGGTCAGTGCCGTCGGGCATGAATACGGTGACGCCACATTTGGTGTGTGCTGGTGCCAGCAAGGCAATCGAGTTTTATACAAAAGCCTTTAATGCAAAAGAAATATCCCGTCTGGCCGATCCGGATGGTAAGTTGATGCATGCTGAAATCCGTATCGGTGATTCGGTCGTCATGCTTATGGATGAGAACAAAAAATGGGGTGCACTGGTCTATAGCTACGCATATGCGGGATGTGAGCGAGCAGAGATTCGTGAAGGTGCGAAGGGGTGTTCCTGAAGACTATTCACTTTACTGTTGATTTGCGATGGTTGGTAACACCCGGTAAATTGCTCCCGCAACGCTGGTTTGTAACCAGGTTTTAGGGCAATTCCAAATTTTAAAATCCGGGTTTATTTTTTTGCATCCAGTGCGGCAGAAATCTGCTCAATATTCTGTTGCATGGATGTCAATCCTGCGCTGCCCAGGATGTACCAGTTGTATGGGTCGACATAAACAATCTGATTGTTTTTGGCAGCGCGAGTCTGTCCAATGATGGATTTTTCCAGTACTTCCTTGCTGGATGGCTTGTCAGTGTTGCTGCCCGTGGCCGCATGGCGATCAATCACAAACAGCCAGTCGGGATCGGCCTTGGCAATATCTTCCAGTTTGAAGGGGTGGCGGTCTGTAGTAGAAAGGTCTTTGACCGCGGAATTGGGGGTAAAGCCAAATACGTCATAGATCAGGCCAAAGCGTGAGCCGGGCCCAAAAGCGCTGGCTTTGTCACCAATTGACAGAATCAGCATGGCATTGCCGGCCTTGGCGGATTTGGCTTTCAAGGCGTCAACAGAGGCATTCAGTTTCTGCAGGGCAGCAGTTGCCTGTGGTTCTTTACCGAAGAGCTTGCCCAAGGTGTTCACATTGCGCTCGATGCTCTTGAGTGGTGATTGCGAGTCAACACTCATGTCCAGGGTTGGTGCAATTTTAAGCACATCGTCAAATTTGGCGCTGGAGCGGCCTCCTACAAAAATCAAATCTGGAGCAACTTTGCCAAGGGCCTCGTGATTGGGTTCAAACAGGGAACCTACTCTAGGTATGCTTTCTTCGTTATAGGCGGCAAGGAAGTCCGGGAAACGGGAGTTTGCCACTGCGCTTGCCTGAATGCCCAGTGCCTGCATGTTGTCCAGGGTTGGTAAATCAAAAACGGCTGTTTTGGTGGGCTGAATCTGAAGTGTGGCTTCGCCTTTGGCGTGATGAACCTTTATTGAGGCATCCTGTGCCATACCATGTCCTGCAGCCGTTGCGAAAGTGATGACAAGCGCGGTTTGCAACAGGGGGAGCCATTTTTTTTTGTGTAACTTGGACTTCATTTTCGTTTCCTTGGTTTGTGTATTGTTGTTTGGTAAGTATCAGTGGCGAAAGATGCCATGGTCAAACTGGAGAAGATTCCCGCAGTCATAAAATAAGAATGGGAATCATTCTCCCTTAAAATTTTATATTTGTAAATGAGAATTGTTTTTATTGTTATATTTTTGTGTTTTTCTGTCATTCGATGGTGATGCTGATCATCCAGTATCACCAAGCAGCCCTCATTTTCTCAGTTTTGCATGCCTCTAGCTGTTTGCCCGGGCAAGCGGCTTCAGGCCGCCTTTCATTAAATTCTGTAACAGGTAGAATAAGGTAATACTTTGCGTGCCCATGTTTGTCTGCTTGTTGGCGTTGATGTTTGCCAAGTCACAGACGCGTCATATAAAAGTTATAAATTTCATTCATTATTTAAGGAGTTTTTTCTCATGACGGAAAATTTATCTGAACACACCAGGCGTCTTTATGCTGACATGATTGACAGTTTTGATGAAGAGCTTGAAATGGAAATGGATGATAATCGCCTGGATGATATTTTGGGCGAAAAGCCCAAGGGCGGCGGCATGGACCGCAGGCTTTATTTCCGTGAATTGTTGCGTTTGCAGGGAGAGCTGATCAAACTACAGGATTGGGTGGTTGCACAAAAACTTAAGGTGGTGGTTATTTTTGAAGGGCGAGACGCGGCAGGTAAAGGGGGCGCCATCAAACGAATTACGCAACGTCTTAATCCTCGTGTCTGCCGGGTTGCCGCCTTGCCTGCACCCAGTGACCGTGAGCAAACCCAGTGGTATTTCCAGCGTTATGTTTCCCATCTTCCCGCTGGCGGTGAAATTGTCCTGTTTGATCGCAGCTGGTACAACCGCGCAGGTGTAGAGCGAGTCATGGGTTTTTGTACCGATGAAGAACTTGAGCAGTTCTTCCGTGACGTAACCGAGTTTGAGAAAATGCTGGCACGTAGCGGCATTGTATTAATCAAGTACTGGTTCTCAATTAGCGATGATGAGCAATACCGCCGCTTCCTGATGCGCATGCATGACCCCCTGAAGCAATGGAAATTGTCTCCCATGGATCTGGAGTCACGCCGTCGTTGGGAAGCTTATACCAAGGCCAAGGAAGAAATGATGGAGCGCACGCACATTCCCGAGGCGCCATGGTGGGTGGTTGAGGGCGTTGACAAGAAACGGGCCCGTTTGAATTGCATTTCGCATTTGCTGTCACAGATCCCGTATGGTGAAGTACCACGTGAGCCCATTGAGCTGCCCGCACGGGAGCATCATCCCGACTATATTCGTAATCCAACACCGGCAGAAATGATAGTGCCTGCCATTTATTAATGCTTGTGCGTTGCTTAACAGTAAGCGTATTGTTGGCAAATCAATAGATGCTGCCGTCTTTGCCTGTAGTGCTGGCAGTGTCAGGCTTGAATGCGTTGGCCAGTTCAGTTGCCGCATTAACCAGTAGACTTGTATCCACGCCGACCGCAACAAAGCGGGCACCCAGTTCAAGATACTGGCGGGCCAGGGTTCGGTCGGACATCAGAATGCCTGCAGCTTTACCAGATTGGCAAACCATCTTGATGCCATTAACAATCGCTTCCTGAACAATGGGGTGCATCGGATTACCCAAATACCCCAAAGAAGCGGAAAGATCGAGAGGGCCAAAAAAGACACCGTCAACCCCTTCAATATCAGTAATTTCCTGAAGGTTCTCTAATCCTTTTTTTGTTTCGACCTGAACTAAAACGCAAATCTGTTCATCAGCCTGCTGAAGGTAATTGTCGATTTGATTCCAGCGGGATGAACGGGCCAGAGAACTGCCCACGCCACGGATTCCGGCAGGTGGGTAGCGGGTGGCTTGGACAATCTGTCTTGCCTGTTCAGCAGTTTCCACCATGGGGACAAGCAGTGTTTGTGCGCCGATATCCAGCAATTGCTTGATTAAAGCGGTATCGCCAGCAACGGGGCGAACAACGGGATGAACCGGGTAGGGGGCAACAGCCTGCAACTGAGCCAGCGTTTGTCGCAGATCGTTGGGTGCATGTTCGCCATCAATCAGAAGCCAGTCAAATCCGGTGCCTGCCAGGGCTTCGGCGGCATAAGGGTCTGCCAGTCCAAGCCAGAGTCCGATTTGAGGTTCGCCCTGATGCAAGGCCTGTTTGAATGTATTAATTGGAATTTGCATGAGGGATCCTTAAACAAAACGAAATGATAATTTTCCCAACGGGCCATAGTCAGCATTGAACAGATCGCCAGGGTTTGCTGCGACAGGGCGGGTGAATGAGCCGGCCAGAATAATTTGCCCAGGTTGCAGGGTTTCACCCCAGGGGGCCAGTTTGTTTGCCAGCCAGGCAACACCGATAGCTGGGTGACCCTGTACGCCAGCGGCCAGGCCGGTTTCTTCAATGACACCGTTTTGGCTTAGAATGGCGCCGCACCAGGGCAGGTCCAGTTTTTCAGGGGCGATTTTTTCTGCGCCAATTATGATGCCGGCGTTGGCTGCGTTATCGCTGATGGTGTCGAAAACTTTGCTTGTGGCGCCAGTAGACGGGTCTATGGGGTTAATTCTGAAATCAATGATTTCAATGGCAGGGGTTATATATTCAGTGGCTTCCAGTACCTGTTCAATGCTTAAGTTGGTGCCTTGCAAGGGGGCTTTCAACATAAAGGCCAGCTCAACCTCAACCCGGGGGGTAATGAAGCGGGAGTGGGGAATATCCAGCGTTTGCCCCGGAGTGCAGGTATACAGCATGTCATCCAGCAGGGTGCCAAAGTCGGGCTCTGAAATTTGCATGGCAATTTGCATGGCCCGCGAGGTCAAGCCGATTTTATGGCCAATAACGGAGCGGCCTTCCTGTCGCTGCAAGGCAACCCAGGCCCGGCCGATTTTATAGCCGTCTTCAATTGTCATGTCGGGGAAACGTTTTGTGAATTGTTCAATCTGAACACGGGTATTTTTTGACTGGTTCAGTTCACGAGCCAGCTGTTCAGTAAGTTCTGCGTCAAACATGCGGTAAGATCGTTTAAAAATAGGGTTGATGAAAAAGTAAAAACTGTAACAGCATAATCAACACACCTGGTTTAAACAAGCTATTTAAAAGTATGGAAAGTGTTTGGCTTCGGCCTGCAATCATGCTGGCATGTTATTGCAGGCCGCTATAAATGTATAACTCCCAACAGGCACCGCTTAGTTGGATTGTTGCCCGCTTTACGAGCCTTGCTGTTCCTAAGCCGCAGGTCTGATGTTCTGGTTATGCCGGAACAGGTTCTGCGGATCGTATTGCGTTTTGGTCTTGACCAGTCGATCAAAATTGGGTCCGTAAGCGGCGCCTAGTCGATCTGACTCTTCAGCTGTCATAAAATTAACGTACACGCCTCCTTGCGCGTAGGGTTCCGTATCCCGAAAGATCTTCCCACACACCTCCTTGATGGTGTTGTTTTGTGGAGAAATTAAATTGAGCCGTCTATGCCTGGCGCGACATGGAATTTGTCTCCCTGTCAAAAGGGGCCATGACCTTAAGCACATTGAACTTGGTGCGCCGCGCGGGGTTAGGCGACTGACCATTTTTGCGTACCAAAGCGTGCAAAAAGAAAAGCGTACTACAAAGAAAATTATAGTCTTATGGTGGGGTGAGTCAACAGAAGAAAAACAAAAAGCCCAATCCGAAGATTGGGCTAAGTGTTTGAATCTATGGTGGCCTGGGGCAGAATCGAACTGCCGACACAAGGATTTTCAATCCTCTGCTCTACCGACTGAGCTACCTGGCCGTGAAAGATTTAAATATTACACCATGGTTTCGATTCTTGTAAAGTCCTATGTCAAAATAACAACTAAAAAATGATTTGATAATGTTTTTTGTTGTGAATGTGCATCATTTTGGTTTTGTCTCGTCCTTTGTGCTCCATTTTCAGGAATTAAATCCCGGTTTTGTGCCCGGATCATACAAAAGGGTGTTTTCATCATGATTTTTATCAAGGACTGGCGTGATAGTGCTTAAAAAGTTGTCAGAAATCATGCAGGTATAACAAAATCGCTGGCTCGGCATTATAATAGACACAATTCTTTCTTAATTGACTTATATACATATGTCACTTGATGTCCTGACTTTTGGCCTGAATCATCATTCCGCACCGGTGTCGGTGCGTGAACGCGTGTCAATGTCTGGCGAACTCATTCGCCCGGCACTTGATGGCCTGCGTTCGGCTTTTGGTGGCTCATTGAAAGAAGCCACCATTCTTTCAACCTGTAATCGTACAGAAATCTATTGTGCCGCTTCGCCTGAAATTGCCGAGCATGTGCCACGCTGGCTGGCAGATTTCAACACGCTTGAAACAGGCATCCTGAAGCCGCACCTGTATCAGTACAATAAAGACCAGGCGGTTCGTCATGCGTTTCGCGTGGCCAGTGGGCTAGATTCCATGGTATTGGGTGAAACCCAAATCCTGGGGCAAATGAAAACCGCCGTGCGTGCAGCCAGCGATGCCGGTGCCATGGGAACCTTGCTAAACCAGTTGTTCCAGAAAACCTTTTCGGTTGCCAAAGAAGTGCGTACTCAAACCGCTATTGGTTCAGAGTCCGTTTCCATGGCGGCCGCGGCGGTCCGTCTGGCGCAACGCGTATTTGGTGATATTTCCGCTACCAAGGTATTGTTTATTGGTGCCGGTGAAATGATAGAGCTTTGCTCTGCCCACTTCGCGGCACAACAACCAAAATCAATGGTGGTGGCCAACCGCACCCTTGAACGGGCAGAAAGCCTGGCCTGCAAGTTTGATGGCAGCACCATGAAACTGGCTGATTTGCCCAATCGCTTGGCTGAATTCGATATTGTTGTTTCCTGTACGGCCAGTTCCCTGCCCATACTGGGTCTGGGAATGGTGCAAAAAGCCTCAAAGGCCCGTCGTCATCAACCCATGGTCATGGTGGATCTTGCCGTGCCCCGGGATATTGAATCCGAAGTGGGGCAGCTTAACGATATCTATCTTTATACAGTAGATGATCTTGGTCGTTATGTGCAGCAGGGCAATGATTCCCGTCAGGCCGCAGTGGTGCAGGCAGAAGCGATTATTGATGGCCGCGTGCAAAATTTCATGCACTGGATGCAATCCCGCGCTGTTGTGCCCGTTATTCGCGACCTTAACGAGGGTGCCAATCAAATCAGTGCGGCTGAGCTTGATCGTGCCCGTAAAATGTTGGCTAAAGGTGAAGACCCCGAGGCAGTCCTTGAGCAGTTTGCCCGCAGCCTTACCCAGAAATTTCTTCATGCGCCCATGGTTGCCTTAAACCGTTCTCAGGGTGCAGAGCGTGAACAGCTTATTGGCTGTTTGCCCAAATTGTTTCCTTATCAGAAAAACGAACATTAGCGCCATTGCATTTTTTGCCTTTGCGCTATTGTTCCGTCCACTTTTCCTTTCTTTCCCATTTCGAGTTATTTATGAAACAGTCCATGCGTTCCCGTCTGGAACAGCTGTCCCAACGTTTAATAGAAGTAGACGCCCTGTTGGCTGAACCGGAAATCGCTAATGATATGGACCGGTTCCGTAAGCTGTCGCGCGAGCGTGCTGAAATTGATCCGGTTGTTGAGCTGTTCAAAAGCTATGAATCAACTGAAGCTGACCTCGCAACAGCCATGGAAATGATGTCAGACCCGGAATTGAAGGAGATGGGCGAAGAGGAAATGAAGGTGGCAAAAGACAGGATCGCGGAGCTTGAAGAGGCCTTGCAACTGGAATTGTTGCCCAAAGATCCTGATGATGGGCGTGGTGTATTTCTTGAAATTAGGGCAGGAACTGGTGGTGATGAAAGCGCCATTTTTACAGGAGACCTGTTCCGGATGTACAGTCGCTACGCCGAAGAAAAAGGTTGGAAAGTGGAAGTCATGTCCGAGAACCCCTCGGAAATGGGCGGATACCGTGAGATTATTGCCCGCATTGATGGGGATGGGGTTTATGGACGCCTGAAATATGAATCGGGGGCGCATCGTGTACAGCGCGTTCCCGAGACCGAATCCCAGGGTAGGGTTCATACGTCTGCCTGTACGGTAGCGATTCTTCCCGAGGCTGATGAGCTGGCCGAAGTAACCTTGAATCCGGCTGACTTGCGTATTGATACTTTCCGGGCCAGTGGTGCGGGTGGTCAGCACATTAACAAGACCGATTCTGCCGTTCGGGTCACCCATATCCCAACCGGTATCGTGGCAGAGTGCCAGGATGACCGTTCTCAACACAAGAACAAGGCCCGGGCCCTCAGTGTGCTGGCAGCCCGCATTAATGATATTCAGCGTCAGGAGCAGCAGGCCAAGGAATCGGCCGAGCGCAAGAGTCTGGTAGGAACCGGAGACCGTTCAGAACGTATCCGTACCTATAATTATCCGCAGGGCCGGGTCACCGATCATCGTATTAATTTAACCTTATATAAATTACAGCAAATCATGGAAGGCTCTTTGGATGAGCTGACCGGAGCGCTGATCGCCGAGCGTCAGGCAGAACTGCTGGCCCAGCTCGGCGATCATTAATGTTTGAATGCAGGCATTAATGAATACGGTTCGCTCGGTTATTGCCCAATCAGGTTTGCCATTGCTTGAAGCCAGAATGATTGTGGGGCATGTATTAAATGTATCCCGAGCCTGGATGATCGCGCATGATAGCGACTCCATCGCAGCGGAACGTTTGGTGTCAATTCAGGAAATGTTCAGGCGCCGTCTTTCCGGTGAGCCAATGGCCTATATACTTGGGCAGCGCGAGTTTATGGGGCTGGTTTTCAAGACTAACGCTTCGGTGCTGATACCGCGTCCCGATACTGAATTGCTGGTTGAAACCGCCATTGAGTTACTGCAAAATCAGCCCGGCGCAACGGTGCTTGATATGGGGACGGGCAGTGGCGCTATTGCGGTTTCTGTTGCTCACTATTGTCCACAGGCAGTAGTCATGGCTTCTGACAAGAGTGCCAAAGCGCTGGCTGTAGCGCGTGAAAATGCACAGAATCTTGGTGCGCGGGTGGTTTTTGTTGAAAGTGACTGGTATGAGCAACTGCCCGTTGGCAAGTTTGATCTTATTGTTTCCAATCCCCCTTATATTCATCACGCAGACAGTCATCTGGAGCAGGGTGATCTTCGGTTCGAGCCTCCTCAGGCCCTGACCGATTTTAGCGATGGCCTGGCGGCTATCCGGAAAATTATTGCCGGAGCAGGAGGTTTTTTGCAGGGTGGTGGCTGGCTTTGGCTTGAGCATGGTTGGGATCAGGCGGAAAGTGTCCGGTCACTGTTAATGGAGGCCGGGTTCACTAATGTCGAAAGTCGCAAAGACTTATCGGGCATAGAGCGAATTTCTGGTGGCCAATGGGTAATTTCAGAGTAAAATACTCGGGTATTAATCTGTTCTGCTGGAACAGTTGTTTAAACGTTGATTAGGTGAAAATATAATGAGTGAAGTACAGGATTTTATTCGCGAAACCGTAACCGAACACCCCGTGGTTCTTTTCATGAAAGGAACGGCACAGTTTCCCCAGTGTGGATTCTCTGGCAAGGCGATTCAGATTTTGCGTGAACTGGGGGTTAAAAAACTGGTAACCGTCAATGTGCTGGAAGATGCCGAGGTTCGTGATGGTATTAAAGAATATTCCAGCTGGCCTACTATCCCTCAGTTGTATGTGAAGGGTGAGTTTATTGGCGGATCTGACATCATGTCAGAAATGCATGCCAGTGGCGAGCTGAAAACGGTCCTGCAAGAGTCAGGCGCCCTGGATGAGTAAACGTCGACTTGTTGTTGGCATATCTGGCGCAACCGGTTCGATTTACGCAACTCGTTTGCTAGAGCGTGTCCGCGAGGTCCAGGATGTTGAAACGCATCTGGTTATTTCACCACCGGGCGTGCTGAATATTAAATATGAGCTGGACTTGGATCGACAAGCTGTTTTCGATCTGGCCGATCATGTTTATAACTTCAGGGATGTCGGGTCGGTGTTGGCGAGCGGTGCTTTTGCAACGGCAGGTATGTTGATTTTGCCCTGTTCAATGCGAACCCTGGCAGCGGTTGCGCACGGTTTCTCGGATAACCTGATTACCCGTGCGGCAGATGTTCATCTTAAAGAACGAAGACGTCTGGTGCTGGCGGTTCGCGAAACTCCTTTCAATTTGGCGCATTTACGTAATATGACTCAGGTAACGGAAATGGGCGGTATTGTTTTTCCACCCTTGCCTGCGTTTTATCATCATCCCAAAACCATTGAAGAAATGGTGGATCATACGGTGGCGCGTTTGCTGGCATTGTTTGATATTGATGTGGGTGGTCCCGAATGGGAAGGCACCTGATCAGCCGTCACGCAATGCTTTGTTAGCAAAAACCTTGTCTAATAAAAACAGCCCATGAAATTGAATGCCGTGTTCAATTTCATGGGCTGTTTTTATTGACTGAGCTGGTGTTGGACCGGTATGCCTGTAAATCAATCCTTAGGCATAATGGTTCTTAATGAGGTCAGCTTTTGCGGGGTGCCGTCTGGATGTTACCGATTAATTGTTGCTTGCGAGTTTCCTGCAATGCGTTAAGGCCGTAATGGGTACAAACCAGAATGGAGTAAACGGGCATTATCAGGGAAAACGGCGGGATAAGCGCAATGGCGGCACAAATCAGGCCAATTAGCCAGAAGCCTTTATTGTGTTTTTTCAGGATGAAGCTGCGTTCCTGAGGGGTCGCGTGTTCAACAATGGCGTCAAGTCGACTCATATGTGAAAATGCATAGGCACCCCAGAATAATGAAAGTACGACAGGCATAAAGGGAATAAACCACAGCGGCAGGGTAAGCAGCCAGCCAATAATAAAAATAGAGGATACTTTAATGGCGTTGGTAATGCTGGTAGTGGTTGCATTGACGCCTTTGCGCTCCAGGTCAGGATAATTAAACTGGCTAAGCTGTTTAAGTACCATAGGCATAATGACAATAGATGCAAAGGCAAGGCCGATAATGCCGCTAATGGCGCATAAGGCAATAAAAGAAAACAGTCCGGCAAGCCAGTCACTCATGGTGTGAAAGCCCCAACCAGATAAATTGCTGGCGGCTGTTTGAAACCAGCTCCAGGAAGAGGCGCTTTCATAAAACCAGTTGTCCAGTGGTGACCAGGCAAAAGACAATAAAATAATAGCGGAAATGAGCGCGACAAAAAAAGGCAGGATAATGGCAAAAAGCATTTTGGGGCGTAACTGTGAAACAAAGCCCCGGCTGAATGCCTGGTTTAAGCCGGAATAGGAAGTTGCTGGCATATATATAGTAAAAGAAAAAAAACAGACTGCCACACTATATGCAGTTCATACGGTGTTAAGCAAGTGATAAACGTCCTGGTAAGGAAAAAAGCATTTCAGGATAATTCCAGGATAAGGACGCTGGGGTATGAATAAAGAAATATTTGTTTGGGTAATTGAATTAAATAATCTGAGGACTGCCTTGTGGTAAAAAAAGAACGGGAGATAGTTATAGTAATAACAATGCCTGCGGAAATTAAATGAAGTTGTTTGGTGGGTTCTCGTTCAGGATCTAGATAAATGCGTTGGCTTTACTTGCCTGTTATATGGGCGC
>JBBADT010000020.1:0-45738 GCA_041656315.1 Advenella sp.
ATCACCAGCTTACGCTGGTGTGGCCTCTTACATTCCAAGCGCCCACACTTATCGGCTGTTATATTGTTAAAGAGCATACAACGCAACCCAATGGTCACGAGGCTGACATAAACCTGCTATAAACTTCATTCAGGTCTTGTCGCATTCAGCTCAACCCGATTAAAACCACACCAGACTGACTTGACTGCGTTGCTGTGTCAGCAGCAGAGAAACGAGATTATGAAGCATGTAGTTTTGTTTGTCAAGAACTTTTTTAAAGAATTTTTAAAACCGTTCTTTTTAAACCACCTGGCGAATCGCTTAAATCACTTCACCAGACCACTTACTTCACGTTGCCCGCATTTAAAATCAAATCCTTTAAACCCGTGCTTCGTTTCGTTTTTCACCGCTTGGCGTTTTGGGGTAAACCCTAGTACTGTTGCTGCGAAAGAATGAACTATAGCATGACGTTTTCATTTTCCGCAAGCTTTCAGCCATTTTTTATCTGGCAAAAAACCACACCAACATCTATCCTATTGATTTCAATCAAAATATTAACAACAACTGTTTGTTGTGTTTTTACACCACAACCGTGTATTCATTTTTGACCGCTGCGCAACCACCCACTCTTAACCGGCAAAAGTAAGGCTTTTTTTTCTGCCATTGCCCCATTACGCTGTAATTCGCCAACCGCAACACATGATTAAACAATAAAAATACAGTGTGCCAATTTACAACAAGTCGGTATTAATTTACACCCGCCTCTTTTTCACGCTTTTCATCCCCCTCGCTTGCCAACCATCACCCAATTATTACTTACAACGTAAATTGAGCAATAAAAAAGGACAAACAGTTAAAACAACTGCTGCCCTTTTCTTTCTTTTCTTTAATAAGCTCATTAACAAATGAACTTGATGTGATTAATTTCTACGGTTTCCGTTCATCAATGATAAAAATTCTTTTCTCAGGTCTGAGTCTTTTAAAAATGAACCACGCATGACACTATTAATCATTTTTGATCCCATATCTTTTACGCCACGCCATTGCATGCAGAAATGATCAGCTTCCATGACAACTGCCAGGCCATCGGGATTCATTTTCTTGACCAGTAAATCGGCAATTTGTGTAATGGCCTCTTCCTGGATCTGTGGGCGCTCCATTACCCAGGAAATAAGGCGGGCATATTTGGATAAGCCAATTAAATTTGATTTTTCATTAGGCATGATACCCACCCACACTTTTCCCATGATGGGACACAGGTGATGAGAACATGCACTACGGACCTGAATAGGCCCAACAATAATCAACTCACTTAATTTTTCCACATTGGGAAATTCAGTGGTGTCGGGCATGGCCTGATAACGACCTGCAAACACTTCCTTGATAAACATTTTAGCAACCCGCTTCGCCGTTTCATTGGTGTTGTGGTCTCTTTCTGTATCTATAACCAGGCTTTTAAGCACCTCTTTTAATTTTTCCTGGACTTCCTGCTGCAACAGATCCAGTTCACCGGGATTAATATAGGCCGAAATATTGTCATTGGCATGATAGCGGGCACCTGCCAGTTCAATACGCTTGCGAATATGATTGGAAATATAACTTGAATCTTGTGAGTCACTCACCGCAAAATCCTTTCTTTATGGGTTACACCGTATTCTGGATGTTAGTTTTTAACATACTTCAACTTGGGTATGTTCTCATGATAAGCTCATATAGAATATACGACCTCCAAATAATATGCCAGACCAAGAGAAAACAAGCATGAGCGAACAAATATTAATCAACGTCACGCCCTTTGAAACACGCGTCGCATTAATCGAACTGGGAGCTGCCCAGGAAATACATATAGAACGCACCAGCCAAAGAGGTAAAGTTGGTAATATTTATTTGGGCAAAGTTGTACGTGTATTACCAGGAATGCAAAGTGCCTTTATTGATATTGGGCTAGATAAAGCCGCATTTATTCATATTGCCGACCTGCGCGAAAACCGCTCTTTACGCAATACCGGTATCGCCTACACGCAAATAGAAAAATTACTGTTTGAAGGCCAGTCTTTATTGGTGCAGGTTATTAAAGACCCTTTGGGCACCAAAGGCGCACGCCTGTCAAACCAGATCAGCATTGCTGGACGCATGCTGGTATACCTGCCCCATGAACAGCATATTGGCATTTCCCAGAAAATTGAATCGGAAGAGGAACGAAACAGCCTGAAAGAACGGGTTATCTCTCTGATGAATCCCAATGAAAAAGGCGGTTTTATTGTACGCACCCAAGCCGAAGGCGCCACCGATGATGATATAAAGAAAGACCAGGAATACCTGAACCTGCGTTGGTCCATGATTAAAGAGGCTGTCCAGAAGCAATCGGCACCCGCCCTTCTTTATGAGGACTTGACGCTGGCCCAGCGGGTATTACGTGATATGGTGACTCCCGAGACCAGATCCATCGAGATTGATTCGCGAAGTACGACTCAAGCCCTGCTTGAATGGGCTTCAATTTATACACCGTCAATCATAGGGAAAATAAAACATTATGCCGGTGAACGCCCATTATTTGAAACTGCCTATGTCGACGAGGAAATCAACAACGCCCTTTCACGACGCGTTAACCTGAAGTCTGGTGGCTATCTGATCATAGACCAGACCGAAGCACTGACCAGCATAGACGTGAACACTGGTGGGTTTATTGGTGGACGAAATTTTAACGACACCATTTTTAAAACCAATCTTGAAGCAGCGGTTGCCATTGCCCGCCAGCTTCGCCTGCGCAACCTGGGTGGCATAATCATTATCGACTTCATCGATATGGACAATAAAGAACACCAGGATGCCATTTTGGCCGAGCTGCAGAAAGCGCTTGATAAAGACCGCACCAAAACAACGCTTAACGGTTTTTCCCAGCTGGGCCTGGTTGAAATGACCCGAAAACGCACCCGAGACTCGTTGGCACACCAGCTATGTGAACCCTGCCCAACCTGCCAGGCCAAGGGTTCGGTGCAAACGGCAAGAACCGTTTGCTATAACATTTTGCGGGAAATCCTGCGCGAGGCCAAACAATTCAATCCCAAAGAGTTTCGTTTAATTGCCTCACAAAGCATTATTGACCTGTTTCTTGAAGAAGAAAGTCATTATTTGGCCACGCTGGGTGATTTTATTGGCAAACCCATTACCCTTGAAGTTGACAATACCTACACGCAGGAAATGTATGACATTGTCTTAATGTAAGCTGCTTAACCATGCCCGGGCTTAACCCGGGATTGCATCTTGATGATTCTGTCTTCAAGGTGAGGGGAAGTTTGCAACGCAATTAATGGTGTTTTTGAGTCTTCATTTTGCTCCAGGCGCAAAATAATGCTCTGGCCATCAAAGGTTTCAGGATCCGCCTCGATATCAATATATTTTTGCAAAAGGTCGTCGATGGACTTTTGCGCTTGCATCAGGTAATAGTCCAACGTATCTTCTGTTGCATTCTTGAAAGCATTTTCAATGGTTTTGGACAAGTCCCAGGTAAAAAACATTAAGGCGTTAGGGCCCTTTACCGAGGGGTGTTCATAACCCCATGAAGAAATTTCATGCTGTGCTTTTTCTGTCATTTATCTACCGTAAATAAAATATAAATTAGTTGCGTGTAACGCGTGAAAGTATAAAACCCTGATTTTCAATTAATCTTCACGAAACTGCATTTGATATAACGTGGCGTACAAACCGCCTTTTTTCAAGAGTTCATCATGAGTGCCCGACTCGATAATCCGCCCATGGTCAAGCACAACAATGCAATTGGCATTTTGTACCGTTGATAAACGGTGTGCAATGACAAAAGTTGTCCGCCCCTCCATGAGCAGATCAAGCGAAGCCTGCACCTGACGCTCAGACTCGTTATCCAGGGCGGAAGTGGCTTCATCAAGAATAAGAATAGGGGCATTTTTGATTAATGCCCTGGCAATGGCCAAGCGTTGTCGTTGTCCGCCAGAAAGCCATGCCCCATTTTCACCAATATCGGTTTGCAAACCATTAGGCAAGGATTCGACAAACTCCAGCAGATTGGCTGCCTTGAGAGCCTCTGTTATTTGTGACTCGGTGGCCTTGCGATACGAACCGTAAGCCACGTTTTGCGCAATTGAACCATCAAAAAGCACCACATTCTGGCTGACCAGCGATAAATTACCCCGCAAGCTTTTCAGGGTGACTTCAGTAATATCGTAACCGTTGATAGTGATGCAACCCGCACTGGGCTCGATAAAGCGGGGAATCATATTGGCCAGCGTGGTTTTCCCGCTTCCAGAGCGACCCACAAAAGCAATCGTTTCACCCGATTTAACCGTTAATGAAATATTGGACAGAGTATCGCGTTCAGCTTCGGGAAAACGAAAACATACATCCTTGAATTCAATGACGGCATCATTATTGATTTTCAACTCATGCTTGCCCTGATCTTTTTCTTGGGAACCATCAATCAGCGAGAAGACACTTTCGGCGGCAATGAGCATTTTTTGCGCTTTGGAGGCCACATTGGTCAATCTTTTGATCGGATCAAAAATTTGTGCCAAGGCAGTAACAAATGCTACAAAAGCGCCAACCGTCAAGGTGCCTGCATTACCCTGATATAAAGCGGTTGCAATGACGGCAGCAACCGCAAACGAAATGCACAGCTGCGTCAGGGGCGTCATGGCGGCATCGGCTGAAGCCTTTCTCATGGCAAATTTCCTTAGGGCTGCATTCACCACTGAAAAACGGGACTGCTCGTATTCATACCCATCAAAGAGCTTCACCACCCGCTGGCCTTCAATACCCTCTTTCACCACGTGGGTCAACTGGGCATTCATATTAATCGTTTGTCGATTAATACGGCGCAGGCGCTTGGTGAAATAGCGCGCCACCATAATGGACAAAGGGAGAATCAGAAAAATGATCAGGCTAAGCTGCCAGGACAAATACAGCAGCATTCCCAGTAAGGCAAGCACCACGAAGGCCTCTCGCACAATAATGGTAAAAACTTCTGTTGCATAATCAGTTACATCACCGGCATCAATCGTAAAACGGTTCATCAATCGCCCGCTGTCACCCTTCTGGAATTCGCTATCTGGTAAAGTTAGCAAGCGTTCATACATATCGGATCGCATCCCAAGCAATACATTGTTGGCGATCCAGGCCAGCAGGTAACTGCTAAGAAAGTTGCAAATTCCACGCACCAGAAAAAGGCTTACAATGGCAAGCGGCATTAACCATATAAAATACGATTTTGCTCCCGTAAAACCCTCATCCAGCAAAGGCTTCATAATATAAGCCATCGCTGGCTGTGTAGCAGCCCCGAAGGCCACGAATACCATGGCAACAGCAAGTGCTTTCCAGTACACGCCCACCCGCTTGTAAATTTTTCTCCATAGTTCCGGATTTACCGCATGGGTACCTTCCCGATGCTTTTGCTCGAATAAACTCAAGGAATACTCTCTTGTTAACCTGTCAAGTTTGGGATTTTAACGGTTTCAACATAAACATGCAGAAAAGTTTATGTTTTATGGCAATCAGGATAAAATCCGTCAAATGAAAAATATATCTAGAATTTATCTGCGACTGCCAAACTGGATTGGCGATGTCTGCATGAGCCTGCCAAGTCTGTATGCCGTCCTGAATACCGGCTGTGAAGTGATTGTCTGTGCAAAACCATGGGCTGAAAGCCTGCTTAAGGGCATTGTGGGCATACAGTTCCTGAGCCTGAGCGGACAATGGAATAAAGACAGGGAAATTATCAAGTCACACAAAAAAAACAATCCGGTAAAAGGTAAATCGGTGGGACTTTTATTACCCGATTCGCTAACCAGCGCCTTGACGTTCAGACTGGCAGGACTGCATTCGGCCGGTTACAAAGACGATGGCCGTTCTCTTCTATTAAAGTGGCCTTTTGACAAACCGCCCAAAAGCCTACATGCGGTTGAGTCATGGTATTACCTGACTCATTGCGCCTTGCATAAATGGCATTTCAAATCTGCTCCCAACCCTGAAACAACGCTTATTTTGCCGCTGGATGACGGTGATACGAAAAAAGCCGATATCCTGCTACAAGAACATCGACTGCATGACAAGAAGTTCATTCTGATTGCCCCTACCGCCACAGGTAAGCACAAAGGCAAAGACAAGGTTTGGCCAAAATTTGCGGAATATACCCGCAATCTTCAGGCACAAGGATATACGGTTGTCATGTGTCCGCCCCCCAATGAACGGGAAGCCGCTTTCAGGAACGCCCCTGATGCCCTGTGCCTGCCTGCCGTTGGCCTGGGGGTGTTTGTTGCCCTGATCGGCAAGGCCGCCCTGGTTGTCTGCAACGACTCGGGTGTCTCTCATCTTGCATCATTAACAAGAACACCTCAAATCACCTTGATTGGCGTTACCGACCCAAAACGCACCGGACCCTGGTCAACAACTGCGCATATATGTGGCAGCATGGGTCACTGGCCTGAACTTGACGCTGTCATCAAGCTGAGCACGTCTATCCTTACCCCCTCTTGAACAAAGCATGAAAAGCTATCTCATTTCACTTATTATTCCGCTGAATTTATGCGTTTTCCTGGTTATCTCCGGTGCAGTACTGATTTTACTGAAAAGAAGAAAAACGGGTATCTTTCTGTGCTTTGGCGGACTGTCCTGGCTCTTGCTCTGGTCTTTGCCTATTACCTCACTGATTCTAGGGGGAATACTGGAAAACCGTTACCCGCATCGAAGTATTGACTCGATTTCCCCTGCGCAGGCAATTGTTGTCCTGGGCGGGAATACAGCCAATAACCGGGAAAACTGGTTTCAGGAACTTAGTGACAATCCATCAACCCATTCACGTGTTGATACGGCCAGTGAACTGTACCACGCCCAAAAAGCACCCAGAATCATCGTCTCGGGCGGCGCGCTTGCCGGAGAGGTTAGTGAAGCCAAAGGCATGGCAGCGAAACTGGCAGGAAAAGGTGTGCCAAAATCTGCCATCATGCTTGAAAACAACAGCAAAACCACTTATGAAAATGCCGAATTTACAGCCAATGAATTAATTCGCAACAAGATAAAATCAATTATTCTGGTTACCTCCGCCCTACACACCCCCAGATCCATGGCCGTTTTTGACAGATACAACCTGGAAGTGACCCCGGCCCCCAATCCTCCCCAAATCACCATTCCAGATGATCCCGATTTCATTCTTTTGCTTCCCAATGCCAGAGCACTTCATGCCAGTCGATCAATTATCAAGGAATATCTGGGGTTAATTGTTTACTGGCTGCGTGGCTGGGTATAGCTACCAGTCTTGCCACTTCGTTCGGCCAGCCAAATGCGATAAGCCGTTTCCGTATCAAGGGCCAGCTTTTCAGTTGAGAATCCGCCTTCATCATAAAGCCATTGATGAGCTGCTGCGCTCATTTTCTGTCTTAACGCTGGATCCGCAATCAGGCGCTCCAGGGCATTTCCAAGGGCCTCACGGTCTTTACCGGGAACCAGAATGCCTGTTTCACCATCCTTGAACATCTCGGCAACACCGCCGACATCGGTCCCTATAACCGGCAAACCACTCATTTGGGCTTCAACATAAACCGTACCTGAGGCCTCTTGCTCTGTGGCCAGGGCAAAAATATCACTGCCAGCCAATAAATTGGGCACATCTTTTCGATACCCCATCAAATGAACCCGACTGGCAACTTTTTTCTCTTTGATAAAAGCCACTACCTGTTCATACGTGGGCGATCCCGCCCCCACCAGCACCAGATGCAAGTCGGGATATTTTTCAAACAGAGGCAGCATGGTATCAATCAGAAAAACATGGCCTTTTTTCTGGCGCATGACGGCAACACAAATCACGACAACCGCACTATTTGACAGACACAACTCCTGACGCAAAGTAGATTGTTCGACAGGCTCGGGGGTAGCGACAGGCGAATAAATTGTTCTTACCTTATGCTCGGGCACCCCTTTTTCCAAAACCATGTTTCTGACATGATTGCTAACGGTGGAAATACGGTGTGGCAACCAACTATATGACAACAACGAACCAATAGGCGCTGCCAGGTGCCGGGTTCGTACAATCAGCGGTGTTCTGGCCAGCCTGGCACCCAAGGCCGCAATCAGGGTATCTTTCCTGCTATGGGTATTGAGCACGTCAAACTTGCCCTGCTTCAGGATTTTCCTGAACTTAAGCACACCCCTGACAAAATTGCCCAGCCCCCCCATTGGCACGGTATGCACGGTAAAGCCCAAGGCCCGCATGCGTTCCACCAACTGAGCCTCGGGGCGGCAAGCCAATTCAATATGGTGACCCCGTTCGCGCATGGCCAGCATTTCCTTGAGGATGCGATGTTCCTGCCCACCAAAAGAGACCGCCGCCTCGGAATGAAGGATTTTTAACGGTTGATCCGTTAGCGATTGTTGATGACTCATTCGTAAATGACCTCATATTCAGCATATTGTTTGGTGGCTTCAATTTTTTCAAACAGAGTATCAGCCATGCGTACCCGCCATTCTTCGCCAAGAACCACTTCACAGCGAAAACCCTTGGAGGACTGCAAATTTAATTGAACACGCACACCAGGCACACCGTTTTCAGGCTCGGCCCGGTAAGGATTCAGCAAGGCTTTAAGCGACTTTACACTGACTTCCTTATTCAAGCTGATTTGCAGGGTCCTGGCTTTTTCTTCACGCGCCAGTTGCAGATCGTAAAGAGACTCCACCGATATGCGCAAGACACCGGTGAACGTATTGGTCTTGATCTTGACCTGTGCAATCAGTAACTGGTCGGTCTTGAGACGATGTCGGTGAATCTCATAAACAGAAGATGGACACAGGACTTCAATCTGGGCAGTACCGTCATCTATCAGCAAAAAGTAAAGCCGGTTTTCTCCGGATTTGGTTTCTTGCTTGAGGGTAAAACTGCGGATACCAATCAGCACGCCAGCTATCCACTGCAAATCACGTGACTCTTGCAATTTGGCCAGGGTCCCTGGAATAAAGCGACGCACTTCATCGCGCCAGACCTCAAACAGATGATGGCTAAAGAAAAAACCCAGGGCATTTTTTTCTTCAATCAGTCGGGTATGCAAAGACCATGGCTTGACCTTGCCCATTTCAAGCTGGACAATCGAACTGGAGTCATCCCCAAAAAGGGATACCTGGTTAGCGCTTTTCTCGGCCTGGTCTGCCGCATCAATCGCATGGGACAGAGCCGCCAGCAACGCCGAGCGGCTGGCATCAATCGTATCGAATGCACCGGCACGAATCAGTGCCTCCATCGTCCGCCGGTTAACGGTATGCCGATCTACCCGCTTGCAAAAGTCATATAAATCCACAAAAGGGCCGCCTTCATCGCGGGCTCGCAAGATTTCCTCAACCGCCCCCTGGCCCGTACCTTTAACAGCACCCAAGCCATAGCGAATGGTTCTGGGGGGGTCTCCCCTTCTTGCATATTCATCAACAACTGGCTCAAAGCGGAAAACAGACTGGTTGATATCTGGCGGCAAAACGGTCAAACCGTTATCTACGGCGTCACGCCAGAAAATCTGTACCTTGTCGGTATCATCCATATCCGATGAAATCGTAGCCGAAATAAATTCGGCCGGATGATAGGCCTTCAGCCAGGCGGTCTGATAGGCAATCAGGGCATAGGCTGCCGAGTGACTCTTGTTGAATCCATAGCCGGCAAATTTTTCCATCAGGTCAAACAACGTTACCGCAAGCTCACCGTCATAGCCCTTTTCAATCGCACCTTTTTCAAACAGTTCCCGGTGCTTGGCCATTTCTTCGGGCTTTTTCTTGCCCATCGCACGGCGCAGCAAGTCGGCCCCACCCAGACTGTAACCACCAATAATCTGGGAGATCAGCATGACCTGTTCCTGATACACGATCACGCCGTAGGTGCTGCTTAAAGTGGATTCGAGATCGGGATGGAAATAATCCACCGTGGCCCGTCCGTGTTTGCGATTGACAAAGTCATCCACCATGCCTGATTCAAGCGGCCCCGGACGATACAGGGCCAGCATCGCAATAATGTCTTCAAATGTGCTGGGCAACAGTTTCTTCAGGAGCTCTTTCATGCCACGGGATTCGAGCTGAAACACCGCCGTGGTATTGCCCTCGCAAAGAATCCGGTAAGCCTCGTGGTCATCCAATGGCAATGCCATCACGTCAAAATCGCGCTTGTTTTCGTTAAAACGGCGCACATAACGCACAGCCCAATCCAGGATAGTCAGGTTGCGAAGGCCCAGAAAGTCAAACTTGACCAGACCAACATCTTCAACATCCCCCTTGTCATACTGCGAAACCACACTGGTGTCGTGGCCGGGCTGGCAGTAAAGCGGGCAAAAATCGGTTAGTTTACCCGGCGCAATCAACACACCGCCCGCGTGCATGCCAATATTTCGCGTTAAACCTTCAAGGGGTTTGGCCAGATCGACCAGGGCCTTCACTTCTTCATCGGTTTCATAACGACGCTTGAACTCGGGCTCTTCAGCCAGGGTTTTTTCAAGGGACCAGGGATTGGCCGGGTTGAAGGGTATGAGTTTAGACAGGCCGTCACACAGGGAATACGGCAATTCAAGCACCCGCCCCACATCACGTACCACCGCCTTGGCACCCAGCGTACCAAATGTGGCAATCTGGCTAACCGCATCGCGCCCATACTTATCCTTGACGTATTCGATGACTTTTTCACGGTTATCCTGACAGAAGTCGATATCGAAGTCGGGCATGGACACCCGTTCGGGGTTAAGAAACCGTTCGAACAGCAAGTCATAGCGTATGGGATCAAGATCGGTAATGCCTAATGAGTAAGCCACCAGGGATCCGGCGCCCGAACCTCGGCCAGGCCCTACGGGAACACCATTGTTTTTACCCCAGTTAATAAAGTCCTGAACAATCAGGAAGTAGCCCGGGAAGCCCATCTGGATAATTGTTTTGCATTCCCACTGAAGGCGTTCAAGATAGGTGGGATACTGTTTTTCCCTTTCTGCCTCATCGGGATATAACAGTACCATCCGCTTGGCCAGGCCTTCTTCCGCCAGCTGAACCAGATAATCATCCAGGGTGATGCCATCAGGCGTTGGAAAGATGGGCAATTGCGGTTGGCCCAGCACAAGGGTCAGGTTGCACCGCTTGGCAATTTCAACCGCGTTTTCAAGTGCCGTTGGTATATCCTGAAACTTGCGCGCCATCTCTTCAGAGCTGGGCATGTATTGCTCTTCGGTAAAACGCCGGACCCGTTTCGGATTACCCAGCAATTCACCATCTGAAATACAAACACGCGCCTCATGAACCCGGTAATCTTCTTTCTTCAGAAACTGAATGGGATGCGTGGCCACGACCGGCAAATGACACGCGGCAGCCAGCTTGACCGCATCCTGTACATAAGCCTCATCGGCCTCGAAGCCGGCCCGCTGCAACTCAATATAAAAAGCATCAGGAAACAGTTCGGCCCATTGCCTGGCCAAAGCAACAGCCAACTCTTGATTGCCAACCTCAAGTGCCTGGCCAATATCCCCCTGACGACCGCCAGAAAGCAGGATCAGGCCCGCCCCCATTTCACGAAGCCATTCTTTTTTTATTTCTGCCCGGCCCTTGTATTGGTTGCTGATCCAGGCTTTGGATAGCAACTCGCACAGATTATTGTAACCCTGGTGGTTTTTAACCAGCAGCAGGCAACGAAATGGCTTTTCTCGATCCTGTTCGTTGGTCAACCATACATCGCTACCGGCAATCGGCTTGATACCCTTGCCACGAGCGCCTTTGTAAAGCTTGACGAAACCGAAAATATTACATAAATCGGTAACCGCAAGGGCTGGCTGGCCGAATTTGACGGCCTGGCCAATCAGGTCATCAAGACGTGCAATGCCGTCCACCACCGAAAACTCGGAGTGGGCGCGCAAATGAACAAATAATGGGGGAGTTTTTTCTGAAGTCATGAACAGAATTGTATCAACGAATAATGGTTTCCCACGCCTTTTGCAAGCGCTTAACCGATACCGGCATGGGGGTTCTGAGTTCCTGGGCGAAAAGGGCGACTCGCAACTCTTGCAGCAACCACTGAAAGTCGTCAAGACGTTCATCAGGGGCTCCCTTGAGCGCGCTTCGCATGCGCTGATAATTAACCAGCAATGGTGCCATCTCCGCCATCATCCGGGCATCCCGCGCTGGATCACTGCGCAATTTGTCGATTCTTGCCGAACTGGCCTTGAGATAGCGCGGGTAATGCACCAATTGCGCATAAGGATTTTTCTTCAGGAAGTCCTTGCTCATCAACACACCCAGATTGGCAACAATATCCTCATAGGCCTGCTTGTGCGATTTGATGGGCGGAAGTTTTTTCTGCACGTTGGCCCATTCAGCCAGAATCGTGCCTGCAAGACGGGCAATTTCCTGGATTAACAGGCCCAGACGCCCTTTGGCATCCTGTTTCCTTTGTTCAAAAGCACTGGCATCTTCAGGCAAAGGGCTGGCCAGACAAGCCTGCATCAGTGCACAGTCCACAATCTGGTCACGCAACTCTTCCTGTGAACCTAACGGCATATAAATCATGCTCATGCGTGTCAAATCGGTAATATTCTTGCTTAAGAATTTAAGCTGGTCTTTCAGGGCGATGCGAAAAAGCCGCAATAATCCGGCCTGATGTTTCTGACGCGCCGTTTCAAGATCATCAAACACATCCAAATCACAGGACTCACCGTTATCCACCAAAGCCGGATAACCGATGAAAGACTGGTTCTTCTTTTTGATTTCAAGCAATTCAGGCAATTGCCCAAAACTCCATTCGGTAATGTTTTCACTGGCCAGCACCTGGGCAACATCACGGTCTTTGCTGGCCAGGCGCTGGAAAGTTTCTTGCGCCTGCATGCCATGCTCTGCCTTGAGCTGGTTCAGGTTGCGCCCGGCTGACAACATGCGTCCGTGTTCATCAATGACTTTGAAGTTCATAAACAAATGCACCGGCAGGGATTCAAGCTTGAAGTCTTCCTCTTTGACCCGAACCTTGCACTCGTCCCAAATATCTTGCGCAATAGCCGTTGTCAAAGGCATACCGGGGTTGGCCAACCGCTCAAACCAGCGCTGATGAAAACCCGCCGCATAATCGGGTAAAGGCACGCAGTGACGACGCAATTTTTGGGGCAGTGACTTCAGTAACAAAAGCACCTTTTCCTTGAGCATGCCTGGCACCAGCCACTGACAACGTGTACCGTCAATCTGGTTGAGGGCATAAACGGGAATCGTCATGGTCACCCCATCACGCGGTGAACCTGGCTCAAAATGATAATCAAGGACCAGATCAATGCCATCCCATACCAGCTTTTTGGGAAACACATCGGTGGTAACACCGGTCGCCTCATGGCGCATCAAGTCATCCCGGTTCAAAACCAGCGCTTGCTGGCTGGCTTCAGGCAAGTCTTTATACCAGCTTTCAAGTGTGGCTGTCTGGTAGATCTGTTCGGGAATAAGCTTGTTGTAAAAAGCAAAAATCAGCCCTTCATCAACCAGAATATCGGGCCTGCGCGCCTTGTGCTCCAGTTTTTCGATTTCACGTATTAAGCGGTTGTTGCGCACAATAAACGGTAATTTTGAATCTATCTCACCGGCCACCAGGGCATCACGAATAAAGATCTCACGTGATTCTGCAGGGGCGATCCGGCCATAATGCACCTTGCGCCCATGATAAATTTGCAAACCGTACAAACTGGCCCTTTCATTGGCTTGCACTTGCCCCAGCTTTACATTCCATGCGGGGTCGGACCATTGTTTTTTCAGCAAATGGCTGCCAATTGATTCTATCCAGCGAGGATCAATATTGGCAATGCATCGCGCAAACAATCGCGATGTTTCAACCAATTCCGCGGCCATAATCCACTTGCCTGCTTTTTTAACCAGCGCCGAACCCGGATGAATAAAAAAGCGAATTTCACGGGCTCCCTGAAAATGCGGGGCCTCATCGCTTTTAAAGCCCAGATTGCCCAGCAGGCCGGTTAGTAATGCCTTGTGAACTTGCTCGTAAGTGGCATCGGTTTGGTTAAGCCGCCACCCCTGCTCCCGAACCAGGCTGTGCAACTGGGTATGCACATCGTGCCATTCTCGCAAACGCAAGGGGGACAGGAAAGAAGTCCTGAGCTTTTCAACCAGTTTTCTTTGGGAGGCCTTATTGGCCACTGCATCGTTATACCAGTTCCAGAGCTTCAGGTAGGACATGAACTCGGATTTGTCATCCTTGAACTTGGCATGGGCCTGGTCACTGGCCTCTTTCGCATTGAAAGGACGCTCTCTGGGATCCTGAATGGACAATGCCGAGGCAATCACCAGCATTTCTGCCAGACACTGATGCTCCCTGGCAGCCAGAATCATACGGGCAAGCCGCGGATCAACCGGAAGACTGGCCAGGCTGCGACCAACAGGTGTCAGGGTATTGGCCTCATCAATCGCTCCCAGTTCCTGCAAAAGGTGGTAACCATCGGCAATCGCTTTGCCCGTTGGTTTATCCACAAAGGGAAATTGCTCAATCCCGTCAAGCCGCAGGGCTTTCATGCGCAAAATCACCGAAGCCAGGGATGATCGCAGGATTTCCGGATCGGTAAAAGGCATTCGCAGCTTGAAATCATCTTCATCGTAAAGGCGGATACAAACGCCTGGCCCGATACGGCCACAACGCCCAGCCCGCTGGTTGGCCGATGCCTGGCTGACGGGCTCAATCTGCAACTGTTCGACCTTGTTGCGCCAGGAGTAGCGCTTGACCCGGGCCAGACCACTGTCAATCACAAAACGGATACCCGGTACCGTTAAGGAGGTTTCAGCCACGTTGGTGGCCAAAATCACCCTGCGCTGGTTGGTGCTTGGATGAAAAATACGCTCCTGGTCAGCCTGTGACATGCGCGCAAACAAAGGCAGCACAACCGTGCCAGCCGGATGATGCTTGCGCAGGGACTCGGCCGCCTCGCGGATTTCCCTTTCTCCGGGCAGGAAAACCAATATATCACCCGGGCCATGTTGCGCACATTCATCCACCGCATCAACAATGCCATCAATCAGGTCTTTTTCTTCATCCCGGGCCAGACGACTGGATTCAGACTGCGTGCCGGGGGTTTCCTCATCATCAAAAAAGCGAATGGGACGATAACGCACTTCGACCGGATACAAACGCCCCGAGACTTCAATAACTGGCGCTTTCTGCCCGTTTTTGCCGGCAAAATGGGTGGCAAAACGATCCGCGTCAATCGTGGCAGAGGTAATAATCAGCTTCAAGTCTTTGCGGCGGGGCAACAACTGCTTTAAAAACCCAAGCAGGAAGTCAATATTCAGGCTGCGCTCATGCGCTTCATCGATAATAATCGTATCGTATCGCCTGAGCAGGGGATCACGCTGTGACTCAGCCAGCAAAATGCCATCGGTCATCAGCTTGATGGCGGCACCAGGACCTGTTTTGTCACTAAAGCGAATCTGGTATCCCACCCACTCGCCAATCGGCGTATTCAATTCCTGGGCAATGCGCTTGGCCACAGAAGTGGCTGCCAGCCTGCGTGGCTGGGTATGGCCAATCATGCCTTTCAGGCCTCGCCCCAGCTCAAGACAAATTTTTGGCAACTGGGTTGTTTTGCCCGAACCGGTTTCACCGCATACAATAATTACCTGATGGGCTTGAAGCGCTTTGGCAATTTCCGCCCTTTTCGCACTGACAGGCAAGTCTTCAGGGTAAGAAATAGGAGGTGGCAATCGCAAGGGCACCGGTTCATTTGACATTTGTTTTGTGCCACTGTGATTCGAAACAACATTTTTATGCATAAATAATCTATCTTTAAGTCTATCCGACATTATAATTTTGCCTTGACTTTTTATTCTCAAAGTCGGGCCATTTTTTCATTTTTAGCCACACAGGATTGTAACTTAACACTATGAGCACCAACGAACCCGAAACCTATTCCGCCCTAGATGCACCTGAATATGCCCCGGCACAATTTGTCCGATGGTTTCGGGAAGTGGCTCCGTACGTACATACCTTGCGCGGAAAAACATTTGTTGTGGGTTTTGGCGGCGATCTGGTACAGGCAGGTGCCCTGAATGCATTGATTCAGGACTTGTCGTTGCTGACAGCCCTGGGGGTTCATCTTGTATTAGTGCATGGATCACGCCCCCAGGTCAATGAACAATTGCGCCTTAAGGGTTTTAGCTACCAATTTGGAAGGGGCATTGAACCCACTAGCCCGGAAGCGCTGGAGTGCGCCAAGGAAGCAGCCGGAGAAATCCGCCTGGATATCGAAGCCGCCTTCAGTCAGGGCTTACCCAATACGCCCATGTCCAACGCACATATCCATATCATTTCCGGCAACTTTGTGACAGCCCAGCCGGTTGGCGTGATCGACGGAATTGATTACAAGCATTCGGGCAAGGTTCGCAAGTTTGACCTGGATGCCATGAAAAAAATCATTTCTCATGGCGCTGTGCTGCTCATGTCACCCATTGGATTTTCCCCAACCGGAGAAGCCTTTAACCTGGCCATGGAAGAACTGGCTACCAGTACTGCCATAGCGCTTAGTGCAGACAAGCTGATTTTCATGACCCAAAACAGCATTCTGAAAGATATGCAGGAAAATGTAATTACGGAAATTGCCCGGGAAGATGCCGATAACCTGATCCGGCAGGGCCACCTGGATGAAGACACCGCCACCTTCCTGCAGCATGCCTCCAATGCGGTCAAACGCGGCGTCAAACGGGCCCACCTGATTCCCTACGAACTGGATGGCAGCGTACTGCTTGAGTATTTCACCCACGATGGCGTGGGCACCATGGTGGTGGAAGACACGCTGGATGACCTTCGACCTGCCACGGTGGACGATATTGGTGCGATTGTCAGCCTGATTGAGCCCCTGGAAGCCGATGGCACCCTGGTTCCGCGAGGCCGTAACGTGATTGAGCGCGACGTGGAAAAATTCACGGTTCTTGAGCACGACGGCATTATTTATGGCTGTGTTTCCTTAATTCCTTACCCTGAATCAAAAATGGCCGAAATGGCCTGCCTGATTGTCAACCCTGACTGGCAAGGTAGTGGAGAAGGTGAAATACTGCTGAGACACGCAGAAAACAAGGCTCGTGCGCTAGGCGTCAAGCGTCTGTTCGTGCTAACCACCCGAACTTCCCACTGGTTTGTCAAACGCGGGTTTGTTCAGGGAACCATCAATGATTTGCCCGCTGAAAAGCAAATGAATTACAATCGATCCAGAAACAGTCTTATTTTTATCAAGAAACTTTAATGAGGTAGCAAAATGGCACGTCTTGTTCAATGTGTAAAACTTAAAAAAGAAGCTGAAGGCCTGGACTACCCTCCGTATCCTGGCGATCTGGGCGTTAAAATCTGGCAATCCATTTCAAAAGAAGCCTGGATAGCATGGACCGAAATCCAAACCCGTATTGTGAATGAAAACCGGCTTAACCTGGCCGATGCACGTGCCCGCAAATATCTTCAACAGCAAATGGAAAGCTATCTGTTCGAAGATGCCAACATTGAGGCCCAGGGTTACGTTCCTCCATCAAACTGACCTGTATTGCCCACACCATAAAAAACAGCCTCATCAGAGGCTGTTTTTTTATTCAGGAAAAATCAAAATCACGCTTCGCCGTTATTCTGGCCTTCTGTGACCGCATTCATCTTGGCTTCCCGCTCAGCCTCTACCGCTTCCTTGCCACCGCGAGCCTGCAACTCAACATTTTTGACACCGGTGTGGCGAACATCTTCACCCTGAACCAAATAAATCACGCGTTCTGCCATGTTTTTCGCATGATCGCCAATACGCTCAAGCGCACGGGCAATAAACAACAGATCAATACTGCCTGAAATGGTACGAGGATCCTCAATCATATAGCTGATCAATTCACGCAACACACCTTTCCACTCTTTATCGACCAGTTTGTCACTGCGCACCACTTCGGCGGCCAGAATGGGATCTCTGCGAGCGAAGGCATCAAGTGAGCGATTCAACATGGAAATAACGCTTGCAGCCATGTGACGCAATTCAATCACGGGCTCATACCGTTGATTGTTTTCATGAAGGCGTCGCGCCATTTTGGCCATTTTCTCGGCTTCATCACCGGAACGCTCCATATCTGTCAACATCTTGGAGACTGACATAAGCAAGCGCAGGTCGACTGCGGTTGGCTGGTTAAGTGCCATCACCTGGGTAATGGAGTGGTCAATCTCAACTTCAAGCTGGTTGACTTCCCTTTCACGCTCAAAAATGCGTTCCATTACCACGGTATTGCCGGTCGTCAAAACATCGATGCCATCGGCAATCATGGACTCTACCAATCCGCCCATTCTTAAAAAGCGTGAACGAATGTCTTCGAGGTCTGCCTCAAAACGTTTATTTGTATGTTCAACCATACCTGCACCTGTTTAAAAATAATTAAATGATTTTAAGAAGGTTTAATGACATGAATATGACACTACACCTTCATTGTCCTGATTCCCTGCTGGGTGGCAATTAATGCAACGCTGGCAGGAGCAATGGCAAATAAACCACATGTTACAACACCCGGCACATTATTCATAATCGCCTCCATTTCAGCGGCATCATCAAGACTGAAACCGGCCACATCCAGAATCGGATTACCATTATCGGTAATAAACCCCTCTCGCAAGACAGGATTGCCCCCCAGTGCCCGCATTTTCCGGGCAACGGCATTAACCGCCATGGGAATGACTTCAAGGGGAATAGCAAATTTACCCAGCCTGTCCACTACCTTAGTCTCATCGGCAATACAAACAAACCGTTCGGCCACCGAAGCCACAATTTTCTCCCGGGTCAGGGCACCGCCCCCACCTTTGATCATTTGCAAACGCGCATTGATTTCATCGGCACCATCAACATAAACCGGCATGCCTTGCACCTCATTGAGATCCAGCACGCGAATGCCCAAGCCAGCCAGGCGCTGCGCACTTCGCTCGGAGCTGGCCGCTGCGGCCATAAAGTGATCCTTGAAACCTGCCAGGTGATCAATAAACAAATCGGCTGTTGAGCCGGTACCCACACCCACCACGACACCAGAACCCAGGAAAGGACGGATATATTCAACCGCCGCCTTGGCTACCTGCTGTTTCAATTCATTCTGACTTAACATTTTCTTCACCCTTTACTTTACTTAAACTGCAGCGCATAATTTTTTTCGGAAAAACCCAGGAATACCTGGCCATCCTGGGTCACGGCAATCGGTCGCTTGATGGCTGAAGGGAATTCGGTAGCGATGCTCAGCCATTGTTCATCCGAGTCAGGGTTTTTTCTTTCTGCGGGCAAATTACGCCAGGTCATGGAAGCGCGATTAATGAGCTTCTCCCAACCACCTACCAAAGGTGCCCATTGTTGCAACGTAACCGTATTAATGGGGTTAGCGCGATAATCGATGAATTCAACCTCATAATCATTGGCCTGCAACCATTTGATGGCCTTCGTGCAGGTGCTGCAATTCTTAAGACCGTAAATCGATACTGTTTTCATTTTTAGTGGTTCCTGTTTGAAGGCGATTGGCAATAATGACGAACACGCCTACCAGTACGATAAATAAAGTGGCCAGGGCATTGACCTCTGGCTTGATCCCCAGCCTGACACGCGAAAACACTTCAATAGGCAAAGTTGTAAAGCCAGGCCCATTGAGGAACGAGGCAATCACCACGTCATCCAGTGACAGCGTAAACGCCAGCAGCCAGGCAGCCACCAGGGCTGGGGCAATGAGTGGCAGGGTGATGGAGAAAAACACTTTCAAGGGTGTGGCGCCCAAATCCAGTGCAGCCTCTTCAAGAGAGCGGTCAAGCTCACGTACCCGGGAAGCAATAACCACCGACACATAGGCAACACAAAGCGTCACATGTCCCAGCCAAATCGTGAAAATCCCGTTACTGGCCGGAAACCCGGTGATATTCCTGATTTCAACAATCATGAGCAACAGGGAAATTCCCAAAATCACATCGGGAATGACCAAGGGGGCATTGAGCATGCCAATATAAAGCCCTATCCCTTTGAAATGCCCTTTTCGCACCAGCACATAACCAGCCCAGGTGCCGATGAACACGGCAGCGGTAGCCGTCAAGACGGCTATTTTCAGGGATAGCCAGGCAGCGCTTAGCAAGGCCTGGTCTTCGAAGAGACTTTTATACCATCGCAGGGAAAAACCCGACCAGGAAGAGGCCAACGCAGAATCATTGAAAGAAAAAACAATCAGGCTAAGGATCGGAATGTATAGAAACAGGAAGCCGATTCCCAGAAAAAACCATTTGAAGAAAACACTTTGCTTAGTCATGAGTCCCTCATTTGGCTTCGGTTTCTTTGGACTGGTTGTACTGGAAAACAGCCAGCGGCACCAGCAACAGCAAAATCATGGCAATAGCCACTGCGGCGGCAACCGGCCAGTTTGCATCGGTAAAATACTGATCCCACATGACACGCCCGATCATATAGGTATTGGTTCCCCCCAACAACTCAGGAATCACATACTCTCCCACCGAGGGAATGAATACCAGCATCGCACCGGCAATGACTCCGGGCTTTGACAGGGGCAAGGTGATTTTCAGAAATGCCTGCCATGGTTTGGCGCCCAAATCATAGGCAGCATCCAACAATCGCTGGTCGAGTTTGATCAGGTTGGTATATAGCGGCAGAATAAAAAACGGCAGGTAAGAATAGACCAGACCAATATAAACAGCCATATCGGTTCGATAGATTTCCAACGGCGTATCGATCACTCCTGTCCAGAGCAGGAAATTGTTGAGCAAACCTTCATTGCGCAAAATGCCTACCCAGGCATAAACCCGCAACAGCAGGGATGTCCAGAATGGCAAGATAACCGCCAGCATTAGCAAATTGCGCGTTTTAGGAGATGAACGTGCAATATGATAAGCCATGGGGTAGCCAATCAAAATACAGCATATCGTTGTGACGGCAGCCATTTTCAGGGAGTTCAGATAAGCCCCCACAAAAATACTGTCGGTGAGCAACAGAATATAGCCTTCCAAATGAAAAGCCAGCCTGACGACCCCTTCCCTTATTTCTATTAATGAAGAATACGGTGGAATGCCAAACGTGGATTCAGCAAAACTGATCTTCAGGACAATAAAAAAAGGCACCAGCAGGCAAATCACCAGCCACAGGTAAGGCGGTAAGATGGCAAACACATTTTGTGATGGCAAAATTCTTTTAAGTGATGCGATCTTCATGATGGCAATACCGTGCCGCTGTCGGGTCCCCAGGTGATATAAACCTCGTCATCAACCCCTGGCGCATCTTCCTGGGTAAGCTTGATACTGGGCACACTGGCCTCAATGACCTTTCCTGAATCCAGACGAATCTGATACAGGGCGTAACTCCCCATCCAGGCCAGGTGAGTCACCATGCCATGCCCCACATTGGTTTCATCTTCGGGCTGATCACGCAACACCCGAATCTGTTCGGGACGAATGGAAACATAAACTTCCATGCCCAAGGGTTCGCTAACACCGTGATTCACGTACATGGGCCGCATCAGCTCGTCACTTTCAATCAAGACATGATCGGGTTCATCCACCACGATTTCACCGGTAAATATATTGGTAGAGCCAATAAAACTTGCCACAAACTGCGAATTAGGGAAGGTGTACACATCATGTGGCGTACCACATTGTACAATTTGTCCATCGGTCATGACGGCCAGACGATTGGCCATCGTCATGGCTTCTTCCTGATCATGGGTAACCATAATACAGGTTACACCTACCTGATCAAGGATTTTAACCAGTTCGATCTGGGTTTTTTGACGGATTTGCTTGTCCAGTGCCGACATGGGCTCATCAAGCAACAGCAGTTTGGGCCGCTTGACCAGACTACGGGCCAAAGCCACCCTTTGCTGCTGCCCACCAGAAAGCTGGCCAGGCTTACGTCTTGAATAAGCCCCCATTTGCACCAGATCAAGCGCGGCAAAAACCCGGTCATGGATTTCATTGCGTGCAATGCCTTCCTGCTTCAGACCAAACGCCACATTATCTTCAACCGTCATGTGAGGAAACAGCGCATACGACTGAAACATCATGTTGACAGGACGTTTATAGGGCGCAATACCGGCAATATCCACCCCATCAAGCAGGATTTGCCCTGAAGTAGGCTGCTCAAACCCGGCAAGCATTCTTAACAGGGTGGATTTGCCACAACCGGAACTGCCCAGCAAGGCAAAAATCTCATTACGGCGCACAGACAGGTTAACCGACTTGACGGCAACGGTATCACCAAAAATCTTGACAACATCAACCAGTTTGACGAACTCGTCGATGTTGTCTACTGGCGCAGGATGGCGCACTTCTGACATGATTATTTACCTGATTTGAGTTCAGCCCACAAGCGCGTTTGCAAACGGGCAATATTCATGGGTTGGGCCTTGATGACAAAAAGGGTTTTGGCCACTTCTTCACCAGGATAAATCATGGGATTTGAAGCAATATCCGGGTTCACGAAATTACGGGCCTCTTTATTGGCATTGGGATAAAACATGACATTGGTAATTGCGGCATGTACTTCGGGGGTCTCTATGTAATTGATAAACGCCATGGCATTTTCAGGATGGGGGGCATCTTTGGGAATGGCCATGGTGTCAAACCATGCCGGTGCCCCACCCTGCGGAATGTAATAATCAATATTGAATGCCTTGCCGGCTTCCTTGGCACGGCTGGACGCAATCATGACATCCCCCGAGAAGCCGTACACCATGCACAAATCACCCGAAGCCAGTTCATCGATAAAACCGGATGAGCTGAACTGACGGATATAAGGACGGATTTTTTTCAGGACCTCAAGGGCGGCACGATAATCTTCGGGCTTGTCGCTATTGGGATCTTTGCCCATGTAATGCAAAACAGCCGGAAACACCTGGGCCGCTTCGTCAAGAATGGAAATACCGCAAGACTGGAATTTCTGTGCAATTTCAGGATTGAACAGATTGTCCCAGTTGGCCAGATCGGCATTTTCACCCAGAATTTCTTTGGCCTTGGTTACGTTGTAGCCCAAGCCATTGGTGCCGTAGCCCCATGGAACCAAATACTCATTACCCGGGTCAACCTGTGCCACCAAGTCCATAATGGCCGGATCAAGGTTTTTCCAATTCGGTATTTTTGATTTATCCAGTTTCTGGAACAGGCCACCTTGAATCTGGCGTGCCGCATAGTGGGTTGAAGGTACCACCACATCATAACCGGAATTGCCGGTTAACAGTTTTGCCTGCAGGATATCATTGGTGTCATAAGTATCATAACGAACCTTGATACCCGTTTGTTTTTCAAAACCGGGAATAGTGTCAGGAGCCGTGTACTCGGCCCAGTTGTAAACGTTCAGCACTTTTTCCTCTGCTGCCAGGGCAACGCCTGAAACAGACAAAGTCAATGCAGCAACGGCCAATTTACGAACGAATTGCATTTTCATGTCGCACTCGACTCCAAACAGTTTAAAAAAAAAGAGAATCATAAATCATTTAATAAAAAAATGATTTTTTTTATTGGTTTTTTGCATAAAACCGGCTCAAGTGTTCCCAAAATACCAAACCTTGCTGTTGCAATACTTTTTCAAGAGAACGTTTCAGTCGATTCAGGTTATCGTTACATAATGAAGCCGTCATGACAAGTTGCCGTCCCTTGTCAAAATCAATCAGCCATACCTTGTTACTGGCATCGACAAGAAGATTGAACGCGTTTAAATCGGCATGCCATACATTAGCCTTGTGCATAAGATAAATGCTGCGTGCACAGGCCTCTGCCAAAGCAGTGATCTCAACCGTGTCCGACAGGTCTTTCAATACACTGGCCAAGGGCCTGGTATTGGGCAGTGTTTCAGTAATTAAGGCTGCCCTGTAAAAAAACAAAGACCGGTTATAGCCGGCTGCAACCACCCTGGGCACCGGCAAACCCCGGGCATGCATGTATTGCAAAAGCCTGAATTCAGCAAATGAACGGGTATTTTCAGCCCCGTTCCAGACATAATGCGATTTATTGAAACGGGCCACCAGTCCGCCACGGCGATACTGGCGCAAAACCCCACTGCCCCACTGGTCTTGCACAAACCAGGCCGCATTGCGCCCTCCGGCACTGACCGGCCGGGCCCGCTCAGCATAAAATGCGGGCTCAAACACCTGCAGGGCTGGCGTAATGGCAAAAGCGGGATCATAAAGCATGCCATTGCTGCCCGCATTAACCCGCACCGCCTGGGCTATCCTGTCAGTCATCCCGGTTTTTCATCCAGTCTGCCACGCCATAGAATGACTGCAACATGCGATCCATGATGGGTTCGGGAATGTTTTGGTCCATCATTGCCCGGCCCATGCAAATCACCCACTGGTCACGTTCAACCGAACCAATGGAAAAAGGCATATGCCTTGCTTTAAGACGCGGATGACCAAACTGTGAAATATAACGGTCGGGCCCGCCCAGATAACCACTCAGAAACAAAAACAGTTTTTCCCGGGCATTGTCCAGAGATTCACCATGCGTTTCTCGCAGCTCTTTGAAATCGGATTCAAGATCCATCAAGTCATAAAACCGTTCAACCAGCTCTTTAAGACCCTGCTCACCACCAATCTGATCATAAAAACTGACCGTACGGTCCAGTGGCTCTACCATGGGTTGCACACGTATCATTTAATCCATACTCCGTAAAACCTGCAAAGGAGGTGTTGTTTTAACACCTTTAAGGGCCATTTTACCGCCTAATGATGAAGCGGCAACCCCAACAAGCACCCCAACCAACCATGGCCAATAATTTAGGCTAATGCTAAAGTCAAAAACATGATAGGCCAGCAGGCCGGCAATCAAAACAGCTGCCGTAGCCGCCAACAAGCCGGCAAATAAACCAATGATCAACAACTCCAGGCGCTGCGCCTGATCCAGCTGCCCCGATGTCGCCCCCAGCGAACGCAATACCGCCGCCTCATAAATGCGCTCATCGTACGTGGATAAAAAGGCGGCGACCAGAACCACCACACCAGCCAGAAACGTGAAGACAAACAACAGTTGCACCGCCAGACTCACTTGTGAAAGCACTGATTCGAGCTGAGCCAATATACCGGAAACATCAAACACCGTGATATTGGGAAATTGACTAACCAGTTCCTGGGTAAACAGGGGAAGGCTATCGGGCAGATAAAAGGAGGTAATCCAGGTTGCAGGTTTATTCTCAAGCAATGGAGCAGACAGGATCGCAAAGAAATTGACTTGCATTGAATCCCACTTGACCGTTCTAAGGCTGGTAATTTTGGCCTCGACCAACTGCCCGGCCACATCAAAGGCCAGACGGTCATTCAGTTTGAGTCCCAGGGTTTCGGCCAGCTCCAGCTCAAAAGACACTTCAGGCATTGCCGGGTTCAGCCATTTTCCCTGGCTAATCGTATTGCTGGGTGGAAGCTCGTCAAGGTAAGACAGGTTGAACTCGCGCTGCACCAAACGGCGGGTTCTTTCTTCTGTGTAATCAAGCGGTGAGATTTCCTTGCCATTGATTTGCACCAGGCGTCCACGCACCATGGGCTCCAGTTCGGGCCTTGGTAATCCTTGGCGTTCAAAAAACGCCTGGACAGGCTGGCGCTGATCAGCCTGAATATTAATCAAAAAACGATTGGGTGCATTATCGGGCAAAGTGTTGCGCCAGCCATCCAGCAAATCGGTTCGGATCAGGCCAAGCAACAGAATAATCATCAGCCCCAGTGCCAGCGAACATATCTGCACAATCGTCATTTGCTTGCGGCTAACCATACCGGCCAGCGCAAAACGCAAGACTGGCTTGTGCATCAGGCGCTTGCGCAGCACAGCCACCAGCCACACCAGACACCATGAAAACAAGGCAAAGGCCCCCAAAGCCAGCAAGAAACCCGCCCCGACGATCAGGGCCAGCACGAAGCTTTTGGCAAACCACCAAAGCAGGGCCAGAAATACTACTCCACCCAGCAGGTAAGCGCTTGTTTTGCCCGCGGACAGCAATTGCAAATCCTGGCGGATGACTTTAAGCGGCGGCACCCTGCTTAACTGCAATAACGGAGGCACCGAAAAACCGATTAGCAAGACAACCCCTACAATAGCCGCCTGGAAAGCGGGCAACAGAGAGGCTGCGGGCAACTCGGTTTGCAACAGAGGCATCAAGAAGTAAAGCAGGAAGTAATGAAACAAATAACCAATGGCACTGCCTGCCAGGGAAGCAAATACGGCTACCAGTAAAAACTCAAGCAGCAGAATTTGTCTTACCTGACTGCCTGTTGCCCCAATCGTTCTCATGACGGCCACCCCGTCCTGGTGCCGCTTGGTAAAGCGGCGCGAACCCAGGGCAATGGCCACGCAGGCAATCAGGACCGTTAATAGGGCTACCAGGGCAAAAAACTGCTGGGCCCTGTCCAGGGATTGCCGCACCTCGGGTCGTACAGATTCTGTGCCGCGTATCTGCTGCCCCTTGGCAATCGCTGTTTCCAGCCATTGGCGGTAATTGGTCACGGTATTGCCATCCCCCGCCAACAGCAACGCATATTTGATCCGGCTGCCGGGTGCAATCAGGCCGGTTGCCGCCAAATCAGCGGCATTCAGCATAATCCTTGGCGCAATGTTCACAAACTGCAAGCCCTTGTCAGGTTCGCTCTCGATGATTTTATCAACCCTGAACGTTTTATTGCCCAGTTGCACCGTCTGTCCGGGCAACACGTCGAGTTGCAGCAGTAATTGTGCATCGGCCCACACGGTTCCGGATTCAGGAGCCTGGCGTACACTTTCAACGGGCGACTCATGCCCCTCCTTCAGTTTCAGGGTACCCCGCAAAGGATAGGCATCGCTCACGGCCTTGACAGAGGCCAACCGGGTTTTATCAGCCGCAGCCACCATAGAGGGGAATTGCCAGGTTTGCGCCACTGACAAGCCGTCTTTTTGGGCACGCGCAAGCAACACTTGCTGAACCGGCTCATCAGATTCCAGCAACAGGTCTGCGGCCAGCATTTGCCCGGTATCACGCTCAAGGGCCCGTGATACCCTGTCTGACAGAAAACCCACGCTACTGACGGCAATAATGGCAATAATCAGCGCAAGAAACAGCAGCTTGAGCTCGCCGGATTTCCAGTCTCGCTTGAAGGACACCCAGGCAAGTCGCCCGTTTAACATACTTTTCATTGCTAATTTTCCCAATCGTTTATTTTGTCATTAACAATGCCACGGTTAAAAAAAGCACCAGTGAAAAAATTCTTTTCAGGTGCACTTCGGGAAGGCGGTACGCCAGCTTTACCCCATACCTCACCACGAACATGCCGCCGATGGCCATGCTTAACCCTATTATCCAGTTGGTATTGCCACCCCAGGCATAGGTACCTAGTGCCACACAACTGCCTGGCACAATCATGGCCAACGCCATGCCCTGTGCAGTCGTTTGCCTGAAACCATAATACATGGTCATGACAGGCACAATAATCAAAGAACCTCCCACACCAAAAATACCACCAATCAGACCCGAACCCAGCCCCAGCCAGACAGACGTGGAGAGTTTCAGTTTTGTAGCTGACCCTGCCTGGGAGGCCGACTGTTTTTTAATTTTTCCCGGAAGAGTCTGCCACAAATACAGCAAGGCAATCAGGGCCAGAAAAATGGCAAACAAACGACGCAACAAGACAGGATCAATATCCTGGGCCATGATTGCTGCCAAATTGGTCGCGACCATATTCACCACCACGGCAATACCCACGCTTTTGAAATCAATTCTGTTGCTCTGGTTATAACTTCTGACCGATAACAGCACATTACTCACAATCATGACCAACGCAGTTCCCTGGGCCAATTGCTGGGGCATATCAAACAGGAGCACCAGCATGGGAATGGCAATCAGTCCTCCCCCGATACCCACCATGGCCCCCACAAAACCAATGCTGGCCCCCAACAGCAAATACAAGGGAATACTCGACAACCAATCCACTCATGACTCCTTTTTTTAATTTTATTTTATAAACTGCAACACTTCATCAAGACGGGAAACAGGCCAGATTTCCAGCCCTTCGATTGCCTGCCTGGGTGTATTATGTTTGGGTATCAGCGCTATACTGAAGCCCAACTTGGCGGCTTCCTTGAGGCGCTCCTGCCCGCGGGTGGCAGGGCGAATCTCACCAGCCAGCCCCACTTCACCAAAAACCAGCAAGCCTTGTGGCAAAGGCTTGTTCCTGAGTGAGGAAATAATCGCCAGCAATACGGCCAGGTCAGATGCCGTTTCGGTAATTCTTACCCCACCCACCGCATTGACAAAAACGTCCTGGTCAAACGTGGCAACCTGGGCATGCCGGTTAAGCACCGCCAACAACATGGCCAGCCTGCCACCATCCAGCCCCAACGACAAACGACGCGGATTGGGAACATGGGCGGTATCCACCAGCGCCTGTATTTCCACCAGCAAGGGCCTGCTGCCTTCCTGGGTGGCCATCACGCACGTGCCGGGCACATTGGCAGCATGCTGGGAAAGGAAAAGGGCCGAAGGATTATTGACTCCTTTGAGCCCTTTATCGGTCATGGCGAATACACCCAGTTCGTTGACGGCACCAAACCGATTCTTGAAAGCCCTAATCAGCCGATAGGAAGAATGATGCTCACCCTCAAAATACAAAACCGTATCAACGATGTGTTCCAAGACTCGGGGACCTGCCAGCGTACCATCTTTGGTCACGTGTCCGATCATGACAATTGACACGCCGGTTTGCTTAGCCAGACGGGTAAGCTGTGCGGCACATTCACGCACCTGCGAGACCGAACCCGGCGCAGCACTTAACGCCCCTGAAAACAAGGTTTGAATGGAGTCAATCACGGCCACCTGGGGCTTTTCTTCCTGCAGGGCCCGTTGAATGGTTTCCAGCTGGATTTCCGCCAGCAATTTGACATTGCTGGCATCAAGATCCAGCCGTTGCGCCCTTAACGCTACCTGTTCTGCAGACTCTTCACCGGTTACGTACAGCACGGGAACGGCCTGAGACAACATGGCCAGCGCCTGCAGCAAGAGCGTGGATTTGCCAATTCCGGGATCTCCGCCAATAAGCACGACCGACCCCGGCACCAGGCCGCCTCCCAGCACCCGGTCAAACTCTGACAGGCCAGTGGGTTGCCGGGGAGTTTCCCGCACCTCAATGTCAGACAGCATTCGTACTGGCGCCGATGAAGCCAGGTGTGAAAACCGGTTGGCTCCCGCTGCAGGCACGGGCTGTTCTATGGTTTCCTGCAAGGTATTCCAGGCACCACAGTGCGTACACTTGCCCTGCCATTTATTGCTAATTCCACCGCATTCCTGGCAGACATACACTGTTTTTGCTTTTGCCATGAACTTGGCCTTTTCCTTTTATGATTTACATTACCGCTTGTTTGAAACAGGCAAGCCTTTGCAACGGCCTGTCTTTGCCGCTACAGGCTTTTTCCTCCATCTATTTGCAGCACCTGTCCGGTAATAAAAGCGGCATCATGAGACAGCAGAAACTGCACTGCCGCTGCAATTTCTTCAGGGCGAGCCAATCGTTTAAGCGGAATATCGGCTAGCAGCTGCTTTTCTTTTTCGCTACCCACCGGATAGTTTTCACGTAAAAGCTGCGTTTCTACCGGACCGGGTGAAATGGCATTGACCGTAATACCATAATCGGCCAATTCCAGCGCCCAGGTTTTGGTACAAGCCACCAGGGCCGATTTGGCCGCTGAATAACTGGTTTTGCCCGCTGAGCCATGACTGGCAATACTGGCAATATTGATAATCCGTCCTTCCTGCCGTTGCTTCATGGCATCAGAAAAAGCCTGAACCACCTGAACCGCCGAACGGACATTAAGATCATAAACCTGGTAAAACGAAGCCAGTGAGATCTCACCCAGGATTTCAGGCAACACAACACCCACATTATTGACAATGGCATCAACGGGATATTTTTCACGGATCATGCGCAAGACGTCTTCGGTCTGGCCGGCGTCATTCAAATCACATTGATACAAAAAACCCGGGAAATCTATTTCATCCACATGGCGGGCCAAACCAATGACATGGGCACCCGCATCACTCAGGCGTCTTGAAATGGCCCAGCCAATACCTTTGGTTGCCCCAGTTACCAGGACACATTTATTCTTCATCCGGTTTTCCTTATATTTACATTCCGGTCTATTTTACATAGATTCGGGTGCATTCTATTCTTCAAGATCAACAGGCACCCGTTTTGCCAGTGCACACATGAGTTCATAGGAAATGGTGCCTGCATAGCTGGCCACCTCATCAATGTGCGGGCCATTTTGTCCCCACAAATTTACCCAGTCACCTTCCCGCGCATTGGGAACGGGATCAAGGTCTACCGTTAGCATATCCATGGATATACGGCCGATAATTCTTGTCCGGACCCCATTGACCATCACTGGTGTACCCGTTGGGGCATGCCTTGGATAGCCATCGGCATAGCCACAGGCAACCACGCCCACACGGGTATTTTGAGTCGCCGTAAATGTTGCTCCATACCCGACCGACTCACCCTTTTCCACGTGTTGCACCGAAAGCAGTTTTGCCTTTAAAGACATGGCCGGATGCAAGCCGAATGCCGCCGCGGTTTCAGTGGGTGTATCAAAAGGAGAGGCACCATAAAGGCAAATACCCGGCCTGACCCAGTTTTCCCGTTCATTGAAGGCAAGGGACGGATAACGCAGCGTAGCGGCTGAATTGCACATGCTAAGCGCGCCGGGCAAACCTTCAATGGCCTGCCTCATGAGACGTGCAGGTTCATCGGTGGCGCCCAACTGACCATCGGCACTTGAAAAGTGCGACATAAAACCAATCTTGCCAACCCTGCCCTGCTTTTGCAAGACCAGTAAATCCTGGAAGCGGGCAGCACAATCGGCAGGACGGAATCCCAAGCGGTTCATGCCCGTATTGAGCTTGAGAAAAACATCAAATGGCTTGCCGGCCGGCATTTTCTCAAGCATTTTGATTTGCTCGATATGATGAATGCTGGTCGTGATATGGTTTTCCTGCAAATACGGCAAGTCAGCCTGTTCAAAAAAACCTTCAAGCATTAATATTTTTTTATCCCAACCCTGTTCGCGGCAACGAATGGCATCGTTCAAATCAATAAGTGCCAGCCCATCTGCCTGTCCGAACCCCTTAATGCCATTTTCAAGCCCGTGCCCATATGCATTTGCCTTGATAACCGCCCACATAAAAGGCGGCACGAACGACTTTCCGGTTGTTTCCTGATAGTCTTGACGGGCCAACTGCAGATGATTGCGAACCACTTGCAAATTATGTGAAAGTGCCGGCAAAGATATTGTTGCGCGGATTGGACGAGGCATTTGCGTTACTCCAGTTTAAAAATACAGCACCTAGCCCTAAATTATAATCACTCCTGGCGCTTATAATCCCCCCGATGCAATTATTTTACGAGTCCCTGCATGTCTGTTGAACATTATGAAAACTTTCCGGTTGCCTCTGTCCTTATCCCGGCAGCGTTAAGACCCGCCATTCATGCGGTTTACACTTTTGCACGAAGTGCCGATGATATTGCCGATGAAGGTGATTTGAACCCGGCCGCGCGACTGGAAAAACTTCAAGCCTACAGGACTGCATTACGAAAAATACAACAACAACCCGCTGGCCCTGATGATTTTGGTTCGCCCGAATTAAATAGCGTGTTTATCCCCCTGGCAGCCATTATCAGGCACTATCATTTGCCCATGTCAGCCTTCCAGGACTTACTCACCGCCTTCGAATCAGATGTCCGTTTCACGCCATTTGCCAATCAGGAAGCGTTACTTGAGTACTGCCGGTTTTCTGCCAATCCCGTTGGGCTGTTAATGCTGCATATTTACCAGGCTGTCAGCGAAGAGAATATTGTCTTTTCCAATCAAATCTGCACTGCCCTGCAACTGGTTAATTTCTGGCAGGATATTGCCATTGACCTGAAGAAAAACCGGGTTTATTTGCCCCAGGACAGTCTGCATCGGCACAATATCACAGTACAAAACCAGGCATCTGAAAAGATAACCCCTGAGTGGATCGGATTAATGCGGGAACAAATCGAATTTACCCGTACAATGATGCTTGCCGGCGCGCCCCTGACCAAAAACCTGCGTGGACGCCTGGCATGGGAAATGCGCATGATTATTCAGGGTGGATTGCGCATTCTGGAAAAAATTGAAAACGTCAACTATGATGTTTTCAACCAGCGCCCGGTATTGAACAAACCTGATTGGGCCATTATTTCATGGCGCGCTTTAACTCATTCATAACATCATGACACCAGACGAATACTGCCAGGATAAAACCAACAAAAGCGGATCCAGTTTTTATTATTCTTTCCTGTATCTGCAACCTGAACCCAGACGTGCCATTACGGCCATCTACGCCTTCTGCCGGGAAGTTGATGATGTGGTTGATGAGTGTTCAGACCCGTCATTGGCCCGTGTTAAGCTGGGCTGGTGGCGCAATGAAATTGACAACCTTTACCGGCAAAAACCCGAGCACCCGGTTACCAAGGCCCTGGCACCGCATATCGTCCCCCTCAATCTGGAAAAAGAAAATTTCCTGGCCATTATAGACGGCATGGAAATGGACCTTGACCAAAGCCGCTACCTGGACTGGGTGGGCCTGAAAAAATATTGCTGGCACGCAGCCAGTGCCGTTGGCCTGTTATCAGCACGGGTTTTTGGCTTTAGCAATCCGGCAACCCTGCAGTATGCGGAAAAGCTGGGGCTGGCCTTGCAAATGACCAATATTATCCGTGACATAGGCGATGATGCACGTCGTGGACGTATTTATCTTCCCATTGAAGACTTGCAGGCTTTTAACGTCAAGGCAGCCGACATCCTGAACAGCAATTACAACGATAACTTCAAAAAACTGATGGCCTTTGAAGCCAATCGTGCCCGCCAGCTTTATAAAGAAGCCTTTACCCTGTTACCGGAAGAGGACCGTCGCGCTCAACGACCGGGCATTATGATGGCCGCCATTTACCATGCCTTGTTAAAAGAAATTGAGCATGAGGAATGGAACATTCTGGATCAGCGTATCAGCCTGACGCCTATCCGTAAATTTTTTATTGCCTGGAAAATATGGATTAACGGCGGCAAGACATTTACCCGTGACATGCGTAATGCCACCCCTTGATCCCCCTGATCAAAAAAGCGTTGCCGTTATCGGAGCAGGTTGGGCAGGCCTGGCTGCCGCCCATACCCTGCAGCAAAAAAACCTCAGGGTCCATGTCTTCGAGCAATCGCACACTCTGGGTGGACGTGCCCGTAAAGTGCATTCCCGTAAACTGGGCAGGACGATTGATAACGGCCAACACCTGCTGATTGGGGCTTATTCAGATACCCTGCGGCTTATGCAAGAACTGGGCCTGGATGAACAAGAACATTTCCTAAGGCAACCCCTTGATATTTCAACCTTAAATCAGGATTTCAGGCTGCACCTCAAGTCAGCGCTGCCTGCACCGTTTGATTTTCTGCAAGCCCTGCTATGGGCCAAAGGTTTGGCATTTACTGACAAATGCAAGCTGATACGTGCACTGTTAACCCTGAAAAGACAAAAATGGCGGGTACCCCATGCACAAACCGTTGGTAACTGGCTAAAACAGGAAAAGCAAACACCCTTTCTTTATCAGGCATTCTGGGAGCCACTTTGCATTGCCACCCTGAACACCCATGTCAACAAAGCCAGCATGCAACTATTTGCCCGTGTGTTGCAACACAGTACTGATGCAGGTAAACAGGCCTCCAACTTCCTGATACCCCGGGTTAACCTAAGTGCCTTATGGGCAGAAAAACTCAGCAACACAATTAGGTTTACTTACGGGAAAAGCATACAGTCCCTGACAATCACACCTAAAGGTTACCAAATTGACGGGCTTGATTTTGATGCCGTCATCCTGGCAACGCCTGCCGAACAGTGCGCCAAAATCCTGGCCACCCTGCCCAATAGCGAAAACCAGCCCGGCTTCATGGAAGCACTGCGGCAATTCAGCTTTAATCCAATCATGACAATTACCCTTGAGCTGGAAAAAAACTGGCAATTGCCCTTGCCGCTTTATCTGCTTAAAACAGAACACCCGCAACAAGACCCGGGGCAATGGCTGTTTATACGCTCCCGATTCATGAACGATGCGCACAGCTATCGGCCCGAAATTACCATTGTCATCAGTCAGGCCAGTGAATGGCTGGAAAAAGACAAGTCAGAAATTATCCGGCTGGCGATTGAACAACTTGCCAGACAGGCCCCTGAAAATCTGCCCTTGCCTGCCGTAACAGCCTGGGACATCATTACCGAAAAAAGAGCTACCTTTAGCGCCGAACCGGGCCTGCATCGCTTGCCCAACTCTACTTCCTGGCCTGGTTTATACCTGGCCGGTGACTGGACTGACACAGGTTTTCCCGGCGTGCTGGAAGGCGCCGTCAAAAGCGGACAACTTGCAGCCCAGCTTTTGGCACAACACCTTACTTCATGAAATTAACGATTTTCTCAAGGGATTCATCAGAAGGCGGGGCCCCTGACTTGAGGATATCAGCCAGGGAATATTGGGCAAAACAGGCAATAAATGCATCCAGCGCTTCTTGCATAATGCCAGTCAAACCACAATAGGCTCCAATATTGCAGGTATTGTCACTGCTAAAGCATTCCACCAAATGAAAATCCGGTTCAACCGTTTTAATCACTTCAGCCAAACAGATTTCTTCCGGTTTTTTGGCTAGTTTCATGCCTCCGCCTTTACCCCTTATTGTTTCAATCCATGCCAACTGGCTAAGCTGGTGAGTGATTTTCATGAGATGCGGCTCTGAAATATGGTAGGCCTTGGCAATTTCCTTAATGGTGCAAAGCCTGTCAGGATGCACGGCCAAATACAAGAGCATCCTGAAAGCGTAATCTGTCCTGACCGTTAACCTCATTTTTTCTCCATGGGTTTGATCAAACCGCCTTTATCAAAAGCCTGGTCGGCACGTGGACGGGTAAGAATAGGCACAAACTGCCAAAGATAGAAACCAAAGGCCAGTATCCAGGCAAGCCCTGCAACATGCAGCAGGGGCTGGGTATAAGCAGATGGGTACAGAGCCGCAAAACGGCTGATAGTCGCCACCAGCACCAACACATAACTGCAGACCATTAAGCGGCTTGCCTTTAATGGGTGCCCGGTATGCCCCAGAGCGGTACGGGTTAGCATGCCAATAATCATGATAGAAAACCCGCCCATGCCAATGACGTGAATATACGTGGCAGGACGAACCATGATGGAAGGACGGATACCGGCAAAATACAAGGCGCCCATTACCAAACCCAGACCCAGGAAGAAATAAGCCAGATACAACACCCAAAGCAATGGTTCACCCAGGACTTTGGAAGGTTTCCATTGAATAACCTGAACAATGGCAATGATACCGGCAATGCCGATAAACAGCGCCATTACTTTGGGCAAGCCAACAAGCCCAAAGAAAATCGCAATCCCACAGGCAATTAATTGGTACAAACCGGAACGGGTATGCATGGGAATCTGCAAGCCCTGAATTTTACGGGTGGCAAAAAATGGCACGACACGACGGGCAATTAGCAGGGCAATCAGCACCATAAACAGAATGCCGACTTCAAAAAAGGACATCAGCACATCTAACTTGCCCTGATAATAGGTAAGCAGGAACACCAGGTCCATGATGCCGAGGCCCAATACCGCCCATGGCAAAGCATAATTGCGTTTGCTTTTGGCTTTCAGGATCACCCTGAACAGGCAAATGGCTGACACCAGGTAAAAAGAAAACTCATACAGCATGCCGGTAAAAAACATGCTGTCGCCCGGAATCAGGAAAGCAACGCGGGCCATTAGCCAGGTAAGGGCAAGAATGGCCAGCGGAACACCTTTAATCGGATTAGAGCCGGTCCAGGTTGCGCTCGCTGTCAGCAAAAAGGCAACCGCAATGGTACCCACAAAGGCCCACAGCATTTCATGGGCATGCCACCACATTCCATTCAAGGTGCCCTGCAGAAATTGCGGGGTATATATCCACAGTAAAATGGAAATCAGTGCCCAGGCTGCACCGGCAATATATAAAGGCCGAAATCCCAACGACAGGAACGCTGTCATCCGGGTTTCGGGTTGTTTGGTTTTGCTGGGCGGAGAGATGGAAATAAGCGTACTCATGTTTTGACCCTGTTTAGCTTTATCGTTACTTTATAAGATACACATTATATATATCTTATGAGATAAAAGCTATGCCTGCGATAGGAATAAACAATAAATACTTACTTGAACAACTGAACCAGCCACATCCCCAGCGCTGTCAACAACAAAGTGCTGACCAGGCTGATACCCATATAGGTACCTGCCCAGAGCAATTGCCCTTTAAGCAAAAACTGCAGGGTTTCTGCCGAGAAAGTGGAAAAAGTGGTTAATCCGCCAAGGAACCCGGTAACCAGAAACAGTCGTACCCATAAAGGGGTGTGCTCGTTGAGAGAAAAAAAACCAATCAGCATGCCAATCAACAAACCACCCAGACAATTGGCCAGCAAGGTTCCCCATGGCCAGGATTCCTGGTTTAGGGCCAGGCCCAGCAACCAGCGTAAAATAGCGCCAAAGGCAGCACCGGTAGCCACTGCAAGAAAATTACCGGGAGTAAACAGGGTCATGAGAGGCCTGGCTTATTGATCAATGGTCATAATGAAGGCGCCATATACTGGCAAGCGTGTCGTGTAATCCCTATCATGAACAAGGGCACCGAAGTGCCCCTGAACATGACCTACAATATTACGTGTTCCTGTATATATGAACGAACCTGCTCAACATTGCAGTCCATGACCGTTACTTTTTGCGGCAAGTCGGCCAATCCTTTCAGGTGCTCGGGAACCGGGGCAGGCTGACCAATCGCTTCCTGAATGGTTTCATTAAACTTGGCCGGCAGCGCGGTTTCAAGCACCAGCATCGGGATGCCCGCTTCCTGGTACTGGCGGGCCACTTTTACGGCATCAGCCGTATGCGGATCAATAAGCACTCCTTCCTGCTCATAAACCGCTTTAATGGTGTGCAGGCGGTCTGCATGAGAACTCTGGCCTCCCACAAAACCGAATTTCTCTTCAAACAACGGCTTTAGATCGCTTAAGTCAAATGAGCCATTCCGCTCAAGGGACTCCCACAAGCCCTTGACCTTACCGGCATCCTGCCCAACGAGATCATAGACAAAGCGTTCAAAATTGGAGGCTTTGGAAATATCCATGGATGGACTGGAAGTGGCAAAGGTTTGCTCGGCAGAACGGGGTTTATACACGCCGGTACGGAAAAACTCTTCCAGGACATTGTTTTCGTTGGTGGCCAGAACCAGGCGACGCACGGGCAAGCCCATGCTACGCGCAATATGTCCCGAAAGGATATTGCCGAAATTACCGGAAGGCACCGCAAAGGAAACCTGCTGGTTGTCATGGCTGGTGGCACGCAGCCAGGCCCAGAAATAATAAACCACCTGTGCTGAAATACGGGCCCAGTTAATGGAATTCACTGCACCAAGATGGTATTTTTCCTTGAACTCGAGATCTGACGCCAACACCTTGACGATATCCTGACAATCATCAAAAACACCATGCACAGACAGGTTATGAATATTTTCATCTTGCAGGGAGTACATTTGCGCGCGCTGGAAATCACTCATGCGACCATAAGGGGACAACATGAAAACCGATACCCCTTTCTTGCCACGCAAAGCGTATTCAGCCGCGGAGCCGGTGTCGCCGGAAGTAGCGCCCAGAATATTAATGGTGGTATTTTTACGCGCCAGGACATATTCAAACACTTGACCCAGAAACTGCATGGCCATATCCTTGAAGGCCAGCGTGGGGCCCTCAGAAAGGCCTACCAGCGTAAGGCCATTGCCAAGGGGCTTAAGCGGCACAATGGCTTCGCTGCTAAACACCTGACTGTTATAAGCCGCATGGGTAAGCCTGGACAAATCCTCTTCAGGGATGTCGGTAATAAACAGTTTCAGAACCTGGGTAGCCAGATCTGCGTAGGAAAGCTTACGCCAGGAAGCCAGCGTTTCACGGCTTACCTGGGGCAGACTTTCGGGCATGGCCAGACCACCGTCACGGGCCAGACCCTCTAGCAGAATTTCAGAAAAAGGAAGGGCTGCCATCCCACCACGGGTAGAAACATATCTCATGATAAATTTTCCAGACGGATACGAGTTACAGAAGAATGGACAAAGCCAAGATTTTCAATCATGCGAATGGCGTCAACCACATTGCCTTCACGCGCTTCATGCGTAAGGATAATAATAGCAGCGCTGCCCTCTCCTTTTTGCTCCTGTACCATGGAATTGATGGAGATGGACTTGTCTGCCAGGATGCGGGTTAGATCAGCCAGCACGCCAGGACGGTCTTCAACGGTAAAGCGCAAATAATAGGAAGTCCTGATTTCGGAGATGGGAAGAATATCAAAATCAGCCAATGCATTGGGCTGGAAAGCCAGATGCGGCACCCGGTTTTCGGGATCGGAAGTATGCATGCGGGTAACATCAACCAGATCCGCCACGACCGCAGATGCAGTTGGCTCGGCACCTGCACCGGCACCATAATAAAGGGTTTCACCAATGGCATCACCCTTGACCAGCACCGCATTCATGGCACCTTCCACATTGGCAATCAATTTACTGGCAGGCACCAGGGTAGGATGCACCCGCAACTCGATGCCATTGGGACGACGCTTGGCAATGCCCAACAGCTTGATGCGATAACCCAGGCGCTCGGCATGGGTAATATCTTCCTGTTTGAGTGCGGTAATGCCTTCTACATAGGCCTTGTCAAATTGAATGCGAATGCCAAATGCCAAAGATGCCAGCAAAGTGAGCTTGTGTGCGGCATCGACCCCTTCCACATCAAAGGTAGGGTCGGCTTCGGCGTAACCCAGGCGTTGGGCTTCGGACAGGACGGTCTCAAAGGGCAATCCACGCTGGCGCATTTCACTAAGGATGAAATTGGTGGTGCCATTGATAATACCTGCCACCCACTGGATACGGTTGGCGGTTAAGCCCTCACGAATCGCCTTGACGATGGGAACCCCACCCGCCACGGCCGCTTCAAAGGCAACCATAACCCCCTTCTTGCTGGCTGCGGCAAAAATTTCGTTGCCGTGCATGGCCAGTAACGCCTTGTTGGCCGTTACCACGTGCTTGCCATGGGCAATAGCCTGCATGACCAGTTCGCGCGCCAGGGTTTCACCGCCAATCAGCTCTACCACAATATCAATATTGGGATCGCTAACCAGGCCCATAAGATCATCGTCAACCGGCAAGGCTTCGCCAAACACGGCTTTTGCCTTGGACGGTGTACGGGTTGCCACCCGCACGACTTCAATGTCACGACCGGCACGACGGGCAATTTCTTCAGCGTTACGGGTTAACACCGAATAGGTGCCACCGCCCACAACGCCAAAGCCCAGCAGGCCCACCTTAATTGGCTTTAAATTCATTTGAGATACCCGTCCTTCCTGAACATTTCCTTGATACCGCGTATTGCCTGGCGAATGCGCTGCTCATTTTCGATCAGGGCAAAACGAACATAGTTATCACCATACTCGCCAAAACCAACACCCGGCGAAACCGCCACTTTGGCCTCAGCCAGAACTTTTTTGGAAAACTCCAGTGAGCCCATATGTTTATAGGGCTCAGGGATCTCGGCCCAGATATACATGGAGGCTTTGGGGACCTCAACCATCCAGCCCGCTTCGTGCAGACCTTTGCATAACACATCACGACGCTTCTGGTATTGCGCAACCACTTCCTTTACACAGTCCTGCGGACCCTCAAGGGCAGCGATGGCACCAACCTGGATGGGCGTGAAAGTACCATAATCATGGTAGCTTTTCATGCGGGCCAATGCATTGACAATTTCTTCATTGCCCACCATGAACCCAATGCGCCAGCCAGCCATGTTATAGCTTTTGCTCATGGTAAAGAACTCGACAGCCACATCTTTGGCACCGGGCACTTGCATGATGGACGGTGCCACATAGCCATCGAATGTGATATCAGCATAAGCCAGGTCATGCACAACAATAATGTCGTGCTCTTTGGCCAGTTTTACCACACGCTCGAAAAATGGCAGTTCTACACATTGCGCGGTTGGATTGCTGGGGAAGCCCAGAATCATCATTTTTGGCTTGGGAATGGACTCACGTACCGCTTTTTCGATTTCCTCGAAAAAATCGATGCCGGGTGTCATGGGCACGGAACGAATATTGGCACCGGCAATGACCGCACCATAAATATGGATGGGATAACTGGGATTAGGTACAAGGACAGTATCGCCACGGTCAAGGGTGGCCAGCATTAAATGCGCCAGGCCTTCTTTGGAACCGATGGTGACAATCGCTTCCTTATCAGGATCAAAGGAAATTTGATAGCGATGCAGGTACCAGTCGGTGATGGCCTTGCGCAAACGCGGAATACCCTTGGAAACAGAATAACCATGCGTATTGGGCCGCTCGGCCGCTTCTACCATTTTCTTGACAATATGTTCCGGGGTAGGACTATCCGGGTTGCCCATGGACATATCAATAATATCTTCGCCACGCCGGCGCGCCGCCATCTTCAGCTCTCCGGTAATATTGAAAATATACGGAGGAAGTCGCTCTATACGTGGAAAATGCCTCATGGCCAACACCTTTTAAACAGAAATAAATAAAACGCAATAAAACCTATTAATCTAGCGCATATAAACAGCATGATCAAATAGTTTTATGCGGTTTCGTAAAAATTTGTATAAAAACATCTTTTTTCCATTTTAATGCAGGAATGGATCGATAATCACATAATAGGCATTCAATTGCCATGATGCCCCTCGAGTCATCACAAACATGAAATATGGATAGAATATGATTAGTACGCATAAGGAGAAAAAGTGCAATTACAGAAAGTCGAACGCTCTTCGTTGAATACCGTTACCCGATATGGTGACAGCCATATTGATGTTAACGATGTCCGCTACGAAAACGCTATCTGTTTCAAGCCCGAAGGCCCGATAACTACCTGGCCCGTCAGGAAAGTCTCGGACATCACCACACAATTACTGGAGCTGGCGGCCGGCGTGACTGCCAAGCCGTCCAGTGCTCTTGATTTTCTGGACGATAACGCCCCCTCATCTTACGATAATGCCCCTGATATCCTGCTTGTTGGAACTGGCGCCAAACAGGTATTTATTTCCCCTCAAGTCCTGGCTCCCTTGTTAAAAGCCAGAATAGGCATTGAATGCATGGATTCACAGGCTGCTGCACGCACCTATAATGTGTTAATGTCCGAAGGGCGCAATGTTGCCGTTGCACTAATGTTAAATGAAGATAAAGGAAATGATTGAATGAGTGATTTACCCGTAGTAGGAGAAAAAGCACCGGCCTTCAAGGCGGAAAGCCATCTGGGGCCCATAGACCTGGATACCCTCAGGGGTAAGAATATTGTCTTGTACTTTTATCCCAAAGACAACACGCCCGGGTGCACCGTAGAGGCACAGGACTTTCGCGACCGATATGAGCAGTTCCAGACTCTGAATACGGAAATTATCGGTGTTTCACGCGACTCCCTGAAAACACACACCAATTTCAGCAACAAACATGAATTGCCCTTCCCCCTGATTGCCGATCCTGAAGAGCAATTATGCAACCAGTTTGGCGTCATGAAACTGAAGAACATGTATGGCAAACAAGTCAGGGGAATTGAACGCAGCACCTTCCTGATCAACAGCCAGGGAGTCCTGGTACAGGAATGGCGTGGCCTGAAAGTTCCCGGCCATGTAGACAAGGTACTTGAAGCCATCAAGGAAATTGCCTAACACAGTCCAACCCATTGACTGCATGCCAGCGCATGCAGGTAAACCCGGAACAAGAGTATAACGAATGCCACTACCCAAGTTGCCTACGAAACCTGCCGATACCATTGATATTGGCACCATCGCCACACCAAAAACCAGAACAGCCGCCACGGCAGCACGTTCACGCCCCAAAGCAAACGCGGCTGACGTGCCGGCTGCAGCAACTGCGGTCGCGGCAGACATGGCCCAACCAGCAAAGACTCCCCGCCCAACCGCCACAAAAGCAGCCAGTAAAACCGCTGCAAAAAACGTAACTACCAAACAACCTTCGCCAGCCGCTGCCAAAACCACTGCAGTAAAAACAAGCCCAACACCCAAAAAAACGGCCAGCAAAGCAGCAACCACTACCTCCACAGAAACAAAAAAACTGTTTGTACTGGATACCAACGTATTACTGCACGACCCTTCTTCGCTGTTCCGCTTTCAGGAACACGATATTTTCCTGCCCATGATGACACTTGAAGAGCTTGATCATCATAAAAAAGGCATGACTGAAGTGGCCCGCAATGCACGGCAAGTCAGCCGCTCTCTGGATGCACTGGCTGCAGAAACCACCGATATCCTGCATGGTATGTCGCTTAACGCGCTGGGCAATAAAGACGCAACCGGCCTGTTACTGTTTCAGACTTCAAACATGGAAAGCGATCTGGGCATCAGCCTGCCCACCGGCAAAGCCGACAACATGATTCTGAGTGTTGTGCAAACCCTGCAAAAACAACATCCCAAACGACAGGTCATTCTGGTGTCCAAAGACATCAACATGCGACTGAAGGCCCGTGCCCTTGGCATGGAAGCAGAAGATTACCTGAACGACCACTCGCTTGAGGATTCTGACCTGCTTTATGATGGCATTATGCAATTGCCGGCCAATTTCTGGTCCCGACACGGTAAAGATGTGGAGTCCTGGATGCAAGGCGGCATTACCTATTACAAGATCAAAGGGCCCCTGTGCCCCGAATTCATTATCAATGAATTTGTTTATCTTGAAGGCGATACCCCTTTATATGCACAAGTCAAAGAGGTCAGTGGCAAAACCGCCGTATTGGCCACCTTACGCGACTACACACACAAAAAGAATAATGTCTGGGGAGTCACGGCACGCAACCGTGAACAGAACTTTGCCCTCAACCTGCTCATGAATCCCGACTGTGACTTTGTTTCTCTTTTAGGCCAGGCAGGCACTGGCAAAACGCTTCTTGCGCTGGCGTCAGGCCTTACCCAGGTACTGGAAACCAAGCGATATAGCGAAATTATCATGACCCGGGTAACCGTTCCTGTGGGTGAGGACATTGGCTTTTTGCCCGGCACCGAAGAAGAAAAAATGCAACCCTGGATGGGCGCGCTGGAAGACAATCTGGAATTCCTGAACTCTGGCATTCACTCAGAAGCCGGAGACTGGGACCGCAGCGCAAGCAAAGAGGTCATCAAGTCACACATTAAGGTCAAATCGCTTAACTTCATGCGCGGACGCACCTTCCTGAACAAATTTCTTATTATTGATGAAGCGCAAAACCTGACACCCAAACAAATGAAAACACTCATCACCCGGGCGGGTCCCGGCACCAAAATTGTTTGCCTGGGTAATATCGCTCAAATTGACACCCCTTACTTAACCGAGGGCAGCTCGGGACTGACCTATGTGGTTGACCGCTTCAAGGGATGGTCGCACTCGGGGCATATCACCCTGCAAAAAGGCGAACGCTCACGCCTGGCGGACTACGCCAGCGATGCTTTATAGAAAATACCGGCGCATGACTTTCCGCGGGCGATCTTGTTCATGTCTTATGGCTGAATGACTAGCCCCGGAATTCTTATTATTGATGCCTGCAACCTGCCATCTTTCGATCGCAGGTTTTTTTGTTAACGCCAATTCATGCATAAGCCAGCATTGCAGCAAGGTTAATCTGAAATAAAGCTGTCGCCAGAACCCATATAATTAAGAAACTTGGTGCTTTCACCCGCAAAGGTCATTTTCACGGTACCGATGGGTCCATTACGTTGTTTGCCAATAATAATTTCAGCCGTTCCCTTGTCCTGGGTTTCCGGATGATAAACCTCGTCACGGTAAATAAACAGAATCAAGTCGGCATCCTGTTCAATCGCCCCTGATTCACGCAGATCACTCATGATGGGCCGTTTATTGGTTCTCTGTTCAAGACTGCGGTTAAGCTGGGACAAAGCAATAACCGGGCAATTCAACTCACGTGCCAAACCCTTTAAGGAACGGCTGATTTCAGAAATTTCAGCCGTCCTGTTTTCATTTTTACCACCACTGCCGCTACCCGACATCAACTGAAGGTAGTCGATGATAATAACACCCAGCTGACCGCATTTACGGGTAAGCCGTCGGGCTCGAGCGCGAAGATCAATGGGATTCAGACCAGGTGTTTCATCAATGAAAATCTGCGCATTTTGCATAAGCTGCATGGCATGGGTAATTTTGGGCCAGTCGTCGTCCAGCAAACGTCCGGTACGCATCCGTTGCTGGTCAAGGCGCCCCACTGAACCCAGCATACGGGCGGCCAGCTGAACCGCACCCATTTCCATAGAAAAAACTGCAACAGGCAACCCCTGATCGATGGCCACGTGCTCACCAATATTCATGGAAAACGAGGTTTTACCCATGGATGGACGACCCGCAACAATGATAAGATCTCCGGGGTGCATGCCCGATGTTTTTCGATCAAGATCCACAAAACCGGTTGGCACACCGGTCACATCCGACACATTGTCCCGGTGTGCCAGTTCATCAATCCGGTCCACCACATCAATCAGCAATTTGCTCATTTCATGGAAATCATTCTCGCTGCGGGTGCCTTCCTGGGCAATCTTGAAAATCCGGGCTTCCGCCTCATCAAGCAACTGACGTGCTTCCTTGCCTTTGGGATTCAAGGCCTCGGAGGCTATTTCATCGGCAATGCTAACCAGTTTACGCAACATGGCCCGTTCACGGACAATTTCCGCATAACGTCGAATATTGGCGGCAGAAGGCGTATTTTGCGCCAGGGCATTAAGATAAGCAAGACCACCAATTTCCTCTGCCTTGCCTTCCGTTTCAAGGGATTCGTAAATAGTTACGACGTCTGCCGGCCTGTCCAGATTTATGATTTTACAGACATGACGCCAAATGACACGATGATCATGACGATAGAAATCATCTTCACTCAGGATATCCGAAATATGCTCAAGTGCCGAGTTATCCAATAACAGACCACCCAAGACCGACTGCTCGGCCTCTATGGAGTGAGGGGGCAGGCGAAGTGATTCAATTTGTGGGTCGACTACATTCATGCTGATTAAAATATGGGAGGTGTTTAATGAAGCGCGCAAAGCTTACGCGTAAAGAATGAAATTGCATAAAACCAGGATAGTTTTATCCGATGCAAGCTGTAAGTATATACGTAAAAAAGCCGGCTATTGCCGGCTTTTACAAGTTTGACAGTTTTAAAAACCTGCCTGTTAAGCCATATCGCCTTGAACTGCAACGGTGATGTCGGCATTAACGTCTGCATGCAGATGAACCTGTACAGGATACTCTCCAACTGCTTTCAGGGCGCCATCTGGCAAACGCACCTGCTGTTTCTCAACAGATTCAAAGCCGGCAGCAACCAGGGCAGCAGCAATGTCCATATTGGTCACAGAACCAAACAGACGGCCATCCACACCCGCTTTCTGGCTGATGGTAAGTACGAAACCGTTCAGTTTTTCACCAACAGCCTGTGCAGCAGCCAATTTTTCGGCCTGTACTTTTTCAATTTCTGCACGACGTGCTTCAAACTCTTTCAAGGCAGCTTCTGTAGCGCGGCGGGCTTTTTTCTGAGGAATCAGGAAATTGCGTGCGTAACCATCACGAACACGAACAACCTCACCCAGGTTACCCAAATTGCCGATTTTTTCTAGCAAAATAACTTGCATGATTAATAATCCTTAATTATTT
>JBBADT010000021.1:0-43395 GCA_041656315.1 Advenella sp.
CGGTACCCTGATGGCTGTCCAGGATGAAGCGACCATAAACATTGCTCATGAAAGGACCAAGCGCCTGAATAACTATTTAATGACCAAGGCGCGTGGCAGCAACGACTTGAATTATCTGGCCAGTCCGGTCACAGGCGGTGGCATTGGCGTATCCCGCTTTCAACAACTGTTCTTGCTGGCCCTGCAAAACAATCATAAACAGCCACACGAACAGGCCCGGTTTGTTTGGGATTTATTAGCGATGCAAGGCCAACGTCTGATTAAAGATGGAAAAACACTGGAAACGGTCGATGCCAACATCGCCGAATTGAAGATCCAGGCCAGTGAATTCATGACAAAGCGTCTTGCCATTCTGAAAGCGCTGAAGATCGCCTGATAGTTGCATATTACGAGCTTACCTGGTTCCCACGCTCCTGCGTGGGAACCAGTACTTTTATTAAACCTCTATGAGTGCATCGGCAACGTAGCAGCCCTTTTCACCCGGAACCGCCAGAATCGGGTTGACTTCCACCGATTGAATCTGCTCCTGTGCCTGGGCGGCAAAAACAGACAGGCGAGACAGCTGTTCGGCAAGCCCGTCAATATCAACCGCCGGCTTGCCACGCACGCCTTGCAAAATAGCCGCACTGCGAATACTGAGAATCAGCTTCCTGGCTGTTTCAGGGCTGAATGGGCAACGATGCAAGACCACGTCTTTCAACACTTCCACGTGAATGCCACCCAGGCCGAACATGGCCACGGGACCAAATACCGGGTCGTTTTTGACACCCATAATGCATTCAACGGCATTGTTTACCTGTTTGGCCACCAGGACACCGGTAATATTGGCGGAAGGCGCTTTTTCAGCGGCTCTTTGCAAGAGCAAGGCATAACTTTCATGCACCTCGGCAATACTGGACACATTAAGAATAACGCCACCTATTTCGGATTTATGCTTGATATCAGGTGAAAGGATTTTCATGACAACGGGAAAACCAAACTTATCCGCCAGGTGTGCCGCTTCTGCCGCATCATGGGCAATTCCTTCCGGAATCGCCTGCAAACCCGCCTCTTCCAGGATGAGCTTGGCCTGGGCTTCGTCAGGTGTGCTGGCAAGCGCGGCAACGGCTTTCTTTTCAAACGGAATGAGGGCATCTGGCCTGGCAAAGGCTGTGCCCAAAACGCCCATATGATGAATGGCCTTGGTGGCACGGATAGGATCTTCAAATACTGAAAACCCGTCAGCCTCATAACGTGCAATCGTGTCTTTTTCTGCAATGATGGACAGGGCAAACAAATGATCAGGATGTTTATCAACTGCTTTTTTCAGTTCAGGACGCAGTTTAGCTTCAATCGAAGCGGTTCCTGCTGCGTGGGCAAAGAAAGCCAGAATGGAGGGGTACTGCTGGGTATCCAGCATGGTTGACAGGAACTGGTCAGCCAATTCAGGTTGGTTGATCACTTGCGCGGTGCAATCCACCGGATTCTTGACTGCGGCAAAAGACAGGGCTTCTTTAAGCTTGGACTGGGCGTTTTGTTCCAATTCAGGCATGGGCAGGTTTAGGTCTTCAGCGGCATCACTAATCAAAATGCCAGCGCCACCACTAACGGTAATCACGCCCAATGCATTGTTTTCCGGATAAATCTTTTTGGTCGCCATGTAGGCAATATCCAGAAACTCATCTGGACTGTATGCCCTGACAGCTGCGTATTCTTCAAGGACGGCATTAAACACGGCGTCATCACCGGCAATTGACGCCGTATGGGATTGCGCCGCCATTTGGCCAATTTCACTGCGCCCTGCTTTCATGACCACTACCGGTTTGCGGTGCTGTTTGGCCAAGCGCAAAGCTTCAATGAATTTATCCGCATTCGACAAGCCTTCCAGATAAACACCAATAACCTGAATCTCGGGATCCAGTACCATATCAACCATGGCATCGGCCACGTTGATATCGGCCTCATTCCCTGTGGTAACGCACAAGGGAATGCCAATACCACGGTTTCTGGCCGAGCAGAAAATATGCAGGGCAAATGCACCAGACTGACTGGCAATCGCAATTGAACCAGGCAAAGGCCAATAGAGTTCGAATGCCGAAGAAAAAGTTGAAAACAGGCCCTGACGGTCATCATAAAAACCCAGGGTATTGGGTCCCAGGATACGAATATTATGTTCCCTGGCTGTTTTAATCAGTTCCTCTTGCATTTGCTGGCCCTGTTCACCCACTTCGGCGAAACCGGCAGACAAAATAACGGCCAGGCGTGTGCCACGCTTGCCCAAATCCTCAACAGCCTTGATAACCATGCTGCTCGCTACGGCAATAATGGCAATTTCAGGGGTTTCAGGCAGGCTGTCCACATTGGGGTAGGCTTTCAGGCCCTGTACGGTTTCTTGTTTTGGATTGACTGGATAAATACGACCCGCATATTTGCGTTGTAGCATATAAGATATTGGGCGGCCACCAATCCTGAGTGGATTATCCGAAGCACCAATAATGGCAATTGAATCTGCCTCCCATAATTTTTTATTATTGTTCGCCTGTAAATTTGTTGCGATATCGGGTTTGCCCACTTGGATCTCCATTAATAGTAATTATTCAATACTTGCCAGAAAAATTCTGGGAGTTTGATTTAATGTAGTCCAAAGCCCTGATTTTTAGAATATTTATAAATTTAAGAGCGTGTTCATGAAAATTGAATTCAGGGCAATATTTTTCTTTATCCACAAGAAAAATATTGCCCTGATTTTTAAATTATCTTTAACAGGTTTGAAGTTCTGCTAGGTTGGCATTGAATACGCCTTTAACAGGCTCTGCGATAGCCAAAAAACCATTAGCTGCAAGCGCCGCAGCAGGTTTCCATAACCAGCTTGATGGGCAGGGAATCAAAACCACCAGCCGGATACACTGCATGCACCGGTTCGGTATTTTCACCCAACGCAAAGCGACTGGTGCCTTTTAACAACTCTTGCATAATCAGGCGCAGTTCCAGCCTGGCCAACGGAGCACCCGGGCAGGCATGAATACCAGCACCATACAACAGGTTTTGAGATGGTTCACGATCATTACGAAATTCATCAGGATTGCCAAATACCGCTTCATCGCGATTGGCTGATGCCCACAACAAAGTAAGCCGTTCACCTGCCTCAATGCTGTGTCCGGCAATAGTGACCGGTTTGGTAACCACTCGACGGCTGGCAATTAAAGGGGGATGAATACGCAAGATTTCATCAATGGCAGCAGGCAGCAACTGGGGTTTGTAACGCAGTTGATGCTGCAGCTTCAGGCGTTCGGCCAGATACTTGACTACAATTCCGACACTGGCAGCAATGGTACCCAACTCACCCACTGTCCAGTTACGTAAAATACTAACAATGGCTTCATCGCTAATAGGCTGGCCGTTAACCGTTTCATGCATTAATGCAGTCGTCAGGTCTTTGGGTGCATTTTTACCTGCCTTACGCCGTTCCTCAAGCAAGGCACGAATATAACCATCAAACTCAACAGCAATTTCGGACATGGCCTGGCGATCCTGTGCCAAAGTCGCTTGGTGATTTTTACGAACCCATTGGTTCAGGGGTTCGTGCATTGATTCTGGCCAGCCTAAAAAGGCGCACTGGACCCGCACGGCGTAAATTTGTGCAAAGCCGCTAACAAATTCGAACTCCTGGTTTTGGTGTGACTGCCGAACCAGATCCGCTGCAATTTCACGGCATACCGGCTCAAATGCCGCCAAGCGTTTTTCATTGAAATATGGTTCAATCAACGCCCTGTAAACGGTGTGTTCAGGCTGATCCATGCCATTAGGCACCGAAACATGACGGGAAACGGCATTGCTAAAGGTTTTTGGGTCATTCAGCACATTCACTACATCTTCATGCTTGAAAAGTGTCCAGTGTAAGCGTTTATCATGTACTACTGGGCAACGCTGCCGAATTTGGTCATAGGCGGCGATGGGATCTTTTGAAACTGATGCTTGCTGAACAGCATTGGAAAGTGTGGTGATGTCGTTCATTGAGAGATATCCTTGCTTATATGTTAAGCATTCTTGCATAAACAGCGTTGAATTCCCTTGATACGCATCAATAGTTTACTAATTTAGTCGGGTATTACATTGTTGTGATTTTACAGATTTTACCTGGCCTTAAAAGGCCAGGGTTTTTCATTAATGCTATTTACAGCTCAAGAACCAGTTTTTCTCCTTTGGCAGAACGCGAACAGCAAGCCATCATTTTGGTATTTTGCTCCTTCTCGGCACGGGTCAATACAACATCCCGGTGATCAATATCACCTTGCAATACCCTAACCTCGCAAGATCCGCACAGGCCTTCACAACAATCGCTTTGCACATCAATATTGGCACCTTGCAAAGCCTGCAATAAGGTCTGGTCTGCCGCTACACTCAGCGTAATACCCGAGTCTTTCAACTCAACCTCAAAAGCCTGTTCTTTGGAGGGATCCAGTTCACCCAGGACGGAATGAAAATGCTCAACATGCAAAGCATCTTCAGGCCAATCCTGACAGGATTGGGCCAGCCCTTCCAACATTCTTTCAGGGCCACAAGCATAGATCTGGGTTTTGGCATCGGGCTTGGCTAATAAGGAGGCAAAATCATTACGCTTGCCTTCTTCTTTCGCATAAACATGCAATTTATCACCATGCAGCGCTACCAAATCGTCCAATAAGGACATTGATTGCCGTGAGCGTCCGCTGTAATGGATTTGATAATCAACCCCTCGTTGCTTGGCCTCGCGAGCCATGGCGCTGATTGGGGTAATGCCAATGCCACCCGCAACAAAAATGATTTTTTCTGCGTTCGGGTCCATACGGAAATGATTGCGTGGACCACGAATGCGAACACGATCCCCCTGCCTGATGTTTTCATGCAACCATGCAGAGCCACCACGACTTTCAGGGTCTTTCAGGATGGCAATTTCCAGGCAACTGGTATCTGCCGGATCACTGCACAAAGAATATTGCCTTGAAATGCCCGTATCACCGCATTCAATATCAATATGGGCACCCGGTGTCCAGCGAGGAAGAGGTTTTCCATCCGGTGAAATTAATTTCAATTTTAAAATATCTTCGGCAATCAATTTTGCTTCCTGCACAACAACCGGTCGACTGATTGCACTGGCAGAAGGTTCTCCCAAACGCAGGGGGGCCTGCAAGTCGAGTATCGCCGGGTTTTTCCTTTCAGGATTCTGTGCCGGATCCCACTCTACCCATAAGTGCTCAGGCCCACGGAACGAGGTATTCGGCAGGTAATGGAAGGTTTGTTCAGCAAGTCTCATATGCGGAAGGCGACGTGTAAATTCTTCCAGGAAAATCTGCAGCTCCATGCGGGCCAGGTTTTTACCCATGCACTGGTGTGAACCATAGCCAAAGGTCAACTGTTCACTGGCATTCTCACGCCTGATATCAAAGTGGTCGGCATCCTCAAACTTGCGTTCATCGTGATTGGCAGAAGAAGACATCATCAATAATTTTGATCCGGCAGGAATCTCAACATCACCAATTTTTGTATCGCAAGTAACCAACCGACGCCAGGCGGCAATTGAGCCATTATGACGCAGGCACTCCTCTACCGCATTCGGGATCAGGGATGGATCTTCGCAAATCTCCTGCCAGGCATCGGGGTGCTCAAGCAAAATTTTCAATGCATTGGCCGTACCATGCGCGGTGGTCTCATGCGCTGCAACAATACCGGCCATCATCATGGAATGCAGGTAAGAATCAGTGATAATGTCAGGATGGTCTTTCTGCAGGCGAATCCCATAACGCATCCAACCTGGCTTATCGGGATCCTGACGCATTTTTTCAAGAATTTTACCGGCCAATTGCCAGAAATTGCCAACGGCATGTGCCACTTTCAACTGCTCTTCAGGGCTGGGCTTGCCCCATGTATTTACCGTGTGCGCAATAGAGTATTTGCGCAACATGTCCATATCCTCTTCCGGCACGCCCAGAAAATGCAGGGCAACCGTCAAAGGAACTTCCCACAGCATTTGGTCAACCAGGTCTGCCTTACCGTCATTAATAAAACGGTCTACGTATTCACGGGCCAGTTTCCTGACCATCGGCTCATGATGCTTCAGGGCTTCAGGTGTAAAAGGGTCAATCAGCAACCGCCTGCGTGCCATATGGGCAGGTTCGTCTTCGTTAACCAGCGTACGACTCATGCCGTAATCATAAGACGCCAGGATGGCATTGGCTTGCTCGCTATTTGGAGTTATTTTTTCTAGTGCAATAGAAGGACTGAAGGTTTTATTATCACGGAAAACAGCTTTCACATCTTCATAACGCGTTACGATCCAATACCCCAGTTTAGGACTGTAAAAAACCGGTTCTTCTTCGCGCGCCCAGCGTACGTATTCGGGCGGGTTTTGCAGGTAATCATTGCTGAATGGGTCAAATGCCGCCGCTCGCCCGCTAACCGGACATCCATTTGCTGACGCAGGCGCACCATTATTGCTTGCATTGCTGAATGCACTGTGATCAATCGGACAGCGGGAAATTCCGGTAGTAGCTAACTGATTCATTTCATTTGCCTCTTTATTCATTTCAACTTTAAATAATTGGTATAAATTTTAAATTTATACCAATTATCATAATTACTTATTAATCCAATGTGATGTTCAAATCACTGATCAGCTTGTGCCAGCGAACACGTTCATTTTCCAACAGTTCCGCATATTCTTCGGGCGTATTGCCAACGGGCTCAATGCCAAAGTCAATCATTTTCTGTTTCACCGCCGGTTCCTGTATAACTTCAACCACTTTTTTATTTAAACTTGAAATTGTTTCTTTTGGTGTACCGGCAGTTGCCACCATGCCAACCAGTGCTGCCGCTTCAACGCCCTTAAAACCCGCTTCCGCAAAAGTGGGCACATCGGGCAATTGGGCAAGACGCGTACCATTGGCAACGGCAAGCGCCTTGACCCTGCCGCCTTTAATAAACCCGGCACCGGCTGCCAGGTCTACCATCATTGCCTGTACCTGGCCACCTGCCACATCAGACAATGATGGTGCTGCGCCCCGGTAAGGTACATGGACAATATCAATATCCGCTTCATCTTTCAGCAATTCCATGGCCAAATGATGCGGGCTGCCGGCACCGGCCGAACCGTAATTCAATTTACCGGCGTTTCCCTTTACTTTGCTTATGAATTCTTCAACCGAATTAATGCCAGAGTCTGGTGAAACAACCAGAATCATGGGAAATTTACCCATTAGGGTAACCGGCTCCAGATCTTTAACCGGGTCATAACTTAAGTTTTTATAAAGTGCCGAATTAAAAACCATGGTGCCGTTATCGGCCGACAGGACGGTATAACCGTCGGCTGTTGAGCGGGCGGTTTCCACGGCGGCAATCGAAGTATTGCCACCCGGCTTGTTATCAACCAGAACGGTTTGGCCGGTTTTTTCAGACAAAGGCTGGGCAATCGTTCGCGCCAGGAAATCCGAACCGCCACCGGCTGGATAAGGCACCAGCCAACGAACCTGTTTCTCGGGGTAATTGGACGCACCGGCATTAGCGGCAAGTCCCAATGTGGCTACAGACAAAAATCCGGCCAGACAGGCCTTTTTGATCAATCTCATGAAAAGTCTCCTTAGTGTTCAAATCCTTCCTGCGTAAATGATATACGCATTGCGTAATTTTTACATTCGGGTTAACCTGTATCAAGGACTTTTTTTGTAAAAAAACGTATGGCTTATAATCTTCACTTACCAATAATGCCCTGAGTATCACCATGGAAAAAGCAGAAAAACCACAAATCCCTGATCGCCGGCAACGGGTCCAGGCGGCGGAAACGGGCTTTGCCGTTTTAAAAGGCCTGGCCAGAATAGGTGGTAGCGCCAGCCTAACGGCCTTGTCAGCGTACCTGAATGAAAATCCGGCCAAGGTGCATCGTTACCTTGCCAGCCTGATCGAAGAAGAACTGGTGATCCAGGATCCCGAATCACAGCAATACCGTCTGGGTATTGAAGCCATGTTCATCGGCCTGTCCGCCATGCGCCAGTCAGACCCGATCCGGCAGGCCGAACCCGCCCTGATCCGTTTGCGGGAAACGCTTGAGGTCACCTGCTTTATTGCGGTAATGGGCAACAAAGGGCCGGTCATTGTCCGTTTTGAAGAACCCGCCCTGCCGGTCACCGTTAACGTGCGTGTTGGTTCTGTTTTGCCCTTGCTGACATCGGCAACAGGCAGGGTTTTCTTGGGTTTGCAAGATGACAGGCTGGTCCGGCAGCTGGCCCGCGAAGAAATGGATAAGGCGGCAGCCATGCCCGATGCCGAAAAAATCAGTGATCTTGATGTTTTCATTAAGCAACTGCGTGATGAAGTGCAAAAAAGCCATTGTGCGGTCGTTAAAGATACGAATTTGCGGGGCATCAGTGCGGTGGCGGCCCCTGTTTATAATTATGCGGGCCAGTTATGCGGGGTGCTTACGGCATTGGGTGCCACCGGCGGGTTTGATGCCAGTGTCAATGGCAAGATAAGCCGCCAGGTTCAGGAAGAAGCGAAGCGGGTGAGTGCTTCGCTGGGGTTTATTGGCACGGTATCCAATCAAAGCAATGAGATTTAGGGGTAAAAAGTGACAAGTCCATGCTTTTGAAGATATTGCTATCACTAATGTAAAAATAAGCTACTAAAAATGACGATTCCAACTGACACAATTGTGTTAGTTGGCAGTCTTCAGTTATTCGAGTAAATAGTCTATCGACTTTTAAAATCAGTAGACTATGACTCCTGTGTCCATAATCCATCTTCATCATTTTGCTTAGCTTCATATTCATATGATTTGGCAAGGCGCTCAATCATTGCAGCAAGATTAGGTTTCGAGTTTTGCCAGTTACTGGAGAAGCGCCTGAACGCCTCGGCCACTTGTCGTTCTTGCGTCCCGCCGTCGTAAGGCATACGGCTGGTGACGCCTCTGGAGTTATGAACCCCAGTACAAAAACCTCGCCTGATGTCTTCGCAATCATCCTGATCCAATAGCTCAGCAATAACGGGGTTTGGCCAACACTCCAAATTTTTATTCAAGGGCCATTCGGAAATCCAGCCACCTATCGTTAAATCAGTAACAACCTCACGATCCTTCTCTTTGGCCAACGCCCGGGTTCTATTGATCCACGAGAAAAACTGCTTTCTATCAATCTCACAATCCGGGCTTGCACCTGGAATGCCGTGCCCACTGTGAATCAGGGAACCAGCTGTTTGTGCCGCTGCATGCAAGTGTTCCGGCAGAGGCTCACCTTGCGTATTGTGAGGCTTGTAGACGAGGCAGACGAGTTCCATAAAAGCTTCCGGTTTACTCAAGAGTTCTGTCATCAAATGAGGTGTTCCGTACTCGTCATGCTCAAGTACCGGGTAGTATGAGAACTCCAGGCTGACCATTTCCACATGGCTGCATCCAGCCTTATCTAACGCCTTGAATACGCGAGAAATATGCCACGAGTTTGGAAGACCCACATTTTCTTCCTTGCCGGCAGCAATGCCTCTTAACATTTGCACCAACAGTTCATTGGGTAGTTCAGACGCACGATCTCCCATGGCATCCATGGCTGTGCGCGGCCGACCAATAGCCAATAATTTTTCTATGCAGAAGAGCAGATGATCGCTGCCCGACTGAATATAAGATGGCCGAACATTCAACCAGAAATGATCAATAACTTTCTGCGACTGCTCTTCGACAAGCTCCCATAAGGCCATATTTTGCGGGCCATTAATCATACAACCCGCCATTTTTTCAAAAGTGACCGAGTTTTTTTCGAATTGTTGCAAGCAGGTTTTCAGAAACGCTGAGAGTTCTGCTTGAGGTATTGCATGCAGCACACCATCGGTCAACGAGTCAAATAACGAAGATCCTGACAAATTTCCATACCATTGACACAGCCACTGTACCAAACCTCCACGTTCAAACTCTTCCTCCACAAGTTCCCAACCAACAAGCCGAGGGTCTCCACAACATTTAGCCAATCTATCAACACCTGGCCAACCCAGAGTTTGATATATTTCCCGAATAGTTGATGTGCGCAATGATTTTCTAACCTTGTCTGCTTCCTTATAATCTTCCTCGTGTCCATCAGGGAGATCTATCCATCCATTAGAAAAAATCCAGGAATGCCGAATAACCAAATCATCAGCAGCCAGAGCATCGAACAATGGCCTCAACGCATCTGCTGAATATCGATCATGCTTGCTCCCATCCTGATTAAAAGAGTTTTCCCAGTTCAGAAACTGTCTGACGGAACTACGAATTATTTCTCGCTCTTCATCAGGTAAATTTTTTGCGTCGTCTACCAGTTCAATGACCTTGTCCCGAAAGCTGGTGTCTAGTTTATTAATTCTGGCCACTAGATCAGCGATACGCCGAGCATTTCCCTGTGCCTTCTCTATCAACAATTCTGCGATCGGCAATATAAATTGCCGGATTTCACCATAGGTGACGACCTCACCTGAGCCAGCGTCGTCATCGCGCCAGCGAGGCTTTGCATTGGGTGAGGCTACATCATGCTGCTTTGGTAACAAGGACAACAAAAGCGTCCATGCCGTTTCAGGATATCGATTTACTATGTTTCTGATCACACGGAGTCGAAGTTCGACTGACGCGGCTGTTTGTGGATACCAGAGTCGAAAAAAAGAAACTAGAGTCTTGAACGGTGTGTTACCCCAATTTCCCTTTATCTCTACATTTGACAGTTCCGCAAGGATAATCGCAACTCGCCCAAGCCGTGCGGGATACCACGCCAGTAATTCCAAGGCCCAAAGCAGGTTGGCATGCCAGCAGCGTCCCATAGTGTCTGATGTCTGTGTTTCTGTAATTAAGCGGCTAACTGGTTTATCCGGTTTTTGCAAACTGCTTTGTACTGCTCTTAGGAACTCATCGGGAGCGGCTTCGGCAAATGATCGAAGAAAAGATGAAACGGAAAGCCAGCGTTCCCCATCGGCGTCTTCCAGCAGTTGAGCAACAAAATGCCGTACATGATTGCCAATAGCGACATGATTGACGCTATCGGAAAAGTAGCCCAATTTGGCAATGGACTCCGCCATAGCGTCCAACACAACGCCAGATTGCTCGCGAGTATTGCCATAAATGGAAGCCATCCAGCGTTTGTCTTCCTCCAGTTCCAGCACCGGATCGGGCTGTTCAAATATGGCACTGGCAACCTGAAAGAATCTTACTAGAATGGCGTCAGTCACCCTGAGCGCCATCAGATGCAACAATTCCAGCGGAGCCTTGGCCTTCCAGAGAGAGCCTATTTTTACAATAGGTGCATCATCCAGCGTAGCCAGCCGCAATAGCTCGTTTTCAATGTCCTCGTAGGGCTTGTTGGCGATCTTCGCAATGCAAGCTTTATCTCCTACGGACGCACTATTCCAGGCCCCCACCAGCGTCAGTATCAACAAGCTTGTGGTATCGGCACCCTCAACCCAATCCGGTTTCTTGATGACGGGGTTTTGCGCATTCCATCGGCGAAAAACTGTCCATGACCTTCCCAGTGTGCGGGTATATCGGGCTGCATCAGAGGTAGCTATTCCAAGTTCACGTAGGGATTTTTCAAACTCATCAGGTTTTGGACGTCTAAGCTCCACTAGTTTTCGATCGATTACTTGTTCACCAATCCCCATAAGATTGAAGGCTTGGTCTCCAGCCGCCATAGGTACAATAAGACGCATCCCTTGACGAGGAGCACGGTGGTTGCCCAGACGATTATCGGTAATCACTACCAACTCAAGACCAGAATTGGCATCCACAAACTGCCAGCCATCTTCCGAGGTTATGCAAGCGGCGCGCGATGAATAACCGTCTTCGATCAACAATGCGCAGGTGAAGGCAACGGCTTCGGACTGACTGTCTGCTATAACAGCAATCAAAGACTCACTTTGTTGAATACTTTTCTGTAGAGCGAGCTTTGATTCCTCGCGACCACTAAACAGTGCTGACGTTGTGACGGCGGGGCTGGACTGATTGCGCCAGTGCTCCCAATAGTTTTCTACGGGTTCTATGCCATGACCTGCGATACCGAATTGCATCCCCAGCCATAAGCTTGTCGCAGGAGCCGTTTCCAGCCAAGCTTCCAGATCATCGGCATCCCAGACCAGCACGTCTGCCCAGACGTTGCGGCTCTCTGCATTCCCCCTCCATGCACTTTTTCCCGACCAGCGACGGGGTGTTACAAAAACAAAAGTGGCTTGCGCTGCCCCTTCTGCCGATATCTGTCTCAAGCGTTTCTCGAAATCACTATTGGCTTTGGATGCGGGGTCTTTTGACGTACCCAACTCCCAGTAACTGATACCTGCTGGAACCCACGGGTTTCCTTGCTTCACCGCGATAACACCATCCCAGCCGGGAGCGCTAACTGAGTCACCTCCCGGCATGGCAATCGCCGTAATTTGAGCCGTTGCCGAGATCAGCCTTCTTACCAAGACAGGAAGCATTCCTTGTGCTTCTCGCCTGTCTGACCACTGTACGAGATGGGTTGCGGTGACGCGCATATTGGGAAAACCCTATATTGAATCAAACGCCAAGCGTCCGTTGTTGGATGGTTCTCGGTGGTAGTCCACGAGGAATGAAATTTTCCTTGCGCAACCAGGAAAGCCACGGCTTGAGATCAGATGGCGAAAAGCGTGCTTTGCGCTCGTGCCAGTTTTCACGAACGTCGGAGATGATCTGTGTATCCGTCGGATGAATACCATCGATCAGAAAATCGTTCCATACCGCGAAAAGTGTGGCGATGATTTCGACTTCTTCGGTCTTCTTGTCTGCCAGGGCGTAGATCAGACTGTCAAATTTAATCTTCTGGCTGGGCGTCATCAGGGCTTCGGCTTTCGCTGCAGGCTCCGATAATGCTGGCAAGCAGCGGTACTCCGTCTTTTTCCTGCCGTTGGCCAAGGTCTTTTCATTGACCTCGAACCAGTTCTTGCCTTGACCTTGCCGCTCGAAATCATAAATCCATGTATCCAGTGGCCCGGCAGCTTCACGCTCAGGCCTCAGATCCAGATCCAGGCCAATGTGCGCTTGCGCCAAGTACATCACCTTGGCAGCAGCGGTTCGACCGAAGTATTGGGCAGTGGCGAGCTTATTGATCGCATAGCAGCCAATGCTAACGCGGTAGGTGGCGAGGTCAATAACTTGGGCTGTTGAACGTGATGATCGCTGGGCGTCTTCAACTGCGCCACCTTGCGATTGCTCACGAATCAGAGCATTCAGCAATTCTGTCTGCTTGCTGGTGTTGGCGTCGATCTGCTGTTCTAGTGAGTCACATAGAGCCATAATTGCGTCGATTTTCTCAACGATACGGTACTGTTCGGAAAGTGGTGGGAGTGGGACTAATGTCTCCTTCACCTTACCAACATTCAGATTAGGCTGCGCAGCCCCTTCCGCCATTTTTCGTATTTCCTCATAAATCCTAATAAAGAAATACTTCAGGTACTTCTTCACGCCGATGGACGAGTTAAAAAATACCATGGCAGCAATCGCCTGGTTTGTGGCCCCAGCAATCGTCAATTCGCTTATTTGTCCCCTTGTTTTTCCTTGACCATACAGTGCAATGATTAACGAACCCGAAGGAAAAACTTTGCAGTTGGTTTCTTTTATTGCTTTTTCTGTAATAAATGTTTCCGGTTTGTCAGCAAAAGACTTATTCGTCGCAGAGCTAGTGTACCAAGGCACCTCCCCACCATAATAATCTCTATTTGTTGTAGCAGGAGTTGAACCAGTTCCAACATCAACTATATCGATAACACGTACCCATTCCCACCCCCGCGGTAAAGTGTACGGCCTTTCTCCTTCTGTTACTGGTGGCAAGGGCTTGGGCTTTTTGATCTTGCCTTCCTTTACCAGCCGCTGTTTCTCGGCTTCGATCTCTTTCAGCAGTTCGCTGGCTGGCTGATCGTCAGAGTTCTGCGGGACAAGTTTGCCCATCACCGCCAGTTGCAGGGTGGCTTTGCGCAATTCGGCGACGTTTTCCTTGACGGTGTAGAGCTCGCCGAAGTGTTCAGCGAGGAAGGCCTGGGCGCGTTGGTGCTGAGCCGGTTCGGCGATCTTCAGCAGTTGCTTGATGGCTGCGGCATGAACAGTCAGGCGTGCTCCCTGCTGTGCAGTGCGCAGTTTCTCCAGTTCATCGCAACGCGCCATCAGCTCGTCGATTTTGGCGACGATGCGGCTTTGTTCCGCACTAGACGGAAGAGGGATAGGCAGCTCTCTGACTTTTTCTGAATTCAAGTTCAGAACTACTGCACCCGCTGCTGAAGCCTCAAATGCCTTTTTGATAAATGAAGATGACAACAACTGATATAGATAGTCTTTTTCTAGTGCATCAGATGGTCTTATCCGAAGCCATCCATCGTGGATACAACCTTCGATTTTCGTTATGTAGGGGCGACCAAAACTCATTGAGTTGGTAAGCAAAAAATCGCCCGGATAAACCATGCGAGTCTTTGAGAGACCCTCTCGGCGAATTTTCTCGTGCGTTGAAACTATATATTTACCACCCTGTTCCGTATCCCCAATCTTTATCCAATTTAGCCCGTTGGGATCGTTTGTGAGGAATGCTTTAATCGGGCGAGGAGACCCACCACGTTCAATAACTGCAATATTGCCAAACCTCACCCACTCCCATCCCTGCGGTAATGCATAGGGCTTTTCTTCCTCCGTCACTGGCGGCAAGGGTTTAGGCTTCTTGATCCTGCCTTCCTTTACCAGCCGCTGTTTCTCGGCTTCGATCTCTTTCAGCAGTTCGCTAGTAGGCTGCTCGTTCGGATCTTGCGGCACCAGCTTGCCCTGCATGGCCAGCGTCAGTATCAACTCGCGCAGTTTCTTGATGCCGTCAGGTGCAGCAAAGGCGGTATCGAAGTACTTTTCCAGCAGTTCGGCGGTATGCTTATTCATGCTCACCTCCCAGTTCGCGTTCGATCTGTTCGATGCTGGGCAGGCTGGTTTGCAGTTCTTCAGGCAGGGATTCGATCAATTGGTATTCCGCCACGCCGATAGGCTGGGTCTTGTCGCGCAATGCATATTCAGCCACCACAGTGTTCTTGCTCTTGCACAGCAACAGGCCGATGGTAGGGTTGTCCTGTTCGGCCTTGACCTGCATATCCACGGCAGTGAGGTAGAAGCTCAACTGGCCAAGGTGCTCCGGTTTGAACTTCTCGGCTTTCAGCTCAATGACCACGTAGCAGCGCAGCTTGAGGTGGTAGAACAACAGGTCGATGTAGAAATCGTCACCCCCCACTTCCAAATGAACCTGGCGGCCGACGAAGGCAAAACCCGCACCCAGTTCCAGCAGGAACTGGGTGATGTGCTTGACCAGCGCTGACTCGATTTCCCGCTCGTTGGCCTCTTGGCCAACATCCAGGAAGTCGAACAGGTAGGGATCCTTGAGGGCTTGCCTAGCCAGATCGGTTCCCGGCGCGGGGAGACGGTCGGCAAAGTTGGTGATCGCCTGGCCTTCCCTTTCCAGCAGGCGGGATTCGATATGGATTTCCAGTGTGGCGCGAGACCAGCCGTGCTCCACGGCGCGCTGAGCATAGGCCAGGCGTTGTTCTGGCTGCTTCAGCTTGGCCAGCAACACCAAGTTGTGGCCCCAGGGCAATTGTCCAACAGCCTGTTGGACAATTGCCCCGTCCGGCCAAGCGTCGGCGAAGGAGCGCATGTACATCAGGTTGGCGCGGGAAAAGCCCCTCATCTCGGGAAAGGCTGTCCTGAGGTCGTGCGCCAGCCGCTCGATGACCTTGGCCCCCCAGCCCTGCTCGGCCTGCCGTTGCAGAATGTCACGGCCGATCTGCCAGTAGAGCAGTACTAGCTCGCGGTTGACGGCCAGCGCAGCCCGTTGTTGGGCACTGTGGATGCGGTTCTTCAGCTCGCCCAGCCAGTTGGCGTAGCCTTCTGGAGCTGGGACAAGGGACACAGGCTTTTCACTCATTTCGCTCCCCCGCTGGTGGCCTTGAGCGCGGCCAGCAGTTCGGTTTTCAGCGCTTGCTGGGCGACTAACAACTGGCGGGTGATGTCCTGGTATTCAGCCATCAATTCGTCCGGATCTCCCAGTTCGACAACCACTTCATGTGGGTTCTTGCAGTCCAGGTTGTAGTTGCGAGCAGCTAGATCCTTGGCAGAGACCTTCCAGGCATGCTCCGTGGTCTTGCGTCCCTTGCGTTGTGGGCCGCCCCACCAGGTTTTCTCGCGGTCGAATTCTTCAATGGTCAACGGCTTGGAACGGGAATAGCTCTTGTAGCCTTCCGGGTAAGGGTGCTCGAAGAACCATACGTCCTTTGTGGGGCCGCCCTTCTCGAAGAACAGGATGTTGGTGGCGATGCTAGTATAGGGAGCGAACACGCCTTTGGGCAGGCGCACGATGGTGTGCAGGTTGAACTCTTCCAGCAGTTCGCGCTTGAGCGTGGTTTTCACCCCCTCGCCAAACAGGAAGCCATCCGGCAGCACCACGGCGGCGCGGCCGGTGTCGTGCCTGAGCAGATGCATGATCAACGCCATGAACAAGTCAGCGGTCTCGCGAGTTCGATATTTAGCGAGGAAATTTTTTTCGATGCCATCCTCTTCCATACCACCAAACGGCGGGTTGGTGATGATGATGTCTACCCGTTCACGTGGGCTGTAGTCCTGAAGGGGACGTGCCAGCGTGTTTCCATGTGTGATGTTGGGGACGTCGATGTCATGCAGCATCATGTTGGTCATGGCCAGCATGTGCGGCAAGGGCTTCTTTTCAACGCCACGAATGTGTTCAGCCAAAAGCTTGCGGTCGTCAGTAGTCGCTTCTTGCTCTTTTAAATGCTCAACAGCGCAAATCAGGAAACCACCCGTACCACAGGCAGGATCTAGAATACTTTCACCCAATTTCGGATTAATGATATCAACAATAAACTGAGTGACCGCACGCGGCGTATAGTATTCCCCAGCGTTACCTGCCGACTGCAAATCAGCAAGAATTTTCTCGTAGATCTCGTTGAATAGGTGCCGGTCGCTGGATTTGTTGAAATCCACGTCTTCTTCGATGGTGTTGATCACCTGGCGCAGCAGCGTGCCGGACTTCATGTAGTTGTAGGCATCCTCGAACACCGAGCCGATCACCCGGCCTTGCGCGGACACGCCCGCCTTGGTTGCAAGTTGTTTCAAGGAAGGAAAGAGGTCGTTGTTGACAAAGTCGATCAGCTCCTCGCCGGTCATGCCTTCCGGATCCTTGGCCCAGTTGCGCCAGCGAAAGCGGCTTTCCAGCGGGGAGCGATAATTGGGCCCGAGATCCCATTCATCTTCCTTGTCGTCGAAGATCTTTAGAAACAACAGCCAGCAAATCTGACTGATACGCTGGGCGTCGCCATCGACGCCGACATCTTTACGCATGATGTCCTGGATGGCTTTGATAAGGGTTGCAAGTGACATGAATACTTCCTGGGTCTAATTCTGGTCAGGCACGGTAGAGCTCACGTTCTAATTCGCTGACAGCCTGTTGATATCGGTTTTTTCCACCAAAGGCACGAACCAGTTCAATTGGTGTGCCCAAACGGTTGAATGGAGCAATTGCGAGGATCTGAGTTTCCTCGATGGCGGCCACGCCTTCGTCGGCATATTTGTCGAGCAGGGCTTCGAGCACCTTTTGTGCCTGCTCGCCGTACTTGGCGAAGTAATGGCGCTTCTTGACCTGTTCCGCCCGCTCCTTGCGTGTGAGCGGGGGTTGATCCCAGGCCACGTGGCATAGCAGATCGAAGGGGTCGAAATCCTTGCCGGCTTGCTTGTCCACCTCGTCGGCCAAGGCCTCGAAGAAGATACCTTGATGGGCCAGCTCATCAATGATGGCCTGTTTCCTCTCAGCCTTACTCCAATGGCGCAGAAAATCATCGAACGATGCAAATTCTTTAGCCAGGGTATTGCGAGTATAATCCTTCAGGGACTCGGTGATTAGTTTGCCGTTGGCGTCGAAGTACTGCACCCGTTCGGCCACCACCTTGACCTCGACATTGGCGACAACATAACGACGTACACTGCTACCTTCCTCACCTGGCGACGGCTCGGCTACACCTCCGGGCAGCGTGGTGTTATCGTCTGGCTCAGGATAGGTGAAATCATCATCAGACGATTCTTCCTCTCCTCCCTCATCAGGAGGAAGCGGTGGTTCGCCAGGACCTGGTTCATAAATTTGCACTGGATCGCCGTCGAAAGCCGGATCAGCGAACAATTCGGTCGCTTTCTTGAAGTCAAGGATAGTGAACCAATATTTGCCAAAATCCTCGTTGATACGTGTTCCACGACCGATGATCTGCTTGAATTCAGTCATAGACTGAATGCGTTGATCTAACACAATTAGCTTGCAGGTCTGGGCATCAACACCCGTAGTCATCAGTTTGGAGGTGGTCGCGATGACGGGATATTTGCTTTCCGGGAAAATGAAGTTATCCAACTCCATCTTGCCTTCTTCGTTATCGCCAGTGATGCGCACGACATAGCGATGGTTCTGCGCCACCAAATCGGCGTTTTCGTTGACCAGCGCTTGGCGCATGCGTTCGGCATGATCGATGTTGTCGCAAAAGACGATGGTCTTGTCGAAACGGTTGCTGGCTTTCAGGTATTCACTGATCTTGCGCGCCACCACTTGCGTGCGCTGTTCCAGTACCAGCGTCTTGTCAAAATCGCGCTGGTTATAAATACGGTCTTCAATCTCGTTGCCATGCTTGTCGAGCATACCTTTGTCGGGGCGCCAGCCGGTCAGGTCTTTGTCCAAGTCGATGCGCACTACCTTGTAGGGCGCGAGAAAGCCATCGTCGATACCCTGGCGTAGCGAGTAAGTGTAAATGGGCTCACCGAAATAGTCGATGTTGGAAACATCCTTAGTTTCCTTGGGCGTAGCGGTCAGGCCGATCTGCGTGGCGGAATGGAAATACGTCAGGATCTCGCGCCAAGCCGAATCTTCGGCGGCGCTACCACGGTGGCATTCGTCAATCACGATCAGATCGAAGAACTCCGGGCTAAACTGCTTATAGATGTTCCTTTCTTCTTCGTTACCTGTGACGGCCTGATAAAGCGACAGATAGATCTCATACGACTTGTTGGCCTGCCGCTTCTGAATTTTGGTCATTGCTGCGCCAAACGGCTTGAAGTCGTTAGTCATGGTTTGATCGACCAAGATGTTGCGGTCAGCCAGAAACAGGATACGTTTCTTGGCACGCGACTTCCACAACCGCCAGATGATCTGGAAGGCGGTATAGGTCTTGCCTGTGCCAGTGGCCATCACCAGCAAAATGCGCTTCTGCTCTTTGGCAATCGCCTCAATGGTCTTGTTGATGGCAAGCAATTGGTAGTAACGAGGCGTCTTTTTGCTACCATCGCTGTAGTAATCCTGGGCTACCAAGACCTGTTGCTGCATGTTTAGCCCCTGATGCTCTGCCCACCATTGCCATAGCGTATCGGCACTAGGAAACTCGTCTAGGTTCAATTCGCGCTCAATCACACCATCCTTGGCGATCTTGTTATGGAACAGGAAACCATCGCCATTGCTACTGAATACAAAGGGTACTTGCAGCATTTCGGCATAACCGAGGGCCTGTTGCATTCCTGAAGCTATAGTATGCTTGTTATCCTTAGCTTCAATGACGGCAATAGGCAAGTTAGGCTTGTAGAATAAAACATAATCAGCACGCTTATGTTGACCACGAGTGTGCAGTTTACCGCGCACGATGATACGACCTTTGGTAAGCAGGAATTCTTCATGGACCTGGGTCATAATGTCCCACCCAGCTTTTTCCAAAGCAGGTGTAATGAACTTGGTACATATGTCGCGTTCACTAAACGCCCGCTTATTCATGATCATGAATCTGATTCCTTCCCTTCTACCCGTTGTTATTCTGCAATACGCGCTTTTATCCGGTAATTCACTAAGGGCTAGAGCAGGAAAAATATTACAGGCATAGGTAAAAAATTCATTCTAACGTCAAGTAGAACAATACAATGGATTTATAGTCTATTGATGGAAAATTAACCTTTGATTGTATCAATGACTGATAATTATCGTCAATTAATATCAATTGAACACAATTTTAAACTACCGTAAATCTTCCTATCAGGCCGACTGCTTTACAGGCCTGATAAAAAAACTTGGTCAAAACAAGAAGCCTAAAACACAATCAACAGACATCTTTACATAAAAACAAGAACTTAAAACTCCCAAATCGCACGGGCAGTCACTTTATGCAAGGTATAGTGTTTTCTTAACTCGGCATCGTAGCCCACCATGAAAGACAGGCCATCCACGCACCATGCTGCGGTAGGCCACACCCAGTTCGACACTGTTGCGAGCCAGGTCATCGCCTTTCAGGTTGAAAGAACTGCCACCGGCAACAAAACCGGCACCCACTTCAGGCTGATTGTTGAATTCGTGCAAGTAACGCGCACGGAACCGCAGGCTGCTTTGGTCTTCAAAGCTATGGTTAAGCTCTGCTCCCAGTACCGACTGGACCGAGTTGGTAGTCACCTTATCAATATGCTGGGCAATGGCATCGTTGGAATCGGCACGAATCACTGCTGACGTATTACTGGCAGAACCGTTAATGACCATAACTTTCGGTTTGAGCTATTAAGTATTTCTTAATAGTTGCTTCCTGCTCCAGTTACCTGTCGGCACAGAGTCGCTTCAGATGCTAATTGATAGCAGACACAGTTCATCATGGATAAGCCAAACTCGGACCACTCCAATATCTCCCCCCGTCTAGGGACTACTGAAATAACAACAATAAAATCTTTGTTTGAAATAGTCATTTTTATACAGAAAAACCGGATATCTGCATTATAAAAAACCTTCAGTACGAAAACGATTTTTAAGACTTAATAAACGTTTAAGCCTTATTTTCCTGCCGATTAATCACAACGTATTTGCAAGACAGCTAACCGGCTTTATGATTACCTTACTCTCATGACAGTGTTCCATGTGGAACATTAGTATTGGCCTAGCACAAAAGTTCAGTATGAATAAGACAGGTTTATTTCATTTTTGCAGCAGTTAGCTATGGTTATTCACCTGCCAATAACCCCGCGTTCCAACTATTTGCCACCACCTTATCCCGCTCAATCACTTCCCTGAACGATTCGCTAGTCGTCGCCCAATCGACAATATCCACTTTCCACGGCAGGTCAGATTCAGCGAAGGCTTCTTCCAGCAAGGCTAGTGTTTTGAAATCCAGTGGCTTGTCAGTCTTGATACACAAATCCAGGTCGGAGTGCTTTTTGGCTGTCCATTTGGCACGCGAACCAAAGGCCCATACCGTGTATTGCGGTACATGCCGGTGCAAAATGTCGCGCACCATCTGCCAATGATCCGGGCGGATGTCGATGTTCGGGATATCAGCCGACATAAGGTTGCAACCTTTGTAGTAAATCCCGTGCGTCGGGCAAGACGGACGGGACATGGGCAAAAACCTGCTCGGCGATGGCCGAGTCGTAGGTGTGTGAAGTCCGGTTGCGTGCGTTAACGTGCGCTATCCAGTTTTCCGCCTCGGCCACCAGCCCCAGTTTGGCTACTTCACGAAAAGTATCTTTCTGGACGGTAGCTTCGCTCAGGTTGAATACATGCTTCAATACACGCACCAGCAGTTGCCGTGACGTGTCCACCACAAACTTGAACCGCTGGATAACGCCATCGCGGGTAGTCTGTAAATGCGGGTATTCGGCGTGTTCACGCAATCCTTGCTCCAGTGCGGCCACCGCCATTTTAACGGCTCGTGTACTGATATCAGACATTTAGCTTACCCTGCTTTAAATAGATAACGTATTCATTCTACGCTTCCAGCGCCAGACATTTTCCTGACTGTTCAACCATTTTGCGGATATACGCAAAATGGTCTGCCACCGGCTGGCCACTTTGACGGCAGGTTTCTTTACTGCTGAATCATTGATTTTCAAAGCTTCAGCCATTGAGCGATAGGAAATCTTGGGATTATCAACAATCAGTTGTAATACCTCGGCTTGTCGCTCAGTTAGCGCATCAAGTGAAACTTGACCACCTATTGAGCCACCTTTTTCCTCGACTTTAGCCACGTCTTGTAGTATTTCATCCCGTAAAAACTCAATATCAAAAAAATCGCCGGTTTCCTTGAACAAGGGTTCTGGTGTTTCAGCTTGCTGGCAAAGCTGACGAATACGGGAAATACCACTGCCCCATTGTTCGATGTAGCCCAGTTCGCGAAACACGCGGGCGATGACCTTGTTGCGGATTTCCGAACGGCCTTGCAGGGCTTCTTCCAGGGTAATGCCGTTGGGCACACCACCTGGGGAGACGATGTTTACGCAATCATCGTAAATGCCCAGTTTGATGTCACGGCCAAAGTTGCTGTAGTCGCGGTGGATAAAAGCGTTAAGCAGCGCTTCACGAATGGCTGGGATGGAAATTTCGTAGGTTTCGGTGCGTTGCAGGCCGAGAATTTCGGCTTTCAGGTGCAGGTGGTTTTTAATGAAAACTTCGGCCTGGGCCAGTTGGTGAAAGAGGTCACCACGGTATTCTTTTTTATCCAGAAACACCGTCATGTTGGTGCCCTTGAAACGGGCACACTTGATTTCCACATGCTCGTAATGATCCAGCAAAATCAACAGCCCGTGGGTGGGACGCACCTGGTCATGCTCTTTTTTGATCAGTTTTAGACTGTAAAGCCGCTGTTCATCCAGGTTTTTTCCGTGCTGTGCAAATGCCTGGTACAAAGGAGTCAAATCCAGCTGCTCCAATTCAGCTTCCCAGGATGCTTGTTCGTCAAAGCTTTGGTTCAGGCGCTGGCGTTCCAGTTCGTGAATCATGTCCAGGCTGGCTGGACGATTGCTTGCACCAAGACGAATATACGTACCGTGATCACGACCTTTGGTTTTCAAATGATAAGGTAACTGGCTACCATGACTCACCTGTACAACCAGCACGGTTTGGCTGTTCAGGGTTTCCAGATAAATACTGGGTAGTAGCGTGGGAAAGCATTGGCTGTGCACTATGGATGCCACCTGGTCCATCAGTTCAAATTCATCGCCTTGAATACCAAGGATGTTTCTATCATCATCAACACCAAGCACCAGCTTGCCCCCACTGGTATTGGCGAAATTTTATTTCCCAATACAAAACGAAGAAAAAATCTCGCCCAGCAAATCATCGCTGCTGAACTGCCCCGTAATCTTGCACAGTTCATCATGGGCCAACCTTAATTCTTCGGCAAACAGGTCCAGCACGCGGTCGTTGTAGCTGGCATGTTCTTGCGCCATTTCCAGGTGTTCGCTGGCACTGTTCAGGGCATGCAAATGTCGCTCACGGGCCAGCCAGGGAGATTCGGCGCTGGGGTTCCAGCCCGCGATATCCAGCAGTTTCTGGCGCAGGGCATCCAGCCCTATTTCTTTTTTAGCAGAAACCACAATCCCAGTCGCTTCGTGCCCTGCTTCTTCCCTGGTTTCATTAATCTGCCGGTTCAAATCCGCCAGCGCAGCCTCATCCAGCAAATCAATCTTGTTGAACACTTTCAGAACCGGCGTGCGGGCGGGCAGCCTACGGGTGATTTCGGCATCCAGCTCATCGTTAGGTGAACGGGCATCCTGCAAATGCAAAATCACGTTGGCCTTTTCAATCTCGGCCCAGGTACGGGCAATGCCAATGCTTTCCACGGTGTCTTCTGTTTCACGCAGGCCGGCCGTATCAACGATATGAATGGGTACGCCCTGGATATGAATCTGCTGGATCACCTTGTCACGCGTGGTGCCGGCGATAGGGGTCACGATTGCGACATCATCACCCGCCAGTGCATTCAGCAGGCTGGACTTGCCCACATTGGGCTGCCCGGCCAGCACCACATGCATGCCTTCACGCAGAATCATGCCCTGCTTTGCCTGCTTGATAAGGTGATGCAAATCAGCCTGTATGCTGTTCAGTTCTTCACGGGCCTGGTATTTTTCAAGGAACTCGATTTCCTCTTCCGGAAAATCCAGGGTTGCCTCTACCAGCATGCGCAAATGAATGACCCGTTCCGCCAGGCCATTCACCAGACCGGAAAACGAGCCGCTTAATGATTCCATCGCACTGCGGGCCGCGGCTTCCGACGAAGCGTCAATCAGGTCAGCCACCGCCTCGGCCTGGGCCAGGTCCAGCCGGTTGTTTAAAAAGGCACGCTGGGTGAACTCGCCCGGTTCGGCATGACGCAGCCCGGTATTGATTTCCCGGGCAACCTCAAGGCAGCGGTCAACAATACGCTTTAAAACCGCCGGACCACCATGCCCCTGCAATTCAAGCACATCTTCACCGGTATAGGAATGGGGTGCCTTGAAAAACAGGGCGATGCCTTCATCAATCGCCTGCCCGTTATTATCGGAAAATGGCAGGTAATGGGCATGCCGGGCCGTTAACTCACGGCCAAAAAAACGGTTGATAAACGCAGCCAGGCTGGGTGCCGAAACCCGCACTACACCAATACCGCCTCGTCCGGGAGCCGTTGCAATGGCAACAATGGGTACATTATTTGAGATAGTCATTTTTTATGCCGCATAATCAGATATCTGAATTATAAGGGTTAAGGTGTAAAAGAACCTTTTAAGGCATAATATACCGGAAGTAAACATTCCTCCGTTAACACACCATTTGCCCAATGCGTATTTTATTAATCGAAGACGAACCCGATCTGGCCCAATGGTTAATGCGTAGCCTGCGCAACCAGGCCGGCTTCACCATTGAATGGTCCAATGACGGTTTGATAGCCTACAAGCGATTGCAGGTAGAAGAGTTTGATGCCATTATCCTTGACTTGGGCATCCCGGGCATGGATGGCAATACCCTTCTAAGCCGGCTGCGAGCCGAAGATGACCGCACGCCCATACTTATCCTGACCGCCCGGGATTCCCTGGCCGATCGTGTAGATACCCTGGAGTCCGGTGCTGATGACTTCCTGCCAAAACCTTTCATGATTGAAGAACTGGTTGCCAGGCTTAATGCCCTTATACGCAGAAGCCGTGGCAGGGACAAACCACGCTTAAGCTGTGCTGACCTAAGCTACGATGTGGGAAAACACCAATTCCTGGTTAACCAGCAAATGCTGCAGGTTACCCCCCGCGAAAGTGAAGTCCTGGCCATCCTTATCCAGAAAAGCGAAGAACCTGTCAACAAGAAATTCATACTTGAACGCTTGCTGGCCCACGATGCCGATGATGAAATTGGCATAGAATCCATTGAAGTCATCATTCACCGGTTGCGCAAAAAACTTCAACAATCTACAGTGCAAATCACCACATTGCGAGGTATTGGCTATTGCCTTGAGCCCATTCCCGATGATGAAATTTAAAAGCCTGAAATCAACACTGCTATGGCTATTGATACCTGCATTAGTCATTACCATGCTGATTTCGCTCTGGGCCTCAAACCTAGAATTAAGGGGACAAGTCAACACGGCATTTGACCGCTCCCTGGCCGGTGCTATCCGTTCCATTGAAGTTAACATCAAGACAGAAGATGGTGGCCTGGCCATGGAACAGCCCTTTTACATGCTTGAATTCTTTGAGCTGACCACTCGCAGTACCGCTTATTTCAGGGTCGCCACCGAAGACAGGCTAACAGAAATCGGCTATGTCGACCTGCCCTTGCCAACGACTCCACTGGATACCGGTAAAGCCGTTTTTTATAACCAGGATTATCTTGACCAGCCCATGCGGATTGCCGCCATTGCCATTCAACCCAAAGAAGGCCTGCTTTATAACCCCGAAAGCCGTATCATCATCCAGGTTGCCGAAAGCATGGCTAGCCGGGAAGATTTCATCAACCAGCTCATCTGGCAATCGGTACGCAAAGACTTTGTTGTGCTTGCTATTTTCATCATTTTGCTTTCGGGGGGCATTATTATTGCGCTTCGCCCCTTAAAAACACTTAGCAGCGAAATCAAAAACCGCTCTTTTGACAACTTGCTGCCCATTGATGAAAAAGAATTGCCAAAAGAAATTAAACCTTTGGTCCAGGCTATCAATCTTCACCTGGCGCGTTACATCAACCGGAATCTTACCCAGCAACAGTTTCTTGATGATGCCTCCCACCAATTGCGCACACCTCTTTCCGTATTAACCATGCAGGTGGATTATGCAAAGAAACTGGCCAGAACCACCGAAATGGAAGAAGTGTTAACAGCGATACAACAAAGACTGGGCAATACGATTCAGCTAACCAATCAATTACTGGCATTGGCGAAGGTTCGTGATGCCGCAGATAAACTGACGGCCAATGTTTCACGTGAAACAATTGATATTTGCCAGCTGGCTGCCGATGTGGTCAGCAATTTATTACCAACGGCACGTAAAAAAAGAATGGATTATGGCCAGGAATTACCCGAACATCCCGTCATGATCAATGGCATTGAATGGCTGCTTAAAGAAGCTTTAAGCAATATTATTAGCAATTCCATTAAATATTGTCCTGTACGCTCCCATATTACCGTTTCTGTATTGGAAGAAAAAGACCATATTATCTTGCAGGTTGAAGATAACGGCCCCGGTATGAGTCCGGAGGATATTGCCCTGGCAGGCAAACGCTTTCGCAGGGGTGCATCGGGCAAGGAAAAATACGGATCTGGATTAGGACTGGCCATTGTGAACACGATTGCTGAAATCAACCGGGCCAGGTTTGAGATTTTTTCCAAAAAAAATGAAACAGGCCTTATTGTCCGGCTGGTGTTCAATAAAATCCCTATGGATTACCCTGATAAAAGCCGATTTTCATCAAATTGAAAGCTAATCGAAAGCTTCAGTTTTGTATTGTTAAGTCCTTACCTATTAATGGAGACTGTAATGATACTTTATAAAAAGACCTTATCTTTCCTTGCCGCAGGCCTGCTTGGCCTGGCTACCCTGGGCAGTGCACAGGCACAGGAACAACCTAAAAAACCGGAATGTATTGCACCGGCACAGCCTGGTGGCGGTTTTGACCTGACCTGTCGACTGGCCCTGAACGGTTTTGCCCAAACCAAAATCCTTGAAGCCCCCATGCGAACCATTTATATGCCTGGTGGCATAGGCGCCGTAGCCTATAACAATATCGTGGCCCAACGCCCTGCCGATGGCAACGCCATTGTTGCTTTTTCAGGCGGTTCATTGCTAAATCTGGCTCAGGGTAAATTTGGCAAATACAACGTTAATGACGTGAAATGGCTGGCAGCTGTCGGCAGCGATTATGGTGTCGCCATTGTGCGTAACGACTCTCCCTATACCGATCTCAAGTCCTTGATGGAAGCTTTCAAGACGGATCCCAGCAAAATTGTCCTGGGCGCAGGCGGTTCTGTTGGTAGCCAGGATTGGATGAAAGCGGCCCTTACTGCCAAAGCAGCCGGTGTTGATTACAAAAAAATGCGTTTCGTTGCCTTTGAGGGCGGTGGTGAAGCGGTCACCGCCCTGCGAGGCGGACATATCCAGGCTTATATGGGGGATGCTGCAGAAGCCCGTACCATGCTTGATGGCGGTGCGCCCATCCGGATTCTGGCCATTTTCAATGATAAACGTCTGCCAGGAAAAATGTCTGATATTCCTACAGCCGCAGAACAGGGCTTTGACATTAATTGGCCCATTATTCGCGGTTTTTACGTGGGTCCCAAAGTATCAGACAGCGAATACAACTGGTGGGTTGACGCTTTTAACAAACTGATGAAAACCCCTGAGTTTGCCAAGATGCAAGAGCAGCAAGGCTTGTTTCCGTTTGACAAAACCGGTGCTGAACTGGATAGCTATGTGAAGGAACGTGTTCAGTTTTATACCGAACTGGCCGATTCTTTTGGCCTGATCAAAAAATAATTCAATAAAAAAATCGCAAGTTCCCCTGCCATGTGTGGGGGAACTTCAACGTATATTTTAAAGGTACTCTTATGGCACTCAATGACAGGGTATTGGGTATTGGCGCCCTTTTCTTTGCCGCATTTCTTACCTGGTTTGGCTACGATCTTGAAGCACCGTTTACCTATGAGCCCGTAGGACCCAAAGCATTTCCGCTTATGCTTGCGCTAATTATAGCTATTTGCGGTGTACGGCTTGCTTACAAAGGTGGCAATACGGTTGAACCAAATCCGGAAGGTGCCAATTTCCGGATTATGACCATGATCATCTATGTCGCTACCTATGCATTTTTATTCCAATGGGTCGGCTTTATTCTATCTACGGCACTCATGACCATTTTTGTAGGCAGGCTGTTCAATGGCGCATGGATCAAATGCATTGTTGGCGGCGTTGCAATGGGCCTTCTATTCTTTTTGCTTTTTGATAAAGCCCTTGATGTAGTACTGCCCACCGGCATTTTAGGAGATCTCCTATGAGCGGATTAATGGAACATTTATCAATCGGGTTCGGGGTTGCCTTTTCAGGTATCAACCTGCTTGTGGCAGCCCTTGGCTCATTTATTGGCACCATTGTTGGCGTACTGCCCGGGCTGGGCCCAATTAATGGGGTTGCCATGCTGGTACCCATAGCCTTTGCCATGCAACTGCCACCAGAAACGGCCCTGATCCTGCTGGCAGCCGTGTATGTGGGTGCCGAATATGGCGGCCGGATTACCTCTATCCTGATTAACGTGCCAGGTGAGGCCGCAGCCGTCATGACCACGCTTGATGGCTATCCGCTGGCACGCCAGGGTTTGGCCAGCGTGGCATTATCACTGTCTGCATGGTCTTCATTCATTGGTTCCACCATTGCCATTTTCGGCATATTGCTATTAGCACCGTTGCTGGCCAAATGGGCCATTGCTTTTGGTCCTGCCGAATATTTTGTTTTGATGGTATTTGCCTTTTGTGCACTTACCAGCCTTTTGGGTGAACAACCGGTCAAAGGGATTCTGGCTGCCATGATTGGCCTGGCGATTGCCACGGTTGGCGTGGATGCCAACTCTGGCGTTTACCGTTATACCTTTGATTTACCCAATCTGGCCGATGGTATTGATTTCGTGGTGGTAGTGATAGGCCTTTTTGCGGTTTCCGAAATGCTGCAAATGCTTGAGAACCTGCTTAGCGGAATTTCCATTGATGTTCCCAAAAGCGAACGTAAGTTATTCAATTTAAAAGAAATGGCATTTACCTGGTGGAGTACGGTACGTGCCGGATTTTTAGGTTTCTTTATTGGAATTCTGCCGGGTGCGGGTGCCAGTGTTGCCTCTGCAGTTGCCTATGCCAATGAGAAAAAATTGATTGAAAGCAAAGATCCCGACGCCAAGTTCGGCAAAGGAGACATGCGCGGCCTTGCAGCACCTGAATCCGCCAACAACAGTGCAGCAACCGGTTCATTTATTCCCATGCTGGCATTGGGTGTACCCGGTTCCGGTACAACGGCGGTCATGATGGGGGCACTTACCCTTTACAACATCACGCCCGGGCCGGTTCTGTTTGATACTCAACCACAGCTTGTATGGGGTCTGATCGCTTCCCTGTTCATTGCCAATGTCATGTTGCTTTTAATGAACATTCCTATGGTACGTGTATTTGCATCCATGCTATCCATCCCCTCCTGGTTACTGGTGCCAGGTATTTTATCCATCAGCTTTATCGGGGTATATGCGATTAATGCAACCACATTTGACCTGATGCTGGTGGTTGGAATTGGCGTGATTGGCTATTTCCTGCGGAAAATGAATGTGCCTATGGCACCGCTTGTCCTGGGCGTGGTACTGGGTGATATGATGGAGCAAAACCTGCGTCGTGCCCTCTCCATTACCAATGGTGAAATTTCCATCCTGTTTGAAAGCCCCATTTCCATCAGCTTATGGGTTGCCGCCATTCTGGTTGGCGTGGTTCCGCCATTACTCAGGAAATTTTCAAGAAAAAATGAAATTCATGTCCCAGCCAATTAATATGACATGTTTGTAAAATATTTAACCGGATTCCTTCTGGCACTGTCTGGCGCTTTGGTAGCGGTATGGTTAACCATACCGCTACCATGGCTGATTGGTTCACTGCTATTAACGGCCATCACCAAAACAGCCGGCGTCAACAGCACCTCTCACACGGTTTTCCGAAACATTGGTCAATGGGTTATTGGCACGTCCCTGGGTTTGTATTTCACACCAGAAGTTCTGAATATCATCAGCGGTTACTCCCCTTTCATTTTTGCCGGGATGGTATTTGCCATTTTACTGGGTATCAATGGTTCTCTCATTTTAAGAAAATGGGGTCATGTTGATTTTAAAACCGCCTGGTTTGCCAGTGCCATTGGCGGTGCCAGTGAAATGGCCAACCTGGCTGAAAAAAACCATGCCAGAACAGATCTGGTAGCTTCGGCACACAGCCTGCGCATGATTATGGTGGTGGTTTCCATTCCCTTTGCCTTTAAATTCCTGAATATATCCGGCAATTATCCAGGAACGGAAGCCCTGTATTTTTTTAACACCAGCGGTTTTTTCAAGCTCATCATATTAACCAGCATCGCCGGATTAATTTTCAAGAAGCTTTCACTTCCCAACCCTTGGGTCTTGGGTCCTTTACTGGTTACCATTCTATTAACCGGCAACGATACCATCCTTACCTATCTGCCCAATGAAATCTCAAAACTTGGCCAACTGTTTATTGGCTGGTCCTTGGGAGACAAATTTGGCCCTGATTTTTTCAAAAAGGCCCCCCGCTATTTATCAGTGGTAGCCATCAGCAATACTCTTAACCTGATACTGGCATTTGGGTTCAGTTACCTGTTATTTCTTGTTTCAGATATTCCTTTTCCAACGCTTGTACTCGGCAATAGTCCAGGAGGCATTGCGGAAATGGCGATTACAGCAAAAGTGCTCTCACTTGGTGCGCCGGTTGTGACCGCATTCCACGTGTCACGTATGGTATTTGTATTGCTCATAACAAGCCCGCTGTATCATTTTTTTGAAAAACACCTGAAACCCAAGGCTAGCATCAAGCACCGTACCGACTGACCAAATGCGCAACAAGCCTCGTCCTCCAGGGCGGGGAGAATATCAAATATCCTTTAAACTGAGGTACCTCAAAACTCAATACCTCAACATTAGCATGCCAACTGACTCCAACCATCACGCAAAACCAGACAAAACAAAACAATCCACTGCCGTTCGGCTGATTCCCTTTATCGTTGGTTGCGCCCTTTTCATGCAAATGCTGGATTCCTCTGTTGTGGCAATGGCCTTACCCATAATGGCCGATACTTTCAACACCATGGCAGTACGCATGAATATTGCCATAACCGCATATCTTGTTGCGGTTGCTATTTTTGTTCCCGTTTGTGGATGGGCTGCAGACCGCTTTGGTGCAAAAAAAATATTTCTGTTCGCCATCATATTATTTTGTCTGTCCTCACTGGGTGGATTTATTGTTACCTTCACTTCCTGGCACTGGATTTTCCTGATCAATATTCCCATGGGCATGCTTGGTATTTTCATGGTGCTTAAGTATATTCAGGAATATAAAAAAGAAAATCCTCCTAGTCTGGACTGGCCAGGATTCATCTTAAGTGGCCTTGCCATGGCTTCTTGCGTTTATGGTTTTGAATCCCTGGCCAAAAACCAGGGATTTATCAATGCCTATTTCCTATTAGCCATTTCTCTTATTAGTGGAATTCTGTACCGGTTTCATGCCAAACGGGTCGCCAATCCCATTATCGATCTGTCCCTTTTAAAAATCCAAAGCTTTGCCATTTCAATTATTGCAGGCAATTTATGCCGCTTTGCGGTTGGTTCAACCCCTTTTTTACTGGCCTTATTGCTACAGATTGGCTTTAATTACACGCCCTTATCCGCAGGCATCATTACTTTTTCCGGTGCACTGGGTGCTCTTGCCATGAAATTTGTTGCCATACCTATCCTGAAAAGATTTGGTTTTCGCCGTGTGCTTACCGTTAATGCGGTTATTACCGGCCTGTTTATCATGGCATGCGCCTTGTTTACCCTTGAAACCCCCGTCTGGATCATAACAATGACCCTGCTTTTCGGCGGTTTTTTCCGTTCTCTGGAATTTACTTCGGTCAATACCCTAAGTTTTGCTAATATCAAACCTGAAAAAATGAGCCAGGCCAGCAGTTTTTCAGCTACAGCACAGCAAGTTGGAATCAGTATGGGTATGGGGATAGCAACCCTAAGCATTGATTTAAGCATGCGCCTGAACGGTTCCCTGACGCCTTCAATCCAGGATATCAAGTCGGGTTTTATTGTTATTGGAGCCGCATCAATCCTTTCCGCCTTGTGGTTTTACCGACTGGAAAAATCAGCCGGAGCAGGCCTGTATTAATTATACGATTCCTACCTTACCCCCTATATGCCTGCTTCAAGTTGCGTTGTACTGCTGGCTGCATGGTAATAAATTTGAGTCAATAATAAAAAACTGAACCCGGTGCAATACCGGGTTCAGTCATTAAGTAAGATAAAACCAGCGCGTATAAGTATTAATTCAACTCATTAATGGCTGCAATAATTTTTTCAGCCAAGGCTTTTATGGCCTCCATATCCCCTTTTACATGCGCATGGGCATGAATATTTTGACCTTCATAGCGTGGCACCAAATGAAAATGGACATGATCAACCGTTTGTCCTGCTGCGGCACCATTAAACTGGCTAAGAACAATTCCATCGGCATTAGTTGCTTTCATAATTGCCGGTGCAATTTTTTTGGCTGTAGAAACGCAAGCCTGGGCCGCATCGTAAGACAAATCAAACAAATTAACGGCTGGTTCTTTAGTTAATACCAATGTATGCCCAACTGTTTGCGGCATGATATCCATCATGACGTAGGTTTTGTCATCTTCGTACACTTTAAATGAAGGTGCTTCACCTCGTAAAATTTTAGCGAAGATATTATTTGTATCGTAAGCCATTCCAATTATCCATAAAAGTAGTTAATTCACTGAAACCGAAGCAATTTGCTAATTACTTTACCATAAATCATCAAGGGTAATTTCAACATCTTGAGCCAAATTGCATCGATAAAGCGATTAAATGCAGCCAACCTTGGAACAATAAAAAAACGATTCAATCCTGTTTTTTATTGTTCTGAAATCACAAAAAAACAGGCGTTTATCGTGTTTTTGCAAAAAAACAGCTGTGGATAACTACTATGAACATTAAATGTGAATAACTTTTGTATGAAAAGTGAAGAACCCGACCCCAAAATTTGCAGCTAAAACTTGTTCAACTTTATCCAATGCTAAAAATAGTTGAACTCAACAAGCAAAAAACAGCATAAAACCCTGTTTTTAATGAAAAAAACAGGGTTTTAGCACTTATCCACAGAGCATCTAGTTCTTAATCAGTTATATATAAAGAAAAATAATAACTAAATAGTACTTAGCACCTGTAAAGCTTTTTCCAAAGTTTCATTTTTCTTGGCAAAACAAAATCGAACCAAATTATTATTGGAAACCAAGGCTAAAGAATCTTTATAAAATGCTGAAACTGGAATCAGCGTGACACCATGTTTTTTTGTCAATTCTGTAGCAAAGTCCAATTCATTGTCCGATGACACATCACTATAATCAGCTAATAAGAAAAAAGTACCTTCGCTCTTAATGGGTTTGAAACGGGTATTTAACAAACCGTTGTAAAGATAGTCGTGCTTTTTTTGATAAAAACTGGATAAATTCAAATAAGTATCCGGATCTTTCATAAATTCGGCAAATGCATATTGCATGGGTGAACTTACGGTAAAAACCACAAACTGATGAATTTTCCTGAATTCTGCTGTCAATGCTTTGGGTGCACTGCAATACCCTACTTTCCAGCCAGTGGTATGGTAGGTTTTGCCAAAAGAAGAAATCACAAACGAACGGCTGGCTAAAAAATCCCGGGTAGATAAACTTAAAAACGGTTTATTTCCAAACACAATATGTTCATAAACTTCATCACCAATCAAAAATATTTCCTTATCTTTGATTAAATCCTCAATAGCATCCAGATCAGATGATTTCAAAGTAAGCCCAGTTGGGTTATGAGGAAAATTCAGAATGATCAACCGGGTTTTTTCAGTGATGGCATTCTTCACTTTATTCCAGTCAATTGAGTAAGCTGGATTGTTTTTAGAGGGAGGCGTCAGGGAAACAAAGACCGGGACTCCTCCGGCTAATTTTATGCATGGTACATAAGAGTCATAGCACGGTTCAATAACAATAACTTCATCACCATCATGAACAACGCTTAGTATTGAAGACATTAAAGCTTCAGTAGCACCATTGGTAACAGTTATTTCTGTCTCGGGGTTGTAGTTATGCGAATAAAGCTGACTGATTTTATTTGCAATGGCAATTCGTAATGCTTGTACGCCTGGCATGTATGGATACTGGTTATGTCCATTTATCATAGCTTTATTCACCAATGAAACCAATTTTTCATCGGGATTGAAGTCTGGAAATCCTTGTCCCAGATTTATTGCATTATATTCATTAGCCAACTGGCTCATGATGGAAAATATGGTCGTTCCAACGTCAGGTAATTTTGATTTAATCATTTTATTCACAGTTTTCGTATAACAATTTCAAGCTATATAAATTTTATCAACAAGGCTATAATCCTTATTATGCCTTATTGTAGAGAATGTTATTAACATTTTATACATAGCAGTACATACCTTTTCGTCTTATTATTAACAAAGTTATCCACAGATCTTTGCTTTGTTCCACGTGGAACAACCTCAAAATAATCTTGCCTAAAGATTTTTCGCTTCCGAACATAAAATAACCAAAATAACTGAAATTATGCAAATGTTCCACGTGGAACATTTGTTCTGGATTTATAATTAACTATTGCTATTTTTTATTAGAAACAAAATGGATTACCCAAACGAGTTTGATGTGATAGTAGTGGGTGGTGGTCATGCAGGAACAGAAGCCGCCTTGGCTTCTGCCCGTACTGGTGCCAAAACATTATTGTTGACACACAATATTGAAACCCTAGGTCAAATGTCTTGCAATCCTTCAATAGGTGGGATTGGGAAAGGACACTTGGTAAAAGAAATTGATGCGCTTGGTGGCGCTATGGCGCTGGCAGCAGATGAAGCAGGAATACAATTCAGAATACTGAACAGTTCAAAAGGCCCTGCCGTGCGTGCAACAAGGGTGCAGGCAGACAGGGTGCTGTACAGACAAGCTATACGTACCCGACTTGAAAATCAGGAAAACCTTTGGTTGTTCCAACAGGCAGTTGATGATCTGATTGTTGAGGGTGATCGGGTAGTTGGGGCCGTTACCCAGATCGGTCTTAAATTCAGATCGCGTGCTGTAGTATTAACAACAGGTACTTTTTTGAATGGTCTTGTCCATGTTGGATTGAAAAATTATTCTGCAGGACGTGCCGGAGATCCTCCGGCCATCAGTCTTGCCCATAGATTAAAAGAGTTGAAGCTCCCTCAGGGGCGACTTAAAACCGGTACGCCTCCGCGTATTGATGCCAGAACAATAGATTTTTCCAACTTGATTGAACAGCCAGGAGATCTGGATCCTATTCCTGTTTTTTCATATATGGGAAATGTGCAAATGCATCCTCGGCAGTTGCCTTGCTGGATTACCTATACCAATGAAAAAACCCATGAGATTATCAGGGGTGGGCTTGACAGGTCCCCTATGTACACAGGGGTGATTGATGGTATTGGGCCGCGGTATTGTCCTTCAATTGAAGATAAGGTGCATCGTTTTGCTGACAAAAATTCACACCAAGTATTTTTGGAACCTGAAGGCTTGACAACTAATGAAATTTATCCGAATGGAATTTCAACCAGTTTGCCTTATGATGTGCAGCTGGAATTAGTGCATTCTTTACCAGGTTTGGAAAATGCCCATATTCTTCGCCCAGGGTATGCCATTGAATATGATTATTTTGATCCACGTGGATTAAAAAGCAGTCTGGAGACAAAAAGCATTAATGGTCTGTTTTTTGCCGGGCAAATTAACGGGACCACCGGATATGAAGAGGCGGGAGCGCAAGGTTTGTTGGCAGGCTTGAATGCAGCCTTGCAGGTGAAAGGTGAAGCACCCTGGACTCCGCGGCGCGATGAAGCCTATTTGGGTGTTTTGGTTGATGATTTGATTACCAAAGGCGTTACCGAACCTTATCGAATGTTTACCTCAAGAGCGGAATACCGTTTGAGTTTGCGTGAAGATAATGCCGATTTCAGGTTAACTGAAATAGGGAGAAAACTGGGGGTAGTGCCTGATGATCGTTGGGAATTTTTTAGCCGTAAAAGAGATAATGTGAATGCGGAAATAAAACGTTTGGGCGGAACGAGGGTTCATCCTAAAACTTTTACCGATGAGCAGGCGCAAACGCTGTTAGGCAAATCTCTTGAAAGAGATTACACCCTGGTTGATTTGCTGAAAAGACCGAATGTTAATTACAAAGACCTTGTAAATACAACAACTGTCAGTGGTGAAACTTTTCATTCGGATATTGAATTGTCAGATTCGGAAATTGAGCAGGTTGAGATTCAGGTCAAATATGCCGGTTATATAAATAGACAACAGGAAGAAGTACGACGTCAAAGCACCTATGAAGACCAGAAAATACCCGTTGATTTGAATTATGATGAAGTGGGGAATTTGTCTTTTGAAGTCCGGCAAAAACTCAGGGAAAGTCGTCCTGAAACGATTGGTCAGGCAGGGCGAATTTCAGGTGTAACACCGGCAGCCATTGCATTATTGCTGATTCATATAAAACGAATGCAATATTCTGATTTGAAAAAGGCATAAGCGTAGTAATGAGTGATTCAAAAAAAAGCCTGTTTGAAGCGGCCAGGCAACTTGGGCTTGAAATGAGCGAGGAACAGGCGCATGCATTGCTTATGTACATAGAGCAGATGCAGCGCTGGAATAAAACCTATAATCTGACTGCCTTGAAAAACAAGGAACAAATGCTTATTCAACATATTTTTGACAGTCTTTCTGTAATATTGCCTTTAAGAAAAAAATTGGCAGGCAGAACTACTGTAAATGTATTGGATGTAGGTTCAGGGGGTGGTTTGCCTGGGGTTGTGCTGGCTATAATGAATGCCACGTGGAACATTTGCTGCATAGATGCGGTTGAGAAAAAAACTGCTTTTGTTCGTCAGATGTCAGGCGTGTTAAAGCTTCCCAATTTGTCTGCGCAGCATATTCGAATAGAGCAAAGAACCGAGCCTCAGGTAGATTTGGTTATTTCAAGAGCATTTGCTTCCTTGGCTGACTTTGCTTCCTTGGCTGGCAAGCATGTAGATGCATCCGGTTATCTGGTTGCAATGAAAGGGCATTATATTCAGGATGAAGTAAATGAATTGGCATTCAGAACCGAGTGGGAAGAGGCGTCACATGAAACGCTTGAGGTTCCGGCACTGGATGCAAACCGGTGTTTAATCTGGCTGCAGCGTAAAGGGTAGGTCATGGGGAAAGTTGTAAATTCAATTAAGATTTTTTGTATCGCCAATCAAAAAGGCGGAGTAGGTAAAACAACCACGGCAATTAATCTTGCCGCCAGTCTGGCATCACATAAGAAAAGGGTTCTGTTAATAGACTTGGATCCTCAGGGTAATGCCACCATGGGAAGCGGCATAGATAAAAATAGTTTAAGTTTAAATATATATCAGGTTCTTATTGGCGAAGCCGGTATCAACGAAGCCAGGGTACGTTCAGAAAGTGGTGGTTATGATGTATTGCCAGGAAATCGCGAATTGTCGGGAGCCGAAATTGATCTGGTGCAAATGGATAATCGGGAGCATCAATTAAAGCAGGCAATAGATAAAGTAGCTGAAGATTATGATTATGTGCTGATTGATTGTCCGCCAACCTTGTCTTTGCTTACGTTGAATGGTCTTTCATGTGCAAATGGCGTGATTATTCCAATGCAATGTGAATACTTTGCACTTGAAGGATTGTCTGATTTGGTTAACACCATAAAACGGGTCCATAAAAATATTAATCCTGAATTGAAAATGATAGGGCTGTTGCGCGTAATGTTTGATGCACGGGTCACCTTGCAGCAACAGGTTTCAGAACAGTTAGAGTCACATTTTGGCGACAGTGTTTTCAATACAGTCGTTCCTCGTAATGTAAGGCTGGCAGAAGCACCAAGTCATGGTTTACCAGGGATCGTTTATGATAAGTCATCACGTGGTGCCAAGGCGTACATGCAATTTGGTGCGGAAGTCATTAAACGTGTGAAAATGATGGATAAGGAAAACGGAAATAGAAATGGCAATTAAACCGACGGCAAGTAAAACAGCAACTAAGGCAGCAGGTAAAACAGCCAGCAAGACAGCGGTAAAAAAAACCAAGGGTCTGGGACGTGGCCTTGCGGCACTGCTGGGAAATGATATTAATGTCCTTGAAGATATCAGAAATGAAGAGCAGGGCAAACCAGCCCTGCCGCCTTCGGTCATTCAGATAGGAAAATTGCAGGCAGGGAAATATCAACCCCGAACCCGAATGGATGAAGGTGCTTTGACGGAACTGGCTGATTCAATCAAAACCCAGGGCATCATGCAGCCTATTCTGGTTCGGCCGTTAAAAGATGATCCTGAAGGCAAATTTGAAATTATCGCGGGTGAGCGGCGTTATCGGGCTGCAATACTTGCGGGTCTTAAAGAAGTTCCTGTTCTGGTTCGTGAAGTTGCCGATGAAAATGCGGCGATCATGGCGCTTATTGAAAATATTCAGCGTGAAGACCTTAATCCGCTGGAAGAGGCCCAGGGTGTGAAGCGCCTTATTGAGGAATTCAGCTTTACACATGAACAGGCAGCGCAGGCCATCGGCCGTTCCCGTTCCTTAACCAGCAATTTATTGCGATTGCTGAATCTGGCGGAGCCTGTGCAAACCATGCTGTTGGCCGGGGACATTGATATGGGACACGCCCGGGCTTTGCTAGCGGTTGATGCGGCGACACAGATTTTGTTGGCAAACCAGGTTGTTGCAAGAAGTTTGTCAGTTCGTGAAACTGAAAAACTGGTCAAGCAAACTATTGAAGGTGAAAGCAAAAAAGCAGCAGGTATTGTCAGGTCTGCGCCTGATCGTGATCTGGTTCGACTTGAAGAAGCCTTGTCGGATCATTTGGGCACCAAGGTGGTTCTTAAGGTTGGTGCGAAAAACAAAGGTCAGCTCATGATAGATTTTCATAGCTGGGATCATTTGAACTCGCTATTGGAAAAGCAGGGTCTGTCATCGCTCATAGAGCATTAATGATCACGTTAAATTAAAATTCAACAAAAAAACCACTTTTATTTGGGTTTTTTGTTGAAGGTGCTTGACGTGCCTGAAATGTATGTGCATAATTACACATTCTCTGGGTGGAGTGCCCGAGTGGCTAAAGGGGGCAGACTGTAAATCTGTTGGCTTGCGCCTACGTTGGTTCGAATCCAACCTCCACCACCAGAGAGCCTAATTTAAATTATTTGTTCTTTGTGATGGCTATGTGATATCCGTTAAACAATAACAAATAATGGGTCAAGCGAAAGATCCGCGGGTGTAGCACAATGGTAGTGCAACAGCCTTCCAAGCTGATGACGAGGGTTCGATTCCCTTCACCCGCTCCAGACTTGCCGGTAACCTCAATCGGTAAGCACAGAATTCGCCCAAGTGGCTCAGTGGTAGAGCACTCCCTTGGTAAGGGAGAGGTCGCGGGTCCGATTCCCGCCTTGGGCACCATGTAAACTTTGTTATTAATTCCAGCACCATCATCAGGAGTCGGTCATGGCAAAAGGTAAGTTTGAACGTACCAAACCGCACGTAAACGTAGGTACGATCGGTCACGTGGATCACGGTAAAACAACATTGACAGCAGCAATTTGTACTGTTCTGTCAAAAGAGTTCGGCGGTGAAGCGAAAGACTACTCACAAATTGACGCGGCTCCCGAAGAAAAAGCACGCGGTATTACCATCAACACTTCACACGTTGAATACGAAACCGCAGAACGTCACTACGCACACGTAGACTGCCCAGGACACGCTGACTATGTTAAAAACATGATCACCGGTGCTGCCCAGATGGACGGCGCGATCCTGGTTTGTTCAGCCGCTGACGGCCCAATGCCACAAACCCGTGAGCACATCCTGCTGTCACGTCAGGTGGGTGTTCCTTACATCATCGTGTTCCTGAACAAAGCCGACATGGTTGATGACGAAGAGTTGCTGGAACTGGTTGAAATGGAAGTTCGCGAATTGCTGAGCAAATACGACTTCCCCGGTGACGATACCCCTGTTATCAAAGGTTCAGCCAAGCTGGCCCTGGAAGGCGACGAAGGCCCATTGGGCAAACAAGCCATTCTGGAACTGGCTAAAGCCCTGGATACCTACATCCCCACCCCCGAGCGTGCGGTTGACGGTACTTTCCTGATGCCTGTTGAAGACGTGTTCTCTATTTCCGGTCGTGGTACTGTTGTAACCGGCCGTATCGAGCGCGGTATCATCAAGGTGGGTGAAGAGATTGAAATCGTGGGTATCCGCGACACCGTTAAAACCACATGTACTGGCGTTGAAATGTTCCGCAAACTGCTGGACGAAGGTCAGGCAGGCGATAACGTCGGTCTGTTGCTGCGCGGTACTAAGCGTGAAGACGTTGAGCGTGGTCAGGTATTGGCCAAGCCCGGTTCAATCAAGCCACACACCAAATTTGCGGCAGAGGTCTATATTCTGTCTAAAGAAGAGGGTGGTCGTCACACACCATTCTTCCAAGGCTACCGTCCTCAGTTCTACTTCCGTACGACTGACGTAACCGGTACCATCACTTTGCCCGCTGACAAAGAAATGGTTCTGCCAGGCGATAACGTCTCTATGGACGTTGAGCTGATTGCGCCGATCGCGATGGAAGAAGGTCTGCGTTTTGCGATTCGTGAAGGCGGCCGTACTGTTGGCGCCGGCGTTGTTGCTAAAATCGCTGCGTAACAGTTAATATAGCAGTATGGGTAGTACAGTGTACTACCCAGATTTCTGTGAATCATTGCGGAAATTGAAACATTAGGGGTATAGCTCAATTGGCAGAGCGTCGGTCTCCAAAACCGAAGGTTGTAGGTTCGATTCCTACTGCCCCTGCCACCATTATTATGGCGCCGCTAAAAGGCTGCTCAAGCAAATGTCAAACAGTAGTGTAGAAACCATCACCCAACCTGCAGATAAAGCCAAAATTTTCATGGCAATAGTCGTTGTTGCTGCGGGTATATTTGCGTATTCGTTTTTCAGTGATATAAATGTTTATGCGCGAGTCGGTATTTTTATTGGCAGCTTGATCATTGCGGCTTTGCTGGTGTGGTTCAGTGAGCCAGGTAAACGCATTGTCAGCTTTGCCACTGGTTCTTACAATGAATTAAAACGCGTAATATGGCCAACCAGAAAAGAAACCATCCAAATGACGGGTATTGTATTTGCCTTTGTCAGTGTAATGGCTCTTTTCCTGTGGATTGTAGATAAGATTTTAGGTTGGCTTATCTATGGCGTGGTATTAGGCTGGAACTAAGGACAAGCAAATGAGTAAACGTTGGTACGTTGTGCATGTCTATTCTGGCATGGAAAAAAGTGTTCACAAAGCTTTGCTCGAAAGAATCGAGCGTGCTGGCTTGCAAACTTCATTTGGTCGCATTCTGGTACCTTCAGAAGAAGTCATTGAGGTTAAAGGCGGTCAAAAATCCATCACAGAACGTCGCATTTTTCCAGGTTATGTCCTGGTTGAAATGGATCTTACCGATGAGACATGGCATCTTGTAAAAAATACAAACCGTGTTACCGGGTTTCTGGGTGGGTCAGGTAATCGTCCAACTCCTATTTCCGAGAAAGAAGTTGAGAAAATTCTGTCTCAGATTGAAGAGGGTGGTGAAAAACCCCGTCCGAAAATATTGTTCGAAGTTGGTGAAACGCTTCGTGTTAAAGAAGGTCCATTTGCCGACTTTAACGGTAACGTTGAAGAAGTCAACTACGAGAAAAGTAAAGTCCGCGTCAGTGTCACGATTTTTGGTCGTGCAACTCCCGTGGAGCTGGATTTCAGTCAGGTCGAAAAGGTCTGATTTTATTAACCCGGGGAGCAATATTTATATTGCGTCATTACCCGTTAGGAGCTAAAAATGGCGAAAAAAATCGTCGGCTTCATCAAGCTGCAAGTGCCAGCTGGTAAAGCTAATCCATCACCTCCGATTGGTCCTGCATTGGGTCAACGTGGTCTGAATATTATGGAATTCTGCAAAGCGTTTAATGCCAAAACACAAGGCATGGAACCTGGTTTGCCAATTCCTGTGGTGATTACTGCTTTTGCAGACAAATCATTCACTTTCATCATGAAAACCCCACCAGCTACCATTCTGATCAAGAAAGCAGCTGGTATCCAGAAAGGTTCGCCACGTCCACATACCGACAAAGTTGGTACATTGACACGTGCACAGGCTGAAGAAATTGCCAAAACCAAAGAACCCGATCTGACTGCTGCCGATCTTGACGCAGCTGTCCGTACGATCGCTGGTAGCGCACGCAGCATGGGTATCACAGTTGAGGGTGTAAACTAATGGCCAAGTTATCTAAACGCGCTGCAGCAATTGCAGAGAAAATTGATCGCACCAAACTGTATCCTGTTACAGAAGCCCTGACCCTGGTCAAGGAAACTGCAACTGCCAAATTCGATGAATCTATCGACGTGGCTGTTCAACTGGGTATTGATCCTAAAAAATCAGACCAATTGGTTCGTGGTTCAGTTGTGTTGCCAGCAGGTACCGGTAAAACCGTACGTGTAGCTGTATTTGCACAAGGTGAAAAAGCTGAAGCCGCTAAAGAAGCGGGTGCTGACATTGTTGGCATGGAAGATCTGGCTGACCAGATCAAGGCTGGTCAATTTGACTTTGATATCGTGATCGCTTCACCCGATACAATGCGTATCGTTGGTGCATTGGGTCAGATTTTAGGTCCTCGTGGCCTGATGCCAAACCCTAAAGTGGGTACTGTAACGCCTGATGTGGCTACTGCTGTTAAAAATGCAAAAGCCGGTCAGATCCAGTATCGTACTGACAAGGCTGGTATCATTCACGCAACCATTGGTCGTGCTTCTTTTGGTACAGAACAATTGCAGGAAAACCTGGCAGCCCTGATTGATGCTTTGAATAAAGCACGTCCCGCTACCTCAAAAGGTGTTTACCTGCGTAAAGTGGCTGTGTCATCCACAATGGGTGGCGGAGCCAAGGTCGAGATTGCCTCTTTGGCAGTCTGACTGTAAAGAACTTTGGGCTGTGTCTGGTCGTGCACCAGGCACTGCTGTCAAAGACCGTTGGAGTCGGGTAAGCGGTTTTTACCTGACTTAATCCCGGGAAGTTTTCGGATCCAACGTAGACGGCGTCCCATGGAAGAATTCTATTCAGAGCTCTACCAGAGGTACGCCGCATATGGTTGACGCAACTGGGAACCGTTCCCACCGCGTCTTTAGATGGAGTGTTCAAACCGTGAGTCTCAATCGTAATGAGAAAGCGGCAGTAATTGAAGAAGTATCGGCACAGGTTGCCAATGCTCAATCTATTATTGTTGCT
>JBBADT010000022.1:0-41954 GCA_041656315.1 Advenella sp.
TAAATCGCCAGGCGGGCATGGACATCGCCACAGTAATCCGAAGGCAGCAGGGCGGAAGTATGCAGCTTGACTTCACAGACGGGGGCAAAAGGCGACTCCAGATCGGGTTCTTCACCGGCTTTCAGGGCGCGTACCGCCTCGTTCAGCATGTCGGTGTACATGGAAAAACCGATTTCATGGATATTGCCCGATTGTGATTCGCCCAGCACTTCGCCGGTACCTCGGATTTCCAGGTCGTGCATGGCCAGGAAAAAGCCCGAGCCCAGTTCTTCCATGGATTGGATTGCTTCAAGGCGTTTTTTGGCATTGTTGGTAATCGCATCTTCGCCCGGCGTTAACAGGTAGGCATAGGCCTGATGGTGTGAGCGGCCAACCCGGCCACGCAACTGGTGCAGCTGGGCCAGACCCAGGCGGTCGGCACGATGGATAATAATTGTGTTGGCGCTGGGCACGTCAATCCCGGTTTCAATAATGGTGGTGCACAGCAGCACATTGAAACGCTGCTGGTAGAAGCCTTTCATGACTTCTTCCAGTTCTCGCTCGGGCATTTGGCCATGGGCCACGGCAATGCGTGCCTCGGGCACCAGCTCTTGCAGACGTGCCTTGCGGTTGTTGATGGTTTCCACTTCATTATGCAGGAAGTAAACCTGTCCGCCACGCTTGAGTTCACGCAGCACGGCCTCGCGAATGGTGCTGCCGTCTTCACGGCGCACAAAAGTTTTAATGGCCAGCCGTTTTTGCGGGGCGGTGGCAATCACTGAAAAATCACGGATGCCTTCCAGTGACATGCCCAGGGTACGCGGAATCGGGGTGGCGGTCAGGGTTAACACATCGACTTCGGCGCGCAGGGCTTTCAGGGCCTCTTTCTGGCGCACGCCAAAGCGGTGTTCTTCATCAATAATCACCAGGCCCAGCTCCTTGAACTGGACGTCTTTGGAAAGGATTTTATGGGTGCCAATGACGATGTCCACCGTGCCTTTGGCAATGCCTTCTATGGTGGCTGCCACTTCTTTGCCAGACCTGAAACGTGACAGTTCGGCCACGTTCACAGGCCAGTCGGCAAAGCGGTCGGCGAAGGTTTGGGCGTGTTGTTCGGCCAGCAGGGTGGTGGGGCATAGCAAGGCCACCTGTTTGCCATTGGCCACACTCAGGAAGGCAGCGCGCAGGGCCACTTCGGTTTTGCCAAAACCCACATCACCGCACACCAGCCGGTCCATGGGTTTGCCTGAAGTCATGTCATTGATGACGGCCTCAATGGCAGCGGCCTGATCAGCGGTTTCCTCAAAACCGAAGCCTTCCACAAAACTTTGGTAATCGCTAAAGGGCAGCTTGAAGGAATAACCCTGGCGTGCGGCCCGCAGGGCATACAGGTTAAGCAGTTCGGCAGCGGCATCGCGGATTTGTTTGGCGGCTTTTTTACGGGCCTTGTCCCACTGGCCCGAGCCCAGCTGGTGCAGGGGGGCCTGTTCAGGGTCGGCACCGCTGTAACGGGCAATGACATGCAATTGTGAAACCGGTACGTACAGGGTGCTTTTATTGGCATATTCCAGGTGTAACAGTTCGACGTTGCCTTCGCCCAAGTCCATATTGACCAGGCCATGATAGCGGCCAATGCCGTACTGGACATGCACCACCGGGTCGCCTTCGCGCAGTTCGGACAGGTCGCGCACCATGGCGTCCACATCGCTGCTGCGTTCCTGCTGCCTGCGGCGGCGTTGGGTGTAAGTGGCCGTGCCGGGGTACAGGTCGTTTTCGGTGAGCAGGACAAAGTTAAGGTGCTTGACCAGAAAGCCGGTATTGATGGGAGCCACCACCATGCCGAAAGCGGACTCGGATCCGATAAATTCGTGAATGGTTTCCTGGCTGGTGGCGGGTGTCAGCATGTGCTCCTGCAACATTTGCAGCAGGGTTTCGCGACGGCCGGCCGAATCGGCGCACAGTAAAATTTTATGTTGTCCGCGTTCGAGCATTTCCTGCAACTTGGCAAAGGGGTGTTCGGCACGACGGGCAACGGCTACATCGGGTGCGGGAATGATTTCTTCCGAGGCCTGTTTGCTGTCCAGGTGAAGGCGGGCGAAATTTTTGAACTGGTTGTAAATTTGTTCTCGTGACAGGAACAGCTGTTCGGGCGGCAGCACGGGCCGTTCGCGGTCTGATTTGATGAAGTTGTAGCGACTGTGGGTATCACTGTGAAAGCGTGCAATTGCATCTTCCAGATCACCCAGGGTGACCGTGATGGTTTCAGGCTTCAAGTAATTGAACAGGGTGGCGGTTTCATCAAAAAACAGCGGCAGGTAGTATTCGATGCCGGCAAAGGCAATGCCGTTACCCACGTCTTTATAGGGCAGGCAGCGGGACGGGTCGCCCTCAAATACTTCCCGAAAGCGCGAACGGAACCGGGTGCGGGCTTCTTCATCCATGGGAAACTCACGGCCGGGCAAGAGCTGGATTTCATTGACCGGGTACAGGCTGCGCTGGGTGTCGATATCAAAACTGCGGATGGAGTCTATTTCATCATCGAAAAGATCGATCCGGTAAGGCACCACCGAACCCATGGGGAACAGGTCAATCAAGCTGCCGCGGATGCAGAACTCACCGGCGGCGGTTACCTGGGTTACATGGGTGTAGTTGGCCAGGATGAGTTGTTCACGCAGGGCTGACTCATTAACGCGATCGCCTTTTTTGAATGAAAAGGTGTAGGCAGCCAGAAAAGAGGGGGGCGGTAGCCGGTACAGGGCCGTGGTGACCGGTACGGTAAGGATGTCCACCTCTTCAAGCATGAGGGCATGCAGGGTTTTCAGGCGTGCGGAAATAAGGTCCTGGTGGGGTGAAAAGCCGTCATAGGGCAGGGTTTCCCAATCGGGGAGCTGGCGTGCCTTGACTTGCGGGTTGAAACGTTTGGTTTCTTCGGCCAGCCGCTGCGCCTGCAAGGGGTCGGCACACAGCACAACAATGGTTTTTCGGGTGGCCTGGGCCAGTTCAGCCAATAGCCAGGCATCTCCCGAACCGGCCGGGCAGGGATGGTTGAATCGTTGGCCGGGCTTCAGGCTGGAAAGCAGTTTGGGTATTGAAGGTAAAGACACAGCAGTCGGAAAGTGGGGGATTCAAAGGGTCTATTTTAACAGCGATGTGGGGTGCTTTTAAGACCTGCACAGTTCTTGGATACTTTTGACCCGGTGGCATGTGTGGCAAGTTGGGCAGCCTGGGCGGGCGGGTCTTTGCCTGCCGGTTTTAACCGTATTCAGGGCCGCTGTCATGCAGGCGGCCTCGCGTGTGCAATAATGCTGTTTTTGTGTATTGACGGGATTTCCCGGTATTGAAGCATGATGAATGAAAAAATAATCGCCCTGATTCCTGCCGGTGGTGTTGGTGCACGTGCACAAGGTAGCGGCCATTCGGGCCCCAAACAGTATCGTGTGATTAATGGCGTGCCCATGCTGGTGCATACGGTTAAGGCTTTGTTAAGCCATGCCGGTATTGACCGGGTGCATATTGGCGTGGCACCGGGTGATGCCTATATTGCCGCTTGTGTCATGCCAGAACCGGCACGGGTCAGCATTCATCATAGTGGTGGTGCCAGCCGGGCCGATACGGTGCTGAATACCTTGTTGGCCAGCCAGGCGGCCGATCACGATTGGGTGCTGGTGCACGATGCGGCCCGTCCGGGTTTGCGTGCCGATTCCCTGGCGGCGCTGATTCAAACCTGTCTGTTGCATGACCGGGGCGGTATTCTGGCAACGCCCGTTCCGGATACGGTTAAAAGGGCGGTGGTGGATAATGGTTTGGAGGTGATCGAAAGCACGGTGCCGCGTGACGGCCTGTGGCTGGCGCAAACACCGCAGATGTTCAGGGCCGGGCCTTTGCGCGATGCCTTGCAAAAGGCCAGGGCGCAGGGGTTTGAGGTAACGGACGAGGCTTCGGCCATGGAATTTTGCGGGTATGCCCCTTTGCTGGTTAAGGGAAGTATCGAGAACCTGAAGGTGACCTGGCCGGCTGATTTTGACATGATGGCGCATTGGCTATAATGCCTGACAGGCGAGCGTCTTTATTGACGGTGCCGCTTGCCGGGGCGTGTTTGAATCAGGTCTGGTGAAGTGGTCTGAGGCTTGAAAAAAAGTTTGGATGTAAAGTAAAGAATTGAACAGGAAAAGAAATGACAGTACCTTTCAGAGTAGGTCAGGGGTTTGACGTGCATGCACTGGTTGAGGGCCGGCCTTTGATTTTGGGTGGTGTAACCATACCGCACACGCACGGGCTTAAGGGGCATTCTGATGCGGATGCCCTGTTGCACGCAATTACCGATGCCTTGCTGGGGGCAGCGGGCCTGGGTGATATTGGCCGGCATTTTCCCGATACCGATCCGGCATATAAGGGGGCGGACAGTCGTGTGTTGCTAAGGGCGGCCTATGCGAAAGTACGGGAATCGGGTTGGCAGGCAGTAAACGTGGATGCCACGATTCACGCCCAGGCACCCAGGATCATGCCGCATGCACCGGCCATGGTAGCCAATATTGCCAGTGATTTGGGCTTGCCGGAAGATTGTGTGAATGTGAAAGGCAAAACCAATGAGCATTTGGGATATTTGGGCCGGAAAGAGGGGATTGCGGCAACGGTGGTGGTGTTGCTGGCGAAGGGGTGATCTTGCCGTCCTCGTTTCCACGCTCCTGCGTGGTAACGCCCACGGGTTATGCATTCCCACGCAGGAGCGTGGGAACGAGTAATTCAGGCGATTCAAGTAGCAAATTCAGGCGATTCAAGTAGCAAATTCAGGCGATTGCCGCCTGAGCGCCGTAAAAATCGCCGTCCTTCAGGGCGGCGGCGATGTCAAAGTGTTGCACCACCGGTTTCACGGCTGCAGGGGCAGAGTTCGTCGGTTTGCAGGCCGTCCAGAATACGCAGGACTTCTTCCGGGTTGCGCCCAACATTCAGGTTGTTCACTGAGACATGCTGGATGATGTTGTCGGGGTCGACAATAAAGGTGGCGCGCAGGGCAACACCGGCCGATTTGTCACGGATGCCCAGTTGGTCTATTAATGAGCCGGTAGAGTCGGCGAATGAATAATGGCCCAGCTTGTCCAGTTCGGCATTCTCGCGGCGCCAGGCCAATTTGCAAAATTCGTTATCAACCGAGCCGCCCATGAGAACCGCGTCACGGTTGGCAAATTCCTGTACCAGATTGTTGAAACCGACAATTTCGGTGGGGCAGACGTAGGTGAAGTCTTTAGGGTAAAAATAGATGATTTTCCATTTTCCCGGGAAAGAGCTTTCTGTAATGTCTTCGAAGGCGGAAACACCGTTTTCTTCGGGTGTATTGAAGCCAGGCTTGACGCCGATTACTTTAAACGCTTCCAGTTTGTCACCAATGGTTTTCATGTTTTTTTTCCTTATTTCTCAAGGTTTCCAGATCCGGATCAGTATAACGCTAACGCTTTCAGATGTCTGCCTGATTGTTTGTCTGTTTGGCTTTGGGTATCTCAATGTGGCCGGTAAGGCCTGTGGGTTTGTTGGGCAAGAGCCGTAGCGAGCCGCCGACGTGCTTGAGCAGCCGTTCGACAATCGAAAGACCAAGGCCTGCACCGCTCACGCCGGTACGGGCAACCTCGCCACGGGAAAAGGGGCGGAGCAGGCGCTCTATGTCTTTGCTCTGGATGCCAGGTCCCTGGTCGCTGATATCAATATGAATCAGGGAGCCGGTTTCCCGGGCAGTAACGGTGATATGGACGACACCGTCAGCGGATTTGCCGTAACGGCGGGCATTTTCGATCAGGTTGCTGACGATGCGCTTGAGATTCAATTCGCTGATTTTGGCGTAGAGTCCCGGGGCTATACTGAAATCCAGTGTGCCGGACAGGGATTCGGTATAGTTCTTTTCGCGTCGACAAAGCATGGTCAGCACTTCTGATACATCAATGGCGGTATCGGGAATGGCACCGGCCGGTCGGGCATACTCCATGAGCTGGCCAATACTGTGATCAATCTGGGCCAGGTCTCCGTCAATGGCGGCACGGGCGTCATCACTGACATTGCTCAGTTCAATTTCCAGTCGCATGCGTGCCAATGGCGTGCGCAGGTCATGGGAAATGCCTGCCAGCATCAGTTCCTTATCGGCTTCGATCTGGCGCAGGTCACGGGCCATGCGATTGAAGGCCTGGTTAAGGTCGCGGATTTCCAGCGGGCCTTCATTGGTGGGAAGGGGGGCCGGGTTTTCACCACGGGCTACCTGCTGCACGGCTTTGGACAGACGCGAAAGGGGGATGTTGACAAACCGGACACTAATGGCGGCACCGGTTACCGCCAATATAAGGGCAATAATCCCCCAGCCCAGCCATTCATTGATCAGGGATACTTTGGAATTGTCATTTTTGAGTAAAAGCCAGTACAGGTCATCATTGGTCATAAAGCTGATCCAGATGCCTGGCTCACCGTTCATGTTGGCAGCCACCAGGGTGTTGAGATCATTGGTTTCCAGCTTGATATGCTTAATGAAGGTGTTCCAGAAAAAGGTGTTGGGCAAGGCAATGATGGTGTCGTCGAGCTGGCGGGGAAAAAACTGGATATCACTGTCAGTGGCCAGGTCGATTACCAGGGCGTTACGTTCTGAGGAAGGAACGTACAGCAGGGATTTTTGTGTGATTTTGAGGGCAGTCACGACCCGTTGGGCCAATTGAATGGCACGGGGCTCTTCCTGCATACTGAAAAAAACGGCCAGCCAGGTGCTCAGACTGACAATCAGCAAGGCGGCCAGCAGTAAAAAAGACCGGCTGAATAAACTCAGCCGGGCCTTGAATAACGTTTTGTGAAATAAACCTTTTAAGTGGTTTTTATCTTCCAGCATTTAGCATAAGAGGAATCAGTTTCCGCCATCGGGTACGAAAACATAACCCAGTCCCCATACGGTTTGAATGAAAACCGGCTTGGCAGGATTGGGTTCGATTAACTTGCGAAGACGGGAAATCTGAACATCCAGGCTTCGGTCAAAGGCTTCGTATTCGCGTCCGCGTGCCAGTTCCATGAGTTTGTCACGGGACAGGGGTACTTTAGGGTGACGCGCAAATACTTTAAGTACCGAGAATTCGCCCGTGGTGATGGGGATGACCTCATCGTTTTTGCTCAGGGTGCGGGTTGACAGGTTCAGGGTGTAAGGACCAAAAATAATGGATTCATTTTCCTGGCTGGGTGCCCCCGGGTGTTCATCGGAGCCGCGACGGCGCAAAATGGCATTGACCCTGGCCAGCAGTTCGCGGGGGTTGAAGGGTTTGGACAGGTAGTCATCGGCACCCATTTCAAGACCAAGGATGCGGTCGATTTCTTCCGCTTTGGCCGTTAGCATGATAATGGGGGTGTTGTCACCGGCGCCACGCAGGCGACGGCATATTGACAGGCCATCTTCGCCTGGCAACATGAGGTCAAGGACCAGCAGGTCGAAGTGTTCGCGTTGCCAGAGTTTGGACATTTCTTTGCCATCTTCGGCTACAAAAACATTGAACCCTTGTTCAGACAGGTAGCGACGCAGTAGATCACGCAGGCGTTGATCGTCGTCTACAACCAGTATTTTTCGAGGTGAAGTTTGATTTTGAGTATTCATACCGGAAATGTAACAGCCTTCAAAAAGGTTAACTAGGGGGTTTCACAACATGTTACACAAAAAAAGTCCGGGTAATTGTGATTCTTGTGTAACGGATATTTGTGCCTGTAATAAACAAGATCCGTTTGTTTGCAAGGGATTGGACCAAATTTTGCAGATACTGATCTTGAAACCATTAAAATGTTATTTTATGAGTGGTAATGCACTATTATCGGTGGAATAAAACAAATTTAAAAGAGGTTTTCTCAAAACATTTGCATTAAACCAAGTTTGGTGTGTTTTTGTATTGATATGCGCTTTCTGGCATTTTGTAACAAATGAGGTTTGTTGCATATCGGTACATACGATAGTTTCTTGAATTTTTTATGACGAATATTAATTTGATTGGAATCGAAACCTCGGGCTCCGGCTCCAGTGTGGCCTTGTTGTGTGCCAATGACCAAGGCAATGGCAGGGTAACGGTTCGGCACAACACGCTGGGTCAGCAACATGCAGAGCGCCTGTTGCCCATGCTTGATGAGTTGCTGGAAGAGGCGGGCCTGCAAAAAAACGATATCCATGGCATTGCTTTCGGGCAGGGTCCGGGTGGGTTTACCGGCTTGCGTATTGCCTGTGGTGCCGCACAGGGGCTGGGTTTTGGCCTGGGGGTGCCGGTGTATCCGGTCACATCGTTGCGGGCCACTGCCGAGCTGGCGCGTGCGCAGGCCAATGGCTTTTATTATATTGTCAGTGTGCTTGACGCCCGCATGAATGAGGTTTTCATGGCGGTTTACCGTCAAGATGCCAATCACCCCCATCAGCTGGAAAGCGTCCAGGGACCGTGTTTGATTGCAGCCGATCAGGTTTTGTTCTGGCTGGAAAGCCAACGGCCTGAATGGGAGCATAATGCGGGCGGGCAGATTCGCTTTTTACTGGCCGGTAATGCATTGGCTGCCTATCCCGGTATATTGCTGGGGCATGAAGGTATTGCTTATGGGCCGTCTGAATGGGCGGGAGCCGACACCATTGTGCAGCTGGCCCTGCCTGCCTGGCATAACAAGTCGTTTATTCAGGCCGATCACGCCAGTCCGCTGTATGTCCGGGACAAGGTGGCATTTACCACTCAAGAGCGTGAGCAGGGGGCGGGCGGTAATCCCAAGGCCAGCCTGCCATCTGTTAACAGTAGCCAGGCGTTGCCCGAAAATTCAGGCCAGCCGCCAGAGGATGATTATCTTGTTCAGGCCATGAATGAAGGGCATATAGATGCGGTGGTGGCCATTGAGCAGGCAGTGCAGGAAAAACCCTGGACCAAGGGTAATTTCCTGGATGCGCTTAAAGCCAATTATCCGGGCTGGGTTATTACAGACAGGCAAAACACCGTTCTGGGCTTTGCCATGCAAATGCTGGCCCCCGATGTTTCCCATCTGCTGTTAATTGGCGTCACCCCCGGTTTTCAGGGGCAAGGGCTGGGCGCCCGTTTGCTGGCTTTTACCGAGAACAGGCTTAAAGACGCCGGGCTTGATTTGCAGGTGCTTGAGGTGCGGCCTTCAAACCGACAGGCACGGGCTTTTTACGAGCGGCACCATTATGTGCAAATTGGTGTGCGTAAGGGTTATTATTCGGGTAATAATGGTGAAAGTGAAGATGCGCTGGTCATGCAAAAGCATGTGGCATAATGGCTCATGGTATCTAATAATATAATTCCTCCGGTTCCGGTTCGGCCCAATATAAATGGCTTGCAGGCGTTGTGGTTGCAAGAATCAGGCATAGACCGTCTGTGGGGCGAGTCTCTGTTGCCGCTTAAGGTGGCTCAGGTAGAGGTTGCTTCGGCGATAAAGCCCGGTGTGGCAGGGCCTGGAGGCTATTTGGCTGGGGCAAAAGTGTCTGGCCAGCAAGCCGAAGAGCAGGCATCGGCCACCTCCCGGACGGCTGTTTCACGGCTGTCTTCCCGTCAGGTAGCCAGGCCGATACCAGCGCAAACACCACAGGAAGAAGCTCCGCCAGCCGTGGTGCTGCGGCCTGATCTAGGTCAACTTGATTGGCCCGGTCTGCGTGAAAGTGTGGCCAACTGCACCAGCTGCGCCCTAAGTGAGCATCGCCGGCAGACGGTTTTTGGTGAAGGAGCGCTGCCTGCCGACTGGATGTTTGTTGAGGAAGCCCCGGGTGAGCAGGATGACTGGCATGGGCAGCCCTTTATGGGCAAGGCGGGAACCCTGTTTGACAATATGCTTAAGGCTCTTGGCTTGCAGCGTGAAACCGTGTTTATAACCCCATTGGTCAAATGCCGGCCGGTTGCCAATATTGCGCCTTCAAAAGAAGAAGTGGCCAGTTGTCTGGGTTTTTTACAGGCACAGATTGAACGTGTCCAGCCCAAGTGTATTGTGGTTTTCGGACGTGCCGCCAACCTGCTTTTGGGTAGCAATGAAACCCTTGAAGCCTTGCGTGCCAAAGATTGTTTTATTAGTGATGCAAATGGGAAACAGGTGCCCGTTGTGGTGACGTATCACCCTAACCATTTAATGGTTGCGCAAGCTGATAAGGCCCGGGTTTGGCAAGACCTGCAAACAGCGTTGCGAATTGTGCGTTCCTGTTCATAGATAGCCTGTCTTATTCAAAGCCCGCCAGTATGCTAAGCACAAATGCACACAAACCGTTTTCCCTGGCCTGGTTTCAGGCCAAGGTCCAATACTAAGTATTTTGCTGCGCCCGCCCGTGGCCGATATCGCCAATTTCATTGAAGGTATCGGGGTAGCGTTTTTTATTGACCAGGCACCAGACAATAATAAATGACATTAATACGGCCACAATGGCGCCAAAAATAATAATGATGGTATTGATGTGCATGTCAAAGGCTACCATGGCGCCATAGGCGGCTACCATGAACAGGATGTTAAGCTGCTCATTGAAGTTTTGCACTGCAATGGAGTGCCCCGCTGAAAGCAGGACATGCCCGCGGTGTTGTAGCAGCGCATTCATGGGTACCACAAAGAAGCCGGCCAGACCACCAATTAAAATGAGTACCAGATAAACACTCCAGTCACTTTTGGTGATGGTCATGAGCATGACGGCCAGGCCCATGATAATGCCAACAGGCAACACGACAAGCGCTTTACGTAATGGAACCTGGCCTGCCAGTACCGAGCCAAGCACGGTGCCGATGGCGGCGACCCCCATTAAATTGGCTGATTGGGCAATGCTAAGGTTTAAGTGGTCTTGTCCCCATTGCAAAACCACCAGTTGAAGGGTTGCGCCGGCCCCCCAGAACAGGGTGGTGACTGCCAGGGAAATTTGCCCGACTTTGTCTTGCCAAAGTATTTTGACGTAGCTGAAGAAAACCTTGCATAACCTGACCGGGCTGGTTTCCTGTTTGGGATAAACAAAGTGTGTGTTGGGGATTAACAGATTGCACAGGGCTGCCAAAATATAAATGGTGGCAATAACCACGATGGCCGCTTCAGCTGGTGTTTTGGCAATCGTGCTGATAAACGGGTTGGCCAGCAACCAGCCTGACATGGTCGGTTCAGTCAGTTTGCCGCCCAGTACCACACCAAGAATAATGGAAAGCACGGTAAGGCCTTCTATCCAACTGTTGCCCTTGACCAGGTCATTGGGGGGGAGCAGTTCGGTCACAATGCCGTATTTGGCCGGTGAATAGGCAGCGGCACCAATACCCACCAAGGCATATGAAAAACAAACGATATAAGCGTGAAGGGAATGGTTGTTGCCCGATACAAATTCGAAGCCGAACATGAGCAGGCAACCCGAAATTTTAATGGCATTGGTCACAAACATGACCCTGCCCTTGGGGTATGAGTCTGAAATGGCACCCACGAAAGCGGCCAGTATGACGTAGGAAAACGCAAAAAACCATTTCATGGCCGGAGTCATCCAGTCTGGCCCGTTTAATTCGGCAATAAGTGCAATTGCGGCAATAAATAAAGCGTTGTCGGCAAGCGAAGATAATGCCTGCGCGATCATGACGAGATAAAAACCTTTTTTCAACCGAATTCCAATTTTTTGTTTTTTACTGTGAAGTGACCGCTTGCACTAAGAAATAAAGTATTGCCATCCGTTTTTTTCGGTTACCGTGAATGTAAAAACGGGCCGGTAAAATTTAGTGGGGTGGTGACTTTTATTGACTATATTTTGTGTGCAGCTAGGTTATTATATAAGGTTTAAGGCTTCATGCAACTTGTCATTCATAAATTGCATGAAACCAATTTAATATCGTTTTCTGTCTTTTAACGTGCGTTTAACCCAACTAAAATTATCCGGCTTCAAATCATTCGTCGATCCAACCACCATTCCTGTTCCCAGCCAGCTGGTGGGTGTGGTGGGCCCCAATGGTTGTGGAAAATCCAATATTATCGATGCCGTGCGTTGGGTGCTGGGCGAAACCAAAGCTTCCGAGCTGCGTGGCGAGTCCATGCAAGATGTCATTTTCAATGGTTCAGCCAATCGAAAGGCGGCAGGGCGGGCTTCTGTTGAACTGGTTTTTGATAACACCGAGGGCCGTGCGATAGGGCAATGGAGCCTTTACGCCGAGATCTCTGTCCGGCGTGTCCTTACCAAAGACGGTACCAGCAGTTATTTCATTAATAACCAGCAGGTACGGCGCCGTGATATTCACGATCTGTTCCTGGGTACCGGTCTGGGTTCCCGCGGTTATGCCATTATTGGCCAGGGTATGATCAATCGCCTTATCGAGGCCAAGCCCGAGGAGCTGCGCGTGTACCTTGAAGAAGCCGCCGGGGTGTCCCGTTATAAAGAGCGACGTCGTGAAACAGAAAATCGCCTGGCCGATACCCGTGAAAACCTGACGCGCGTTGAAGACATCCTGCGCGAGCTTGATACTCAGCTGGGCAAACTTGAATCACAGGCCGAGGTGGCCACGCAATATCGCAGCCTGCAACAAGAGGGCGAGAAGAAACAGCATGTGTTGTGGATGATTCGCGAAGAAAACGCCAAACAGGAAAGGCAGCGCAAGGCCGAGGAAAGCGAAAAGGCGCAAACCGATCTTGAAGCGGCACTGGCACAGCTGCGGTCCACTGAAACGGCAGTGGAAGCGCGTCGCCAGGCACATTATCAGGCCAGTGATGCGGTTCATGCGGCACAAACTGCCATGTACGAAGCCAATACGCAGGTCAGCCGACTTGAAACCGAAATCAGGCACGTGGCCGATTCGCGTAATCGCCTGCACAGCCGCAAGTCACAGTTAACAACGCAAATACAGGAATGGGAAGAACAATACCGGCATTGTGAAGAACAAATAGCCCTGCTCGAAGAAGAAAGTGCGGTGTCGGCTGAACTGGCCGAAGAATCACGCGCCCGAGTGGAAGAAATGCAGTCGCACCTGCCTGAGCTGGAAAACCGGCTCAGGCAAGCCGCTGCCGAGCGCGAGAGCCTGCGTAGTACTTTGGCTGGCATTGAGCAAAATCTGGCGCTGGTGGGGCAGCAGCAAAGGGACACCAATCGTCAGTTGCAAGTGCTTGAACAGCGTCGCGAAAGGCTGCTTAAGGAAAAAAGTGAAATTGCCCTACCTGATACCGGCCGCAGTGAGCAACTGGCCGGCGACAGTGCCGCTGCCGCCTTGCAGCTGGAAGAAGCACAGGCGCAGTTGATCAGCCTTGAAGAGCGCCTGCCCGGGCTTGAGCAAGCCCGTCGCCAGGCCCATGAAAACGCCCAGGCTGAAAATGCCAATCTGGCCCGTCTGGAAGCCCGGTTGGCCGCATTGGTAAAACTGCAGGAAGACGTGCAAAAACAGGGGGCATTGGCACCCTGGCTGCAAAAACATGAGTTATCAGGTCTTGGTCGCCTGTGGCAAAAGCTTCAGGTAGAACCGGGCTGGGAAAGCGCGTTTGAATCGGTGTTGCGTGAACGAATGGCCGCTATCGAGGTACATAATCTCGCGCTTACCCGCGCTTTTGCCCAGAATGCGCCACCGTCCCGCCTGGCGTTTTATCAGAAACCTGCGGCCTCCTTGGCGGTTCAGCCTGGCGCGCAGGGCATGAAACCGTTGTTGTCACTGGTACGCTGCAATGATACCGATCTTAAGACCTTGCTGGCGCAGTGGTTGCGTGGCATTTATGTGGCCGACGACCTGTCCGAGGCCCTGGCTAGCCGAGAGCAGTTGCCCGAGGGTGGCCAGTTTGTGCTTAAAAGCGGTCATGTGGTGGATGCCAGCGGGGTTTGTTTTTATGCCGCCGATTCCGAACAGGCGGGCATGCTGGCACGCCAGAATGAAATAGAAAACCTGATGCGGGAAATCAAGGCAGGCCAGTTAATTGCCGATCAGGCCATCAGTGCGGTTGCCCGCAGTGAAAGTACCTGGAACCAGGTGTCGCAGGCAATGGTACCGGCTCGCCAGCGCTTGGCCGAATTGACGCGTCGCAGTCATGACCTGCAACTGGAGTATACCCGTCTGCAACAGCAAATCCAGCAGTCTGACGAACGTGCCCGTCGCCTGAATGAGGATCTGGCCGACCTGGATATGCAGCGTGAGGAACTGCATGCCGTCATGGAAACCAGTGAGGCCCGTTTCGAAACGCTGGACATGGAGTTGGGTGAAATACAAGGCCGTCATGCCGATGCGCAAATGCACGGAGAAGACCTGGCGCAAGAGGCCGAGCAGGCCAGACAGGCCCTGCGGGATCTTGAACGCTCCGCCCAGGAAGCCGAGTTCAGCAAGCGCTCGCTGGCAGCCCGCATTACCGAGCTTGAAAAGAACAAGGATTTGGCCCGTCATCAAAGCGGACAGGCTCAATCAGAGCTGGATAACCTTGAGCAGGAACTGTTTGATTTTGATGAAGAGGCTATCCGCAGCGGCCTGCAGGACGCGCTGGAAACAAGGGCTGAAAAAGAAGAGGCCCTGACGCAGGCCAGGATTGAACTGGAAAATATCGCTGCTACCCTGCGTAATGCCGATGACGGCCGACTGGCCCTTGAACAGTCCATTGAGCCTTTACGGGCCCGTATCATGCAATTGCAGCTGGACGAACAGGCAGCTCGGCTGGCAGTTGAGCAGTTTGCCGACCAGCTGGATCAGCACCAGGTTGACCGTGATCAGTTGCGGGCCATGCTGGCCGATTTGCCGCCCGATTGGCAAAAAACCGGCTGGCTTCAGTCAGAGGTACAAAAGGTTTCACGGCAAATAGACAGCCTGGGTTCGGTTAACCTGGCCGCGCTTGAAGAACTGGCCGAGGCCCGCAAGCGTAAAGGCTTCCTTGATGCTCAGCATGATGATTTAATATTGGCCATCGAGACGCTGGAAGATGCCATTCGCAAAATTGACCGCGAAACCAGGGATTTGTTGCAGGAAACTTTTAATCAGGTTAATGGTCACTTTGGAGAGCTGTTTCCAAAACTGTTCGGGGGTGGTGAGGCCCGCCTGATCATGACTGGTGAAGAAATCCTGGATGCCGGCGTGCAGGTAATGGCACAGCCACCGGGCAAGCGTAACAGTACGATTCATTTGCTGTCAGGTGGAGAAAAGGCCTTAACCGCAACTGCGCTGGTGTTTGCCCTGTTCAAACTGAATCCGGCACCGTTTTGCCTGCTTGATGAGGTTGATGCGCCGCTGGATGACGCCAATACCGAACGATATGCAAATCTGGTCAAAAGTATGAGTGACCAGACACAGTTTTTATTTATTTCTCATAATAAAATAGCCATGCAGATGGCCCGGCAATTAATTGGTGTTACGATGCAAGAGCAGGGTGTTTCAAGAATCGTTGCCGTAGATATTGATTCGGCTGTCCAACTGGCCAATGAAGCATGATAATCATAGGGTTAAAAAGATATGAGTAATTTGCAGCTAAGTCTGATCGCACTTGGTGTTGTACTGATTTTATTGGTGTTGCTGTTCAATTGGTGGCAGGAACAGCGCATCCAGAACAAAATGCGAAACAGGTTCCCCGAGCCGGAGCAAGACCCTTTGTTAAGTGCAGAACCCATCCAGACACATGCGGGCTCCTTGCGTGAAGAGCCGGCCTTTGGCCTGCCAGATGAAGATACCGCCTTCGAGGCCGATGCTGCGGTTGCCTCCATCAAGCAGGCACACGACGAGGAAACGGTTGATGAAGTCTGCGAAGGGGTGATTGATTTGCAATTTGCCTCAGCGGTTCCCGGGGCCAGGTTGCTGGCGCAAATCCAGTCCTATCGTCAGGCAGGCACCAAGTCCATTCGTTATTTTGCTGAAACTGCCGATGGTTACCATCGTGCCCGCCTGCATCCCAACGAGTCTTATACCTCACTGCAAATGGCCGTGGTGCTGGCCAATCGCCAGGGGCCCCTGAATGAAATTGAATGGTCCCAGGCCTTGGTCATGGCCGATAAACTGGCCCATGTTTTTGATGCAAGCACCGAAAGCCCTAATGCCGATGCCCTGCTTAAACGTGCGCAGTCCCTGGATGAACTGTGCGCCAACCTGGATACGCAGGTTGGTCTTACCCTGAAACTACAGGGCACCCAGCCCGTGGCGGCTATTGTGGATATTATCCGTCGCATGAGTTTTGTGGAATATGGCAACGATTTTGCCTGGTGTAACGAAGATGGGGTGCCCCGTTTTCTGTTGTTGCTGGGTAGCGAACCCGGTCAGGGCGTGCGTTCTGCCGGTGTTGATCATATCGGTTTGTTGCTGGATGTTCCGCGTAGTCCTGCCGACGAGCATTCATTTGGTCGCATGCTGGGGGTCGCAAAAGAACTGGCCGTTGCCTTAAAGGCCCAGCTGGTCGATGATTCCGGACGCCCCGTCATGGATGGTGCCGAAGTCGCTATCGATCGCAAGCTTGTAGAGCTTTATGATGAACTTGACAAACAGGGTATACCGGCGGGTTCGAGCCGTGCCTTGCTGGTGTTTTCCTGATCGCTGAAGTATAAAAATGGTATTAAAGCATGACCCTGAAGCGCAGGCACTGCAGGCGCTTCGCAATGAAATCAGAAAGCACGACCAGGCTTACTATGTGCAGGATGCGCCGCTTATTTCCGATGCGCAATACGATGCGCTTATGCACGAACTGCAAAAACTTGAGGCAGCCCATCCTGAATTGATTACCCCCGACTCTCCTACCCAAAGGGTGGGGGGCGCCCCGCTGTCTTCTTTTGCCAGTATCCGGCATGCCGTACCCATGTTGTCCCTGGGCAATGCATTTGAGGAAGCGGATATCACTGCTTTTGACAAACGGGTAACTGACGGTTTACGTGATGCCGGTTTGCTGGGTTTGGCCGATATGGTTGAATACAACTGTGAGCTCAAGCTTGATGGCCTGGCCATTGGTATTCGCTACGAAAATGGTGTGCTCGCCCATGCGGCTACTCGTGGAGACGGGCAAACCGGCGAGGACGTGACCAGTAATATTCGCACCATTGCTTCGGTGCCTTTGCGTTTGCAGGGTGAAAACCTGCCGGCCGTATTTGAAATCCGCGGTGAGGTGCTGATGAATCGCCAGGATTTTATTAAGCTTAACCAGCAGCAGGATGCCCGTGGAGAAAAGGTGTTTGTGAATCCGCGGAATGCTGCTGCTGGCAGTTTGCGCCAGCTGGATCCGCGCATTACCGCCAAGCGTCCATTACGGTTTTTTGCCTATGGTTGGGGAGAAATTTCCGGTTTTACCAACCCGTTGCCACTTACCCATGCCGACATGCTGACCTGGTTTGCCCAGCTGGGCTTTCCACTGGCGCAAGAGCGCAGGGTCGTCAAGGGCGTGCATGGGATGCTGGAGTTTTACCGCCATGTCAGTCGTGTGCGTGCCAACCTTCCTTATGAAATTGATGGCGTGGTATATAAAGTTAACCATCTGGCGGCCCAGCAGACACTGGGGTTTGTTTCCAGAGCGCCAAGGTTTGCCGTTGCGCACAAATTCCCTGCCGAAGAAGTCAGCACCAAATTGCTGGGTATAGAAGTGCAGGTCGGACGCACGGGGGCCATTACGCCGGTCGCTCGTTTGCAGCCGGTGTTTGTAGGCGGCGTTACGGTGACCAACGCCACTTTGCATAATGAAGATGAAATCAGGCGCAAAGATGTGCGGATTGGTGATACGGTTATTGTGCGACGGGCTGGAGACGTGATTCCCGAAGTGGTCCGTCCATTGCCGGAATTGCGTCCGGCCGATGCCCTTGAGTTTGTGATGGTAACGGCTTGTCCGGTTTGTGGTTCCGCTATTGAACGCCTGGCTGATGAAGCGGTTTCACGCTGCAGCGGGGGGCTGTTTTGTGCGGCCCAGCGCAAACAAAGCATTTTGCATGCGGCCAGTCGCAAGGCACTGGATATTGAAGGGCTGGGTGAAAAAATCATCGACCAATTGGTCGATCAGGGCTGGGTGCATTCTTTGGCCGATTTGTATCGCCTGTCTGTTGAAAAAATCATGGGTCTTGAGCGTATGGGGCGAAAATCGGCCGAGAACCTGGTGAATGCGATAGAAAAAAGCAAGCAGGTTGAGCTGTCCCGCCTGATTTATGCCCTGGGCATCCGTCACGTAGGTGAAACGACGGCACGGGATCTGGCTATTTATTTTGGCAGCATGGCTGCGCTGATGCAGGCTTCTGAAGAAGAATTGTTGAAAGTGACTGAAGTCGGGCCTGTGGTATCGGGTTCCATTCGCCGCTTCTTTGCCGAGCAGCATAACCAGGATGTGATTGCCGATTTGATGCAAGTGGGTGTGCAGCCCAAACAGCTTGAAAAAAGCCTGAATGATAAGCTGGCTGGCAATACCTTTGTGCTTACGGGTACTTTGCCAACCTGGTCACGCGAAGAGGCAGGCAAGCTTATTATGGACGCTGGTGGCAAGGTAAGCGGCTCAGTATCCAAAAAAACCAGTTACGTGGTGGCCGGAGACGATGCCGGAAGCAAGCTTGAAAGGGCCCGTCAATTGGGCGTAAACGTGATAGATGAAGACCAGTTAAGGCAAATGCTGGGCCTGTCCTGATTGCCTGATAATGCTTGCCCCCTCGTTCCCACGCCATTGAAAAGACCCCGGAAAGTTGAATGAGTGTCCAACTTTGTGGGGTCAGTTAACTGCTGCGTGGGTACGCCTATGTCTGCAAATGGTGCTTATTTTTTCTCGGTGACTTCAACTTTGGCTTCATCACGCAGTGCTTTCATGTGCTTTTGCAGGGCTTGCTGGCTTAGCATTTGCTGAAGTTGTGGCTTGACTTCTTCCAGTTTGGGTGCCTGGGCTGCGCGCTCGTCTTCAACCTGTATTATGTGCCAGCCAAATTGTGATTTCACGGGTTTGGCAACCAATTCGCCTTTTTTAGCCGCTTTTACAGCATTGGCAAATTCCGGCACATAGTTTTCGGCAGGAGCCCAACCCAGTTCGCCACCGTCTTTGCCGCTACCAGAGTCAATCGACTCTTTCTTGGCTACATCGGCAAACTTGGCTTTCTTGTCTTTGATGCTTTTGAGCAGGTTGTTGGCCGCGGTTTCATCTTTAACCAGAATATGTTTTACTTTATATTCTTTTTTATTGGCGTTTTCCTTAACGAGTTCGTCGTAGGTTTTTTGGATTTCAGCATCGGAAATCTGGTTTTTCTGGCTCCAGTCTTGCAGTAAAGACGCAATCAGGATTTCCTGCTTTGCATTGTTCAGGGCAAGTGCGACTTCATCTTTCTTGTCAATGCCCGCTTTTTCGGCAGCCTGAACCAGTACGGCCCGATTAATAAGCTCTTCGGTTAACTGTTTGCGAAATTCGGGGGTGTCCTGGGCACCACGGGCTACCAGGGCCTGGACGGTGTTGTTAAGCTCAGCCTTGGTAATGGCTTTGCCATTGACTGTTGCAACGTTCTGTGCAAAAGCAGGCAAGGCAACCGCGCAGGTTGCGGCAAGTAACATAAAACGTTTCATAACTTTCCTTTTGTAGGTCAAATAGTAGTTTGCGTTTGAATGGCAAGCGCATGGATTGGAAATGGGATCAGGTCAGCAAGGGCGTCATAGACCAGTCTTTGCCGGGCAACCCGGTTTAGGTCGTTGAACAGGGCTGACTGGATAATGACGGTGTAATGGCCGGCACCGTTTTTGCTGCCGGCATGTCCCGCGTGCAAATGGGAGTCATCAATAATTTGCAACTTGAGCGGTGAAAGCGTGGAAAGTCTTTCTTCTATTAATTTAATGCGATCTGACATAGGGTATTCAGTTCTCGGGAAGGTCTATATAACGGCTGATCCAGAGGGATTGGCCGATGGCGAAAATGACAAGAAGAATGGTCATGCCAAATACCTTGAAGGTGGCCCACTGGTCCAGGGTGAAGTACCCGGAAAAGGCAACAAACAGGTTGATGGCACCGGCAATAATGAAAAAGCCCGACCAGCTGTAATTCAGCTTGTCCCAGACATGATCGTCCATTTTCATCTGGGCACCCAGCAGCTTTTGAATAAGGTTTTTTCTGAAAAAGAGTTTGCCACCCAGCAGGATGGCCGCAAACATCCAGTAAAGAACGGTGGGCTTCCATTTAACGAAGGCTTCGTTCTGGAAATAAATCGTGGCACCACCAAACACGACAATAATAATCACGTTCATCCAGTTGGTGGCTTCGATAGGCTTGTTGCGTAGCCTGAGCCACACAATTTGCGCCACACTGGCGGCAATGGCCGCCCAGGTGGCCACGTAGATATCAGCAACCTTGAAGGCGACAAAAAACAGGACAAGTGGAAAAAAATCAAACAGGAATTTTTTCATTCGGTAGGTTCAAAGCGTAAGGATAAAGAGTTGATGCAATAACGCAGGCCTGTGGGGGGCGGTCCGTCGGGAAAAACATGACCCAGGTGGGAATCGCAGATATTGCACAGGATTTCGGTGCGAACCATGCCATGGCTGGTGTCACGCTCTTCTCTGACATGATCGGGGTTGATTGGTTCAAAATAACTGGGCCAGCCACAGCCCGCATCAAATTTGGTGTCTGAGGCAAAAAGGGGAGTGCCGCAACCCACGCAGCGGTAGATGCCTGCCGAGAAGGTGTTCCAGTAGCGCCCGGTAAAAGCGCGTTCAGTGCCTTTTTGCCGCGCCACATAATATTCTTCGGGGGTAAGCTCCTGCTGCCATTGCGCGTCGGATTTGATGATTTTCACTGTTCACCTGTTTGGGGAATGAAACATACCATTTTAAATGAAATGAGTATTATGTGTTTTATTTCCCGGATAAGTTTATTTTTTTGTTATACATTGTTTGAGTGCGGGAAAAAGTGCGCCAGGAGCCTATTTCAAGGCACTATGTTAGCGTAAAATGCGGTTCTGCGGTGTTTTGGAGGCTGACAAATGGTAAGATTCACGTTTGCCTTTTGTTACCTGCGGTTTTGTTACCTGCGGTTTTACTGCCCCATTATTGTGTCCATGGAGACAAATTAAACATGAAGCTTGCCAAATTAACCTCTTTAAATATGATGCTTGCCACTGCATTCGTGGGTACTGCGATGGCGCAAAACGTTGTCAATGTTGGTGTGTCCATTTCCGCTACCGGTCCGGCAGCTTCGTTGGGCATTCCTGAAAAAAACACGGTCGATGTGGTTCCTGCCGACGTGAATGGCGTCAAGGTAAATTACGTTGTGTATGATGATGCGACTGACACCACGCAAGCCGTTAAAAACATGCGCAAGCTGATCAGTGAAAACAAAATCGATGTCATGATTGGCAGCACGGTGACCCCAGGCTCCCTGGCCATGGTAGATGTCGCCGCCGAGAACAAAGTACCGGTTATCAGCCTGGCAGGTAATGCTGTCGTGGTTGAGCCCCAGGAAGGCGCCAAGAAATGGGCGTTCAAAACCCCCCAAAACGATTTCCTGATGGCACAGGCCCTGGCTGACGCCATGAAAAAAGCGAATGTCAAAACCCTGGGCGTGATTGGTTTTGCCGATGCCTACGGCCAAAGCTGGCTGAATGAAGTGAAAAGCGTCCTGAAAGACACCGATATCAAGATTGTGGCCGAAGAAAGCTATAACCGTCCTGATACCAGCGTGACCGGACAGGTGCTTAAACTGTTGGCCACCAAACCCGATGCGGTTCTGGTGGCTACCGCCGGTACACCGGGTGCCTTGCCTCAACGCGAACTTAAACAGCGTGGCTATAAAGGTCAAATCTATCATACCCATGGTTCTGCCAATAGCGACTTCCTGCGTGTATGTGCCAAGGCCTGCGAGGGCCTGGTATTGCCAGTGGGTCCATTGCTGGTGGCCGACCAGCTTGCCGATGATAACCCGGTCAAGGCCGAAGGCCTGTCTTACATAGAAAGCTATGAAAACAAATTCGGCAAGGGCTCTGTGAGTGTATTTGGTGGCCATATGTGGGATGCCGCTGCATTAATCAATGCAGCCATTCCCAAGGCGATCGCCAGCGGTGCTCAACCTGGTACCGAGGCCTTCCGCGTGGCCATGCGAGATGCGCTTGAAAATACCAGCAACGTAAAAGGTGTGCATGGTATTTTCAACATGAGCCCAAACAACCATACAGGTCTTGACGAACGCTCGCGCGTACTGGTCAAGGTTGTTGATGGCAAGTGGGTTTATGCGCCCGAGCTGGGCACCGAATAAGCAAGCCCGATCAGCGCCATAAATGCTCTGGTGGCCCGTCCTGTCAGCAGGCGGGCCATTGTGGCAAATGCGCTGCCACTATTATTGTTCTACATATCAAAAAGAGAAAAAGCAGAAGATGGATTGGTCTATTGCCAAAATACTTATGCAGGACGGCTTGGTTACCGGGGTGATATACGCCCTGATGGCTGTTTCGCTGGTCCTGGTATTTGTTGTTACCCGCATTATTTTTATTGCCCAGGGTGAGTTTGTCACTTTTGGTGCACTTACTTTTGCAATTATGGCCGATGGCGGCAAGCCTGGTACTATTTGGCTGCTGCCCATGTTCGGCGCGGTTTTGTTCCTGAAAGAGCTGTATTTTGTCTACCAGGGTAAAGACCGGAAAACGCTGCTTAAATCCCTGGGGCTTTTTATTATCTACCCCTTGCTTTTGTTGTGGGCGGTGCCGGTTGTTCTGGCCACCGATCCTTCATTGTGGGTAAAAGCCTTCCTCACGCTGCTGCTGGTTGTGCCACTGGGCCCCATGCTTTATCGTATTGCCTATGAGCCGGTTGCCGAGCATTCAGTGCTGACCCTGTTAATTGTGTCCATTGCCGTGCATTATGCGCTGGTTGGATTGGGCTTGGTGTTTTTTGGTGCCGAAGGCTGGCTGGTTTCCGAACCCTTCTTTGACGGCTCGGTTGAAATCGCCTCTTTAACCTGGTCGTACCAAAGCCTGTTTGTCATTGGCATGACCGTGGCCATTATTGCCGCCCTGTGGCTGTTTTTTGGCAAAACCCTGTATGGCCGCGCCTTGCGCGCAACAGCGGTTAACCGTCGGGGTGCCCGACTGGTAGGTATTGGTACTTCCATGTCGGGGCACCTTACTTTCTTTTTAACCGCGTTGGTCGGGGTGTTGTCTGGCATCATGATTGTGTCATTCATTACCATTACCTACGAAACGGGTTTCATGATTGGCCTTAAAGGATTTGTAGGCGCCATTATTGGTGGTCTGGTCAGTTATCCGCTGGCGGCTTTTGGCGCTATCGCCATTGGCATTATCGAGGCCTTCACTACATTCTGGGCCAGTGATTACAAAGAGGTTATTGTCTTTGGTATTGTTATTCCTGTTCTGCTGTTACGCGCCATTTTAGTCAAGCACGAAGAGGATGAAGAATAATAAAATGAAACGTTTATTTCTTGCACTGTTTATCATTTTCCTGGCGGTTTTGCCTGTCTTTCCAGGCACCCCCGAGTTCTGGATTAACCAGATGAACTCTATTGGTATTGCCAGCCTGGTTGTATTGGGGCTGGTGGTACTGACTGGCGTAGGAGGCCTGACTTCCTTTGGTCAGGCGGCGTTTGTCGGTATTGGTGCTTATGCCACCGCTTATCTGTCAACCACGGCCGGTTACTCTCCATGGGTGGGCTTGCTGGTGGCCCTGGCTTTAACGTTTGTTGTGTCGTATATCCTGGGGCAAATCACCTTAAGTCTGTCGGGACACTATCTGCCGCTTAGCACGATTGCGGTTTGTCTGGTTTTTTATTACCTGTATGGCAACCTGGGTTTCCTGGGGCGTCACGATGGTATTCCCGGTATTCCACCCATCGAGATTTTTGGTTTTTCCCTGCTGAAGGCCAAGCATGTTTATTTTCTTATTTGGGCATGCGTGCTGCTGGCCGTCTGGTTCAGCAAAAATCTGTTGGATTCCCGTCCCGGGCGGGCTATCCGTTCGCTCAAAAGCGGGGCGGGCATGGCCGAATCCTTTGGGGTACATACCAAATATTATAAAGTGGTGGCCTTTGTATACGCTGGTGTATTGGCCGGGCTGGCAGGCTGGTTGTATGCCCACGAGCAGCGGGCGGTCAGCCCCAGTACGTTTGGTATTAATTACGGTATTGAATATCTGTTCATGGCCGTTATTGGCGGTTCAGCCAATATTTGGGGAGCTGTTTTCGGCTCCACGCTTATCCTTACCATGAAAGACCATATTCAGGATATTGTGCCACAATTGTTAAATACCTCGGCCAACTTCGAAATGGTGGTGTTTGGTATTTTAATGGTGTTTATTTTGCACCATGCCCGCGAAGGCCTGTGGCCCATACTGGTTAATTTTGTTGCCAAACTTACCCGCAGCCAGCTGGTGCAGCCTAAACCGGTGCCCGAAACTTCTTCTGCTTTGCCTCAGCGTAGCAGGCCGCAACATGGTGAAGTCATTCTTGAAGTTGACAATATCCGCAAGGAGTTTGGTGGTCTGGTGGCTGTCAATGATATCAGCTTCAATATCCAGGCCGGTCAAATCATGGGCCTTATAGGGCCCAATGGCGCCGGTAAAAGCACAACCTTCAACCTGATTACCGGGGTGCACTCGCTAACCCGCGGTTCCGTACGTTTCATGGGGCAGGAAATCGGTTCGCTGTCATCCCGTAAAATCGCCGCGCTTGGCGTGGGTCGCACCTTTCAGCATGTGCAGCTGCTGCCAACCATGAGTGTGCTCGAAAACGTGGCGCTGGGGGCGCATTTGCGCGTCAATACGGGAATTGTGCAAAGTCTGCTGCATCTGGAGCGCGAGACCGAGGCCCAAATGCTGCAAGAAGCGAAAAAACAGCTTGAGCGGGTCGGGCTGGGTGATTACCTGCACGAGCAGGCAGGTAATCTGTCTTTGGGCCAGCAACGTATTGTGGAAATTGCCCGTGCGTTGGCACTTGATCCAACCTTGCTGCTGCTTGATGAACCTGCAGCAGGTTTGCGCTACAAGGAAAAGCAGGAACTGGCCAGTGTACTGTCCGGTTTGCGCGATGAGGGAATGAGTATTTTGCTGGTGGAACACGATATGGATTTTGTCATGCGCCTTACCAATCATTTGGTGGTTATGGATTTTGGTACCCGTATTGCAGAAGGTACACCCGAGCAGATTCAGGTGAACCCTGTGGTGCTTGAAGCCTATTTGGGCGGTGTTGATGATGACCTGGGTATTTCCATTGACGCAAAGGGTGCAAAAGCATGAGTATCTTACTGGAAACCAAAAACCTGTGTGCACAGTATGGCAAGGTGCTGGCTGTGCAAAATATCAATCTTAAAGTAAAAAGTGGCCAGGTGGTAACGGTTATTGGGGCCAATGGGGCGGGTAAGTCCACCTTGCTCAATGCCATCATGGGCTCACTGCCGGTTCCTGGCTCAGCCAATGGTGAGGTGGTTTACCAGGAACACGATGTCAGCCGCCTGATTGTTGAAGACCGGGTGGCTAATGGCCTGTGCCTGGTGCCAGAAAAACGAGAGTTGTTTTCCAGCATGCCGGTCGAGGATAACCTGCTGTTAGGCGGTTTTCGCCGTTATCGTGCCCGGGAAAAAAACTGGAGGGACACGCTGGATGAAGTTTATGAACTGTTTCCGCGACTGAAAGAGCGACGCATGCAAAATGCCGGCACCTTGTCGGGCGGAGAGCGTCAAATGCTGGCGGTTGGGCGTGCTTTAATGGGCAAACCCAAAGTGCTGATGCTTGATGAGCCCAGCCTGGGGCTGGCACCATTGGTGGTGCGCGAGGTTTTTCATACCATCATGAGGCTTCGGGAAAACGGGGTGTCAATTTTGCTGGTAGAGCAAAATGCCCGTGCTGCCTTGCAAGTGGCCGATTACGGTTATGTGCTTGAAATGGGTGAGGTCCGTCTAGAGGGCAATGCTTCCGAGCTGCTCCATGACCCCCGGGTTATTGAGAGTTATCTGGGTTTTGGCAAGCAGGACAATTAAAGGGTTGGCTTGGTGATCCGCCCGTGGTTCACCAGCTTGAATTGCCAATCCGGGAAGATGTTTTTCGCAGGACTTGATTATTGTCCCGGCTGCTTCAGGATGTCCCGGTTTTATCAAGACCCTTTGGTTTTATCTTTGTAATCACAGATGTCCGCAATGCCGCATTGCGGACATTTTGGTTTTCGGGCCACGCACACATAGCGGCCATGCAATATCAGCCAGTGATGCGCGTCAAGCAAATATTCCTTGGGTACCAGCCGTAGCAGTTTTTTTTCCACTTCCAGCACATTCTTGCCAGGTGCAATGCCAGTGCGGTTTGAGACCCGGAAAATATGCGTGTCTACCGCCATAGCAGGCTGGCCGAAAGCGGTGTTAAGCACTACATTGGCGGTTTTTCGGCCTACGCCAGGCAAGGACTCCAGTGCTTCACGGTTGCTGGGGACCTGGCCGTTGTATTGGTTTTGCAAGATCTCACAGGTAGCCAGGGCATTTTTAGCCTTGGTTTTGTACAGGCCAATGGTGCGAATGGCTTCGGTAAATTTTTCCAGCCCCATGTCCAAGATATCCTGGGGTGTTTTACAGGTGTCAAAAAACTTGCGGGTGGCAATATTAACCGCTTTATCGGTGGCCTGTGCCGATAACAGTACTGCAATTAGCAACTGAAAATTGTTTTCGTATTCCAGTTCTGTGGTGGGTTTGGGGTTGGCGGCTTTAAAGCGGGCAAAAATTTCTTTTCTTTTTTCGGCGTTCATGGTTATGGGGTGGCAGGGCCTTTTTTCATGCCTTGTTGGCGTCGTTCGCGAGCCCGCTGCAGCGCCAGGGCAATGGCTTCTTTCTTAATTTGCTCAGCGGTTTTTTCATTGCTTGGCGGTTGGGTTGGCGTAGGCAGGCTGGCCAATTCTTCGGAGTGCGTAGCGGTTTGAATGGATTTCTGGTTAAGGCGGGCTTCTTCCTGCAGGCTGAGTTTTAGCAGGCGTGCGGCACGTTGCTCATGGCGATCGCGGGCGGCATTGGCGTCTGTAGTTGTCCAGGGGCGGTTGGCATCAACCATGCTGATGCAATCAACCGGACAGGGGGCAACGCATAAATCGCAACCCGTGCATAATTGCGGGTCTACCGTATGCATGAATTTGTTGGCACCAATAATGGCGTCGACCGGACAGGCCCGGATGCACAGGGTGCAGCCAATGCAGTGGGCTTCATCAATCACCGCCACCTGCAGGGGGATCTCAGTGCCGCATTCCGGATCTAGGGGCAAGACCGGTACTTGCAGCAAAGCAGCCAGCTGCTGTATGCCCTGGCTGCCCCCAGGAGGGCAGCGGTTAATACTGGCTTCTTGCTGAACCAGCGCCTGCGCATAAGGTTTACAGCCATCATAGCCGCATTTGGTACATTGGGTTTGCGGCAGGATGGCATCAATTTTCTGAAGTAGGGATTTGCTTGTCATAGTAAAAATAAAAAAGGCCTGTTGCTTGAACAGGCCCTCTCATTTTAACCGGAAATCAGTCCTGGTCGACGTTATTGATGAATTCTTTCACTTCAGGAAAAATTCGCGTACGCCATTTGGTGCCAGAAAAAATACCATAGTGTCCGCAGCCAGTTGCCTGCAGGTGGTATTTGTTGGTATTAGGTATGTTGCCACACAGTTCATGGGCCACACGGGTTTGTCCATGGCCGGTAATGTCATCCAGTTCCCCTTCAACGGTCATGAGCCTGACGCTGCGGATATGGTCGGGATCTACCCGTACGCCACGAACATCCCAAAGCCCGCGGGGTAGCAGGTGCTCCTGGAAGACGACCCGGATGGTGTCCAGGTAATATTCGGCCGGCATGTCTAGCACCGCATTATATTCATCGTAGAATTTGCGATGGCTGTTGGCTTCCATCTCGTTGCCTTTCATGAGGTTGAGATAGTAGTCGTAATGGGACTGCATGTGCTTGTCGGGGTTCATGGAAACAAAACCGGCGTGCTGCAAAAAGCCCGGATATACCTTGCGACCCACACCCGGATAACGGGAAGGCACAATATGAATCAACTGGTTTTCAAACCATGAATAAGGCTTGGTGTTGGCCAGCCCGTTAACTTCGGTAGGCGAGTAACGGGTATCCAGCGGGCCACCCATCATGATCATGCTTTTAGGCATAGCCGCTTCATTATTACCCGCCATTAAAGAAATAGCGGCCAGAACGGGTACGGTAGGCTGGCAAACCGACATAACGTGCAGATCTGGACCCAGGGTACGGATGAATTCCTGGATATATTCAACGTAATCATCCAGATGGAAAGTGCCTTCAGCCAGGGAAACCATGCGCGCATCGATCCAGTCGGTCACGTAGACATCAAAAGCGCTTAGCATGGTGCGTACCGTATCACGTAGCAAAGTGGCATGGTGCCCAGACAGCGGGGCAACGATCAGCACTTTTGGACAGGGTTTTGCATTGGGTTCAAGTTCGCGAACAAAATGAACCAAATTGCAAAAAGGCTTGCTTTGTGCAATTTCAGCATGAACCATCACTTCGCGGTCTTCCACGACGACTGAATTGATGTCCCATTCGGGCTTTTCGTAATCCTTGCCCAATCGATGAATGAGTTCAAGCCCCGCCGATATCTGTTTTGAATTGGGAATATAGGCGTACGGACTGTAAGGATTGGAAAAAAGTTGAGATCCTATGTTCGTGAAAGCCGAAATAGGAGCCAGTATGGAGCGGGTCAATTCATGAAATTGGTACAACATAATCTCATTTCCTTGTTGTTGTCTTGCACAGAAAATCCTGGTGCATGATAAAAGTCTAGCACCAGTGATCTGGATATAACATCAGGAAATGTTAATTTTCACCTAAAACAGACAAAAGTTAGGGAAATTACTATTTTGTTACTATTCATAAATGCGTTAAAGGCAATAAATAACGAATTATTACCAGTAATTTTCAACGGCAAGATTGCCCGGGATGCCGCGCCTGCCGGCTGCGAAGCCTTTTTCACCCAATATTTTTCGGGCTTCAGAGAGCATTTCAGGGTTGCCACATAGCATGATTCTTGATGTTTCCGGATCCAGTTTCAAGCCACTTAACTGCTCAAGTTTGCCATTGCTGATAAGGCTGGTCAGACGTTCCTGCGGGTGGTTTTTGTAAGCCTCCCGGGTGGGCAGGGGCAAGTAAACAAAACGATCGCCAAACTGTTGTTGCCATTTGGCCATTTCATCCTGATAAGTCAGTTCTTCGCAGGTACGAACACCATGGGCCAGGATGATTTTGTCAAACCGTTCCCAAGTGGTGGGGGTGTTGAGCATGGAGATATAGGCCGATAAGCCGGTGCCTGTAGCAAGTAGCCACAAATTGCCTCCCTGGGGAAAACGGTCTATGGTCAGGAAGCCAAAGGCGGTTTTGTCGATATAAACCGTGTCGCCGGTTTTAAGGCCGGCCAGGCGTGGACTGAATTCGCCTTCAGGTACCACAATAGAGTAAAAAGACAGGAAATTATCCTCTGGAGTACTGACCATGGAATAGGCACGCCAAATAGTGGGCTCGGCAGCGTGGTCATTGCTGGCGGGCAGGCCAAGCCGGGCAAACTGGCCCGGTTCAAACTGAAAGGCACTATCGCGGGTGGTGGTGATCGAGAACAGCTTGCCGGGCACCCATTCGGTCATGCCGGTTACTGTTTCACGGGTATATTTCTGGTCAGTCATATTTTCCTGTTTTTTCGGTCAGCTATTTTTCCAGGTACTGGAGTTTGTCGGGTACGTTATTCCAGTCATCAGCATCGTCAAGCGGTTTTTTGGAACGGCTGATGGTTGGGAACTCGGGGCTGAGGTCTGCATTGATTTTGATGAAATGGATTTGGTCCTGTGGCACGTCCTCTTCGGCAAAAATGGCATTGGCCGGACACTCGGGAATACAGACAGCACAGTCAATGCATTCATCGGGATCAATCACAAGGAAGTTGGGGCCTTCCTTGAAACAGTCGACAGGGCATACATCGACACAGTCTGTATATTTGCATTTAATACAGTTTTCGGTAACAACGTGAGTCATTTAAAACTCCAATAAACGACATTAAAAATGTGATTTTACCTAATCTTGAAATACTTGGCGCTCAAAACCCTGATAGCTGTGATATGGTTATAAAAAATTTACCGTGACCGACATGATTATTACCTCGCTTTTAGATACCGATTTATATAAATTCAGCATGATGCAGGTCGTGTTGCATCAGTTTCCAGGTGCCCAGGTAGAGTACCGCTTCAAGTGCCGTTCAAAGGGCGTCAACCTGCGTCCTTACATTAATGAAATACGCGAGGAAATTCATCATCTGTGCCAGTTGCGCTTCACTGATGATGAGTTGGACTATTTGCGCAACATGCGTTTCATCAAAAGTGATTTTGTTGATTTCCTGGGCCTGTTTCATTTGCCCGAAAAATGCATCGAAGTAGGTGAGGGCCCCGAGGAAGGGGAAATTACCATCGAGGCCAAAGGCCCCTGGCTGCATACGATTTTATTTGAAATTCCGGTGCTGGCCATTGTGAATGAAGTGTATTTCCGTAATGAGCATAAAAATCTTGATTGGACGGAAGGCAGGCGTCGCCTGAGTGAAAAAATCGAACTGGTCAATGCCAGTACCGACCTGAAAAGTTTCAAAATTTCCGAATATGGTACCCGCCGGAGATTTTCCAAAGCCTGGCATCATGAAGTGGTTAAAACCCTGAAAGAAAAAATGGGCAACCATTTCGTGGGTACCAGTAATGTGTTAATGGCCAAGGAATATAATACAACTCCCTTGGGTACCATGGGGCACGAATATTTGCAGGCCTGCCAGGCATTGGGGCCGCGCTTGCGTGATTCCCAGGTGTTTGCCCTTGAAATGTGGGCTAAAGAATACCGTGGTGACCTGGGTATTGCCCTGTCCGATGTTTACGGCCTGAATGCGTTCCTGCGTGATTTTGACATGTATTTTTGCAAGTTGTTTGATGGTGCGCGTCACGATTCCGGCGACCCGTTCGAATGGGGAGAACGCCTGTTGGCCCATTATCAGGCCAATCGGGTAGATCCCATCAGCAAAACCCTGGTTTTTTCCAATAACCTTAACTTTCCAACCGCCATGGAGATTGCGCGTCGTTTTAGTGGGCGCTGCAAGGTGTCTTTTGGGATTGGCACCAATTTAACCAACGACATGGGTGTGCCAGCCTTGCAGGTGGTCATGAAAATGGTTCGTTGCAATGGCCAGCCAGTTGCCAAGGTTTCAGACGAACCCGAGAAAACCATGTGTGATGACCCGGCTTATTTGTCTTATTTGCGGCATGTCTTTGATTTGCCTGCCGCCTGATTTTTTTCAACCTTTTACAGGAAACCTTGAATGAGCGATATTAAACGTACCAATGTGGGTGCCCGCTTGTCCGATATGGCTGTTTATAATGGTGTTGCCTACCTGGCAGGACAGGTTCCCACCGATGCTTCACTGGATATGGAAGGCCAAACCGCCCAGGTACTGGCTACCATCGACGACCTGCTGGCGCAGGCCGGTACCAGCAAAGAAAGAATTTTATTGGCACAAATTTATGTGGCCAATATGGCTGAATTCCCAGCCATGAATAAAGCATGGGATCAATGGGTCTCCAAAGAAAATGCACCACCCCGTGCAACGGTGGAAGCCCGTTTGGCCAATCCCGGTTTCAAGGTTGAAATTGTGGTGACAGCAGCGATTTAAGTTTTAAATAATTATTTCACGTCCTCGTGTACGCCTTCCGACGCTCCGCGTGGGAAGGCGTTTTTCATAGCCAGGCATAAAGCGTGCCTCCCACTTCGGCAGCCTGGGCCAGTTGTTCGGCCGATAGGCTTTTTGGCGCCAGGATTTCTTCTTTGGTTTGGCTGGCGGTATTCAATATAATGGGTACCACCTTTTCGTTAAGGCGCCAGCCGGTGCAAATGCGTTGCAGCTGTCGCAGTGCCCCTTGCCCATCAGAGCCGGCGGTAATAATCGCACTGTATGGCCGCCCCTCTACGTTGCCCAGTAAATCATAATAAAAACGGTCAAAAAACTCTTTCATCGCGCCACTTAAGCTGGCCAGGTTTTCGGGAGCGCAAAACAGGTAGGCGTCTGCCTGTAAAAGCAGTTCAAGGCTTGCCTCGTTGGCGTGCAGCATAAGGATTTGATCTTGCTGACCCAGTTCCTGGCGGATTTTACAGGCGCTGTCAAAGGCAGCCTGAGCAGCCTGTTTTGCCGCCTGTGTACGTGAATGCCAGATGATTAACAACGTTTTTGTATTTGCGTCCATAGTTTCGGCCTGTACAATACGAGGTGTTCTATTTGATTTCTTATTATATTTTTAAACCATGATTCACATGATACCCGATAGCGACAATAAAAATGCCCTGGATGAAGTATGGCTTAATTCGGTGTGTGAAGACCTTTTGGCCGAAGAAAGGCAGTTGCTTCAAAAAGCGGTAGGCTGGGCCGTGCACGCGATGGCAGGCCTAACGCTTGAAACCGAAGAGCCGGCCCTTAAGCATGCTGCAGGGGTGGTCAGGATTTTATCCCTGCTCCAGGTGGATGCGACCACTATGGTGTCGGGCCTTATTGCCGCCATGCCCGCAAAGCAAGAGGCCGCTTCGGAAAAAAACTATAAGAACGAAATTATCAATCAGTTTGGGCTGGAAGTCTTTAATCTGGTCCAGGGGGCACGGGAACTGGTCAAAATAGGCTTGGTGGCCCGCAATGCAGGTACTGCCAGCCAGGAAGGCGGCAATAGTGGCAACCAGCAGGAAATGCTGCGCAAAATGTTGCTGGCCATGGCTACCGATTTGCGAATTGTGCTTGTGCGTCTGGCGTCACGGTTGCAAACCTTGCGCTGGTTTGCCGAAACCAAGAAACCTTGCCCTGAAGATATTTCCATTGAAACCCGCGATGTGTATGCGCCACTGGCCAATCGCCTGGGGATCTGGCAAATCAAATGGGAAATGGAAGACCTTTCTTTCCGTTTTCTTGAGCCCGAGGTGTACAAGGATATTGCCAAAAAACTGGAAAGTCGACGTGTAGAGCGTGAAAGCCTGGTTGCCGCAACCGTCAATGAGATTCGGGATTCGTTGCAGGAAATGGGCATCAAGGCCGATGTGGCCGGTCGAGCCAAGCATATTTACAGCATTTACAACAAGATGCGCAACAAAAAGCTTGATTTTGACCAATTGTACGATTTGCAGGCCTTGCGTATTATTGTGGATACCGAACGGGATTGTTACACCGCCTTGTCACTGGTGCATGCCAAATGGACACCAGTCATGGACGAATACGATGATTACATTGCCAATCCCAAACCTAACGGTTACCGCTCCCTTCATACGGTGGTTATGGGTGATGACGGTCGCCCTTTTGAAGTGCAGATCCGCACCACACAAATGCACCAGTTTGCTGAATATGGCATGGCGGCCCACTGGCGCTATAAAGAAGCTGGGGTAAAAGGCGGGCAGGTAGCAGCTTCCAGCCTGTATGACCGCCAGGTTTCCTGGATGCGCCAGTTGCTTTCGTGGCGCAAAGAGGTAGGCATTACCGAAAAAGAAGAAAAAAAAGCGTCTGAAGAAAATGGGGTAAGCCAGCCTGGGCTGGACCGTAAAAAAGCCGAATTGAAAAAAACCGGCGAACAGCTGGAACAAATGAAAGAGGGTGAAAGGCATGAACGTATCTATGTGCTCACACCGCAGGCCAGGGTCATTGAACTGGCGGAAGACAGTACTCCGGTTGACTTTGCCTATCATTTGCATACAGACTTGGGACACCGTTGTCGGGGGGCCAAGGTAGACGGTCAAATGGTTGCGCTTAACACCAAACTGAAAACCGGCCAGACGGTTGAAATTATTGCTGCCAAGTCGGGCGGACCTTCCCGTGACTGGCTGAATTCTCAATTGGGTTATTTGGCCAGCCCCAGGGCCAGGGCCAAGGTACGATTATGGTTTAATGCAATTGAATTGCAAAAGCGTATTACCAGTGGGCAAGAGCAGGTTGAGAAGGAATTGCAACGCTTGGGTAAAACAGCGGTTAATCAGGAACAGCTGGCCGAAAAACTGGGCTTTGCCCGTGCCGATGATTTGTATGTGGCAGTCGCCAAAGACGAGTTCAGCTTGCGTTCCATTGCTTCCGCCTTTGCCGAGCCGACTGCTGAAACCGGTGCCGAAGACAAAATCCTGGTGGCTCGCCAAACGGATACCCGCCAGACAGGTAAAGGCGGTGTGCTGGTGGTGGGGGTTGATTCATTAATGACCCAGCTGGCACGCTGTTGCCGCCCGGCACCCCCTGATGATATTGTCGGTTTTGTCACCCGTGGCCGGGGGGTATCCATCCATCGTCAGGACTGCACCTCGTTTTCCGTGTTAAGGCATAAAAATCCCGAACGGGTTATTGATGTTGCCTGGGGTAATACCGAAGACGCGGTCTATCCGGTCAATATTGCCGTGCATGCGCAGGATCGCACAGGCCTGCTCCGGGATGTCTCTGAAACTTTTTCCAGGCTTAAGCTTAAGGTGGTTGGCGTTAACACGCAAAGCAAGCGTTCACTGGCACATATGCACTTTACTATCGAGATCCAGAATGGAGAGCAATTGTCCCGGGCTTTGCAAGCCTTATTGGAAATCCCTGGGGTAATGTCTGCGTCCCGCTGTTAAATTGAGTAAAATGGCTATTAAATAAAATAATTGAATGCGCTGCAGGAGGCGTTTTGAAACCCTATAACTACCCGGATGAAAAAGGTCATTTTGGCCGATTTGGCGGTATTTTTGTTGCCGAAACATTAATGCATGCCATCAAAGAACTGAACGAAGCTTACGAAAAATACCGGAACGATCCCGACTTCGTTGCTGAATACAATGATGAACTGGCTCATTTTGTGGGGCGCCCCAGCCCGGTTTACCATGCCAAACGCTGGTCAGAACTGCTGGGTGGTGCCCAGATCTGGTTAAAGCGCGAAGACCTGAATCACACGGGTGCCCATAAAATCAACAATTGCATTGGTCAAATCCTTTTGGCCCGTAAAATGGGCAAAACCCGTATTATCGCCGAAACCGGTGCTGGCCAGCACGGTGTGGCCACGGCTACCGTGGCAGCCCGTTACGGTCTTGAATGCGTGGTTTACATGGGGGCCGAAGACGTCCGCCGTCAGGCACTTAACGTTTATCGCATGAAATTGCTGGGCGCGACCGTGGTGCCGGTTGAGTCCGGCTCCAAAACGCTTAAAGATGCGCTTAACGAAGCCATGCGTGATTGGGTCACCAATATTGATAACACTTTCTACATTATTGGCACGGTGGCCGGTCCGCATCCTTATCCGGCCATGGTTCGTGATTTCCAGAAAATCATCGGTGAAGAATGCCTTGAGCAAATGCCCCAACGTGTAGGCCGCCAGCCTGACTACGTGGTTGCCTGCGTGGGAGGCGGCTCCAATGCCATGGGCATTTTCTACCCGTATATACCTCACGAAGAAGTCAAACTGATTGGTGTTGAGGCCGCCGGCGAGGGTTTGGATACTCCGCGTAACGCAGCCTCCATCAATTCGGGCCAGGTAGGTGTGTTGCATGGCAACCGTACCTTTGTGATGCAAAATGAAGACGGACAGGTACAGGAAACCCACTCCATTTCCGCGGGTCTTGATTATCCCGGCGTTGGTCCTGAACATGCCTGGTTGCATGAAATTGGCCGTGTTTCCTATGAAAGCATCAATGATGCCGAAGCACTGCAGGCGTTTCATGACTGTTGCCGTTTTGAGGGAATTATTCCCGCGCTTGAATCCTCCCATGCCCTGGCTTATGCTGCCAAGCTGGCGCCTACCTTGCCTGCCGACAAGATCATTCTGGTCAATCTCTCAGGCCGTGGTGACAAGGATATGCATACTGTGGCTGAATTTAGCGGAATCGAGCTGTAAAGGAAAACAATAATGGCTTTAAAAAGAATTGACAATGCATTTGCAAAGGCAGGGCAGCGCGCAGCCCTGATTCCCTACATCACCACCGGAGATCCCAGTCCTCAAGCCACGCTAGCATTAATGCACAGCCTGGCAGAGGCGGGCGCTGACATTATTGAGCTGGGTGTGCCTTTTTCCGATCCCATGGCCGATGGTCCGGTGATTCAGCGTGCTGCTGAACGGGCCATTGCCAAAGGGGTGGGTTTGCCTCGGGTTCTGGATATTGTCAGTGAGTTCCGTAAGGTCAATAACGAAACGCCCGTTGTGTTAATGGGTTATGCCAACCCCATCGAAGCCATGGGGCGCGCTGTTTTTGCAGAAAAAGCCGGTGCCGCCGGTGTGGATGGCGTATTGGTGGTAGACTATCCGCCCGAGGAATTTGATGAATTTACCGCGATTCTGAAAGAAAAGGGTATTTCCCCCATATTTCTATTGGCGCCCACTTCTACCGAAGCCCGCATCCAGTCGGTGGCTCGTGTGGCAGAAGGTTATGTGTATTACGTGTCTTTGCGTGGCGTTACCGGCTCGGGTGCGCTTAATGTAGAAGATGTGCAGCAACGTGTGCTGGACATCAAAAAACACGTAAAAATTCCGGTGGGTGTTGGTTTTGGCATTCGTGATGCCGAAAGCGCTGCAAAAATTGCCAAAGTGGCCGATGCGGTTGTCATTGGCAGTAAAATCATCGAAACCATGGAACAGGCAATTGTCGGCAAACCTGAGGACCAGGTGACCGAAGTGGCCGTTGCTTCAGCAAGCACATGGCTCAAAGGCATACGTGAAGCGCTGGACAAGGTTCAAAACAAGGATAAATAATGAGTTGGCTCGATAAAATTCTCCCCCCCCGTATCAACAAGAAGGCCGATTCGGGTGCACGGCGTGTTCCCGAGGGCGTATGGGTTAAATGCCCCTCTTGCGAGACCGCCCTGTATAAGGAAGATCTGGTACGGGCCCTGAATGTTTGCCCCAAGTGCGAACATCATATGCGATTAAGTTCGCGCGCACGCATCGACTCCCTGCTTGACGCAGAAGGACGGGTTGAAATTGGCGATCACATTCGTTCAACCGACCCCCTCAAATTCAAGGACAGTCGCAAATACCCCGAGCGTCTGGCCGAAGCCGTGAAACAAACCAATGAAACCGATGCATTAGTGGTAATGAGCGGGGCAATCATGTCTTTGCCGGTTACGCTTGCCTGCTTTGAATTCAACTTCATGGGTGGCTCAATGGGCTCAGTGGTGGGCGAGCGCTTTGTGCGCGGCGTGCAGGCCGCCATCGAAAACCGTACCCCTTTCATCTGTGTCTCAGCATCGGGTGGCGCGCGCATGCAGGAAAGCCTGTTTTCGCTCATGCAAATGGCTAAAACCAATGCCATGCTTACCCGGCTTGCCGCCGAAGGTTTGCCGTTTATCAGCGTGCTTACCGATCCAACCATGGGTGGGGTATCGGCCAGTTTTGCCTTTATGGGGGATGTGGTCATTGCCGAACCCAAGGCGCTTATTGGTTTTGCCGGTCCGCGGGTGATTGAACAAACCGTTCGCGAACAATTGCCTGAAGGCTTCCAGCGTGCTGAATTCCTGCTTGAGAAAGGCGCTGTCGATATGGTGGTTAACCGTCATGATTTGCGTGAAGAACTGGCTCGCTTGATGGCTTTGTTAACCCGTCAGTCCAATGAAGCCTTATCTGCATAAATGAGGTTGGTGGGGTTTTTTTAGTCCCTTGCCATTAAATTTCGGCATTCAACAACAACCCCGGCTATATGATCATGGCCGGGGTTGTTTGTTTAAAAAAGATGACATTGCCGTAATGACTGATAGAATGATGAAATTTTATTCCTGTGCGTCAAATATAAAATGTCCTCCAATTCATTTAATCTTGAAGATTCCCTTACGTATAAACTGCATTCCCTGGCAAAGTTAATTGACAAGCATGCAGACTATGCGGACATTCGGCATGCCCGTATTTCTTTTGCCGAGGGCAGGGTGCTTGCCGTGATTGGTTTTAATAATAGGCTGTCGGTGTTGCAAGTGGCTAAAAAAGCCAACCTTGATAAAAGCCAGGGTAGCAGGGCAGTGGTTTCTCTGGTTGGCAAGGGGCTGATAGAAAAACGCCAGCAAAAGCAGGATGCCCGGGCATTTGATTTGTCCCTGACAGAAAAAGGAAGACTGGTTTATGAGGAAGTGGTTGCCCTGATTACGCATCGCAATGAAATCGCGATGAGAACTTTGTCGGCAGAAGAACAACAAAATTTAATCAATTTAATGAATAAAATCCAGCATAATCTGGAAAATAATTAACGCAGATCAAAAAAAACTTGAAAATGGTTGTTTTTGCAACTAAAATTACTTGCAAATGCAACCACTTTTGCGTGTTGCTTATTTCATAAACATAAATTGAATAATATCCATTTCTGGAGACATTATGCATACGCCTGTTACTGTTCCGCGTCAATCCCTGTATCACTCATATACTGTTTATCCGCATACCTTTCCGTCTGATCCAGCCCAGTCCAATGGCGTTGTCACCATTGTAGGCGGGGGCCCTATTGGCCTGGTTGCCTCGCTTATCCTGGCCAAGCATGGCATTAAAAACATCGTGCTCCTGTCAGAACAGCAAGTATCCGAAGGCAGTCGGGGCCTGGTTTATACCCGTCGCTCCATGGAGATCCTGAAGGTTGCTGGTGTGGCCGATCGCATTATGGAAAAAGCCCTGTCCTGGACCAGCGGCAATTCTTTTTATAGTGGCGAGCGGGTTTTCCGCATGGAAAATCCGGTTGATCCCCAGGATAGTTATCCGCCCCTGAACAATCTGCAGCAAAACTACCTGGAAACCTATCTGGTTGAAGAAGCCGCCAAGCAACCCCTGATTGAATTGCGCTGGGGCAACCATCTGACTTCATTCTCGCAAGATGAGCATGAAGTGACTCTGGTGGTGGATACGCCTGAAGGTGAATACACTTACAAAACCCCTTGGCTGATTGCCGCAGACGGTGCCCGTTCTGGTGTGCGCCAAAGCATGGGCCTAACCATGGAAGGCAATAGTTATGAAGGCCGCTTTGTGATTGTAGACATTCGCATCGACCTGCCTTTGCCTACCGAGCGTCTGGCTTATTTTTCACCCGACTGGAACCGTGGCAATACCATTTTGCTGCATAAAGAGCCCGACAATATCTGGCGTTTTGACTATCAATTGCCGGCCCATGTCTCCAATGAAGAGGCGCTGGATCTGCAAAATATTACCCATGCGGTTAATGCCCAGCTTAAAATGATGGGATACGAAGACAAACAATGGAAGCTTGACTGGTATTCGGTGTATTCAGCCCGTGCACTTACCTTGCCCGAATATGTACACAACCGTATCCTGTTTGCGGGTGATTCTGCCCATATGCTGCCCATCTTTGGCGTGCGTGGTGCCAATACCGGTTTTCAGGATGTGATGGATTTATGCTGGAAACTGGTCGCGACCATTAAAGGCTGGGGCTCTTCTTATCTACTTAATTCGTATACCAATGATCGCGTTGGTGCCGCCATGGAAATTATTGATGAAGCGGGTAAAAGCACCCGTTTCATGGCACCGCCTACCGATGGTTTCCGTTTGCTGCGCGATGCCACGCTGTCTCTGTCCCTGAAGCACGAATTCGTTCGTCCGCTGTTCCACTGGAGAACTTCCCGTGCCCATGTGTACCGTTCTTCTCCCGTTAACAGCATTGGCGATGATAACCAGGACATGATGCCAGAATTGGAAAATGGCGCACCTATTCCCAATCTGAAGCTGTCTGGCAAAGAGTATCTCTACGATGAGCTGGGTCTGGACTTTAATATTGTTTATTTTGGCAACGAAGCAAGCCTGCCCGATTCATTGCAAAAAGAAGTCAATGAGCTAAGAAGTCAGGGTGTGCCACTCAAAGTCATTGTCCTGTCTTCTGAAAAGACGGCTACCGCTGGTGCCGATAAAACCTTCAAGGTAGATGCACAATTGCTGCAAAGCCGTTATGGGGCAAGTCAGGGCCAGGTTTATCTGGTTCGCCCTGATCATCATATTTGCGGTCGCTGGAAAAAGTATGTACCGGGTTCGCTGGAAAACTCGTTCCAGAAATTCATTAAAAAATCTGCCTGAGGAGGGGTGCAAAATGAGTATTGATATTCAAAGCCTTGAAAAAGTATACGATAGCCTGTCATTTGCCATTGACAGTTTGCCCGAGGAAAAGCGTAGCCTGTTTCTGACCAAACTGGTTTTGTTGCTGGGTAACGAGATTGCTGATGCCGACAAAATCTGCCATCTTATTAATGATGCGGCAACATTTGAAAACTAGGCCTTGTTAGTTTTTTTTTGCGGTATTGGGGTAAGACATGAAAGTGTCTTACCCATTCGTATTTGTCGTGTTTCGTTTTTTATTTTAATGTGATTGCGCACCCGAAATACTGAGGCGGGTAGCGTAAAAATAGTAACTGGAAGGAGATAAAACCATGATCAAGTCAATTCACAAGCTGTTGCTGCTCACGGCGGTAGGTGTTTCAGGAGTGGCGCAGGCCGCATGGCCCGAGCAGCCCATTCGCTGGGTAGTACCCTATCCGGCCGGCGGTGGCACCGATGTGATTGCCCGTACGGTTGCCGTCAATCTTGAAAAACATCTGGGCAAGCCGCTGGTCATTGAAAACCGTCCCGGTGGTGGCACCAGTATTGGCGCAACCGCAGTGGCTAATGCCGAACCTAATGGTTATGTTTTAGGCACGGCCGATTCCGGTACTTTGGCGTTTAACCCGTCTTTGTACAAGCAGTTAACTTACGATCCCGGCAAATTCACCTATCTTGGCGGTTTGGCCCGTTTCCCACTGGTGCTGGCTGTTCCGGCAAACTCACCCTATCAGAAACTGGAAGACTTGCTTGAAGCCGCCCGCAAGGAACCGGGCAAGCTGTCAGCCAGTTCAGCGGGTGCCGGCTCTCCGCACCATCTGGCGCTGGAGCGGTTCAAACAGCTAACCAATACCGATATTTTGCATGTTCCGTACCGGGGCGCTGCGCCGGCATTGCAAGATCTGATTGGCGGACGGGTAGACCTCATGTTTGCCGACCTGGGTTCTGGCTTGCCCAATATCAAGGCGGGTAAGGTTCGTGTGCTGGCCGTGGCGGTACCCGAGCGTTTGGCCAATGTGCTGCCTGACGTGCCCACCATGAATGAAGTTGGCGTGGACGGTTTTGTGGCCTATGCATGGCAAGGCCTGGTAGGTCCGGGCGGGTTGCCCCAGGAAGTAGTTGAGAAAGTTTCAGCCGATTTGCTGGCTACCCTGAAAGATCCTGAGGTGAGCGAGAAAATCAATGCCATGGGCATTGAAACCATGCCAATGACAGCCGAGCAATTCAAGGCATATTCTGACAAAGAGCGTGAGGAATGGGCGAAAGTGATCCAGGCAGGTAATATCACGCTGGATTAATGTTGTTCAAGGTACTGTCTGCCATTTTCAGGGCGGGTAAGCCTTGAAGCCTTGAAGGCATGCAGTACGGACAGTCTGAAAGATGACAGGCAGTAAAAAAGCCCCTGGAATTAAATTTTTCCAGGGGCTTTTTCTTGGGCATTGAAGTTAAGGAAAACTTATTTTTTGGTTTCCACTATTTCCAATGGTACTTCTTCTGTTTTAGCTGCAGCTTTGCGGGTACGCCCCAGTTTGGGTTTGGGTTGTTCCACTTGTTGTACCAGACTGGCCTTGGTTTCAATCCATTGCATGCCAGTGCTGGAGGCAATTTCTTCAAGTGAAGTTTGCGTGCCGGTTGCAGGGGCTGATTCCGTGGTTTGTGTTGTTGTGATGTCAGCGATTGGTGCAACAGCTTCGCTTTCTACAGATACTGCCACTGGACTTGCCACCTCTTTAGCGGCTGTTTCTGCCACAGAAGTTGGTGCATTTTCAGGAGCGGAGCTGCTTTCAGTCACACTTGCAGGCACCGTTTCTGTAATGACTGGCTGTTCTGCTGGCGAACTGGCTAACGGGCCAGGTTCGGCCTTGGCAGCAGGAGCAGGCTCAAGAGAGGTGCTTGCCACGGGCTCTGCTTCGGCAGGTGCAGTCACAATCGTTTCAGCCTGTTTGACAGGGGCTTGCTCAGCAGGGGCTGCGACAGATGTTTCCTGAGCTGACGGGGTGGCCGTTGTAATGGCTTCCTGTGCTGCTGCAGTTACGTTGTCTTGCGCAGGTTCCGCCTTTGCAGTTGGTGCTGCTTCAGGG
>JBBADT010000023.1:0-39099 GCA_041656315.1 Advenella sp.
GGTATGCGGGCAGTGATATGGTTGTAAATTAAGTCGCTCATGCCAAACAAAGGCATGAGTCGATAACATGCGGCCAAATTGACCCGGGTTTCCCATTCTTCTTCGCTGTAATTCATTGTTTTTCAATTCCTGCTGTTTTAACCAGATTTCCCCATGTTTCATAGTTTTCTTTAACCATTTTGGCAAAAGCCTGCGGTGATTCGCTACTTACAACTTCAGAACCTAGTGCCGTTAGCTTTTTTCTGGTTTCGGGGTCATTTAACGACTCATTTAAGGTGTCATGTAGTTTCTGAATGATCTCCTGAGACGTTCCCTTTGGGGCAAAAAAACCAAGCCATGCGCCCATATTGAAGTTGGGAATACCCTGTTCTTCGATGGTTGGGATGTCGGGTGCTAATTCAGCCCGTTTGTTGACGCTGACTGCCAGAGCGTTCAAACGACCCGTTTTTACATGGGGAAGAGCTGAGACAACGGTGTCGAACGTCATATCCACATTACCGCCAATAACATCGGATTGTGATTGAGTACTGCCGGAGTAGGGAACGTGCACCATTTCAATGCCGGATGCTTTGCTAAGCATTTCCATTAACAAGTGGCTGGTAGTACCTTTGCCAATAGAGGCATAAGTGAGGTCACCAGGGTGTTTTTTTGCATAATTAATAAGCTCTTTGAAACTGTTTACGTTTTTTGTTTTGTTCATGACAAGAACATACGGCAGCCATGTACTTTGTCCAATTGGTTCAAGATCTTTAAGCGGGTCGTAAGTGAGAGATTTATAAACATGAGGATTGATGTTCATAGGGGCAGTTGCTGAGAGCACAAGGGTATAACCATCCGGTTTTGCCTTGGTTACTTGTGATACTGCCAGGCTTCCTCCCACTCCTGGTTTGTTTTCAACAATGATGTTTTGCCCTAATCGCTTGCTCATGCTTTCGCTTAGAATTCGGGCAATCGAGTCAGTAGATGTTCCCGGAGGAAAGCCAACCACGAAAGTAATAGGGTTTTCAGGCCATGCTGCATATGCATGAGTGCTAAGTGTTACTGTAATTACGGACGAAAGTGTAATAAGTGATTTTTTGAGCTTTGTCATAATTCCTCCTTTTTAAATTAATTTTTCATCTTTTATATTAATATAAAGATTGATTAATATCAATATTAAAGATGGTTTAAGGAAAAAGGTTCGTGGAATTTTTTTACGGCAAAAAGCTAGAGTTGGGTGGATTTTTGCAGAGTTTGATTTGCTAATTGACCGACTCGTTTTACTTCGGCTTCAAAGGCTTGAAGTAAATTTTGGGCAGCTAGGCTGAGTGGGCGACGTGGGTGGTAAATTGAAATCAATTCACGTTTGATAGGATTGGTAATTCTGGCAATACACAATACTTTATTTTCAAGGTCACGGGAAATGGCGCTGACGGGTAAAATAGTTGCCCATTCGCCTGTTTTGACTAGTTCCATGGTGGGCATGAGCGCATCCAGCTCAAGATGAGAATGCATGGATTTGCCTATTTTATGTAAATGATCGTCTATGAGACTACGTAGTACTTGACCATTAGTAGGAACGATCAGACGACCTGGCGGTATTTGATCGAAGTCGGGTATGGTGGAAGTAAGAAATTTACTTTTTCGAGCGACTACCAGGACTAGCTCTTCACTCATTATTGAGTTGGAAATAAGACTGCCCAGTTTGGGTGTGTCATTGGTAATTGCAAAATCGATTTTGCCGGCATCAAGATTCTCAATCAATATATTCGTGTAGCCTACAGAAAGCTGAATAGTTACATTTGGAAAATCAACGCAGTATTTGGACAGTGCATTGGGTACGACATTTACGCCAAGGGAAGGGGCAAGTCCAACCCTGACTATGCCGGATGATTCTCCGCCAAGATCCCGCATTTGCTGCTGAATACTGTCTACTTCCCTGGAAAGTGGCAAAAGCATTTTATGCAGTTTTTCACCTGCCGTTGTAGGCGTCACGCCCCTGCTTGAGCGCTCAAAAAGCCGGATATTTAAATCTTTTTCCAGTTTGCTGATTTGTGTGCTTAATGCGGATTGGACAATACCTAAGTGTTTTGCTGCACGTGTAATATTTCCCTGTTGGAAAAGGCATAAAAAACATTCTATTTGGCGTAAATCCATAAGTTCCTGATGCATGAATAAGTTGCTGACTTGAAGTCATTGTACTACATGGTTGAATGTGTTTATTCTCTGTGGAGAATGTTGTTGAGTGCAGCAGAGTGTGTTGCTTAAATTAGATGGGCGTTATCATTGGCCAAGTGTGTTCCTTGATTTGTTAATGAGTTTTATGCATTAACTGGTGATTTAAGATCGTTTGACCGAAGCAGGGCGGGAACATAGAATCGTTGCCATCTATTTTTCTATTCGATTAGCTGTCTTTGCCGTGTGTAAAGCAGGTAATTGTTAACTTAATTGGCTGCCTTTAATGACTATTACTCAATTAATCTCTGCGGATGAAATCCGATCCCGTTTTTCCCATGCTATGTCTGAAATGTACCGTGAAGAAGTGCCTTTGTATGGAACACTGCTTGATATTGTGAGTGAAGTTAATACGGATGTTTTGGAGAAAAACTCTCAATTGCGGGAAAGCCTTGCCGGTGCCAATGAGTTACTCAGGCTTGATGTGGAACGTCATGGCGCCATTCGCCTGGGCAAGCCGGAAGAGTTGCATGTTATGCGACGTGTTTTTCATGTCATGGGGATGTATCCTGTCGGTTATTATGACCTTTCAGTTGCCGGTGTTCCTGTGCATGCAACGGCTTTTCGACCGATTGATGAAACGGCCTTGAAAATAAATCCTTTTCGCGTCTTTACATCTTTGTTGCGACTGGAGCTGATTGAGGACGAGGCGCTGCGTAGAACAGCGACAGAGATTCTTGCCCAAAGACAGATTTTTTCAGATGAATTAATGCAGTTGCTGGAGCTCCATGAGACAGGCAAGGGATTCTCGGATGAAGAGGCCTGGCGTTTTGTGGCCGAGGTCAAGGAAATCTTTCGCTGGCATCAAGAAGCGACCGTTTCAAAGGAAATGTACCAGCAACTGCATGATGCCCATCGTTTGATTGCGGATGTGGTGTGTTTCAAAGGGCCACACATCAATCATTTGACACCAAGAACGCTGGATATTGACGCTGTTCAGGCGCAGATGCGTCAGCGGGGACTTGATCCCAAAGCGGTCATTGAGGGACCACCAAAGCGTCAGCATCCAATTTTGCTACGTCAAACCAGCTTCAAGGCACTGCAGGAGCAGATCCTGTTTGCAGACGATTCACAAAGCGGCACGCATACCGCCCGTTTTGGTGAAATTGAGCAGCGTGGTGTGGCCCTGACGCCTAAAGGCCGGGCTTTGTACGATCGCTTGCTGGAACAGGCTCGCAGCCACAATAATGAGGGCAGTGCGGGCTCAGCCTATAGCGAGCGCCTGGTCGAAGCTTTTCAATCCTTTCCTGATGATCTTGAATCGTTGCGCAAAGAGCAATTGGCCTTTTTTCGCTATGAAATCACCGATGAAAACCAGTTCAGAAAACAGGCGGAGACGGGTGACAAGAAAGATTTGGATGCCTTGTTGGAGGCAGGTGCGATTGTGGCAGAACCCATTGTGTATGAGGACTTCCTGCCCGTAAGCGCTGCCGGAATTTTTCAGTCAAATCTTGGCGGTACCGAGCAAAGGCATTATGTCGCCCAGGCTTCCAGAGCCCAGTTTGAGAAAGATCTTGGTGGGTCGGTGCTGGATGAAATGAAACTGTACGAGCAGGCCAGCCAGCAATCCATCGAACGTCTGTTCCAGGTGCTGGAAGCCGAATCTATCAACGCGTAGTGGTGGATTCATTTTTGTTGGCTGCGTAGCTGGCGGCCTGATCCTGCAGCCACGTCCTGAATAGCTCCAGCGGCTTGCCGTGACTGAATTCCGTGGGATAAACCAGGTAATAAGCGCCGGCTTCCTTGCCGTTGGATTCGAAGGGAACCATAAGGCCCGATTGTTCGAGTCTGTCTTCGATAAAAAAACGGGGGATAAGGGCAATACCCATTTCTGCCGCGGCTCCGCTTATCAGCATGGTATGCAGTTCATAGCGTACGCCTTCCCTGGACTTGGGCGTATCAATGCCATGTGACTTGAACCAGTGGTACCACCCGTCCGGACGGGTGGTGGAGTGCAGAAGCGGGTATTGCAGCAGGTCTTTCGCCTCTTTGATAGGTGCCGTCAGCAATTTTGGAGCGCATACGGGGATAACCTCTTCACCAAACAGATAATCTGCCGAGGTGCCTGGCCAGGTAGGCTTGCCATAGTGGATGGCGGCCTCGAAGTGGGTTTGGCCAAAATTGAAAATTTCGGTGCGGATGCCCATGTTGATAAAAATATCAGGATGGCGTTTGCGGAATTCAGGAAGCCGTGGAATTAACCAATGAGAAGCAAAGGTTGGTAAAACTGCCAGTTCAAGGTGGCCACCTCGAGAGCCAAAGGCAATCAGGTTAAGTGTGTGGCGATCCAGGTCTTCCATTGGCTGGCGGATCTGGGTTGCATACAGAGAGCCTGCACGGGTCAGGATAACCCTTTGCTTGTTGCGCACAAACAGCCTCACCCCTAGCGTGGACTCCAGTGTTGCAATTTGTCGTGAGATAGCGCTTTCTGTTAAAGACAGTTCTTTGGCTGCCAATGAAAAGTTTTCATGACGTGCGGCTGCCTCAAAGGCAGAAAGGGCGGAAATGCTGGGGATTTTAAATTTTCTCATGTAAATGCGTAGTGAACGGGTAATGGCGAAAAATGTCCGCGCCAGAATAATAATCAGCGCGGCGCAGGGGTATCGTATATGTTCAGGCCCAGGCAGTCATGTTAACGCTATGTGGAAAAGCGCTTTTTGAAAGTCGCGGGCGTTAATTTTCCCTGTTTTCGTTTAGCAGCCTGCCCAGAGTCGATCCCAGAACCAGGTCGTCAATTTGACCAAAATGATTCAGTCGTACATATCCCTGTTTATCCAGGATAAGCAGACTCGGGGTACCTTGCAGGCCCCATTGTGCCATCGTTTGTGGAATGGGGGTGTTGGTTGACGCGCTATCCACCCCAATGGGGAAACGCAACCGGAATTCGTGAATGAATGCCTTGAGTGCATGTGGTTGCATCGCTTCGTGATGTTCGAAGACGGTATGCAGGCCAATGACTTTAAGCCCTTCACCGCCAAGTGCCTGATGCGCGCGTGATGCCTGTGGAATGGCGTGCAGTACGCAGCCGGGGCAAAGCATCTGGAAAGTATGAATCATGACAACCTGGCCAAGCAGATCGGCCAGGCGCAGTGGTTGCGGTGTATTGAACCACTGCGAAACATGCCATTCCTGGAGTGGGAAGTAACTCTTGTTCATGTTGCGCGTCCTTGAAAAAACGTTACCCGACTGCTCTTATAGTAACGAAATTCAAGGAAGTTTGGTGGGCGTGGCTGTCATTGCCAGCACGTCTTGCAATGCCTTCAGCAATGCTTCGGGTGATTCGCTGGCATCCAGCACGGGAACGATCCCCTGTTCAACAGCAGCCGGCTTTTTCAGGCTGTCAATATAATCATCCCAGTGCTCAAGTTTCCATTGGTCTCGCGGGTCGCCACGTTGAATAATACGCGCTTTGCGGACCGGATGGGGCAGGTCTAGCCATACATGGCATAAACGCGTGTTTTCGGGCAGGTTCAACGCTTGAGCGGAAAATAATGCGCCGCTTGCCAATTCACGGCTCCAGGGACCCGGAAACACCACATTCAGGCCCAGTTGCAACTGTTCCTGACCAATCAGCAAGGTGCTTTTGTATTGCAGATCACGTATTTTTTCTTTGAAAAAAGGGCTGTCCCTGTCATTGGGGTTCTGGCCACAGGCTTCCAGAAAAGGTCCGGTCCAGTATTCGCCAACGGTATCTTTGTCCAATACACACCAGGTATGTTGTTGTTGCAGCTGTTGTTGAATGAACAGGGTGGTCAGGGCAGATTTGCCGGTGCCGGCATGACCCAGAATGAAAAGTGCACAAGGGGCAGACATGAGTGTCCTTCAAGCAAGACAGTTTATACATTGAATAATCCGGCGACTTGCGCCGGACAATCGAAAATAGCAATTATAAGTCTTGTAGCATTATCGGTAGATGAATTGACTGACGAGCCCAAGACTAGTTGGCCTGATTCATGATTGCAGTGCCGCATTCGGGAAAAAGCCGCAAGGGCAGTTGCTGTTTATCCAGCCAGGCTTGCAGGTGTGCGGCGGCTGGTGTTGTCTGCTGTTCCGGGCGGACGGGGTGGGCATAATCTGCCCGCATTAACATGGCAAGTGCCTGTAGCAGCAGGCCCGGCTCTGTTTGGAAAGGCGCAGGCTGGCGTAATGCATGAAAAGATTGCGGCCCTTTTTTTAACGCCGTCAGCAGGGGTGAAAACAGGTCAGCGGGCCCGGGAATGATGCCAACAGGTGTCTTGAATTCAAGTGAGCCCGGTGCTGGCATGTTGGGAAGTGCCCTGAAAACGGTTTTGTCCATCAGGGCGAGATGGTTTTCACGATCCAGTGTTTGGGGACTTGATTGAAAAACATCCAGCCGCTGATGCTGGTTGCGAGCCATATCCTTGACGGTTTCCCGTAGCGCCTGGCCGGGCAGGTTTTTCAGGATTGGCTGGAGATTGCCGGGAATGGACAGGGTATCCATATTCTCAAAGCTATCAGCACTGCCAATGAAGCGAAGTCCGGTCTGGCTGATAATACGGTGCATGTCGGCTGAATGCTGGGGGCGCCAGTAGTCGGTCAGGAACTCGTGCGCCAGATACGCAGGCAATTCTTTTTCAAGTGCCAGCAGCTCTTTTTGGATTTCTGGGTTGTCCACGAACAGGCCGGCTCCCTTGTTGGCCAAGGTACGTAGCAGTGTCATGCCGTTATGAATGCCTTGTATTGAATCGCCCTCTGTTATTTTGGCGGTTTCATAAAGTACTTTTTGCATGCCCGTCAAGCGGGCGGCACCGGGATAACACATGTAGTGCAAATACACCAGGCCTTGCGGTTTAAGCGATTGGTAAATCAGTTGAAGAATGCCGGCCTGTGCCTTGGGTGGCAGCCATGACCATGTGCCGTGGCTAACGATGAAGTCAAATTTTTCGCTGTTGTTTGCGGCAAACTCATCGAAACTGGCCTCAATAAAACGGATATTTTCAATATTCAGTTCTTTGGCCAACACCTGGGCACTGGCAATATGTGCCTGGTTGAAGTCAATGCCTGTGAATTGTCCGGCAGGGTTGCAGGCCGCGGCAACCAGCAGATTGATGCCAGGCCCGCAACCCAATTCGCAATAGCGGTAAGGCTTACTGATATCCGGTACGGCACAGCCTAATGTCTGTATGGTGTGGCATAGCCATACCGGCTGCATTTCCTTGTGAAAATGAAGGGGATAGGAAACATCAATGATATAACCGTCACGGTGTTGCATTATTGGCTTCTTGCAGGGTTGTGGAGTGGGAAAGTCTATCGCTAAAAACAAGGGGAACTTCGAGGGCATGGCCGAAGTTCCCGGTTGTAAAAACGGTTTTACGCTAGAAACGGGCGGTCACACCCATGTAGTAGGTACGGCCATTTCCATCTCCGTAATCGTCATCGGTTCTGGCGATATTGTTGGTCAGGTTTTGAATGCCGGCACGCAAAGTGAGGTTTTTGTTAACGGCATAGTTAACGCCGATATCAAGCGTGGTGTTCGCATAGGCAAAATGGTTGCTCGCGGTAGAGTCAGCGGGCGGGGTATAAAGTTGTTTGCCAATATATTGTACCGATGCATAGGTGGACAGTTTTTCAGTGGCTTGCCAGTCAAGCAGGGCATTGGCCGTCCATTTGGGCGTCATGTTCAGCCAGCTTCCGGTGGTTTTGTTTTTTGACTTGATCATGTAAGTGGCATTGCCGCTTAGTCTTAAGCCATCTGTAATAGGCAGGCCAAATGAAGCTTCCAGGCCGGCGGTCTCACCCTCTTCAATATTGAATTGCTGGGTATACCAGGTGCCGTTGATATTGCCCAAAAAGCCATTTTGGATCATATCCTTGATTTTGCTTTGGAAGTAGGTCAGATCAAACGAGTAACCGGCCTGGTCAAAAGCGATACCCAGCTCATAGTTGGTGCTGACTTCAGGTTTCAGGTTGGGATTGCCAATCATGTAGCATTGACCGCCGGTATAGCCCAAAGGGCGCAATGAAGTGCAACCCATGCCCATGGATGATGTTCCTGAAGTCAGTGAGCGCTCTTTCAGGTTTGGGGCGCGGAAGCCTTTTGAAACGCCGCCCTTGATGGTCCATGCCTCGGTAGGGTGATAAACCAGATATCCACGCGGGCTGACATGCAAATCAAATTCGTCTGATTTGTCGCCACGTACCCCCAAGGTCAGGATCAGGTCGTCCCGCAGGAAAATCTGGTCTTCAACAAACAGTGACCATGCCCAGCCCTTTGGCTTTTTTTCGGCGGTGACTGTATCACCACCCGGCAACAGGACGCTAAGGATATTACCAATATTGCTGGGGTTTTCAACTTCTTCCCGTTTGTACTGGGCACCCACTGTCAGCCAGTGTTCCACACCAGCCGTGCTAAAGGGCATGTCAACCTTGAAATCGGCAACATGCTCTTTGGACTTTGCGCCCAATTGATCTCCATCACCCTTGTTTTCATAGCTGTTGGCATACAGATCCAGTTTGGTGCGGACCTCACCGAAACGGCCTTCGTGCCCAATGCCAAAATAGGTATGTCGCATGTCAGATCCAAAAATTTCATTGGTCACGTTTTCTTCGGCTTCACGCTGTGCCTGGTTTGGGAATTCTTCAGCCTTGTTGCGTCCAACGGAGCCATCCAGATAGAAGCTGTGGTTTTCGTTGAGTTGCCAGCTGAGTTTTGCATTCATGTTCTGGTTGGCGGAGCCACTTGAGCCACGGGAGCCTGTATCGGGTTCGCGGTTGGTATAACTGCCACCCAGCCGGATGCCCAGGTTTTCGGTAATGGGGCCGCTAATATTAAAGCTGTGAGAGTTGGTGTCACCGGATTTGCCCGAGTCGGGAATGCTTAGGTTATTGGTTAGCGAACCGCTCCATACGTTGTCAATTTTGCGGGTAATAATGTTAATGACGCCGCCCATGGCTTCAGATCCGTACAGGGTAGACATGGCGCCACGCACGACTTCAATTCTTTCAATCGCATCGGGGGATAGCCAGTCCAGGTCTTGGGGAATGGTGTCAGGACGGTGTCCCAACAGGTTGGAGCCACCAATACGCTTGCCATCAACCAGGATCAGGGTGTATTTGTCGGGCATGCCGCGGAAGGCAATTTTAGAGCCTGCACCGGCAGGTGCAAAGCCACCGGTAACACCCGGAATGGTTCCCAGCACTTCGGCAATGCTGGCGTTGGGTTTGCGATCCAGTTCTTTACGGCTAATCACGCTGACGCTGGCAGGCGCATCACGAATTTCGCTTTCAACACTGCTGGCGGAGGCGAAGATGGTCTCAAGCTCAACAGCGGCGTCGTCATTGATAGTGGGATTGTCCTGTGCGTAAGAAGAAGTGGCGGCCGTTGCCAGCAAAATGGCGCTGGCTAAACGGTTTAGTTTGAAAGAGTCGGACAGCCTGGGGGGGGGTGTATTGCTCATTTTATGAATGTTTAGGTTAATGTTTTTGAGATTAATATTGATAATGATTATCATTAAATATATAACATGATAATTAAAAACCTGTAAAGATTTATATGGAAAATGGTTTTTAGGATGTTGTTTTTAGGATGTTGTTTTTAGCCAGGCAGAAGAGAGTGCTCTGGCTTGGCCAAATTTGTCTTGGCTGAATAGAAAGATCGTATTGTTTAACCAGTTTTGCTACACTAAATAACAGTCTAACCAGTTGAAAGGCATTTCATGAAACTAGCGTTGTTGCTAACGGTTCCCGTCCTGTTTGTCGTGTCAGGTTGCGCCCATCCGGTTAATGTTGTGTCAGCGCTTGACGAAGCCGAAAAACAAACCTTGACGTGCAAGGACATCGGCAGAGAGTCCGACCGCCTGAACATTTTGTTGAACCAGCTGCGTCATGGCAATGAGCCGCTGTTTGGTAATGATCCTGCGCGGGTGCAACAGGCAGAACAGGCCGCGCAAATGCGCCTGAACCAGATTCGTGAGTTAAGTGTCCAAAAACTGTGTGTTTTTGGTTAAAGTTAAATAAGTCCGGATTAATGAATCCATTTGCCTTTTAAGGTTAAGTCAATGAAAAAAATTATTATTCTTCCATGCCTGTTATTGGCCGCCTGTGCCAATGGCCCGGTTGATGACAGCAAGACTGCTGAATGTGCGCAGGTCCAGTCCCGGATTATCCAGCCACCAGGCATTCCCGGAACCAGCAACTTCCTGTCACGCGCCAATGATAATGTCCGCTCGGATGCCGAGCGTGAGCGTGCCCGGCGCATGGGCTGTCTTGAGTAAACCCGATTCCCGCTTAAATCACTCTACGGAGTGATTTTTTTTGCCATCAGGACGCCTTCATTGGCCAGTTGGTCTGCGCGTTCATTGCCCGGGTCACCCGCATGGCCTTTGACCCATTTCCAGGTAATGTCATGTTGTGCCACCTGTTCATTCAGTTCAAGCCATAAATCCATGTTTTTCACTGGTTTTTTATCAGCGGTTTTCCAGTTTCGCCTTATCCAGCCGTCCATCCATTCGGTAATGCCTTTTTGTACATATTGTGAGTCAATGTGGAGCAGGACTTTGCAGGGGCGCTTCAGGGCCTTAAGTGCCTGGATGACCGCGGTCATTTCCATCCTGTTATTGGTTGTTTCGGACTCTCCTCCGCAAAGTGTTTTCTCATGATGGCCTTGTTTCAGCAATACGCCCCATCCACCAACGCCTGGATTGCCCTTGCAGGCACCGTCAGTCCATATCTCGACTAGTTTTTTATCCATTTTCCGTATTGAATAATTGAGTGATATTTCTTTGGGTAATAATGGCAGGTCGTCTGTTTGCCAGACTTCTTCTGCGTTTTTTCTTTAGTAAGGGCCCGACAAGATGCATGCCGCGTGCCCGTTTTTCGGCTGAAAGCAGGTAGACGCCTCCGGCCACTGGCCACCAGCGGTCTCCGGCCCTGTTCATGAAGTCCCAGCGTTTAAGCCACTTTTCAGTTTGGCAGGCAGGAGTATAGCAGCCGAAGTGGCCCCGATCGATGTCGAGGGATAATAATTTGAACCAGTCTTTCAGGCGACGGACCGAGACCATGTTGCGGTTGGGAATGGGTACCCAGGGAGCCAGGAATGGCATGCCATTGCGAAGGCCCCACAAGCTGTTGGGGTTAAAGCCGGAAATGACAACCCGACCCTCGTAAACCAGTACCCGTTCCACTTCCCGTAAAATCTGGTGCGGGTCTTGTGAACATTCAAGAATATGTGGAAGGATGACCAGATCCAGGCTGCAATTGGGAAAAGGGAGTTGGTCCAGGCGGCCGTGAATGATTTTTGGCTGATCGGTCGATGTTACATTTTTTTTGGATTCATCCGTTAAAATCACTTTTGACCTGATCCGGTTATTTCGCAGAAAATCCCACGCCGGCAAGCCAATTTGCAATGCATTGAAGCCAAATGCGTTGGCGACGATTTGATCAAATTTATCCGTTTCCCAACGGATAACAGTTTGACCGGGATCAGTGTTCAGCCATTGCGTAAGGTTTAAAATCTGCGTATTGGTTTGTGTCACGCCTGCCTCGTGGTAAGTGTAGATATTTCTTGAAACATTTAAGTATTGGATATGACCTGTAAAATTTTGCCCATCAGTGCCTTTAACGATAATTATATCTGGATAATTGTACAGGGTAACAATGCCGTGGTGATTGATCCCGGCCAGGCCGAACCGGTGCTTAAGGTGCTTCGGACTCAAAACCTGAACTTGCGGGCCATTCTGATCACCCATCATCATGCCGACCACGTGGGGGGGATTGCCGGTTTGCGTGAGCACACATCTGCCAAAGTGTATGGCCCTGCCACAGAGTCTATTCCTTTTTGTGATGTGCCACTGCAGGAAGGCGATAGGGTTCGCATAGACGGTTTTTCATGGTCGCTTTCGGTCCTTGAGGTACCCGGACATACCTTGGGACATATTGCCTATTACGGCGATATCAATCCCAACGAACCCGTGCTTTTTTGTGGTGATACCCTGTTTGCCACCGGTTGCGGCAGAATATTTGAAGGGAATTCTACGCAAATGTACCAAAGTATTGATAAATTTAGAAAACTGCCTCAAAATACGCTGGTATTTTGCGCTCATGAGTATACCTTGGGTAATATTGAATGGGCGCTTGCAGTAGAGGAGAGCAACCCTGATTTGCAGCAGTGGTCACAAGAAGCACGCGTAATCAGGAGCCAGCAAAAACCAACCGTTCCAACGACGGTCGGTCACGAACTTAAGACCAATCCGTTTATGCGGGTTGAGTACGAATCTGTTATTAATGCCGCACAGGACAAAGCCGGGCGCAGTTTGAATGCCCCCGATGAGGTATTTGCCGTGTTGCGCGATTGGAAGAATTCATTCTAGGGATACTCATGAAATTAGTTAAGCTTGCCGTTATAGCTTCAGTTGTTGTTTTAACCGGGTGTGCATCCTCCGGTAATTCTTCCAAAAATTATTCTTCCTCAAATGGGCAGCAAAAAGATGTTTGGGAACGAATCCGCAAAGGGCTCAAGATGCCCGACCTGCAAGATGACAGGGTTGAGTACTGGACCAATTACTATGCGGCCCGTCCTGCTTCCGTGCAAATAATGGCGCAGCGTTCAAGCAAGTACATTCACTATATTACCCAGGAGCTGGAAAGACGCAATATGCCCACTGAGCTGGCTTTGCTGCCGTTTGTTGAAAGTGCCTATAATGCGAAAGCGGTTTCAAGTGCCAAAGCGGCCGGTCTGTGGCAATTCATTCCAAGTACGGGCACGCATTACAACTTAACGCAAGACTGGTGGAAAGACGAAAGACGGGATCCGGTCCAGTCTACCCATGCGGCACTTAATTACCTGTCTTATCTGTACGGTTTTCAGGACAATGACTGGCATTTGGCCCTGGCTTCTTACAATTGGGGAGAGGGGGCGGTTAAACGTGCTCGTGACCGTAATGCCAATATGGGTCTCGGTACCGATTACCTGTCCCTTAGAATGCCCAAGGAAACGCGAGATTATGTTCCCAAGTTACAGGCTTTCGAAAACATCATAAGAAATCCAGCACGTTATGGTATTAAACTGCCTCATGTGGCAGACAAGCCTTATTTCGAGAAGGTCAGCAACACCCATGACATTGATCTGGACGTTGCGGCCCGACTGGCCGAGATTTCCGTTGAGGAGTTTCGTGAACTGAATCCATCGTTCCAGCGAAGTGTGCTGCTTGACGAGCACGCTTCGCAAATTCTGTTGCCCAAACATAAAGTGACTGCCTTCAAGCGTAACCTTAAAAATTACCAGGGAGAACTCTCGGCGTGGGAAGGTTATACCCCTGCTCCGGGCGAGTCTTTGGCAAATATTGCAGACAAATATGGCATTTCCCTGGACAAGTTGAAGTCGTTGAATGGTTATGGTCCAAAGCAGTCGGTTGCCCTGTCTTCCAGAACCCTGATGGTGCCACGCAATTCGGGCGCTCCTGCTGGCATTACGCCTAACGACATCATGGCACCTGCCATTAATACGGCAGCACCAGCCATGCTGGCCAGTAATGACAATGTAGTAAGGGCTTCCGCCACATCACCCGCCCGGGTTTCTGCGCCGGCACCTTCGCCTGCGCTTAATAACAGGCCCGTCATGGCTTCTGCATCTGCAGTAAACGTTGATCCTTTGGCCGATATCATTTACTCAAGAAGCAACAACGGCGCCTTAGCGGCTGGTGTGCGTGCTGTTCCGGTCGCGGCCTCAAGTACCAACGTTTCTGCGGCAGCGTCACGGTCTGCAGTGTATAAACGGCCTGCTGTGGAAGTGGCCGCCAAAATCACTGCCAAGCCTGCCGTGCGCACGGCTTCTTTAACCAAGCCAGCTCCAAAAGCCAACGCAAAGAAAAAGGTATCTGTTCACAAAGTGGCCAAGGGAGACACACTTTACTCTCTGGCAAAACGTTATAATACGTCGGTTCAAGATTTGAAAGCGTTGAATAACATGAGTAACACAGCCCTGAAACCAGGGGTGTCGTTACGTATTCCCGGAGCAGGAAGCCGAGGCTAGGCCAGGCTGAACCGCCAAATTTTCAAGATGAAAATTGCGTAATACTTTCAGGTTACGCAATTTTTTTTATAATAATTCCGTTTTGCAAAATAGGATAAGAAACAATGGGTTTTCTTGCAAATAAAAGAGTCCTGGTCACAGGCGTCATTTCCAATCGCTCCATTGCATATGGCATTGCACGTGCCTGTCATCAGCAAGGTGCCGAATTGGCGTTCACCTATGTCGGAGACCGTTTTAAAGACCGTGTCACGGAATTTGCCGCTGATTTTGGCAGCAATATCGTGATTCCCTGCGATGTTTCCGCTGACGAAAACATTGATGCCGCGTTTGCCGAGCTGGCAAAGCACTGGGACGGCCTTGATGGCCTCGTGCACTCAATTGGATTTGCGCCTAGGGAAGCCATTGCCGGCAATTTTCTGGAGGGCATCACCCGCGAGAATTTCCGTATTGCCCATGATATTTCGGCTTACAGCTTTCCTGCCATGGCAAGGGCTGCGTTACCGTTGCTGCAGGCACGCAAGGGCTCTGTACTTACCATGACTTACCTGGGGGCAGAAAAATCCATCCCCAATTACAATACCATGGGTCTGGCTAAAGCTTCCCTTGAAGCCAGTGTCCGTTATCTGGCCAGCGCACTGGGCGAGCAAGGTATCCGTTCCAACGCGATTTCTGCCGGTCCCATCAAAACATTGGCAGCCAGCGGCATCAAGGATTTTTCGGTTATTCTGAACTTTGTTGAAAAACATGCCCCCTTGCGTCGCAACGTTACTATCGAAGACGTGGGTAATACCGCAGCCTTCCTGCTGTCAGAATTGGCGGCAGGCATTACCGGTCAGGTAGTGCACGTTGATGCCGGCTTCTCGGCGGTCGTGCCAGGCATGGCTTAATTGTTTTTTGCGGGGTTGTAAAATAATGCGTCAGATTATTCTTGATACCGAAACTACTGGCCTTGATCCTGATCAGGGCGACCGGGTTGTTGAACTTGGTTGTGTAGAGGTCATCAACCGGGAGTTAACCGGGAATAACCTGCATCTTTATTTCAACCCCGACCGCGACAGTTCCCCCGAGGCCTTGGCGGTTCATGGCCTGACCACCGAATTTTTGTCACAGCACAGCCGTTTCAAGGATGAGGCGCAGCGCATTGCTGCCTACCTGGAAGGCGCTGAAATTATCATTCATAACGCTGCCTTCGATACTAAATTCCTGAATGCCGAGTTTGCCCGGGTAGGCATGCCCACTGTCAATAGCATTGCCGGTCTTATTACCGATACCCTGGCCATGGCGCGGGAACGATTCCCCGGCAAGCGCAATAACCTTGACGTACTTTGCGAACGTTTTGATATTTCCAACAAACATCGTATCTTGCACGGTGCCTTGTTAGACGCCGAGCTGTTGGCTGAGGTCTGGCTGGCCATGACACGTGGCCAGTTTGGCTTGCTGATAGAAGAAGCGGGTGAACAGGGTACACAAAAGAAAACGGCAGACAGACTGGCGCTGGATACGCTGATATTGCCGGTTATCAGGCCCTCAGACCCAGAGCTGCTGGCGCATCAGGAATACCTGGATGCCCTGGATAAAGCCGCCGGAAAAACCTGTTTATGGCGTGAGCTTGCCTAGTTTGCCTCTTTGGGTAACGTGTGGCCTCCTTCGCCTATTTCACGCTGCATCAAGACCGTATCAATCCATCGGTTATGTTTGAAGCCCGTGTTGGGCTGTATGCCTGTAAGGGTAAATCCGTGACGCTTGTGCAGATTGATGGATGCCAGGTTTTCGGTGCCGCCAATAACCGCGATCATCTGGCGCCATGGCCCTTGTTCACAATGCCTGATGAGCGCCGTTAACAGTTGGCTGCCAATCCCTTTTTGTCCCATATCATGACGCAGATAGATGCTGTTTTCTACCGTGAAGCGATAGGCAATGCGTGGACGGTATGTCGATGCATAACAATAGCCAACTACTTCATTGTTTTGCAGGGCAACCAGATAGGGATACCCGGCAGCGATGATCTTGTCATAACGCTGGCGCATTTCGTCCACATCGGGAACCGTTTCCTCGAAGGTGGCCATGCCGTAAAGGACATGATGGGCATAAATGGACTGAATGGCAGTTATATCACTGGCCTGTGCGGGGCGGATGTGGCAGGTATCGACTTGCATGATGAATCTGGGGGGCAAATTGAAAAATAATTGTTTACAATCAAATAAACTAGCATAAAATCAGATAACCGAAAAGGATAAAGAGTACGATATCTTTATGTCCTTCAAACAGTTTATTGAAGAGGAATTCATGTCAACACCTTTTACACCATTAAGTGATACCGTTGCCGTTGCACCCCAGTTAAGCGCCAGTGACATGGCTGCTGTCAAGGCGGCCGGTTTCAACAGTGTTATCATCAACCGTCCCGATCTGGAAGGTGGCGACACTCAGCCTCTTTCAGCCGAGATTATTAAGGCCGGGCAAGAGGCAGGCCTTACCGTGGTGTACCAGCCTGTCGTTAGTGGGGCAATGACCCAGGAAAATGTTAACCAGTTTCAAGAGTACCTGGAAACCTTGCCAACGCCTATCCTTGCTTTTTGTCGTACCGGAACCCGTTGTACGCATTTGTACAATGCCGCCAAACAAACATCCTAGTCCAAAGGAGCTCACTTTATGTATAAAAAAATATTGCTGCCTATCGATGGTTCAGAAATTTCTGCTCAAGCTGCTAACTCCGGTATTAGTTTTGCCCGGCAAATTGGTGCTGAAATCGTTACCATCAATGTAACCCAGCCCTTTTCAACACTGATTGGTTTTGATGGCATGGCTGCGTCATACGCTATTTCCGATGGCGATTACGAAGAGGCAGCTAAAAAAGAAGCACAGGAATATCTGAAACCTGTACTTGAGCGAGCCGAAACGGCAGGGGTTAAGGCGACGTCTGTCATTACCTCCAATTACAGTGTGGCCGATGGTATTGTAGAAGCTGCTAAAGAGCATAATTGTGATCTTATTTATATTGCCAGCCACGGCCGCAGCGGTTTGTCCCGGTTGCTGCTGGGTAGCGTAACCGTCAAGGTCTTGTCTTTGGCCCATACCTCGGTCCTGGTCTATCGAGTCAAGGAAAGCAGCTAGTCCTTAAGTCATCTTTCTGTAAAAAACCGCCTTATTCCGTAAATCGGAATAAGGCGGTTTTTGTTTCCTGGCACATTTGTTTTTTTTCAAGGCATGTAGTGATACACTTTCCTTTCATACAGGCTTATTTCAAGGAGAAGTCATGACGATTAAAATTGGCGATAAAGTTCCAGACGGTACATTAACAGAATTCATTGAAACCGCTTCCGAGGGATGTTCCCTGGGGCCAAATGCTTTCAAGGTGTCCGAGCTGGTCAAGGGCAAGAAAATTGCCCTGTTTGCGGTGCCCGGTGCCTTCACGCCAACCTGCTCTGCCCAGCATCTGCCGGGGTATATTGAACTGGAAAGCCAGCTCAAGGCCAAGGGCATTGATGAAATCTGGTGTGTTGCGGTCAATGATGCGTTTGTCATGGGCGCCTGGGGCCGAGAGCAGAATGCACAGGGTAAAGTGCGCATGTTTGCCGATGGCTCGGCAACATGGACCAAAGCCATGGGTCTTGATCTTGATCTGGTTGCCAAGGGCTTGGGGGTGCGTTCACGACGCTATTCAGCGGTATTGGATGATGGTGTGGTTACCCTTCTTAATCTTGAAGAAGGTGGCGGCTATGAAGTGAGTGATGCGAACACCTTGCTGTCCCAGTTAGGCTAGTTTTTTATTTTTCATAAGGTCTCTGCATTGGCAGGGGCCTTTTCCTGTTCTGGATTGCGGATTGCAGGTGTCTGGGTATGATTTCACTGTTTTTGTCCTTTTTGTCGCTTTACACTGCAATTCTTTTCCTGTCTCTGGGTACGGGTTTGTTCAACACGTACATCGCGCTATTTCTTACGCAGAACAATGTAAGCGAGGTTTGGGTAGGCCTGCTGATGGCGGCCTATTATACGGGGCTTGTTCTGGGCGCCCGAACCGGGCACAAGCTGATTGTCTACGTAGGGCATATACGGGCTTATGCCATTGCGGCAGCCATCGTGGCTATTATGGTTTTAATGCAAACCATTGTGTCAAATATCACATTGTGGCTGTTTTTTCGGGTTGTTGTAGGCATGGCCATGGTCACGCAGTACATGATTCTTGAAAGCTGGCTGAATGATCAGTCTGATTCGACAACGCGCGGCAGTATATTCTCTTTTTACATGATTATGTCCAGTCTTGGACTGGTGTTGGGGCAGGCTTCAATTTCCATTTTTCCGTCATTGGACCATACGCCGCTTATTGTGGTTGCTATTGCAACGGCCCTTTGCCTTATTCCTGTTGCCATGACACGCCGGGTTCACCCGGTCATCCATTCGCAGGCACCCATTAAGTTTCAGGTGTTTATCAGGTTGGTGCCCATGTCCATGTTTATTCTGTTCATGGCGGGCTGTATTACCGGCACTTTTTATAGTCTGGCACCCGTATATGGCATTAAGCTGGGTTTGGATACCAACCAGATTGCCATGTTCCTGTCTGTTTGTGTGATGGCCGGCGTGTTGTTTCAGTGGCCCATGGGGTGGCTGTCCGATCGGATCGACCGGGTTAAACTGATCGGCATTAATGTTTTCCTGCTAACCCTGGTTACGATTCCTTTATATGGATATTGGTCGGTTTCGTTTCCTTTGGTGTTGCTGCTGGTGGCGATTGTAGGTGTTTTGCAATTTACCATTTATCCCTTGGCAATTGCTTTTGCCAACGACCATGTGGAGCCGGGGTTACGGGTCGGTTTAAGTGGCGTTTTGCTCATGGTTTATGGCGTTGGTGCTGGCCTGGGGCCCGTTGTGGCCGGCAAACTGATGGATGTGGGCGGTGCGGGAATGTTCTATATTTTTACATCCGCTTGTGCGTTTATCTTGACTCTGTTTATTAGCCGTCAAAAAGTATCCGGTAAATATCGTGTCCAGCAAGAGCCTTTTGTGCCTATGCCTGTAGATATTCAACCTGCCCCTGCAGTCCTGGAGCTGGATCCGCGCGTTGATCGCAGTATTGATATTTCTGCTGATGAGGCGAAAATGGAAGAAGTAATCGAACAGCTAAAAGCAGATGAGGAACAGGATAGGCTTGAACAGGATAGGCTTGAACAGGAAAGACTTGAGGCAGTTGTTCTGGCGGCTGATGGGCAGGATGGCGTACAACAAGAACAGATGCTGGTGGCGGAGCAGGCCGGGGAGGTTGCGGCTGAAACTGAAATCTTGAGTGACAGCAAACCGCGACTTGCTGAACCTTAACTCAAGGAAGCCCCGCGGCTTGGCGAGGCTTCGCAAGTGCTTAAACAATAACCCAGTAATACAGGCAGAATACAGCCAGGATGGCAAGCACAATGCCAATAGCATTAACCACGCTGATTTTTTCCCTGAAAACCAGGGCGCCAACCAGGGTGCCAAGGCTGATGACACCAATGTTCATGGTGGTAAAAACCAGGGTTGGGTTTTCGCTGAAGTACTGGTGTGCCTTGATATAAAAAAGGATATTACCAAAATTCAGGCAACCCAGTACAAGGCCACCCACCGCATGGCGCAGGTGCCATTGCGCTTTGCTGGTAAATAAATAAATAAACATGAGTAAACCGGCCATGGCAAAGGCAATAAACAGCCCGGTTGGGAAGGCGGTACCGGTTTTGGCCATTTGCTTGAACAGGATATCAATCACACCATAACCGATCCACACCATTAACAGATACAGCGCACTGCTGCGGGTTTGAACTGCAGTGACGTTTGAGGCTGGCTTCCAGAGCAGACAGAACAGGGCAATGAAGGCAATGAGCAGGCTGATACCCCTTGGCAGCGACAGGGTCTCTCCAAAAATGCTGAACGAAGCGATAATGGGCAGGAACAGGGACAGCCTTTGTGCCGCATCGGCACGCACAATGCCGGCAAACTCAACCGCCTTGAACATGGCCAGGAAAATAAGCGGTAATAATACCCCCAGGATGGCAAACAGCCCCCAGGGTAATGCCTGTATGCTGGCGCCCGAGAGCTTGGGTTGTAAAAGCAGCCAGCATAAAACAATGGCTGTGACATAATTGAAGGCAATCGCCTGTTTGATGTCAATGGCATGTTGGCGGGCTATTTTCAGCAGGACAGAAACCGTCACACTGCATAAAATGCTTAAGAGAAGGTAGATCATAAAGTGTTTCTTGTCCGGTATGGCTTAATGATGGTTTTGGGTGCTGGTTGATTTCAGGTTAAGCCGTTCCAATAACTGTTGGTCGGCCTGTGCCTGGGGGTTGCCGCTGGTCAGCAGTTTTTCTCCGTAGAAAATAGAATTTGCGCCAGCCAGGAAGCAGAGTGCCTGAATGCTATCACTCATTTGCTCGCGTCCGGCAGACAGGCGAACATAGGCCTTGGGCATGGTAATGCGGGCCACGGCAATCGTGCGTATGAATTCAAACGGGTCCAGGTCTTCATTATCAAATAACGGAGTGCCCTTGATTTTGACCAGGTTGTTAACGGGTACCGATTCCGGGTAAGGGTTCAGGTTGGCCAGCTGGGCAATCAGGCCAGCGCGTTCCCGACGGGATTCTCCCAGGCCAACAATACCGCCGCAGCACACATTGAGTCCGGCGTTACGTACTCTTTCAAGGGTTTCCAGGCGGTCTTCATAAGTGCGCGTGGTAATGATTTCACCGTAGAATTCGGGTGAAGTGTCAAGGTTATGGTTGTAATAGTCCAGGCCGGCGTCACGTAACTGTTCTGCCTGTCCTTCTTGCAGCATGCCCAGGGTAACACAGGTTTCCATGCCCAGCCCCTTGACGGCTGCGATCATTTTGGCAATTTCATCCAGTTGGTGTGGTTTGGGATTGCGCCATGCTGCACCCATGCAAAAGCGTTGGGCACCATTATCCCGGGCTGTTTTTGCCGCATTAACGACCTCTTCAAGGGGCATCAGTTTTTCGGCCTTGATTTCCGTATTGTAACGGGCCGACTGGGGGCAATAAGAGCAGTCTTCGGCGCAACCGCCGGTCTTGATGGACAGCAGGCTTGATAACTGGATTTCATTGGGGTTATGGTTGGCACGATGAATTTGCTGGGCCTGAAATAGCAGATCCATGAATGGAAGCTCAAATAAATCGATAATTGAACTGATATTCCATCCTGTATTCTGATGGGATGGGTCTTGTTGTGTTAATGTATCCATTTGCTCTTGTTCGCTTAAGTAATAAATATTGAAACTCACCCATCCTAAGGTCGCAAAGGCAAATTGGCAACAATGTTAAAAATGCATTTTTTTGATTTTTAACGTAATTTAGTTAATTTATTGCTGATTTTTCTGTTTTTTAACGTTTTTTAGTGGGTGCGCAGTAAATGTCCAGTATTTTTTCCGGTTTGTTTTTTTGAAATTTTGTTTGTGGAACATGTCGTTCAAAGACTATTCGCGTCGTTTAAGTGGAAAAATAAGAACCAAGGATGCAAATTCATCACTGGCTTATTATTTGACATTTATTGCGGGGGCAATAAATGCAGGCGGTTTTTTGGCTATTGGGCAGTATACATCGCATATGTCTGGGATTGTCTCGGGCATGGCAGACTCCCTGGCTTTGTGGAACTGGACGATCGTGCTGTCTGGCCTGGGGGCTTTCATGGCTTTTACAGCCGGAGCGGGCTCAACGGCAATCATCATTAATTGGGCCAGGCATTCTTATTTACGAAGCGAATATGCGCTGCCTATTTTGCTGGAAGCCATGATGCTTATCCTGTTTGGTGCCCTTGATGGCATGCAGTGGTATTACGACTGGCTCTGGACATCGGTAACCGTGGCGGTGCTGTGTTATATCATGGGGCTTCAAAATGCCATTATTACCAAGATGTCCCACTCTGAATTCAGAACCACGCATGTAACCGGCATGGTTACTGATATCGGCATTGAATTGGGCAAGCTGTTTTACTGGAACCCTAATAAAAACGATCCCAAAAAACCTATTGTCAGAGGAGACCGGGTCAAGCTCAAGCTGTTAAGCAAGTTGGTGTTGCTGTTTTTTCTGGGAGGTGTAACCGGTGCTTTTGGTTTCAAGCATTTGGGGTTCACATTTACGATGGGGCTGGCATCCATTCTGGTTCTGATTTCCAGTGCGCCAATTCTTGATGATCTTCATGCGGCAAAAGTGTTGTTCCTGCAGCGTCGTCACCCCGAGAACGGCTTGGATGAAGGCGATAACCGTCCAGAATAAAAAACGTGTGGCGTATGCGTCTGTACTGCCTTATTCAATTGGATTATTCTATATTTTTCGTATGCGGGCGTAATTGTCATTGAACCTTCGCCAAAGAAGGTGGGAAGTAACGGGTTGCCATGATAAGGGTGTCTAAGTGTCTTTGATTCCTCAAGAGTTTCATGCTTTTATATATACGGTCTGGACTGTGTATATTGTCGCTATCGGTGGCTGGATTCTGTTGCAGAAAAGATCTCCCATATCCACGCTTACCTGGATTCTTACCCTCAGCTTTATTCCAGTGCTGGGGTTTTTCATTTACTACCTGTTTGGGCCCAAAAAAATCATCCGGCACCGCTTGAGCCGCCGTCGCAGCAGGCAAATTGTTGATCGTAATTATGCAATTTGGGATCCCTATATCCAGTCAGAAGACTTTCCGGAAGAGTATAAGTCGATGGCCCGGCTCATTTTCAATATCACGAATATCCCTCTGTGCCACTCTATGGATTACCGTCTGTTGTCGGGGGGCGAAAAAACCTATGATGCCATTTTTGAGGCCATTCGTAGGGCTAAGAACTATATCCTGCTTGAATACTATATTTTTGAAACCGATGGAACCGGTATAGCGATGCGGGATTTGCTGACGGAAAAACTAAAAGAAGGCGTAAAAGTTTATTTATTGGTTGATGCATTGGGTTCTTCCCGGCTTACCCGTAATTTCATGCATGATTTTGTCCGGGCTGGCGGAGAACTGGGGTTTTTTCATAACATCACCTGGCGTCGCCTGTTTTCCCTGATCAATTTTCGCAATCACCGGAAAATCGTTATTTGCGATGGCCTAACCGGTTTCACAGGCGGCGTCAATGTTTCCGATGAGCAAGATTTACGAAGAAATGCCAACGCTTATCATGATGTGCATATTCAGGTGGATGGCCCGGTTATTGCCTGGCTTGAAAGCATTTTTATTGAGGACTGGCATTATTCAACCGGAGATCTTTCTTTGGTCAGGGCATTAAGAAAAGCCGAGCGCAAAGATATTGACGTGGAGCGTGTGGTAACCGAGCCCGGCCAGGCTTATCGCATGCAGGTCATTCCTTCGGGGCCCGATTCTGATTTTGCCCCTATTTTAAGGGTTATGTTGTCTGCCATGTACCGGGCCCGCTCCCGGATTTATTTGACAACACCCTATTTTGTGCCTGATGATGCTTCGCTTTTTGCCCTGACTTCGGCGGCTCTCAGAGGGGTGGATGTACGTTTGCTGGTGCCCCGAAAAAGTGACAATCTGGTGGTCACGCTGGCAACCCAATCCTGGTACGATGATCTGATCAGGGCGGGTATCCGGATATACGAATACACGCCACGCATGCTACATACCAAAACCCTGGTCATTGATGATGATCTGTCTTTTATTGGCAGCGCCAATTTTGATTATCGCAGTTTTTACCTTAACTTTGAGGTATCGGTATTGTGTTATGAGCCCAAGGCCAACGAGTTGCTGGCCCGTGAGTTTCATGACTCCCTGAACTCTTCAGAGGAAGTGGTGCCCAAGAAGCAAAGTTTTGCTTATCGTCTTTTGACCTCTACCGCCCGTTTGTTTTCTCCCTTGCTTTAATTTGAATTGAAAGAGTATTTTTTATGTCTGAAATTGGTCTTGTCGAAACCCTGAAAGAAAGTCGTCCGGTATTTTCCGGAGCAGTGGTCAAACTGTCGGTTGATACCGTTGAATTGCCCAATGGCAAGCAGGCCACCCGTGAGGTGGTGCGCCATTGCGGAGCCGTGTGCGTGCTGGCAGTGACCGCGCAAGAGCAAGTCGTGCTGGTCAGGCAATTTCGTCACCCGGTAGGCGATGTACTGCTGGAAATTCCGGCCGGCAAGCTGGATATGGCCGGTGAAAGCCCTGAACAGTGTGCGTACAGGGAACTGGCTGAAGAAACGCCCTATACCGCGCAATCCATGGCATTGATCCAGAAATTTTATACCGCACCCGGGTTTTGTGATGAATTGATGTACCTGTACGAAGCCAGGGGTATTACAGAAAACAGCACACTGAAGGCGGATGAGGATGAGTTCGTGCAAACCGTTCTGTTAAGCCGGCAGCAGGTCATGCAGGCTATTAAAGACAGAAGCATCCGGGATGCAAAAACCCTGATTGCCCTGCAAAGCTGGCTGCTTGACTGAAACCGCTGCGCGTTTTGTTGTGTCCCCGGTTTTATTTCATGAGTATAGTGGTGACGGCTACTTCCTGAATTTGCTACCAAACAAGATTGAAAGTATGGCCAGGACAAGGAAAACCACAAACAGGATCTTCGCAATGCCGACAGCACTTGAAGCGATTCCACCAAATCCAAGTATGGCGGCAATAATGGCGATAATAAAAAAGACAATAGCGTAGTGAAGCATGATTCGTCTCCTTTTTTATTCAAAATATCTTTTTCGGGATAGATGAACAAAATGTTTTAACTATCGATTTGCTCAGGTTAATCAGGGCCAGGGAACATGTCAAATTTGTAATTGATGCAACGGTTATGATTTGTAAGTTTTATGGGTTTGGGCGGATCATGTTAAATAGCTGTTTCAAGCTATTTAAATTCTATGCCTGCAGGTTGGGCCTGCAAGATATGAAATGCTTTCATGATAAAGTTTCATATACATTACCTGACAAATTTAAAGAATTAAAACCACCACTTAAAGACAAGTATCAATGAATACACAGGAACTCCGTTCATTTATCCGTGATCTGCCCAAGGCGGAATTGCATCTGCATATTGAAGGCACGCTTGAGGCTGACATGATTTTTGCCTTGGCCGAACGTAACAAAGTCCAGCTGCCTTATCCTGATATCGAGTCATTGAAGAGGGCTTACCAGTTTACCGACTTGCAGTCATTTCTGGACCTGTATTATGCTGGTGCCGCAGTCTTGCAAACCGAGCAGGATTTTCATGACATGACCTGGGCCTATTTGCAGCGAGCTGCAGCCGATGGGGTGGTGCATGCGGAAATCATGTTTGATCCGCAAACTCATACGAGCAGGGGAGTGGCGATTGAAACAGTGTTTGCCGGCCTTGCCAGTGCCTTGCGACAGGGTCATAAAGAGCTGGGTATCAGCAGCAGCCTGATTTTCAGTTTTTTGCGCCATTTAAGCGAGGATGAGGCCTTTGCCACGCTGGAACAAGCCTTGCCCTTGCGCGGGCAATATGACGACTTATGGTTGTCAGTCGGACTTGATTCTTCTGAAAATGGCAATCCACCGGAAAAATTCCAGAAGGTTTTTGCCCATTGCAAAGCGTTGGGCTTCAGGCGGGTGGCGCATGCGGGTGAAGAAGGGCCGGCTTCTTATGTACGCGATGCCCTTGACCTGTTGCAGGCCGAGCGTATTGATCATGGCGTGCGCAGCGAAGAAGACCCTACCTTGATTCAGCGCTTGCGGCAAGAACAGATACCGTTGACGGTGTGTCCCCTGTCCAACCTGAAATTATGCGTGGTGCCGGATTTGAAACAGCACAACCTGAAACGGCTGCTGGAGCAGGGACTGTGTGTGACCGTCAATTCGGATGATCCGGCTTATTTTGGTGGCTATATTCTGGATAACTATATGGCGGTGGCGCAAGCCTTGGATTTATCCCGGGCGCAACTGGTACAGCTTGCCCAAAACAGCATGAATGCCCGGTTTTAGCGTGACCTTTGCACGTGTGGCGGTTTGTCGCCGGATGATTACGCCTTGCCGGGACTATGCGCCCAATGCTGGTACAGTTTTTGGGCCAGGCCATCAAGAATAAAGCCAAGCGCGCCAATCAGCACAATCACGGCCATCAGTTCGGAATAGGCAAGCCGGTCACGGGTGTCCAGGATAAAGTAGCCCAAACCCGAGCTCACACCCAGCATTTCGCACGGTACCAGGACAATCCAGATAACGCCAATGGCCAGTCGCACGCCGGTCAGTATGTGGCCTAAAACACCTGGCAGGATGATTTTCAGCAAGACTTCCTTACGGGTTGCGCTTAGGCTTTTGGCCAGCATCAGCCAGCGCGGATCCAGTTGCTTGACACCCGAGGCGGTATTCAGAATGATGGGCCATACGGCGGCAAAACTGAGCAGGAAGTAAATGGGCGCATCGCCAATGCCAAATACCATGACGGCAATGGGCATCCATGACAAGGGTGAAATCATGCGCAGGAACTGGAAGGCGCTGCTGGTTGAGTTCTCAATGGCGCGTGAGGCGCCAATCGCAAGCCCTACCGGAACGCCTATCAGCAAGGCCAGGCCAAGGCCAACCAGTACCCGTTTCAGGCTGGTCAGGGTATGCAGGGTGAGCTGGTTCTGAACCAACAGCTCGTACAGGCTGCTGAATGTTTGAGCCGGACTTAGCAAGCTGGCCAATGAGACATTCGCTTCCAGCCAATGGGTTCCCAGGCTCCAAAGGGCAACCAGCATGAGCAAGCCACCTACGCCAAGGGAAAAACGGGCACTCAAGCCGGGTTGTTTGAAATTGGTATGCATAATTTTCGTACTGGTATAAAAGCCTGCAACCCGATTTGGGCAGCTTGCAGGCTGAAGTAAATGTTTAACCGGTAATGATTTCTTGCCGGGTGAATGACTCCAGGCCGAAAGTGGCCAGGCCACCGTTGTCGAGAATGGCTTTTTTCACAAAGCGGTCATCCACCAGGTCATTGGCCACAAAGGCCGGATCTAGTGCTTGCAGGAAATCGTTCTGGCCGGAAACCAGGGTGGTTTTAAGTTTCCTGACCAGTTCCTCGGTATAGCTGGGAAATGGATAGGGCTGGAAATCAATCCGTTTTTCGTTCCATTGCGTATTGACGATTGCGCCATTACTTTCATACAGTTCGCGGTTCAGCAATTCGGGTACCAGAACTTGGGATAAGGCTTCCTGTGAATGTGGGGTATAGCGCCGGTCGTGATCTTTGGACAGAATATGGGCCGTTTCGCTGCGGTTATCCTGTATCCAGGCCTGGGCCTTGACGACGGCATTAACCACTTTTTGGGTCCATTCGGGGCGCTGTTGCAAATCCTGTTCATGCATCAATACGACACAGCAGGCATGGTCTTTCCAGACGTCACCGGTAAAACGCAGGATTTTGCCTACTTTAAGGACTTCAGCCGAGGCATTGAAGGGTTCGGCAACGGTGTAGCCGGCAATCTGTTTGTTGGCCAAGGCAGGCACCATGTCTGACGGTGACATGACCACCAGTTTGACTTGCCGGGCCGAAGGATTGCCTTCGCTGATGGGTTCAAGGCCCTGGCTCTTGAGCAGGTGCTGCAATACTACGTTGTGCAGGGAATACCAGAACGGAATGGCGACGGTTTTGCCACCAAGGTCTTTAATTTGATTGATTTCGTGTAAAACCGTCAGGCCAGATCCGGACATATGGTTCCAGGCAACCACTTTGGCCTTGGATTGGCTGCCATAGCGCGCCCAGATGGTCATGGGAGCCAGGAGGTGTACCACGTTGACCTGGCCGGCCAGAAAGGCTTCCACCAGTTGCGCCCAGCTGCGGAACATGCGGGGTTTTTCCACCTCAAGTCCCTGCTCCTGGTAGTATTGCAGGTGGTCGGCAACTAATAATGGTGTGGCATCGGTAATGGGCAAATAGCCAATTCTTACCGGCGCATTGGGGTCGGCGGCGCGGGCCAGGTTGTGCATTTGCAATAAGGGCAGTGCTCCCATCGCGGTAAACAAACCCGATAGTTTCAAAAACTGGCGACGGGCATCCGAAGTGGTGTTGTTAGCGTCTTTCATATGTCTTCTCTTGGCCTGTATGTGGCGGGAAACCGTTTTTTATAAGGTGTTCAAGCTGCCATGCTGGCGTTGTTGGCGGCGGTTTTGTTACGTGCCTGCCTGAGCAATTGGATAATGTCCACTCTGGTCCGGGTAAGTGCCGGGGAAATGATGTCTCTGGGGTGAGAGTGGGTGATCGACCACTGGCCAATCTGGCGGCCAGGCATGTCACCGATCAGAATGATGCGGTCGGCGATAAGCAGGGCCTCATCAATGTCATGGGTCACCAGAATGGCGGCCGATTGATGTTTTCGAGTGACTTGCAGCAGGAGTTCCTGCATTTCACTGCGGGTGATTTCATCCAGTGCGCTGAAAGGCTCATCCAGTAAAAGGATTTCGGGGTGGCGTGCCAGGCTGCGTGCCAGTGCCGCACGCTGGGCCATGCCACCAGATAGCTCGGACGGATAACGCAATCGGGCGGCAGTCAGGTTGACCTCTTCTATCGCCGCTTGCACGCGCGCATTGATTTGTTCCTGGGAGATATGGGGCTGATGCTTGAAGTCCAGGCCAAACCGGACGTTTTCTTCCAGATTCAGCCAGGGCAGCAGGCTTGGATCCTGAAAAACAAAACTCAGGCGCGGATGTGGACCTTGAAGGGGTTCATTGTTGACCTTTACGGTGCCTTGGTCGGCATCCTGCAGGCCAGCCAGTACACGGAGCAGGGAAGACTTGCCCACGCCGCTGGGACCCAGGATGGCCACAATTTCACCTTCAGACAACTGCAGGGAGAAGTCGCGCAATACAACGGTGGGTGACTGTTTGGGCCTGCTGTAACTGAGTTGGATTTGTTGGGCATCCAGAACGGTTTTTCTTGCCAACGGTGTCGGGTTCACCATGATGGATCCTTGTTTAATCAGGAATGAGGTAGAAGTCAGCTTTGGTCACGCCGCAATCGGGGCACTCCCAGTCATCGGGAATATCCTCGAATTTGGTGCCGGGTGGCAGGCCGTGTTCGGGAAGGCCCAGGGCTTCATCGTAAATCAGGCCGCAGGGGCCGCACATCCACTGTTTCATTATGCTGCCTCCACGTTGGCATGTTGTTCAAGATCATGAATTTCTTTGCGTAAATGCTTCAGGGCGGGTGTGACAATGGCGACAAAAACAGCCTCTCGAAGGCGTCGCTGCGCAGGGTGACGCATCAGATAACCTTTGGCACCCGCATGCAGAAGGGCTGACTGTGCAGCTGCCAGGGTAGCTTCAGAGCCATTGGCACGGGCACGTAAAATATCAAGAATGCGGGCGGTGCCGTTTTCTGCCTGTGGTGCCAGGTTGCTGACTTCTTTTCTTAAGCTCTCAAGGCGGGTGGCCAGGTCCGTTTCCTGTTCATCTAGGTAAATATTGACATGGGCTGTGGTGATATTGCTTTCCCGAATGGTTTTCAGGCTGCCTTCAATAATACCAAAGCCAATACCCAATTGCCCCAGTACAAAACCGGGTTTGATTCGGCTGATAAAGGATTTGAATTGATCGGGCTTGGCCAGGACGTCATCAGTGCTGATGCGAACATTCCTGAATCGCATGTTCAGGGTTTGGGTGCCTTCCAGCCCGGAAAACTCAGGGCAGGGATTCAGGGCCAGTCCTTCGCTGTCGCCCCGTATGGCAAACATGATATAGCCTTCCTCGCCTACCGATGCGGCAACAATGGCAAGATGATCTTTGCCAATATTGGAAACCCATGGCAGGGAGCCGCTTACCACGTAGTCATTGCCTTCACGCGTGGCGGTCAGATGGATTTTTTCGATGCCGGCAAGGTGCTTGACGGTATTGGACATGCCGGTGCCAGCGAGCAGTTTTCCCTGTGCCACCAGGGGCAGGTAGCGCTGCTTGACCGTCTCATTGGGTGAATGCAGTAAATACCAGGCACAGGTGGACTGGCACCAGGTAAGGAATGCCGTGGAGCCGCATTCACGGCCCACTGCCGTGGTGATGTCGATTTGGGTGTTCAGGCCCAATTCAGCACCACCGTATTCTTTTGGAATGGCTGCGGAAAACCCGCCCAGTGCGCCCAGTTTATGCAGAAAATCAGCAGGGTAAACCCCTTCCTGGTCAATGGCACTGGCCAGCGGGGCCAATTCAGTTTTTACCAGGCTGGCAATGGAGGCTAAAAGGGCGGTCGTATCGGTTTGACTCACAGCAATATTCCTTACGGGCAGGGAAAAATCAATAAAGGATCAGGCAAAAGGTTGTAACTCGGGATTAATGGGCGTTTTAGCCAGATTATTGGCGTAATTGCACAGGGTGGCCAGGCTGACGCCCAGAACGGCATCCAGCGCATTGGCTTGTGTATAGCCGGCTGCCAGGAAGTCATTCAGTTGCGCATCGGATACCTGACCCTTGTTTTCCATCAGGGCAATGGTAAATTGGGCCAGCGCATTCAGTTTTGGATCGCTAAGCGCCTGGGTGTTGCGCAGGGCCTGAATGAGTTCTTCGGGCATCAGGTTTTTCTTGCGGGAAATAGCGGTATGGCCGGCAACACAAAAACCGCATCCGTTCAGTGTGGCGGCAGTAATTTGCACGACTTCACGTTCTGCATCGCTAAAGCCGTTGCGGGCATTGATGCCGCCAACCACTTGATAAGTTTCCAGGGCGGTAGGCGCATTGGCCAGAACGCCAATCAGGTTGGGGATGAAACCATTGTTTTTCTTGACGTTTTGCAGGCGTTCGCTGGCTTCGGCGGGTACGGATTCGAGAGTGTGAATTGTTAAGCGGCTCATTATTTTAAACTTTAAATAAATAGGTTTATATTACCTATAAGTATAATGATCGCTGTTATGCATGAAAAACAATAAGTAGTAATTTGCTTATGCTTTACTGTTATGTCAGGGCCAGTTTTAATTTAGAAGGGAGTTTTTATGTGTGTGGTGTATTCAAATGAACAGCAGCAATAGTAAATGCATGAAGCATTGGCATACGTAGCATTGGAATGCGTTTTCGAGAAGTTCGAAATATGCAGAAGAAATGGGGGGTAATGAAAGAGAGGGAGGGAAATAGAAGTAATATGGCGGAGCGGACGGGACTCGAACCCGCGACCCCCGGCGTGACAGGCCGGTATTCTAACCAACTGAACTACCGCTCCGCAGCGGTATGCTAAAGTCAACATCAAACTGAAAGTTTGGCGTCCCCTAGGGGATTCGAACCCCTGTACCCACCGTGAAAGGGTGGTGTCCTAGGCCTCTAGACGAAGGGGACAGGACTTTGTTTAACTGATTTTAATGCTTCACATGGTGTAGCATTAAAAAGGCCCTGAAAAAGTGTCAGGGCTTTTGAATCTTGTGGCGGAGCGGACGGGACTCGAACCCGCGACCCCCGGCGTGACAGGCCGGTATTCTAACCAACTGAACTACCGCTCCGCAGCGGTATGCTAAAGTCAACATCAAACTGAAAAGTTTGGCGTCCCCTAGGGGATTCGAACCCCTGTACCCACCGTGAAAGGGTGGTGTCCTAGGCCTCTAGACGAAGGGGACAGGACTTTAACTTAAAACTTACTACATTTTGATTGTGACGATAAAACTGTATCACAACTTACTTCGCTAAACCTTTCCAAAGAAAGTTGGTGGAGATAAGCGGGATCGAACCGCTGACCTCTTGCATGCCATGCAAGCGCTCTCCCAGCTGAGCTATACCCCCAATTGAGTGACTAGCGAAGAATTAGAATTATGCACGTATTCATATCTTTGCGCAACACCTTTTTGCTTCTTGTGTACAAAAAAGCAACATTTCAATTATGCTGTCTTAAATATGATGTTTTTTTGCCAATAAAATGATGTGTACGCTTGCCTGGGGTTGTTTTGAAAAAATCAGATTTTTTTTCTGACAAGTACACCCAGGCCGATACAAAGCAGTGACAAGATAATTACCAGGCTATTGCCGGTACGTGCATAAAGGGTATAGCCTTGTGTGCCCTGGACTTGTACATCCAATACGCCCGGAATGGCGGTGGGCAGGGCGGCAATCAGGTTTCCACTGGCGTCTATGGCTGCGGTAGTGCCGGTATTGGTTGCACGCACCATGGGGCGGGCGGTTTCCATGCTGCGCATGCGTGCTATTTGTAAATGTTGTCCCAGGGCAAAGGTATTGCCAAACCAGGCCAGGTTACTGACGTTAAACATAATGCTGGCGCCCGGAGAGCCGTCGGGCCGGGCAAACAGGGCGGGCAGCAGCTCCTCGCCAAAAACGTCTTCATAGCAGATATTGGGTGCAAAAACCTGGTCTTGTACTACGAAGTTGTGTTGTAAAGCGGTGCCCCGGTCAAAATCGCCAAGTGGTATGCCAATAGCGTGAACAAACCAGCGAAAACCGTAGGGAATGAATTCGCCAAAAGGAACCAGGTGCTGTTTGTCATAAACAGGTAGCCCAAGGCCGGACATCAATGCCTCGGTGCTTGTGTTGCCATCAAGGGCGATCACGCTATTGGTGTAGCGTTCGCCACGATGATCCAGGGTGCGCAAAGGGACGCCCATGAAAAAAACGCTTTGGGTGTGTTCGGCAAGCTGGGTGACCGATTGCCAGAATTCTGGACTCATCCTGTCCTGGAAGCCTGGAATAATGGTTTCCGGGAAAATGATGACTTTAGCGGGCGCTTCAGGGTCGGCAGGTTCCAGCAAGGCCAGGTCAAAGTTCTCATACATGCTTTCCATCATGGTGTCGGGATGGAACTTGCGGTCTTGGGAAATATTGCCCTGAACCAGCCTGATTGAAATGGGGTTACCATGGGGGTGGTGCCAGGAAATCTGTTTCAGGCTGAAACTGATAATGAATAGCCCGGCAATCAATGTCAGGCAAAGGATTGATTTTTTTTGCTGTTGTTTTTGCAGGAAAACAAGGCCGGCAGCCAAGAGTGCAGATACCAGTGCTGCCATGAAACCCACCCCGTAAGCACCCAGGACAGGGGCCCAGCCGGACAGGACGCTGTCGGTGTGGGCATAACCCGTGCTGTTCCAGGGAAAACCGGTAAAGATGAAGCTGCGCAACCATTCTGATAATGCCTGGCAACCGGCCCAGACAAGTATGAAACTGGCCACGCTGCTGCGTGACAGGTAGCGGCTTACACTGGCGGCAAGGACGGGATACAGGCTTAAGTAGGCGGATAGCAGGAAGACGGCAGCGGCGGCCAACGGGGCGGCCAGCGCCCCATAGGTATTCATGCTAATGAACAGCCAGTAAATGCCCACGCAGAAATTGCTGATGCTGAACCAGGCAGCGTGCCAGGCAGCCTGGCGTACGCTTCCCGCCCTCAGGACATACCAGGCCAGTATGCTTAGGGTGATGATTTGCGTTGATGACAGGCTCCATGCAGGAAGCGGGAAAGCAGAAAAGCTCAGGGCATGCAAAGCGCCCGCGGCAAGCAATAAAAGCCGGTGCATCATGGTTTAGTTATCTTTATGGGTAACAGCGGAAGAGGTGGAGCGTTTGACATGTAGCCATAAGGCACGCCGTGCATCGGCACGCAAGACCCTGAACCTTAGGTTTTCGTAGTCATGCGTGTCTCCACGTTGGGGGATATGATCCAGTTCTGCCGCCAGCCAGCCACCAATGGTGTCATATTCATCTTCGGGAATATGGCTGTTGATGGTTTGATTGAAGTCGCTGATATCGGTGATGGCCATGACTCGCCAGGCATTTTCCGACTCGGGGAAAATGGTCTGTTCGGCGTCTTCATCGTATTCGTCTTCAATATCGCCCACAATTTGCTCAAGCACGTCTTCCATGGTGATAAGGCCGGTAATGCTGCCGTATTCATCGATGGCAATCGCAAGATGATTGCGATTTTCCTTGAAGTCGCGCAACAGCTGGTTGAGTTTTTTTGTTTCGGGCACAAAATAGGCCGGCCGGATCAGGTTACGGATTTTAAGGTTGGGTTCGTTGAAAAAACGCAGTAAGTCTTTGGCCAGCAAAATGCCGATAATGTTGTCACGCTCATTTTCATAGACCGGAAAACGCGAGTGTGCCGTATCAATAATGATGGGCAGGAGTTCCTGTAGGGATTGTGAGGCATCAAGCATGTCCATGCGTGAGCGGGGCACCATGATGTCACTGACATTTTTTTCGGTTACTGAAATAGAGCCCAGGATCATCGTGTAGGAATCGTCATCAAGGATTTCCCTGTCATGCGCGGCGCACAGGATTTCCTGGATGTCCTCACGGTCTTCGGGCTCGCTTTGGCCAATAAGGGTTTTAAAACGCTGCAATAAAGAGCGCGTGGCGGATTTTTTGGCTGACTTTGTTTCTGGGTCAGCCTCATTGGAAGGGTATGGGTCTGTTGACATCTCTGGACGTCTAGTTAATGGGAATTCAAGCATAACTCAAAATTATTCAGTTTTGATGAAATTTCGGCTTGTTCATTGAAAATGCCTGAATTTCCCCCTTAAGCGTGCTTATTTTTGTGGATTATTAACGCTCCAGATAAGGGTTTTCGATATGTAAACGCGTTAGGATGGCAATTTCCATGGCTTCCATGTGTGCAGCCTCATCATCGCTGATATGGTCGTAGCCAAGGGCGTGAAGGGTGCCGTGCACGACCAGGTGGGCGGCATGGTTTTTGAACGGTTTGCCCTGTTCGGCGGCTTCTTTTTTCAGGACCTCTAAACATAAGATAATGTCGCCGCGGGCCGTTCCTTCCGGATCAATGCCGTATTCAAAGGTCAGGACGTTGGTGGCGTAATCTTTGTTGCGGTAGCTGGCATTGAGGGACCGGCCTTCATCGGCGTCTACCAGGCGTAGGGTCAGTTCAGCACGCTGGAACGCATCGGGACAGTCCTGGCAGGCCGCCTGAACCGCTTTCAGGGCCCAGGCACGCAGCTGCTGGCGAGACAGTTCCGGCGCATCCACGGCGTATTGGACGGTAAAGCTGAGAACGGGTTCTGGCATGATGGCTTTTAACGGTAAGAGGATTAACGGAGAGTGTGGCCGGAGAGCGCCTCTGATTCATCATAGGCATCAATAATGCGAGCCACCAGCGGGTGACGGACCACATCTTTACTGGAGAAACGTGAAAAAGCAATGCCTTCTACCGACTGCAAAACCTGCAGGGCATGGGACAGGCCGCTTTTTTGCCCTTTGGGCAGGTCAACCTGTGACGGGTCACCAGTAATAATGGCCTTGCTGCCAAAACCAATGCGGGTCAGGAACATTTTCATCTGTTCAGGTGTGGTGTTCTGGGCTTCATCAAGGATGACAAAGGCATGGTTCAGGGTGCGACCGCGCATATAGGCAAGCGGTGCGATTTCAATTGTTTGTTTTTCGAACAGGCGCTGTACTTTTTCAAAGCCCATCAGGTCGTAAAGTGCGTCATATAAGGGGCGAAGGTATGGATCTACTTTCTGGGCCAGGTCACCGGGCAGAAAACCCAGGCGTTCGCCAGCCTCTACGGCGGGACGCGTCAGAATGATGCGTTGTACGTTTTCACGCTCCAGGGCATCAATGGCGCAGGCCACGGCCAGCCAAGTCTTGCCCGTGCCGGCCGGGCCTGTGCCAAAGGTAATGTCATTGCGCAGGACATTATTCAGGTACTGGCGCTGGCTGGGCGTCCTGGGACGTAAGTCGCTGCGCCGTGTACGCAGGATAATGGTTTCGCTTTCATCATCCAGGGGCGGCAGGTCATCCTGTTCTTCGGGCCGGCTTGCAGCAGGCACTCCTTTGTGGGGAGATGCTTTCTGCTCTACCAGGCCCAGCTGGATGTCATCAATGGTCAGGTCTTTATGGCGTGCCCGTCGATGAAAAATCTCGATGCTATTGCCCGCCTTCAGGGCCTGCTCGCCTTCCAGTGTAATGCGGTTGCCATTACGACCAAGCTTGACTCCCCAGGCCTGGGCGATTTGCCGCAGGTTTTCATCGAGGGGGCCACAGAGATTGGCCAACTGCATATTGTCGCCATCAAGGGTGATGATAACCGGTTGGTTGCGTTTGACGGCCATTAGCTAACCTGCTCGCTGGTTACCACCTCGCCACGCAGTGAGTTGGTGTAGACATCGGTAATGCGTACATTGACGATTTGGCCAATGAGGCGTTTCGGTGCGGAAAAATTGACGATCCGGTTGTTTTCGGTACGTCCGGTCAGCTCGTCTTTGTCGCGGCGTGATTCGCCTTCAACCAGTACAGGCTGAATCGTGTTAAGCATGGCATGGCTGATGGCCTTGGCCTGTTTGTTGATTTGAGCCTGCAAGCGTTGCAGGCGCTTGAGTTTTACATCGTAAGGAGTGTCATCATGCAGGTCGGCGGCTGGCGTGCCGGGACGGCGTGAGTAGATGAAGGAAAACGAAGTATCAAAATTGACGTCTTCGATCAGTTTCAGGGTGGTTTCGAAGTCGGCATCGGTTTCTCCGGGAAACCCGACAATGAAATCGGAGGACAGCGTCAAACCGGGACGTGCCGCATACAGTTTGCGGGCAATGGCCTTGAATTCAAGCCCGGTATAGCCACGCTTCATTGCGGCCAGGATGCGGTCGCTGCCGGTCTGGATGGGCAGGTGCAGGAAAGGCACCAGCTTGGGCAGGGCGCCGTGCGCCTCAATCAGGCGGTTGGTCATTTCCTTGGGATGGGAGGTGGTATAGCGGATGCGCTCAATGCCCGGGATTTCATGAACGTATTCGAGCAACATGGCAAAGTCGGCGATTTCACCGCTGTCTCCCATGGTGCCACGGTAAGCATTGACGTTCTGGCCCAGCAGATTGACTTCCTTCACGCCCTGGTCTGCCAGGTCGGCCACTTCCTGCAGGACGTCTTCAAACGGACGGGAAATTTCTTCGCCACGGGTATAGGGAACCACGCAAAAACTGCAGTATTTGCTACAGCCTTCCATAATGGAGACGAATGCCGATGGGCCTTCGACGCGGGCGGGTGGCAAGGCATCGAATTTTTCAATTTCGGGGAAGCTGATATCGACTTGCGAGCGGCCGGTTTCGTGGCGTTTATTGATCAGGTCTGGCAGACGGTGCAGGGTCTGGGGACCAAAAACGACGTCAACGTAAGGGGCGCGGCGAATGATGGTGGCGCCTTCCTGGCTGGCCACGCAACCGCCTACGCCAATGACCAGATTGGGTTTTTTCTGTTTAAGCTGATTGGCGCGTCCCAGGTCGGAAAAAACTTTTTCCTGGGCTTTTTCACGGATTGAACAGGTGTTGAACAGGATGACGTCGGCATCTTCCGGATCGTTAGTCAATTCCAGACCCTGGTTTTCACGCAGGACATCGGCCATTTTGTCTGAGTCATATTCATTCATCTGGCAGCCGAACGTCTTGATGTAAAGCTTGCGGGTGCTGCCATCGGGGGCGGCCAGGGAAGACAGGGGGGATTCAACAGGCTTAACCGTTTCGGAGTTAAGGCCGGAGCGTTTGATATTGGTTTCTTGCATAGTTGGATACCGGTGCGGGTTTGAGCCCGGGGGCAAAAAAAGGAAAAGCAGATTGTACTCTTATTGTCGCCCTTTTTTCTATCTGTTTGTTTTTGCATTGAAAAATGAGCGCTAATTAAATTGCCCCCAAGAAACCGGTGATATGCGGTTGTTGGGGGCAATTTAACGGCTAAGTCTTTAGCTAACCCTTTTATTGAAGGGCAACTTAATGAAGCCTGGGCTTAGCCTTCCATGATTTCGGCAGCCGGGTCTTCTTTTTTGGGTACTTTCAGCATGTCTTCACGTTTGACGCCCAACCACATGGCAATGGAAGCGGCCACAAAGACTGAGGAATAAATGCCAAACCAGATGCCAATGGTTAAGGCCAGTGAGAAGTAATGCAGGGTGGGGCCGCCAAAAAAGAACATGGACAGCACCATCATTTGGGTAGAGCCGTGGGTAATAATGGTCCGGGAGATGGTTTGGGTAATGGAACTGTCAATGACTTCGCGAACGCTGGTTTTGCGCTGTTTGCGGAAGTTTTCACGGATCCGGTCCATGATAACCACCGATTCGTTGACCGAATAGCCCAGTACCGCCAGCACGCCGGCCAGTACGGGTAAAGAGAACTCCCATTGGAAAAAGGCAAAAAAGCCCAGAATGATCACCACGTCGTGCAGGTTGGCAATCATGCCGGCGATGGCGAATTTCCACTCAAAGCGGAAACCCAGGTACACAATAATGCCCAGGACCACAAAGAAAAACGCCTTCAGGCCATTGCTGAACAATTCACTGCCCACCTGTGGCCCGACGAACTCAACCCGGCGCAATTCGACACCGGGGTCAACCTGTTGGAGGGCTTGCATGACTTTTTCACTTTGTGCAGCTGAAGTGACACCTTCCTGAATGGGAAGACGGATCATGACGTCTTGTGACGTGCCAAAGTTTTGTACCTGGAAGTCGGTATAGCCCAGGGACGCGACCGATTGGCGGATCGAATCCAGTTCGGCGGGTTGCTGGTAATTGACTTCCATGACGGTTCCACCGGTAAATTCGATTGACAGGTGAAAACCGCGGGTAACGATGAAAAATACCGCCAGTACGAAAGTAATGGCACTGATCACGTTAAGGATCAGGGCATACTTCATGAACGGTATGGTTTTACGGATTCTGAATAATTCCATTTTAATTCCCGGCTCCTGAACCGCTCGGGTTCAGGAACATTGTTTACGTGTTAAGCCTTGCTTGCGGGTGAATGCCTTTATTTCTCTGCATTCGGTTTCCAGACAGTACCGATGGCCAGGGTCTTGAGCTTTTTACGGCTGCCATACCAAAGGTTGACCAATGCCCGGACACCCACGACGGAAGAGAACATGGAGGTCAGGATGCCAAGGGTATGCACCACGGCAAAACCACGGATGGGACCGCTGCCAAAAGCCAGTAATGCCAGGCCAACAATCAGGGAGGTCAGGTTCGAGTCAAGAATGGTTCCCCATGCCTTGTCAAAGCCGATATTGATGGCCTGTTGCGGTGAGGCACCGCCACG
>JBBADT010000024.1:0-38536 GCA_041656315.1 Advenella sp.
GCAAGAATTATATGTCACTCTCCCTAGAAGATGTAACGCGTATTTCGCGCCTGGCACGACTGGAACTGACTCCTGAAAAAAAAGAGCAGACCCTGAACGAACTGAATAATATTCTGGGACTTATCGAGAAGCTGCAATCCGTAGATACTACCGGTGTCGAGCCACTTGCCCATCCGTTATCCGCGCATGAAGACATAACCCTCAGGCTGCGTGAAGATGTCGTTACCGAAACCAGCTCCGAATCTGGGCGTGACGCCATGCTGGCCAACGCCCCAGCCACCGAAAACGGCTTATTCCTGGTCCCTAAAGTTATCGAGTAACCATGAGCAATACAACCTCCCATCCCACTTTTTCCAGCATTGCCCAAATGCGCAAGGCGCTGGACAGCAAGCAGGTTAGCGCAACCGAACTGGCGCAGGCGGCACTTAACCGTGCCAACGCCACAACACACCTTAACATTTTCCTGGACATCAACCCTGACGCCACTCTGGCACAAGCCAAAGAAGCCGACCAGCGCATTGCCGAGGGTAAACAACAGTTGCTAACCGGCATTCCAATTGCCCACAAAGACGTTTTTGTAACCCGCCAGTGGCGCACCACAGCGGGCAGCAAAATGCTTGAAAACTATACCAGCCCCTTTGATGCCACGGTTGTCGAGCACCTGAAAAATGCAGGTGCCGTCAATATTGGCAAGCTGAATTGCGATGAGTTTGCCATGGGTTCGGGCAATGAAAACTCTGCCTTCGGCGCCTGCCTTAACCCTTGGGATACCAGCGCGGTTCCTGGTGGTTCATCGGGTGGCTCGGCGGCTGCCGTTGCGGCCGGTATTGTATTGGCCACCACCGGTACCGATACAGGTGGCTCGGTTCGCCAGCCATCAGCCATGTGCGGCGTCAGCGGCATCAAGCCAACCTATGGCACGGTATCCCGCTTTGGCATGATCGCCTACGGTTCAAGCCTTGACCAGGCCGGCCCGATTGCCAGCAGCGCCCAGGATCTGGTCGAACTGCTTGATGTGATTAGTGTTTTCGACGAACGCGACTCCACCTGCATTGAAACCTGCGATGGCACACCTAACAGCCAGGGACGGGTCAAGCAGGCTTACCTGGACAACCTGGCCAGCCAGAATGCCCAGGGCAGCCAGCCCCTGAAAGGCTTGCGCATTGGTGTACCCAAAGAGTTTTTTGGCCCTGGACTGTCTGCCGAAGTAGCCAGCGCCATTGAAGCCGCCCTGCAGCAATATGAAGCGCTGGGCGCTGAACGGGTTGAAATTTCCCTGCCCCGCACCGAACTGTCAATCCCCGCTTACTACGTGCTTGCCCCGGCCGAAGCGTCCAGCAACCTGTCTCGCTACGATGGCGTGCGGTATGGCTATCGCGCCAAAGAATACAAGGGCCTTGAAGAGATGACCAGTCGCTCGCGGGCAGAAGCCTTTGGCCCCGAAGTGCAGCGTCGCATCATGATCGGCACCTATGTTCTGTCGCAAGGCTACTACGACGCCTACTACCTGCAGGCACAACGAATCCGCCGTATCATTGCCAACGACTTCCAGGCCGCCTTTGCCTCCCAATGCGATGTCATCATGGGGCCTGTCAGCCCTGCCGTTGCCAAAAACATTGGCGAGAACCGCGATGACCTGACTGCCGACTGGCTGGCCGACATCTACACACTGGGCGTCAGCATGGCAGGTTTGCCAGCCATGTCGATTCCTTGCGGCTTTGGCGGTGCCAGCGGCAACCGTCCAATTGGACTGCAAATCATCGGCAACTACTTCAATGAAGGCAAAATCCTTGCCATTGCAGATCGCTTCCAGCAACACACTGACTGGCATACACGTAAACCGGAAATCAAATAATGAATTGGGAAATTGTCATTGGTCTGGAAACGCATGTACAGCTTTCCACAAAATCCAAAATCTTTTCGGGCAGCAGCACCGCTTTTGGTGCCGCCCCCAACACGCAAGCCAATATGGTTGACATGGCCCTGCCCGGCAGCCTGCCTGTCATGAACAAGGCAGCCGTCGAAAGAGCCATCCGTTTTGGCCTGGCCATTGGTGCCGAAGTCGCACCCTACTCTGTATTTGCCCGTAAAAACTACTTCTATCCCGACCTACCCAAAAACTACCAGATCAGCCAGTACGAGCTACCGGTTGTCGTGGGCGGAAAAATTTCCTACTTTGTCGGGAAAGAAGAAAAAACCCTTAACCTGACACGGGCCCACCTTGAAGAAGATGCCGGCAAATCCCTGCACGATGACTTCATCGGCCCGTTGGGCGAGCTGTCCACCGGGATTGACCTTAACCGTACCGGCACGCCATTGCTGGAAATCGTGACCGAACCCGAACTGCGGTCAGCCGAAGAAGCGGTTGCCTATGCCAAAACCCTGCATGGCCTGGTGGTCTGGCTGGGCATTTGCGACGGTAACCTGCAAGAAGGCTCGTTCCGTATTGATGCCAACGTCTCTGTACGTCCCGTAGGCCAAAAAGAATTCGGCACCCGTGCCGAAATCAAGAACGTCAACTCGTTCCGTTTCCTTGAGCGCGCCATCCTTTTTGAGGCCCGTCGCCAGATCGAACTGATTGAAGACGGCGGTACCGTTGTGCAGGAAACCCGCCTGTACGACGACGTCAAAGATGAAACCCGCAGCATGCGCACCAAAGAAGACGCCCACGACTATCGCTACTTCCCTGACCCTGACCTGCCACCGCTGGTGATTTCACAGGAATGGAAAGAGCGCGTGAAGGCCAGCATGCCTGAACTGCCGGCCGCCCGTCGCGAGCGCTACTGCAACGAACTGGGCCTACCCGCCTATGATGCAGCCCAGCTTACCGTTTCACGTGCCATGTCCGACTACTTTGAAGAAATCATCAAGGTACTGCCTGAAGGCAATGCCAAACTGGCTTCCAACTGGATCATGAGTGAGTTGTCGGGTGCCCTTAACCGTGATGAACTGGACATTGAAAACAGTCCGGTCAGCCCCGAACAGCTGGGCAAGATGCTGCTACGCATTATTGACAACACCATCTCCAACAAAATCGCGCGTGATGTATTTACCGATATGTGGGCCGGTGAACACAATCGCGATGCCGATGCCATCATCGAGGCAAAAGGCCTGAAACAGATTAGTGACAGTGGGGCCATTGCCGCCATGATTGACGAAGTATTGGCCGCCAACCCCGAGATCATTGAAGAATACAAGGCCGGCAAGCCAAAAGCCTTTAACTCTTTAGTGGGCAAGGTCATGAAAGCCGGCAAGGGCAAGGCCAACCCAACCCAGGTTAATGAAATCCTGAAGCAAAAACTGGGCTAGGTTGCAAGGAAATACCTTTTGGTTGCGAGGAGGCAACCTCGTGAGTGAAGGCAACCAACCTGTCACTTCGAGGAGGCGCCTCGTGGATCAAGGCAACCACTCTGTCGCTTCGATGAAGTGCCTCGTGGATCAAGGCAACCACCCCGTCAGGCTTCGCCTGCCACCCCTCCACGGAGGGGAATTTACCGCTTCCTTTTTCAGAGTCTGTCTTGCACTCCCCTCTGGGGAGGGGTGGCGCGAAGCGACGGGGTGGTTACTTCCGTTCGCTTAAAAACAGTCCTTTAAGCTGATTGCTTCAAGGCTTCCAAGCCTTACGCCTGCAGATAATAATCATGGGCGGCATCCAGCAGCATTCTTACCGTATATTCAGCAAAACTCCTGCGCACCAGCAAATGCCAGCCATCGGACACCGGCCTTACGGCAATATCCGACTTAAAAAAATGCGACTGGGCGCACTGCCCCTTGCCAAACACACTGGCATCAAAATCCAGCGGACAGCCTTTGTTAAGCACATCTGTGGCCATGCTGCCACTTAAATGCAGCAAGGTGTAGCCACTGCTGACATCAAGCACCCGGGCAAACGAACCCGTCAACAAAGCCTGGATTTCATCAACCGGTGCCGGCATATCCACCGGCGCGACTGACTGGGCCAGCCACTCATCGGGCCCCAGCCACCAGATCACATGCCGGTCATTTTCTGCAACCGTATTGGGCTGCACGGGAAATTGAAGATTAAATGAATTACCCAAAACCCTGGCAAGATTGGCATCTGCAAGGTCAGCCCGGACATTCAGTAACTCGCGAAACGGCAATTCCCTTAAAAGAAACTTATCCGATGCCTTGCCGGCAGCTTCTTCCAGCAAACCCTGCACATTAATCAATGGTGATTGCATATTCACATCAAGCTGCATGCTGACGGCTCCCTTCTTCATCAAAAAAGACCGGACTGCAAACCTGTGCCTTTATAAAACCGGTTTGCGCCGACCACACAACAACGGTAGACCCCATCAGGCTGAAACCATCCTTGATAACCGCCAGGGCGATTGAGCGTTCAAGCGTTGGACTGTAATAACTGGAGGTGACTTGGCCCAACATAGGGGCAGGACGCTGTATGGTTTCTTCCCGCAATACTTGCGCACCTTCAGGCAGAACCTGTTGCGGGTCTTCAGACAACAGCCCCACAAACTGTTTGCGCCCGCTGCCAGCGGTATGACTTCGGCTTAAGGAGCGTTTGCCAATGAAGTCCTTGGTTTTGGCCACCAGGCCGTCCATGCCCAGATCGGCAGGCGTCATGGAACCGTCGGTATCCTGGCCCACAATAATGAAACCCTTTTCAGCCCGTAACACATGCATGGCTTCGGTACCATAAGGGGTAATATCAAATTCCTGCCCGGCCTGGATCAGGGTATCCCAAACCGCCCTGCCATAATTGGAAGGCACATTCACTTCATAACAAAGTTCACCTGAAAAACTGATCCGCATGATACGAACCGGAACGTTCATAATGTGGCCTTCACGGAAACTCATGAACGGAAATTGCTCGGCCGCAAAATCAATGTCGTGGCACACTTTTTGCAGCACTTTACGGGCATTTGGCCCGGCTACGGCAAAGGTAGAGTAATGATCGGTAAGCGAAGCCAGATGCACCTTCAGCTCGGGCCATTCAGTTTGCAGCCATTTTTCCATCCATTGCATCACCCTAGCCGCACCACCGGTGGTCGTGCTAAGCAAATAATGGTTCTCGCCAAGGCGGATATTCACGCCGTCATCAAAAACCATGCCGTTCTCATCAAGCATCAGCCCATAACGGCACTTGCCTATGCCCAGTTTATTCCAGGCATTGGTATACATACGGTTAAGGAATTCGGCGGCATCCGGGCCCTGGACATCAATTTTGCCCAAGGTGGAGGCATCCAGAATGCCAACGCCATTGCGAACAGCCAGGCACTCACGCCTGACCGCGGCCTGCATGTCTTCATTGTCAAGCGCGTAATACAGGGGTCGTTTCCAGTTACCAACGTCCTCGAATACCGCCCCATGTACCTCATGCCAGGCATGAATGCAAGTGGTCCGGACCGGCTCAAAAAAATCGCCCAGCTCACGCCCGGCCAAGGCACCAAACGTAACCGGTGTGTAATTGGGCCGATAAGTGGTGGTGCCGGTTTGCGGTATGGTTTGCTGCAGGGCTTCGGCCAGAATGGCCACGCCATTGATATTACCCAGCTTGCCCTGGTCGGTACCAAACCCCAATGCCGTATAGCGCTTGACGTGCTCCACCGACTGATAACCTTCCCGCGCCGCCAGATAAATATCAGCAGCGGACACATCATTCTGGAAATCAACAAACTGCTTTTCACCCTGGCCCATTTGCGCCCTGTCACCAATCAGCCATAAGGGCAAAATGGCATTTTCCCGGTATTCATCCAGCTCCCAGGCCATGGGTGGCGCCGCTGGCAAACCCAACTTGCCAAGTGCTGCATTGGCTACCTCCTGGCCACCCGCCAAAGCCTCGGCCAGCAAAAAGTCACCCTTGGCTGCCCCCACGCTGGCTTGTTCCTGCACCGAAACACCTGGCACGAAACAGGCCTTTTCCTCTGACCAGACGGCTTTTCCGCCAGACTGGGCAAACAAATGCACCACCGGGTTCCAGCCGCCTGATACCCCCAGCAGATCGCAGCACAAGGTGGCAACGACCTCACCCAGATGACCTTTACGGTAAGCAGCCACACTGACTTTTTCAATGTGATGATCAAACTGTTCGCTAAAGGCCTCTACGACCACCGACTCAAAAAGAATGGAAACGCCCAGGCCATGGGCCCGTTGCGGCAAGGTACCGCCTGAAACAGGCCGCGCATCAATCACCGTGACATTAGCCCCATGCTGTTTCAGGGCAATGGCCGCACGGTATCCTTCGTCGTTGTTAGTGAAGATCAGGGCCGATTTACCCGGCAAAATCGCATAACGGTTGACATAGCTTGCAATCGCACCTGACAGCATGATGCCCGGCAAATCATTATTGGCAAATACCAAGGGTCGTTCGTGGGCCCCTGTAGCCAGAATCACTTGGCGAGCGCGGATTTTAAGGATCCGTTCACGCGTTCCCTTGCGTTCGGCCAAGGGCAAATGGTCGGTTAAACGCTGGCAGGCGGTAACCAGGTTATGGTCCTGGTAGCCAAAAGCGGTCGTGCGCAAAAAGACCTTCACATTAGGTAATTCAGCCAGCGCCTGCATCATGCCAGCCACCCATTGCACCGCCTTTACGCCATCAATGGTTTCATCACTGGACAGCAACGTGCCGCCCACCTCTGCCTGGTCATCAAGCAAAATAACCCGTGCACCGCCCTTTCCGGCAGCCAGGGCAGCGGCCAGCCCTGCCGGACCGGCCCCCACCACCAGAATGTCAGCATGCATGAACTGTTTTTCATACCGATCGGCATCGCGGGCTTTAGGCGCCACACCCAAGCCTGCCAACTCACGGATTTTCTCTTCGAAACGGGGCCAGTATTTTTGCGGCCACATGAAGGTTTTATAGTAAAAGCCCGCAGGCAGAAAACGTGAAAATTTTTGCACCACCGCCATTTTGTCATGGGCCAGACTGGGGCTGACATTCACGCTGCTGGCTTGCAGCTCGTCATACAGCGGGATCTCGGTTGCCTTGGCATTGGGCACGGTATAAGCACCGGTTTCAAGCTGGACAATCGCATTGGACTCCTCAACCCCAGCCGTCATAATGCCGCGCGGCCGATGGTATTTCCAGCTGCGTGCCACAAAATGCACGCCATTGGCTAACAGGGCGGAAGCCAGGGTGTCACCCTCGTAACCGTAATAGCTTTTTCCATTAAACTGAAAGCGGATTTTACGGCGTCGGTCTATCCGGCCACCTTCCTTAAGTCTGAACGACTGACTCATGCGGCGCCTCCTTGCGGAACCGGACTGCTCTCTTCCCTGAAAGCGTAGCTGACCGTATCCCTATGCACGGTAAACCAGCGTCGGCAGCCATGCACATGCTGCCACTGTTCGTGTTGCAGGCCGCGTTTGTTTTGGCGCATAAAAAGATAATCGCCCCACGCTTCATCGCTTAACGACTCAGGGTTGGCCGGCCGAACAATACCTGCCTCGCCACCCGCTGCAAATTCGGATTCAGCCCTTTCTCCACACCACGGGCATTTTATCAACAGCATATTTTATTCCTTTATGCTTTAATTAATGGGCAACACCGGCAGCCCCGTGCTCATCAATCAGGTGGCCGGTATAAAAACGGTCAATCGAAAAAGCCGCGTTCAGCGGGTGGGGGTTGTCATTTGCCACCGTATGGGCAAAGACCCAACCAGAACCGGGTGTGGCCTTGAAACCGCCAGTACCCCAACCACAGTTGAAATAAAGCCCCTTGACGGCGGTTTTTGAAATGATCGGACAGGCATCGGGCGTGACATCCACAATGCCACCCCACTGCCGGTTCATACGCACACGGCTAAGTACCGGGAACATTTCAACAATTGCCTGCAACGTGCCTTCTATGGTGTGAAAGCTGCCGCGCTGACCATAACCGGTGTATTGGTCTATACCGGCACCAATCACCAGGTCCCCCTTGTCAGACTGGCTGATATAGGCATGCACGGCATTGGACATGATGACCGTATTGATAATGGGCTTGATGGATTCAGACACCAGGGCCTGCAAGGGATGGCTTTCGATGGGCAGGCGAATGCCGGCCATATCAGCCAGCACGCTGGAATTGCCCGCCACCACCACTGCCACTTTTTTGGCCTTGATGAACCCCTTGACGGTATCAACACCGGTAACGGCGCCATTTTCACGACGAATGCCGGTTACCCCGCAGTTCTGGATAATATCCACCCCACGATGGTCGGCCGCGCGGGCGAATCCCCAGGCAACGGCATCGTGCCGGGCCACCCCACCACGTGGCTGAAAGGATGCACCCAGTACCGGATAACGGCTGTTAAGGTTGATAATGGGCACCCGTTCCTGCACCTGATGGGGAGTAAGGAATTCGGCATCAATATTATTGAGCTGGTTGGCATTGACGCGGCGCTGCGTGTCCCGCACTTCCTGCAGGGTATGGGCCAGATTAAGCACCCCGCGCTGGCTGAACATGACGTTATAGTTCAGGTCCTGGGACAGGCCTTCCCACAACGACATGGATTTTTCATACAGCAGCGCGGCTTCATCCCACAAGTAATTGGAACGCACAATGGTGGTATTGCGGGCCGTATTACCACCGCCCAGCCAGCCTTTTTCAAGCACGGCCACATTACGTATGCCATGCTCTTTGGCAAGATAGTACGCGGTTGCCAGGCCATGACCGCCCCCACCCACAATCACGACATCGTATTCTTTTTTTGGTTCGGGACTGCGCCAGGCGCGTTCCCAGTTCCGATGATAACTTAGCCCGTTGCGGACCAGACTGAAAATGGAATATTTCTGACTCATACTTCCTCTTGCAACTGGTGGGGTAATAAAGGTTTCTGTAAATTTTCATTCACACGCAGGAGCATGGAAATGAGTTAAAAATTCCCCTCCGTGGAGGGGTGGCGCGAAGCGACGGGGTGGTTGCCTTGCACAATGAGGTGGTTCCTCGAAGCATCGGGATGGTTCCTCGAAGCGATGAGGTGGTTCCTCGAAGCGACGGGGTGGTTACACGCCATATTTTGCGCGATAGGCAGCAACGGCGTCTTTGTGTTCGGCAAACTGCGGGTCTTCATTCAGCAATTGCATAATGTCGCTTAATGATGCAATGCTGACAACCGGAATGCCATAGGTTTGCGAAACGTCCTGCACGGCAGAATGGGCCGACAGGGCTTCGTCAGGGCCGGCACGCTCCATGCGATCCAGGGCAATCAGCACGGCGGCAGGGGTCGCACCCGCCTTGCGAATAATATCAACCGACTCACGTACCGACGTACCCGCTGTAATCACATCATCAATGATAACCACTTTACCCTGCAGCGGCGCACCCACCAGTACCCCGCCCTCCCCATGGTCTTTGGCTTCTTTGCGGTTAAAGGCAAATGGCACATCACGCCCGTTCAAGCCAGGATGATTAGCCAGGGCAATAGACGTTGCCGTCGCCAGAGAAATACCCTTGTAGGCAGGGCCAAACAACATATCAAACTCTACCCCGGAATCAACCAGTGCCTGGGCATAAAACTGCGCCAGTTCACCCACCGACTTTCCTGAATCAAACAGGCCGGCATTGAAAAAATAAGGACTGAGGCGACCAGACTTGACTTTAAACTGGCCAAATTTCAAAACACCCTGACCCAATGAAAAACGAACAAAATCAAGACGATTCCGAGATGACATAATTAACCTTGCACAAAAACTGATGAATAAAATAATTCTGTCATCTTAGCAATATTCATACCGGTCCTCCACTTTTATTTGGCTATTTTTTCCGAAAAGAAAATAATCCACCTATCCATGCCCGATCCGGGCGTGTTCAAGGAAAGAAAACTCCACAGTGGTTAACCGAATGATGACGGCAAACGGGTAAGTGCACAGTCATTGACCAATGCTCCAATTGTTCCAATAATAGAACAGTTTATTTGCGCCAAACCGGTTTCTTTCCGCCTGAATCCTGATTAGAATGTCTTGACTGAATCAGCAAGGACTCCAATACGGAGCCAAATTTTTATTGCCACAAACAATTCAGCCGCATGAAAAACCCACAAAAAACGTCCGGCTGCCAATTATTTCTTTTAAAGGAATTCATATGAAAATGCCCTGCTATTTTATTTCGCACGGTGGCGGCCCCTGGCCTTATATTCGGGAATGGGATGAGCAATACAAGGCATTGCGTGAATCTCTTGAGCGACTGCCTGCCGAGCTGCCGGAAAAACCCAAAGCCATCCTGATGGTTTCTGCACACTGGATTGGCAGTGAAATCCTGATCATGGGCAGTGAAAAGCCAGGCATGCTTTATGATTATTACGGCTTCCCCGAACATACTTATCACGTTCACTACAATGCCCCTGGTGATCCGGCTTTAGCCGCCCGGGTACAAGGCATGTTGACTGATGCCGGCTTTGAAACGCGCATCGACCTGGATCGCGGTTTTGACCATGGTGCGTTTGTACCTTTGGCCGTTTCATTTCCCGACGCCGACATTCCGGTAGTACAGGTCTCTATTAACCGCAATTATGACCCGGCCTATCACATTCGCATGGGTCAGGCACTGGCCACCTTGCGCGATGAAGGGGTCCTGATTATTGGCAGCGGCCTGAGCTACCATAACTTGCGCCTGTTGGGCCCGGCCGGTTCAGCCCCTTCGGCAAAGTTTGATCAGTGGTTACAGGACGCCATTTTGGACAAAACCCAGGAAGCACGCAGCCGTGCCATGGAACAATGGGAACAAGCCCCCGCTGCCCGCCTGGCCCATGCGCAGGAAGACCACCTGGTTCCATTAATGGTGGCGGTTGGTTCGGCCGGTGATGATGCCGCCACCTGTGTGTATCATGAAACAAACGCATTTGGTGGCATTACCGCCACCAGCTTTAAATTTGGCTAAACGCCAATAGCCCTTGCCAAAACAAACCGTCATACAGACAATGACGGTTTGTTTTTATGTATTGAACATTTACCTATGATTCCCCAACGCCTGGGTCTTGCCGCTGCCCACTTTGCCGCATTTTTATTCGGTCTGACCGGTGTACTGGGTGCCCTGATAGACGGTACCCCCACCTTAATTACCTTTGGGCGAGCCTTGTTTGCCGCCCTGACCCTGGCTCTGGTTGCATTTTTCCTTCGCATCTCCATTACCAGGAATATTAAGCGGCGCACGCTCAGAACGCTGTTCATGGCAGGCCTGTCACTAACCATTCACTGGGTGACTTTTTTCATTGCCATCAAGGCTGGCGGGGTAGCCTTGGCCACCCTGGGTTTTGCCAGCTTTCCGGCCTTCATTACCCTGCTTGAGTGCATCTTCCTGAAAGAAACGATTGGCAAAAGGGAAAGCTTTTTACTGCTGTTGGTACTGCTTGGACTCTTGCTGGTAACCCCTTCGGCCGATCCCGCCAGTGCCTCTACCATTGGCCTGGCCTGGGGAGTTGTTTCCGGCTTTTCCTTTGCCGTGCTGGCTGTCATCAACCGTAAAAGTGCCGTCAACCTGGACCCGGTGCAAGTGGCTTTCTGGCAAAATCTGCTGGTTGCGGCACTTACCTTGCCCTTTGTTTTTGGCGATATCGGCATGCTGGCGCCCAAGGATTATGGCTGGCTGGCGGTTCTTGGCATTTTCTGCACGGCCCTGTCCCATTACCTGTTCGTATTCAGCCTGCGCGCTTTAACCGCTCGCACAACAGGACTGATTATTGCCCTTGAACCGGTATATGCTATCGTTGTCGCCTGGATACTGTTTGCCGAAGCACCCACCCTGCGCATGGTCATCGGTGGGGCCCTTATAATAACGGCAGCCGTGTTCCCGAAAAACACAGATTCAAAACACTGATTCATAAAGGAATTCATTTTGTTACGCGTTACCTCCATCAATGTCAATGGCATTCGTTCCGCTGCCAAGAAAGGACTTATTCCCTGGCTGGAAAAGCACAATGCCGATATTGTCTGCCTGCAGGAAATCAAGGTCAGTGACCCGGACCTGGTTGACGAACTGCGCAACCCGCTGGATTACCGCGGTTTTTTTTGCCACGCAGAAAAAAAAGGCTATAGCGGGGTAGGCATTTACACCCGCCAGGATGTACCGGTGGCAACCGGCATGGGCTGCGATGAATTTGACGCGGAAGGCCGCCTGATCCGTGCCCGCTGGGATAACCTGACCGTGGTGAGCGCTTACCTGCCTTCGGGTTCCAGCAGCGAAGAACGGCAAGCGGCCAAGTTCCGTTTCCTGGACAAGTTCGGCCCCTGGATTGATGCCATGATGGAAGACCATCTAAAAACCGGTCACAACTACATCATTTGCGGAGACTGGAATATCGCGCACAAGGAAATTGACCTGAAAAACTGGAAAGGAAACTTGAAGAACTCGGGCTTTACGCCTGAAGAGCGTGCCTGGATTTCAGAAGTCTTTGACCGTCGGGGTTTTGTGGATGTGTTCAGAAAACTAAACCCCGAACCCGACCAATACACCTGGTGGAGCAACCGTGGCCAGGCCTGGGCCAAAAACGTGGGGTGGCGGATTGATTATCAAATTGCAACCCCGGGCATTGCCGACAAGGCCGTCGCCACCTCTATTTATAAAGACGAACGGTTCTCGGACCACGCCCCCTTGACGATTGACTACGACGTGAAGCTGCAGGCCGGCACTTAAGCAAGACGTGCACGACCTTAAAATGGACTAGCGAGAAGTCGCCGACAAGCCGGCCTCTTCGGCTTCAGGCCCGCCATCATCAGCCTGTTGCGGCTGGTCCAGCCGGCTCAGCTCTTTGCGCCGGTACCACAACAACAGCAAACCGGGCAAAGCGATAAATACCGTAAACACAAAGAACCCGGGCCAGCCAAACGACTCTACCAGCGGTGGGGTTAGCGGCCCGGCCAAAAACACCCGTCCTACCGAAGACAGGGCCGAGAGCAAGGCAAACTGGGTTGCCGTAAATTGCTGATGACACAAGGCCATTAACAAGGCAACAAAAGCCGCGGTTCCCAGGCCACCACACAGGTTTTCCAGTCCAACGGCCAGCGCCATCACAGGAATACTTTGCGGCGTAATGGCCACCACCCAATACGCCAGGTTGGAGACCGCCTGCATTATCCCAAAAAACATCAGGGAACGGTACAGGCCCAGCTTGCCCATGATGCCCCCCCCTACCAGGGCGCCCGCAATAGTGGCAATAACCGCCAGAATCTTGTTCACCGAACCCACCACCTCGGGTGGAAAACCGGCTCCACGAATCAGGAACGTGGTTGACAGGGCGCCGGCAAAGGCGTCTCCCAGTTTATAAAACACGATGAGGGCCAGAATGGACCAGGCTTCAGGACGTGAAAAAAATTCCCGGAATGGCACCGTAAAGGCATCATAAATATTGCGTGGGGGTTGTATGCGTGCCGAGTCGGGCTCGGGGGCCAGCCAGGTTAGCACGGCGAACCCGAACATGAGCAAGCCCATAAGCAGATACATATTGGCCCAACCCAGCCAGACCGAAGCAATCACCAGTGCCAGGCCACCGGAAACAATCATCCCGATGCGATAGCCCAGGGTACGGATGGCTGCCCCCGCCGCCCGTTCTTCGGGCTGGAGCACTTCGGCACTGTAAGCATCAAAGGCAATATCCTGGGTCGCCGACAAAAATGCCACCGCCGTGGCCAACAGGGCCAGGACAAACAGGTTTTCAGACGGGCTAAACAGACTCATGCAGCCAATGGCAATACCCAGGGCTATTGCGCAATCGCCATCCAGCCACGCCGCCGCCCCATAAAAGGGGGCACAAAACGATCTATGAGCGGCGCCCACAAAAATTTGAACGTATAAGCCGCCCCCACCAGAGTCAGGAAGCCAATTTCCTTTAGCGATACATTCTCAACTGTTGCCCAGGCCTGCAGGGTTCCACCGGTAAGTGCCAGCGGCAAGCCACTGGCCACCCCCAGCAACAACAAAGGATACACCCGGCGGCTCAGATAGGGTTGGATATAGTTGAAAATAGGCATGCTCCTTGATTGACCGGGTAATGTCTTTGCTAAAGGAAAAAAAACTGATAAACAGCGGCTTACCCCTTCGTCAGGGGTGCCGACTCGAAATGATACACCGCCAGCGTACTGCGCCAGCTTGGCATGAAAGAAATTTCACGATCCTCGTTAAAGGTGGCGCGATCCAGTATTTTAATACCCAGCTGGGCGGCCAGCGCCTCAAAGTCATGCAATGTGCATAAATGAATATTGGGCGTGTTGTACCACTGGTAAGGCATTTGCCCTGTTACCGGCATGCGGCCATTAAGAATAGACCAGCCATGAGTCCAGTGCCCGAAGTTGGGAAACGACACAATGCCGTAACGCGCCACCCGTGACATTTCGCGTAGGATATCCTCGGTGTTTTTCATGGCCTGTAACGTTTGTGACAGTACTACCGTGTCAAACTGCCGGTCGTCAAACATGGCCAGGCCATCTTCCAGGTTTTGCTGAATGACCTCTACCCCTTTGCGTACACAGGTAATGACATGTTCGTCCTGAATCTCAACGCCAACACCGGTCACCCCCTTGTCATTCTGGACATGGGCCAGCAAGGCACCATCACCACAACCCAAGTCAAGGACACGGGTTTCTTCCCGGATCCAGCTGGCAATGCGGATCAGGTCGGGACGGATTTTTCCCTGATTGGGCCTTAATACGGATTTTTTATTCATGCTGTTACCTCCAGATCAAGAGCTCGCATAATGCGCTCGTAATAGGCCCTGACAACAGCGTGATATCTGGGGTCGGTCAGCAAAAAGGCATCATGTCCGTGTGGAGCATCAATTTCGGCATAAGTGACTTTACTTTGGTTTTTAAGCAGGGCCCGTACCAGCTCACGGGAACGCTCGGGCGGGAAACGCCAGTCTGTGGTGAAGGAAACCGTGAGAAAATCGGCCTGGACATTAGCCAGTGCCTTGCTCAAATCGCCGCCATGACGGCGGGCCGGATCAAAATAATCCAGTGCCCGGGTAATCAGCAAATAAGTATTGGCATCAAAATAACCGGAAAACTTCTCCCCCTGATAGCGAAGGTAAGATTCGACTTCAAATTCGACATCGTAACCATAACGGAATCGGCCGTCTTCGGTAGGATTGCGCTGGGCACGGCCAAATTTTTCAGCCATGTCATCATCGGACAAATACGTGATATGACCAATCATGCGGGCAACCGACAAACCCCGTTTGGGAACAGTGTTATGGGCGTAATAGTCGCCGCCGTGAAATTCAGGGTCGGTAATAATGGCGCGCCGGGCCACTTCATTGAAAGCGATATTTTGGGCAGACAGGCTGCAGGTACTGGCAATGACCACGCAATGGGCCACCCGTTCGGGGCACTGGATGGCCCAGCTTAAGGCCTGCATGCCGCCCAGCGACCCACCCATCACAGCGGCAAAACGTTGAATGCCGAAATGATCAGCCACCCTGGCCTGCGCCCGTACCCAGTCTTCAACGGTAAGTACCGGAAACGCAGCCCCCCAGGGACGGCCAGTTTGCGGATTGATAGAGGCAGGTCCCGAGGAGCCGAAACAGGACCCCAGGTTATTGATGCCAATGACAAAGAAAATATTGGTATCTACCGGTTTGCCCGGCCCCACCATATTGTCCCACCAACCAATATCATTGGGATCACTGGCCGAGATGCCAGCAACATGGTGCGACGCATTCAGGGCGTGACACACCAGCACGGCATTGGAGGCATCTGCATTGAGGGTGCCATAGGTTTCAATGGCAAGGGTATAGTTTTCAAGGACTTGCCCGCTTGCCAAAGGCAGGGGCTCCTGGAAATCCAGGTAAACCGGACTGACAACACCAACGGATTCTGACAATTTTTTTTCGGGAATAGATTCGGCCATAAGGACCTCTTTAGCTGGATTTTTGAAGCGCCCGCAAGCAGATCAAGCAAATCGGCGCAAAACTTTAAAACATGATTCTAACATCTTCAGCAACACGCGACAGGCATTTAATTGATTTTCACCCCATCCAGAAACTGCCTGACCTGTTCGGCCGGTGCCTGGTTGTCTGCCGCAACATAAGCCTGAACGATGATGCCATTGGCTGCCAGTATTTTGACATGCACATTGAAAACCTTGCCATTGACCCCTTTGGAAAAACTGAATACATCCCCAAACGCTGGCGCCGGTTCCGGCATGGGTTCGCCCATGGTTTGGTAAACCGAAGCCATGAGCGCCCTGCCCTTTTGCTCAATTTTTGCTTTCTCTGCCACCATTTCCACCGGAAAAACACGATACCCAACGGCATACACTTCATCGCTGACCGTGGCAATCTGCATGGTAAACGGCATTTTTTCGCCATCCAGCTCTACCTGCCTGGTTTGTTCTACCGGCCGGGCCGGAAACAGGACCGTCAGGTTTCCTTCTGCGGTATTCACGCTGCGCCAGTCATACTCGGGCGAACAGGCGCCCAGGCATGCAAGAAAGGTTAGCAGCAACAAACGGGTGATTATTTTCATTTTGTCGATAAAAATATTATAAAAAACAATTTTCAGGCCACTTGGCCCACTTCTCCCTTAAAATCGTATTTTCGTCAGACGACTCAGGATTTTTCGTGCAGCGCTTTACTCAATTACAACAACATCGCGACATCTTAACCCGAACCATGCGTGGTATTGAACGTGAAGGGTTACGAGTTAACAGGGAAGGGCATTTATCCAGGCAATCGCATCCGCTTGCGCTGGGTTCCGCACTGACACACCCCAATATTACAACCGATTATTCCGAAGCGCTGATTGAATTGATAACCGGCACCCACACCACGGTGGAATCCCTGTTGCAGGAACTGCGCCGGGTGCACCAGTTTGTGATGCAGCAAGTCAGCCAGGAAAGCCTGTGGATGCAATCCATGCCAGCCATTTTGCCAGCCGAGGCAGACATCCCGATTGCCTGGTACGGCACCTCCAACACGGGTATGCTCAAGCATGTATACCGCCGGGGGCTGGCAGAGCGCTATGGCAAGAAAATGCAATGCATTGCCGGCCTGCATTACAACTTTTCACTGCCTCCCGATTTATGGCCCCTGCTTGATTTCGAGGGCAGTACCCACCAGGAACAACAATCCAATGGCTACATGGCCCTGATTCGCAACTTTACCCGCTACTCCTGGCTCCTGATGTATCTGTTCGGCGCCTCTCCAGCCGTTTCAAAATCTTTTCTGGCCAATACCCCTCATGATCTGGAAACACTGGATCACGACACCCTGTATTTGCCCTATGCCACCAGCCTGCGCATGAGCGACCTGGGTTACCAGAATGACGCCCAGGCTGCCTTAACCCTTTGCTACAACGACCTGGATTCGTTTGTACGCAAAATGTACAATGCGGTTACCCAAGCCTGGCCCGCCTATGAAAAAATTGGCACCCACCGCGATGGCAAATGGATCCAGCTCAACACCAATGTCCTGCAAATAGAAAATGAATTCTATTCCAGCATCCGCCCCAAACGCACAACGGCCCGCGGAGAACGCCCCGTGACCGCACTGATGGAGCGCGGCGTGCAGTATGTTGAAGTGCGCTGCCTGGATATCGACCCATTTGAACCAATCGGAATTGCCGCTTCCACCTGTCACTTCATGGATGCCTTTCTGCTATTTTGTGCAGTCAATGAAAGCCGTCACTTCCCGTTTAACGGCCACTGTGCAATCAGCCAGGACAATTTCAAGCAAGTTGTCAAACAAGGCCGCAAGCCAGGATTGACCCTGAACAATGAAGGTCTCAGCACTAGCCTGCAAGCCTGGGGCCACCAGATTCTGGACCAGATAAGTCTTTTTGCCAAAGAGCTGGATATTGCCTGCAGTACAACGCAATATAGCGCTGCCGTAGAGTTGCAGCGCCAGAAACTGGACAACACCGAGCTGACCCCTTCTGCCCGCCTGCTACGCGAACTGCGTGACAGCGGCTTAAGCCTGCACGACTACACCCTGCTCAAGAGCCAGGAAAAATCAGATGAACTGAGATTTGCCGAGTTGCCCCCTGAAGTAGACCAGCGATTCAAGACAATGGCCCAGGATTCCATTCTTGAGCAAAAAGAACTGGAAGCGTCTGACACCGAAAGCTTTGAAGCTTATGTTGAACACTATAACGCGGCCCTGAAAAAACCGGCTTGATACGTAGGCATACCGATGCCCTGCCCATATGCCACAGGGCGGTTCCCGTGAACGGTGGCATGTCTATTCATAACCGCATAAACGCGCAGCGACAAACACCTATATCCTTGCCGTCCTAAAGGACGGTAAAACAACATCTGCCACGAAAACGTTTCCATTCAGGAACTGTCACGGTTTCTTAACACTAGCGCAGGATAATGCCCGCATAACATTTTGATTTATATGGGTGTACTATGGAAACAGCCTATTTGTACAGAAACTTTGATGACCGCGTTCATAAAGACAATCCTTTCTATATAAACCTGGCGCTTCCTTGCCAGAAAGAGGCCAATCCCGAGTTTTATTCACGTTCTGGCTGGCTTAGCGAAAAAGGCCTGAAAGAAGGTTTGCCGCAAATCTTCAAGCATTACAATCCCAATAGCGCCTTGCAATATGACTTGCTGATTCTTAGGCATTGCGCCAAAGGCAGCTATATCATCAGTCAGGTCAAGGATGGCTGCAACAATAAAAAAATCGCCCATTTCGATGATGGCTACTTAATCAAGGCCAGGACCGCATTCAAGGAGCAACTCAGCCAGTCTGCCCAGGAAACCCTGATCCACCTTTAACCGGCAGACAGTTTTTCAATAGCCAGCAAATAGGGTGGATTGTTTTTCTGGTTAGTAAACTGGTAGCGCAGCACCTGAAAGTGCTGCTGGTCCAGCCCGGATACCATGTCCTCAATGGCTTCCTGCTCTATTCTGCCCGGTTCATGCCCGGGATAAATAACCAGCAATAACAAACCATGCTGCCGCAGCAAAGCCAGGCCCTGGCTAGTGGCGGCCAGCGTAGTCTCCCGTTGGGTAGTGAGCGCCTTGTTGCCACCCGGCAAATAACCTAAATTAAAAATAACCGCCGACAAAGCCTGTCGCACATGTTCATTCATATGCTGATGGCCTTGGCAAATTAATTCAACCTGATCGTCAAGACCGGCTGCCTGCAGGCGGCGCCGTGTTTTTTGCAAGGCCTGCTCCTGCACATCAAACGCATACACCTTGCCACTGGCACCCACACATTGGGCCAGCACAAACGTATCATGTCCGTTACCCATGGTGGCATCAACCGCAACATCGCCAGGCTGTACCGCCTGTCTTAAGAGCTGATGGGCAAATGCAAGAACAGGCACTAACTGGGTCATGGCAGGCGAAATAACTATAAAGATTGAAAAGTGATTACTTTAGCACGCGCTGAAAATTTTTCACCTGAATCTTGTTTTCCAAAGAAGCATCAACGGCAATATCAAACACCACTTTGTCTTCACGGTGCCAGGCAGTAAACCACTCCATTGGCAAACCGTGCTGGTCGTAGTAACTGGCCTGCAATTGCAATAAGGAGCTTTTATTTTTAACCTGCAGGTAGGCCGCCAGTTTTTTATCTGCAGCCACAATCTGAATCTGGTTTCTGCCCTGCTCAGGTTTACGGTTGAACTGTTTATACAGCTGCTGGTGCAACGAATTATTGGTAAGATCCGCCACCGTCAAGGTGTTAAATTCAATTGGCAGCCAGGTTTGCACATAGGAAATGGGCTCTTCATTGATATAACGAAGCCGCTCAAGCAAGACCCCTTCAAGGGCCCCATAAAACCTGGCCACCGCATCGGGAAACACGCCTATTCCCAAATGCAACACTTCGGTTCTGAGCATCACTCCCTTGTCTTCAAGTTGGGAATGAAGGCTGAGGGAGTTTTGCAAATTGCGCCGGTGTTTGACGCGGGGTGCAACCACCGAAGTGCGGCCCGCCTGTTTAAGGATAAAACCGTCTTCAACAAGAATTGCCAAAGCCTGGCGCACGACACTGCGGGCAACATTAAAATGTGCACTCAAGGCATTCTCGCTGGGTATCGCACTGCCTGGCGGCAACTGGTTATTGGCAATGGCCTGTTTCAGACTTTGTGCCACCTGCTTGTATAACGCATTTTTGCCTTTGTTTTTTTCTGAAATTTTTTCCAGATACAGCACGATTCCTCCGGTAATTGATTTAAGCCTCGGTACGGGAAGCGGCTTCCCAAACGGTTGACCAGCCCAGGGACAGGCTAGCGGCACGTTCTGCAGCCAATATCAGGCTATCTTCGCGTGCCATATTTTTACCGGCAATATCAAAGGCCGTGCCGTGATCAACCGAAACACGCACCACTGGCAAACCTACCGTAATATTCACGCCATCATCCCCATAAACCGCCTTGAATGGAGCATGACCCTGGTCATGATAACAGGCAACCAGAAATTTCCACTTGCCACGCACGGCCTGGGGCCAAAGTGCATCGGCAGGAATCGGACCCACTGCGTTAATGCCTGCCGCCCTTGCCTTTTCAATGGCAGGTGTCAGGATGGCGCTATCCTCGGTACCAAAAATATTGTTTTCTCCGGCATGAGGATTCAAACCGGCCACGGCAATTGGCTCATCCTGACGGTTCAAGGCCTTGGCAAAGGCATGAACCAGCTCAAGGATGTCATCCATGCGCTTGGGATTGGTGTCTTCAATGGCCTGACGCAGGGAAACGTGAGTGGTTGCATGAAACACATACAAATCACCGGCAGACAGCACCAGTGAATAGTTTTTTACCCCAAACTCATGGGCCAGCAGTTCGGTATGGCCAGGCCACTTGTATCCACCCAAGTGCATGGCTGCCTTGTTAAGAGGCGCAGTCACAATACCATCGACTTCACCTTTGCGGGCCAAATCGCAGGCTTTCATGACAAACAGGGCCGAACCGGCACCAGCCCGGGCATCCAGCTTACCCAACTCAACCTCTTCCAGTGATGGCCCCACCTGAATAACCTCTATGGTTCCGGCTTCATTGCTGGCCTGTGCCGGAGACTGGATTTCCCGCACCTTGCCGGGATCCACATTCAATCCTGCCACCGCTTTACGCAAGGCCGCCACATCACCAATCACCACAAATTTTGCTTTCTGCCTGAGCCCGGGGTGGTTCAGCAACATCTTTGCCGTAATTTCAGGGCCAATACCGGCCACATCACCAACGGTTACTGCCAAAACAGGTAGTCTTTTTTCACTCATTTAAATTTCCTTTCCATCAGGTTTTCTGCCGCCTGAATCAATATATCTTCGGTGCCAAAACCACCGGCTTTCGTTACAATGGGCATACCGGCATAATCGCCACCAATCAGGGTGCCCAATGGCACACCGCCAGAAACCTCATCAATCAGGCGAATACCCGTTGCCTGCAAGGCTTTCATGACTTGTTCCGCACCGTCACCACCGGTTCCGATGATGCCCTTGACATTAAACGTATTGACAATCTCCAGCGCAAACTGCGCAAGCCGCCATGCCACCATTTCCGGAGACAAACCGGGATACTGACCCTCGGGCGCCAGAAGGGCCACGATATGCCGGCCGGTCCGCATCACCTGTCGGCAGTTTTCCAGCGCCTGGCTTTTCCAGTCATTAAAGAGCACCTGATTATTTAATACCTCAAGCGAGGGCAACATGACCAGGCCACCACTTTCCTGCAATACCCGCACTTGCCTGCGGGTAGCGCTATGTTGGGAGGTCACTACGGCCAGCACAATCCCTTCCTGATCCATACGATGGGCCCAGGCAGCCGCCATGGCCATGGCCAGTCCACCAGCTCCTACCGGCAACGCCCGTTCCCCCAACAGCACAATGGCCCTGGCCAGACGTTTCAGGTCCTGGTTGGTCACAGCATTCACCACAACCGTATGACCACCTTGACGGATTTTTTCAGCCAGTGTTTCTGCCGTATCGCTTTCCTGCGGACTGATCAGGGAACAACCAAGCAAGCTGGGAATATGACTTTGCGTGACGGGCGTAACCGGATCGCTGCCCGCCGATGTTTCTGTTACAGGAACACCATTGACCAGCAACACGCCCGCTTCAACCGTTCTGCCTGTTGCCGGAAAAGCGGGACAAACCACCGCCACCGCATTGTCATGCCAGTGCTGCCTGGCGGCTTCAATCTCTGCCAAAAATGGGCCACGTAAGGTGGAATCGACTTTTTTGAATAAATGACGCACCCCATATGCCTTGAGCGTACTTATTTCGCTGGCAACCGCCTGGGCGGCTGCCTCTGGCGTCAAGCCCCGGCTGTTACTGTTGATCGACACGACATCAGCATGAATACCAGGCTGCGAAAAGGCTTCTTTGGAACCCCCGACATACAACTGGGTTTCCCAGCCGCAACGCACAAACTGTACGGCTGAATCACCTGCCCCGGTCAGGTCGTCGGCAATGATCGCTATTTCAGGTTTCATAATTTAACGATACCGTCTGTTGCCAGACCATCATCAGCAATAACGGCAGCATCCTCTACCGGTTTCAATTCACCTGACCTTTTCAGGAACCAGGAAGCCAGCACGGGAGCCATAATAGAACTGATCAACACACATGCGGCAACCTGTGCGGTCGCTGTTTCAACATAAACCAGGAAACGCGGATCGGCAGCTGCCACAATGGCTGGTGTGGCAATCGCATTGCCGGCGGTGGTACCCGCAGCAAAGCCAATACCGCTTTTCCCACCCCTTCTTAAAATATACTTGTAGCCCAAATAAACCAGGAATCCGGTGATGGGGCTGATCAGGAAACCAAGAATAATACCGGTCATGCCACCGCTGACAATTGCACTCAGGTTAATACCGGTACCCAGTGAAAAGGCGAAAAATGGAATCACGATATTAGGTACGGGTTCCAGCGTTTTACGCCATTGCACATCCAGGTTACCCACGATCACGCCCAGAATGAAAGGTACCAGGGCGGCAACCAGCGCAATCACGGGAATATCGCCCAGGCCGGATGCACCCAGGAACAACAGACTGAAGAACGGGCCATCATTGACCGCACTGGCAATGTAGGAGCCGCGGTCACGGTTGTCACCATATTGACCGGTATAGGCCAGCCACAGGCCGCCATTGCTGTTGTCAAAAGCAGCCAGCAAAGCCAGGATTGAAACACCCCAAATACCATCAATACCCACAAAAGTGCCCAGCAATACAATCAGGCTGGCAGGAATAATGGTTTTACAAAGAAGAATCGTGCCTGCTGTGGCCAGAATTGGGCCACCGGTACGCATATTAACCTGGGTGCCCGTGGCAAAAATCAGCAAGGCAATAAATGGCATTGCACTGTTTTTAAATAATGCCGTTGTAAAACTGCCAATACCCAAAGCTTCAGGGGCAAAGGTACCAATAATGGAACCCAAAATCAACGGAACAAGCATCAATCCCCCGGGGATTTTAAGCATTGTCTTCAACATAGGAAATATGGAACGCTCTTGTGTCATTTACCGACCCAGCCTTACTTGATTTAAATATATGAATTAACTTGGTGTATGCATATGAAATCCGATTGCTCATGACTGGCCACCCATGGCTTGGAGAATTTCAATCCTGTACGTACATCCTGTACGTACAGGATGGCATTATTCAACTTTGTCATAAAATTGTCAACAACAAATTTAATTTGTTAAACCAATGACTTATCTTTTTAAAGAGATAAAATGGCAGGCAAGAAATGTTTATTACTTGTACGATTTTCCCATGTGACTTGGTGTGAGTCCTGGTTTTTTTTTCAATTTCAAGCATACTCACAGCAATACAAGCCCGATACCGCTGATTGATTTTTCCTGCCCATGTCATTTGATGCAAAACCGTTTATAAAAACCGGGCTTTACCCTGCCACATAACGAATACAAAAAAAAAACTCCAAAAGCGGCTAACAGCATCCCGCTTTTGGAGTCAGTCCGGCCGATGGGCCAAGGTATCTCATTGCATCGTCAATCAGGCACTCATTGGCAAAAAGGCAAATGGCTTGGTTTCAACGAAAGAAGAAGAAACTTCACCTGCATAGACCTTGCTTTGCATGGGTCCCAGGTCCAGTTTCAAGGCTTTGGAAGCATCCAGGCCAAAATTGATTTTTTTCAGGTCCACCCAGAAAGTGTTGGGACTGAACGCCGACTCAAAAAAATAATTAAGGTTCTTGTGATCAACCACGGTACGCCAGCGAGTTGAAGAAATATTCGGCTCGGTTTCAGAGGCAATGCCAAAAGGAACCGAGACGTTGCGAATGACACCAAACATGCTGGCCAGTGAATTGGCGATAGGCGCTTTTTGCGGAATGGCATCTACATAAAACGAAGCACGCACAAAACGGTCTGCTGCCCGATTGGTTCCCGGTAACATTTCCAGTCCACCAATTTGCTTCCAGTAAGCATTAAGCGCCAACTGCTCGCTAAACACGGGCGAATTGGTCATGACTTGATATTTTTTATCATGGTGAATGACCTGCTTGCCATCAATATACTCGATAATGGCACTATCTCCGGATGCATCCGACAAGGAAAGATGCAGGGTGGCCAGACGGCCTTGCCCGGGCACCTCATCGGATACGAGGGTAAAAGGCTCTTTTTCCAGCGCCTTGACCGCTTCCTTGACGCTAGCGTAATTATCCAGCATGTATTGCGCCCACAGGGAAATACCCAGGCCGGGCTTGCTGTCCAGCGCCACTTTTGGATATTCAGACTCAACCAGCCACAACAGGTTGGCAGCCAGGCCCTTTTCATTCAAGCCATCGGTAGTGGCAATATCGTAACCCGTAGCAACCAGGCTGCCATACTTGGATTCCCAGGCAATAGAGTTAGGGCCTGTTTGCCCCTCACGTTTTGCCCCCCGGGGCAAAGCCCACAGATTGGTGCCAACATCCATTTTCCAATCCATTGAACGGGCGGTGATTGTTTGCTGTTCCTCACCCAAAAAAACCACTCGTGTACATGCCATAGCTATTGTTATTCCAAATCTAGTTACTTTAAAATTAAAATGATTACTTTATTACCGAATCCGCATGTGCCAGTCTTAAAATTTCCAGGTCAGACCAAGAAATGGCCCGGTCAATTTTGTATCAAGCCGCATTCCCTCATGCTTGTAATCCAGGTCAAGATGGCGATATCCGGTTGAGACATAGATATTTTCATTCACTTGATAATTGACGCTGAGGGCAAATTGCCTGGTCAGTTCCGAACCAGCACCAAAGCCACCGATATCAGCATACCCCAACATGGACCAGCTTGGGCTAAATTTGAAACTGGCCCGCACTGCCACCACCGGATCAACAAAGTTATGGGCGCTGGACCGCTGCTCGCCAATCACCGGAACACTCAGAGAAGCGCGAGTATGCCAAACCCGTGCACCCGCCATGACATCAAGTGCCATGGATGAATCCTCAATGGACGGTACCCGCCAAGTAACGTAAGTGAAGCCATGCGCATCTTGGCCTTGGCTGAAACACCCGGAAAAACCGTGCCTTTCTTGGAAAGGCTGGAATACAACAGGTCTCCTGCCACAACGAACCGCTCTTTTTTTGCAAACCCGTTAATAAAAAAAGCCGCGTCCAGGTCTTTTAATGTTTCTGAAAAGGAACGGTCAAATGAAATGGTGGGTGCCCCGGAAAAAGGCTTCATATCCCCCCCCACCCCGGTTGCCCAGACATAAGGCGTAATTTGCCCCTGCCAACCAGCATCCTGGGCACTAACGATTGCCGGGGCAAAGACACAGGCAAGGATTGAAGTGCAGGCTGTGCATTTTCGCAAGTAGCGCCTTTGATAGGACTTAGACATTAAAAGATTCTCTGTAGTTTTTATAAATCATATCGAAATATGCTAATTTATATCCTAAATTGACATAATCAGAGACCCAAAAACTCAAAAGGTTTGGATTCCTCAAATTTATCATTCACCACACCCGAGAAAGTATTAGCCTGATTTGGACCAAGATCCAGTTTTTTGACTTTACCTGTTTCTTTAGAAAAATCAATATTATTAAGTTCTACCCAGAAAACGTTAGGGGTAAGCGCGCTTTCAAAAAAGTACAGCATGCGTTTCTGATCCGCCACGGTGCGCCAGCGGGTTGACGAAATATTAGGCTGATCTGGGGTGCTAATGCCAAATGGCACAGACACGTTGCGAATAACACTGAATACGCTGGCAATGGTCTTGCGCGCGTCCTCTTCACGAGGGATGGCATTCACATAAAAGGCGGCGCGCGTAAAGCGGTCAGCAGCGCGGTTGGTACCCGGCAGCATGACTGTACCCCCTATCTCGGTCCAATATGAATGCAGGGCAAGTTGACGCTCGAAAGTGGGTGAGTTGGTTAAAACCTGATATTTAGGGCTGTGATGAATCACTGCCTTGCCATCAATATATTCAACAATGGCACTGTCGCCGCTGGCATCAGAAATGGCCAGATGTAACGTGGCCAGCCTGTTCTGTCCCGGTACGTCGCGAGAGACAATGGTGTAAGGCTGCTTACGCAGTTCATCAACTGCCTCCTGAACGGTGGCAAAGTTATCCAGAATATATTGCCCCCAGGCAGCAATCGTCAGGCCTGGTGCACTGCTCTCGCTAAATTCAGGATAATTTGATTCAACCAGCCATAACAAGTTGGCAACCAGGCCCGCTTCGTTCATGCCGTCTGTTGTTGAAATGTCATAACCCGATGCAATCACGCTGCCATATTTTGAAGTCCAGCGCAGGGAGTTCTCACCAGCCTGGCCCGTTCTTTCCATACCGCGGGGGAAGACCCACAGATTGGTTTCCACATCTACACTCCAGTCCATTGAGCGGGCGGTGATGATCTGGTCATTGACGCCGTGATAAACCAACCGGGTGCAAGCCTGTGCGGCGGTGCCCGCAAGCATGGTTGCCACAAGAGTTGCCGCGGCGGTTTTGCGTAAAACCTTGGTGAGTAACGACATGGTAAATATCCTTTATATATAGAAGGGGTAACTTGTTTAATGAAACCAGGAAATTCTGTTCAATCCAGGACATACGCTGGCAAGACAGCTTGAGCCGCCATGCCTGGACACGATTGCAAACAGACGTTTATCCTCCGCGAGATTCATAGCCATCGCCGGTTTCAGTTTTCTTGAGCAGCCTTGTTTTGAGCGCCTGAATGCGCTCGGCAGGCCAAGTGTCAATGCCTGTCACTTCCAGCCAGGCATCCAGGTAGTGCCCGGGTGCATAAACGTGTCCATATCCCAACGGCACGGTATCAGCCAACGGCATGTCAACCAGCAACTGCAACATGCTGACCACCGGATACCATTTAAGCAATGGAGACACATCGGGCCCCCGAGGTGATTTCATCCAGTCTGCTTCCCGGTAAAACAGGTCTTTCTCAAAGAAAGTAATCGCATCACTTGCGTACTGCAAATAAACAAAACGCAGATCGCCCCATTGGGAATTTTCATCATTGAAGGTACCGTCCTGATTCATGAATCGAACAAACCTGCCACCTTGATAAACAGGCAACCATTCCGGAGAGCCTGCTTCACGTTCATTGGTTAGTTCCCGCCACATTTCGCTCGGGAAGGGCGGGCCGCTCCAGACGGCACCACTAATAGGATCGCTGAGAATATCAAAAAAAGTTAATGAGCGTTGGGAATGGAAAGCTCCAAGGCTGAGCCCGTGAAGATAGAGTTTGGGACGCTGGCCGGCGGGGAGATCTTTCCAGTAATTATAAATAGTCCGAAAGAGGGCCTGTGAAGAATCAAGCCCGCTTTCAGGTTGAAATACCAAGGCAAGCGGGCTATTAAGGTAGGAATATTGCAAGGCAACACTTGCAATATCCCCATTAAGCAAATACTCCAATCCGTCCATTGCCGAGGGGTCTACCCAGCCTGTTCCTGTGGGGGTGATGATGACCAGTGCTGAACGGTCAAAGGCCTTTACGCGTATCAACTCTTCCAGCAAAAGCTGCGAACGTTCCTCTGGGGTCTCGGCAACCTGCAAGCCGGCATAAAGCCGGATGGGTTCCATGGCTTCCTGCTGGCTGAACGCGCTAATGTCAGCCGCGCTTGGCCCGGATGAAACAAACTCCCTGCCTGCGCGCCCCAGCTCGCGCCAATCAAGCTTTGAATCGGGACTGCCGGACCGTTCTGCAATAAGCGGCTGGGGCCGGTCTGGCTCCAGCAATGCGTCGTACTGTTCAAACGACTTGTCCAGCACCCGGAATGTGTATTTGACCAGAACGCCATTCGTGAGGGTGATAATAAGGAAAACAGAAAGCGCAATGCCTGCAACCACAGAAACACGCCGTGGGAAACGGTTATAAAACTTGTTGGTAAGAAATTTTCCAAAACTGATGAATGCGCATGCCAAAAGCAACAGCACAGCGAACGTTAAAAGCCCAATGATAAAGACACTGGTTGGATACCCGCTTTCAACAGGGCCCATTCCCACCACGCTCCGGACGGAGTTCTGCCAGGTTTTTGTGTGATACAGCGATGTTGCCAAAAGCACCAGGCAAAAAAGACTTAAGACGGGTGTTGTAACTTTCAGCACGCCTGAAGGCAAGCCTGGCAACTCCATGTAGCGCCAGAGTGCACGCACTAGCGCTCCTATGGCATATCCGGCACCAAAAGCAAGGCCCGAAAGTACGCCTTGCATGACATAGTCCCTGGGAATCAGGCTTGGGGTGAGCGAGGCTGCAAAGCATAAGGTACCAAGGATCAAACCAATACCGCTTAATGATTTGAAAAAACAAACAAGTCGATTCATTGTTTTTGCTTCTTATGTGAAATTGGCCATACCATTATTAATGGCGGCATATTGGTCTGGATATTTTCTCAACGGGTCTAAATAAATTGTTTCCGTTGTTTCAGTTTTTTTACTTTAATCCTTCTTGTATGTCAACGTCTATGTAAAATCCATTCTTGTTTTCGCATTGAAACATACAGACGCCCTCTTTTTTATGGCCAGAAACAGTCTGGATTTTTTGCCTACCTGCTTTTGCGACCATTTCCACCATTTTTATCTGCATTTATATACTATTACTTGAAAATCACACTTTTTACTTTTTTAATAATAACAAGTACCCTTTGCAGAATCATTTCAACCGATAGGCAGTTCGCGATACACAGTCCGCTTTACTCAACAACATGCGCACAAAAAAACCCCCGCTTTCATATAGAAACCAGGGGCTTTCAATTCGCTACTAAACAACTTAAATTCGATTGGCGTCTCCGACAGGAATCGAACCTGTATCAAGAGCTTCGGAAACTCTCATTCTATCCATTGAACTACGGAGACTGACAGAACCAACGATTGTACCTTATTAATATTAATGACCGCTACTATTTAACAAAATTTCTGTTTAAAAGATCAGACAGCTTATAAAAAAAACAGGCTCTTGCGCATAAAAAACACTTAAAAATGGCATTTTAAGGGGGTATATCACTAGAATTCATACAAAATTCAGAGAGTGTCGCTATAATTCATCACTATAATCAACCGCGTTCATTAGTAAGTATAATGTGATTAACCAAACTAAATGACCGGTTTTCATTACAAACCCGTATTTGCGCAAACAAAAAACCTTAGGATTTTATCCATGAGCGAACAAACAGTACACAACGAAGAACACACAAGTCCCATCAAATCACCCAAGCAGCTTATTGCTGTCGTGGGATTGTCATTCCTGGTGCCTGTCATCGCGATCATCCTGCTGGTAAGGCTGGTAGACACAACCCCCAGGATTGGTTACGGCTCAGATGCCATGTCTCACGAAGCCATTGCAGCCCGCATTGCGCCAGTAGCTTTGTATAACGTTACCATCGTAGCCGAAGCAGAAGAGACCGGTCCTAAACAGTTGCTGACCGGTGAAGCCCTGTACAACAAGCTTTGCATGGCCTGTCATGACGCCGGTGTGGCCGGCGCACCCAAAATGGGTGACAGCGCGGCTTGGGCACCACGCATAGCAAATGGTGAAGATACCCTCTTCAAGCATTCACTGGAAGGATTCAACGCCATGCCTGCCAAAGGTGGCGATACTTCCCTGGATGATATTGAAGTAAAACGTGCGGTTGTATACATGGTGAACAAATCAGGCGGTTCTTTAACCGAACCCGAAGCACCCGCAGCACAGTAACCAACTGCCCAGGCAGCTTTCCACTGCACAAAAGCCTTCGGTGTGTAGCCGAAGGCTTTTTATTGCCCGCCCTGAACGCATCACACAGGGCAAAAGCATCCACAAGCCATAAACATAATCAAGAGACAATACTGTCATAAAAAAAATGAATAATAGAGACCAACTTTCATGGCTTACCTGAATTGAAGCCGCTGAGCATTATCAAGGAGGAAATATAATGTTCAAGGTATTATTTAATGCCGTAAAAACCATTTTTGGCAGTGAAATTGCCGAATCTTTACTTTTCGACAATATTGGCCATAAAAGTCAAGAACACCTTAAATCCCTTTTGGTTTCTCGCGATTCATTTTTCAATGAACCTAAATGATTGATTTTTGCTGCCATAAATCCAAGAAAAATCAATGTCCAAGAATGCTAACACGGGTTGCGAATACCGCTTAGTCCTGTGTGCTGGCAGTTTTTTTCTGCAGCATCTCCTTTAACTTGACCAGCCTTTCCTTGGGACTCATACCCTGGTATGGATCCTGCACCAGTTGCCGGCCACTTTCCAGCCCCATTTCGCTGATAAAACGCGAAGGTTCACGAATCAGGTCTTCACGCGCCCGGCGACGTTTTTTACACCAGGTCAGGGTCAAGTGGAACTGTGCACGCGTAATGCCAACATACATTAACCTGCGCTCTTCCTGAATACGCACATCCAACGCCTCGGCGTCTTTATTGGCATCGCCATATTCATCATCCTTGCCCATATGGGGCAACAGGCCCTCTTCCACGCCCACCATGTGCACATAAGGATACTCCAACCCCTTGGAAGCGTGAATCGTAGTTAGCTTGACGGCATCGGGTTCCTCTTCTTCCTCGCTGCGCTCAAGCATGGTAATAAGGGCAATATGCTGCACCAACTGCATCAGGTCAAGACCGTCCTCCTGCGCCTTGCGCTTAAGCCAGTCCACCAGTTCCAGCACATTCAACCAACGGTTTTCCGCCGCGCGTTCTTCCTGGGTTTCATACAAGTAGTGCTCATAATTCATGTATTTAAGAAGATCATCCAGCAACACATCGGCCGATGCGGGTTGCACAGCCCGGACCGGATCTGCCTTGCCTTTACTGGCTCGCCACTGGATCGTCTGGATGAATTTGGCAAACACCCGCATGGGTTCAAGCTGCCGGCTGGCAATTTTAGTATCCAGTTCCTCATCAAAAACCGCCTCAAAAAGCGAACATTTCTTTTCTGCCGCATGCTCACCCAATGCAGTCAGGGTAGCCTGCCCAACCCCCCGCCTGGGCGTGGTAACCGCCCGAATAAAGGCAGGGTCATCTTCATCATTGGCAATCAGGCGCAAATAAGACAGCACATCACGCACCTCGGCCTTGTCAAAAAAACTTTGCCCACCCGAAATGGTATAGGGGATACGCAACTGCCTGAATGTCTGCTCGATAATTCGCGCCTGGTGATTGCCCCGGTAAAGAACCGCATAATCCTTCCACTGGGCATTGCGTTCAAAGCGGGAAGCCGAGATACGCATCCCCACAGACTCGGCTTCCGCCTCTTCGTTATCCATTGAAATAACCTGAATTGGCTCCCCCCTGCCCAAATTGGACCAGAGTTTTTTACCAAACAGGTTGGGGTTTTTTGAAATAACCTGGTTAGCCGCGTTCAACACCGTTTCCACCGAGCGATAGTTTTGTTCCAGCTTGATCAGTTTCAGATTTTTATAGTCTTTGGTCAGCTTGGCCAGGTTCTCGATGGTCGCACCACGCCAGGCATAAATGGCCTGATCATCGTCGCCCACGGCGGTAAACATATTCCGGAAGCCGGTTAATTGCTTCACCCACTCATATTGGCAAACATTGGTATCCTGGTATTCATCCACCAGCAGGTATTTGATGCGCTTTTGCCAACGCTCGCGCACCTCGGCATTTTGCATCATCAGCAGGGCGGGCAAGCGCACCAGGTCATCAAAATCCACCGACTGGTATGCCTTGAGGGTAGCATCATAACTGCGATACACCAGCGCGGCATCCACCTCATCGGGGGTTTGCGCAACTCTTTCGGCCATATCCGGGGTGACCAGGTCATTTTTCCAGAGCGAAATTTTTTGCTGTACCATGCGAATACGACCCTTGTCAGTCGTGGACAGCATTTCCTGCACAATCCCGTAAGTATCATTGGCATCCAGAATTGAAAACTGCGGTTTCAGGCCAGCGTGCGCGGCCTCTTCCCGCAAGAACCGGACACCCAGCGAATGAAAGGTACTGATAATCAACCCTTTCATCAGTTTGCGGTCAATCAGCGTTTTAATCCTCTCGGCCATTTCTTTGGCAGCCTTGTTGGTAAACGTCAGCGCCACAACGCCTTTGGCATCGTAACCGCAGGTATTGATCAGGTAGGCAATTTTTTGGGTAATCACACTTGTTTTGCCACTTCCAGCACCCGCCAATACCAGACAGGGTCCGTCCAGGTACAAAACAGCCTCGCGCTGGGAGGCATTCAGGCCATCAAGATTTGTTGTGCTCATATTTCAAGAGGATCCACTTCGGTAAAGTAACGAATACGATGACGCTTGCCAATTTCCTGCACCAATGGCAGCCAATGCCCAAGAAATGCCTGCAATACAGGTCGTGATGCCGACTCCACCAACAACTGTGCCCTTTCTACATGCGCCACCCGCACAATCCGCAAGGGTACGGGATCATACATATTGATAGCGGCCTGAAAACCGGCCAATTGTGGTTGCGATGTCAGCAACTGCCTGGCCTCAAGTAAAAACTGCATGGCTTGATTCACGGTTTTGGCCTGGGCGCTAATAAGCACCTGGTGAGAAAAAGGGGGCAGATGGGTGATTTTACGCTCTTCAAGGCTGGCATTGGCAAAAGTATCATAGTCATGCCGTATCAGGGCCTGATAAACCGCCTGTTCAGGATAAGCGGTTTGAATCAGTACTTCACCGCCCGCCACATGCCTGCCTGCCCTGCCAGAAACCTGGGCAAGCTGGGCAAAAAGTTTTTCAGGGGCCCTGAAATCGGAAGAAAACAGCATGGCATCGGCATTCAGCACACACACCAGGCCAAGCTTGCGAAAATCATGCCCCTTTGCCACCATTTGCGTGCCAACCAGGATATCAATTTCCCCAGAGTGCACCCGGTCAAACAATTGGCGGGCACTCCCCTTCAAACGGGTGCTGTCGGCATCAATCCGCTCTACACAGGCTTCCGGGAAGGCCGCCTGCAGGTACTCTTCAACCCGTTGGGTGCCCCTGCCCAGCATCTCCAGATCCTGATTGCCACAATCTGGGCATTTGACCGGCACCCTGCCGTAATAACCGCAATGATGACATTGCAAGACATTGCCATGCCCGGACATGCGGTGCATCACCGTATAAACCGAACAGCGCGGACATTGACTCATCCAGCTGCATGAGGCGCAATGAATGACAGGAGCATAACCACGCCGGTTAAGGAACACCAAGGATTGTTCACCCCGTTCCAGCCGTTCGCGGATGGAGTGCAAGACCACTGGTGCAAACCCCTGCTCAAGCTTGATCTGTTTGGTGTCAACCAGTTTAATGGCGGGCATATAAGTGGTTTTGGCGCGCGTTGCCAGGGTTAATTTAAGATACCTGCCAACATTGGCATGCTGCCAGCTTTCCAGTGACGGCGTGGCCGAACCCAGTACCACGGGAATGTCCAGCTGATGCGCACGCCATATGGCCAGATCCCGTGCCGAATATCGCAAACCCTCTTGTTGCTTGTAAGAAGCGTCATGCTCTTCATCCACAATAATCAGGCCGGCCTGCTGCAAGGGCACAAAGATGGCCATCCGGGTTCCCAGCACAATCCTGGCCTGCCCGCGCTGTATGGCGACCCAGGCTTTCAGGCGCTCGCCCTCTGCCAACCCGCTATGCAATACCGCTATGCCATCCAGGCCAACCACCTGCTGGAAGCGGGCCAGCAAAGCCTGTTCAAATTGCGGGGTAAGGTTGATTTCAGGCACCAGAAACAACACCTGTTTACCTTTAGTCAGGACATCCAGCGCCAAGTGCAGGTAGACTTCGGTTTTACCGCTGCCGGTAACGCCATGCAGCAGGACGGTTTTGAAACCCTTAAGCGCCTGCACGGCATCCACGGCTTGCTGCTGACCGGAATTAAGCACATGCATCCGGTCTTCGGGTGGCTCGGGTGCCAGGGCTGTTTTCTTTTTACGATCAAGCCGGGCAACTGGTCCTCCCTTGGACAACTTGCCGGTATAAGAACCGGGTTTTCTAAGAGCCGACGGCATGGCTGGCAACAGGACCTCACCCACCGGACGATGATAATACGAGGCGGCAAACAAACCAAAATCCAGCCAATCCTGCGGCAATGGGGATAAATCATCAAACACCATCAAGATGTCTTTGACCTGGTCTTCGGGGTAAGAAGGACTTTCTATGGTTTCCAGCACTATGCCAACCAGCTCCCGCCTGCCGAAAGGTACCAGCACCCGTTGCCCCTTGATGGCCTGAAGGGATTCAGGCACACGATAATCGAATGGGCCTGCCAAAGGAACATCCAAAGCAACACGAATCCATTGATTATGTTTCAAACCCTGCTTCCTGAAAATTGCCTGACTAATGATGGGGATAGTTTCAGCACCGGCGATAGGCGCTAAGATTGGTACTGGTTACCCGCCCCCAGGCTGTGGATAACTTTGGGGAAAAGTATATTGATATTTTGTTGAAAAGATGACAGTCAATATAAATTCTTCGAAAGAGGCCTGCAAAAATCCCGTTTTTCTTATAAAAATCAACAACTTAATTTGGATTTCTATATTTTGTTTTAATAAAGGGCAAATATTACCCTTTATTAAAACTGTGCACAACTTCAATTAACCGTGCATTTTCCGACTATAGGTATGTACTTCATCCACCAGGGCAGCCACCCTTTCCGGATTGGTAAACTGGGAAATACCATGCCCCAGATTGAAGACATGACCACCCTTTCCAACCGGACCAAAATCATCAATCACCCGACGCACTTCCTGACGCACCGATGCTTCGGAACCAAACAGGCTCATTGGGTCAAGATTGCCTTGCAAGGCTACGGCATCGTTAACCCGGGCACGGGCCTTGCCAAGATTAACCGTCCAGTCCAGGCCAATCGCATCGCAGCCAGTGGTCACAATATCTTCAAGCCACAAGCCACCACCTTTGGTAAAAACAATAACCGGGATTTTCTGGCCATTGTATTCGCGCAACAAGCCATTGCACACCTGCTTCATGTAAGCAAGAGAGAACTGCTGGTACAGGCCATCGGCCAGGGCACCGCCCCAGCTGTCAAAAATCATCACGGCCTGGGCACCCGCCTTGATTTGTTCGTTCAGGTACTGGGTGGTGGTTTGAGCGGTAATATCCAGAATTTTGTGCAGCAATTCCGGTTGCGTATACAACATGGTTTTGATGGTGCGGTAATCGGCAGAGCTTTGGCCTTCCACCATATAACAGCCAACCGTCCAGGGACTGCCCGCAAACCCGATAAGTGGAGCGCGGCCATTAAGGCTGCCTCTGATTTGGGAAACCGCATCAAACACATAACGCAATTCGTTCATGTCCGGAACGGCCAGCTTGTTGACATCATCTTCCGTGCGCAAGGGACGCGCAAAACGTGGACCTTCTCCGTTAACGAAATCAAGCCCCAGCCCCATTGCATCGGGAATCATCAGGATATCTGAAAACAGAATAGCCGCATCTAGCGGAAAGCGGTCCAGGGGCTGAATGGTAACCTCTGTCGCAAAATCCGGATTTTTGGCAAGCCCCAGAAAAGAGCCGGCGGTACTTCTGGTTTGTTTGTATTCGGCCAGGTAACGGCCTGCCTGCCTCATGAGCCAGACCGGTGTATAAGAAACCGGCTGACGCTGCAAGGCGCGAAGGAAAGTATCGTTTTGTAATGTAGCGGCAACCACAGCAATCCCTTTTAATGATGAATCCAAGATTTTAACTGATTCAGGCACTTACAGGGCGGCAGTGGCGAACTAGAGCATATCTTTGAATTGCTCGGCCCTGATCCCGTGCTTCTGCATTAATGCCCAAAATGCCCTTCGGTGCTTGTTGGAGACCCTGGCCGCCATGGCAATATTGCCACCGCATTTGAACAGGGCATTCGTAATATAAGCCTTTTCAAATTGAGCAACCAGCCTGGACTTGGCCTCTTTGTAGGAATGAGCCTGATTGACAAGCTCCCTGCAACAGGCGTCGGTTTCTAAAACAGGTGTAACAGACCGGGGGACTCTGGGCGCTTCACGGGCATTGTCCTGCAACACTGGCGTTGTTGAGCCATCAAACAATTGCCTTTCCTGTTCGTGCCGCAAAAGCATGAGCAGGCGAATCCTTAATTCGTCGATGTTATCGGGTGCAAAAGCAAAATCAGCCACCCCAAGACAAACCAGATCATACATGGCCACAGGATGTATTTCCTTCGTTAACGCAATCACCGGGCGCAACAGGGAAAGCGGTGTTTGTTGCAGCAGCATTCTGGTCCATACCAGTGAATCCCGGGAAACCGGGAGCAAAATCACATCAAAGCGCTGCAACCTTTGTGACAGGTTGGTCAACACCGAGAGATCTGGATAAGCGTCCTGACATTGCATTGGCAAAGAAGAAATATTAGACGGACAACCGTCTTCCATCAAGCTGACGGGATAGAGGTTTAGTTTTCGGGTATTTACATTTGCCTTATCAATATACGCCTGTATTCTTTTCTCAAAAGCAGGCACCATCAGAACACCACAATCCAGACATTCTCGCATTTTTGTCTCCAGTATTACGATTCATGACGGACCTCATCATAACAATCAATAACACTTGGTAACAATTGCTATTTTCCACAGTATTGCGCATCTACCGATTGTGGCTTTATTGAAAAAAATCCTTAATTTTCAATAAATTATTCAAAAACCCGGCCACTCTACTTGCAATGATATAGGGAAAACCCTATAATGGATATTACTTACTTAACACTCAATTCAAGAGAGATAACACATGAAAACCGCAATGAATTCCAATATCACACTTAGCGACAACCTTGAGCGCGAACTTATTTCACAGGCGATCAGTGAAGAACGCCCTGTTAATCTGGTAAAAATGTCTAAAGCTGTAATTTCTTCAATTGCGACGGCTGTTGGCGTGTTCGTTGAAATGTTTAAAGACACCGAAAAAGCAATTGACCAGGCTGATCGTAAAGATCACAACACAGGTGGTTTCAGCTGGTAATTTAACCCAGTACCCAAAGCATTCCCTGCTTTTGTTGAACCCCCATGTATTATCCCCGCAAGAGGGAAAGTGCCCTGGATTGAGAAGTAATAAAAAAAGCTAATAGATAAAACTCTATTAGCTTTTTTCATGTCTTGAAAAGACAGGCTGTAGATAGCTTGCCTGCCTGCCTGAAAAACACGAATGATATCAGGCAAACAAGCCACACTGACGACAGAATTAATCTACGCTAATGCCGCCTTTGCGGATAACGTCACCCCAGCTTTTGGTTTCGGCTGAAATAAACGCACCAAATTGTTCAGGTGTATTTTTTTCAGTAACAGCACCCAAACCATCCAGCTGTTCAACCACTTCTGGCTTGGACAGGATTTTTTCAATAGTAACGTTTAGCTTGTCCACAATTTCCTTGGGTGTACCGGCAGGTGCAACAATTCCAAACCAGGAGTCAACCGTGAAATTGGGGTAACCCAATTCCTGAAGGGTTGGTACATCAGGGAAAGCAGGAGAGCGATTTGCGGAAGTAATAGCAAATGGCTTCAGCGAACCTGCTTTGATATGCGGAGCGGAAGAAGGCATGTTGTCGAACATGACATGAACCTGACCGCCCAAAAGAGCAGTCATGGCTGGACCACTACCACCATAGGGAATGTGCAGCATCTCGATACCTGCCTGCTGCTTGAACAGCTCACCAGACAAGTGCATTGAAGTGCCTGAGCCGGAAGAACCGTAAATCACGTCTTCAGGCTTGGCCTTTGCATGATCGACCAACTCTTTCACCGAATTATAGGGCATGTTTTTGTTGGCAACCAGTACGTTAGGAACCTTGGCGACCAAGGCAACAGGCGCAAAATCTTTTTCTACATTAAACTTGATATTGTTATACAGTGTTTGGTTAATGGTGGTGGTAATTGCCATCATTAGCAATGTATAGCCGTCGGGCTTGGCGCGGGCAACCAGGTCAGTGGCAATATTGCTGCCAGCACCGGCTTTGTTTTCCACAACAAAAGATTCACCCAACTCATCACTTAGGCCTTTAGCCACGATACGGGCCAGTACGTCGGTGGTACCGCCAGGACTAAAGCCCACAACAATTTTTGCCGCATGCTCAGGATATTTGGTTTCTGCTTTGGCAGGAGATGTCATGGCCATAAAGCCAAGTCCGAGACTCATGGCCAGCGCAGCTACGCGAAATAGAGAACGCCCTTTCATATAGAATTTCCTTTAATATAATGTTTCGGCAGCCAGAATGTTTTCTTAAGTAGAAACTAACTTCCTATTTTGGCTACGTTTATTACAA
>JBBADT010000025.1:0-38080 GCA_041656315.1 Advenella sp.
GCCAGGCCCGACGGCTCCGATGATGTACTTAACGAGATTTTGGCTGGGGCGGAAGGATTCGAACCTTCGCATGCTGGAATCAAAATCCAGTGCCTTAACCAGCTTGGCGACGCCCCAAAATTTCATGTACTGTTAACTAAGAAAGCTTGTGAAAGATTGCTTGTTAACTGAAAGATGAAATTATATCTGTTTTTCTTAACTTGTGAACCCCTTTCACAACTTTTTTAATGAATTTGTTGTTTTTGTATCAAATGCACGACAAAAATTTTTTTCCCGCCTGTTTGATATTGTTTTTTCATTGGAAATTTAATGCAAATCCGAATATGCCTCGATTCGAAAACGTAAAAAATCAATCAGGTTCTTTTCCACCTCATTTAACGGACGGTTCTTCAGGTACGACAAGCGTAAAATACGCTTAAGTGAAGGGTGCAAAGGCAAAAACACCGCCTGCCCTGCCTGAATCAAGCTATCAGCAGCCGATTGCGGCAGGATTGTGGCGTATTTGCCCTCTACAATCCAGCGTTGATTAATATTCAGGCTGTCCGACTCAACCTCGGCCCGCAATACAATTCCCTGCTCAAAGCAATGCTGATCTATCAACGTTCGCAGACCAGACCCGCGCCTTGGCAACACCAGGGGATAATGCTTGATATCAGGCCAACCCAACTTCTTTTTTTTACCCGCATCAATGGCCTGCAATAAAACGGGGGAGATAACAACGCCCATTTCCTCGGGAACCGATACCGAATCCTGGATAAGCCAAGGCACTTTTGTTTCTATAAAAGCCAAATGAATATGCTGGCTGCGCAACAAGGCAGTCAGCACATTTTGCTTGTCTTCGACAATTTCCAGTCGGACATCAGGATAGTATTGTTGCCACTTCGCGACCTGATTCACAATTAGCTCACTGAGCTTGCTATGCACATCCACACTCGGCAAGACACCCAACGTCAAATGTTTATACTGCTGTAACTGCTGGCTGGAAACATAAGTTTCCAGGTGATCAAGCGTCTCTTGCATGCCCTTTGCCATATCTGCCAAAAACAGTCCGCTTGACGTTACATCCATTGTACGACTGCCTTTTTTACGATTTATTGCAACGGTATTCAGCGCTTGTTCAAAGTTACGGATTTGCGTACTGACCGCGGGTTGAGCCAGAAATAACTCATGGGCCGCCTGCCTCATTGAGCCGGTTGCCAGCACCCGGTCAAAATAATGCCATTGCCTTAGGCTTGTGCCGGGTTGAAAATCATGCCTATCCCCTTCAACCCGATTAAGGTTCTGACTAAAAACCTGCTCAAAATAGCGCAAAACAGGATGTTCATCATAATGAACAATCTGCATAACCGCCCTTTCCTCACACGACAAAGGGGTTATTTTCCAATGGCTGTCAAACATTGGATCCAGAAAAATCTCATTGAGCAAGACGACTTTATGATTACCCGGCGGTGCAGACAAGAGTTGAATATAATCCTTTTCATCATATCCGAATGAAAAGTCATTCTCGGCACAAATATTGGTGGCCTGCTGCAGTATAGACCAAGGCATTCTGGGTAATATCAATTTATGCTGACGAATTTCCTGCACACCAGAGGCCTGGCCCAACGACACACCTTGTGCATGCAAGATGATCCATCTCCCCGTTTGCTGAAAACCGTTACGGAGAAGATGACCCGACTGCCCGCTAATAACAATATCGGATTGGGATATTTTATACCACTCAGGCTCCCACCCCTCTGTCGTCAACCCACCTTCAAAATAGCTATTGATAAACTCGGGCCAGAATAAGGTTTTGGGAAATTTTTCAGCACACTGGTAAAGAGATTGAAAAAATGCCCCACTTAAATGACCACAATAGAAATGAACAGGGAATCTTATTTTTAACCATGACAACTCATGGTGAGCCGTATTGGCATTGCGTCTGGCAAAAGACTCAAGCAGGCCCAGTTGTTGAAATCCGTTACTTAACACCAAGGCCGTTTCGGTTGGCAGGAATTTTTTATTCGCCCGCCTGAATAACTTAAGCTTGAATTGATGTTCAAGGAAGCGGACGGTTTCACTTAAGCCGGAACGGGCAATCTGAAGCTGCTCTGCCGATTTGGCCAACTGTTGGGTTTGGCACAAATGGCAGAACTGCGTCATAGCCCGAAAATCAACGCCTCGCAGGAAGCGAATGTTTTTTACGCCCATGAGCGTGATTATGGACTATTTAACCAGTTTGTACATCCAGACCGTTGCCAGATAACCAATGAAGGCAGCAACTGCCATGTAATAACTTGGCGCCATGATATCAATCGTGGTTGCCCAGGTCATTAACGCCGGGGTGAAGCCGGCAAAGAAAATAGCCGCAATATTATAAGAAACCGCCATTCCTGAAGAACGCACCTGTGTTGGAAACAACCCTGCCAGGGCAGAAGGTGCCACGCCTGAAAACAGCGCCACAGAAAAACACAGAATAATATGCACCACAACCAGATTGCCAAACTCAGGGCTGCCATGAAGCCATGTCAACAATGGATATGAAACTACCGCAAGAACAAGGCAACTGAGTTTAAGTACGGTTGGCGCACCAAAACGATCTGCCATTTTTCCTGAGAAAAGACATCCGATAATCATGAAGATATTGCCAATCAGGGAAGCGGTAAAGGCATCATTCCGCGAAAACCCCAAGCCGATATTGGCTGCTGCATAATAAGTTGGCATATAAATAACCAGCACATAAACACAGACGGTCCACAAAATAGAGAACAGAATACCTACAATCATGTGCTGAGGATACAACTTGATAACATCAAAAAGCGGCTGCTTTTTCGTCAAGTCCATGCTCTTCTTTTCAGCCTCGAACTCGGCAGTTTCATCAAGGGTATATCGAATATAATAACCAACAGGAATAATCAACAAACCAACCAGGAATGGCAATCGCCACGCCCATCCGGTTATTTGATCATCAGTAAAAAAAGTCGTGATCATCATTCCGACAAACGCTGCCAGAATATTGGAAATGCCCATACTCGCCTGCAACCATGCCGCATAGCTGGCTTTTTTCTCTGGCGGGGCGCTTTCAACCAGAAAAGCGGTTGCACCACCAATTTCACCACCGGCAGAAAAGCCCTGCAACAAACGTCCAATCAATAGGAGGATGGGCGCGCCCACACCAATAACCCAGACGGGTGGCGCTACGGCAATAATAAACGTACCGGCCGCCATAATGCCAATAGTTAAGGTCAGGGCTGCTTTACGCCCCACCCGGTCACCATACGAACCCAAAAAGAGTGCACCAATGGGGCGGGCAATAAAACCAACTGCAAACAGCAGGAAAGTTTTTAACAAGGCGGAAACCTCATCACCTTCCACAAAGAAACTATGCCCAATATAACTGGCAAAGAAAGCAAATACACTGAAGTCATACCATTCCAGCGCGTTACCGATTGAAGCAGCGGCTACTGCCCTCCCAGCCTTACTGTTTTTTTTAACCTTAACGGCGTTATCCGAAAAGTCAAGGGTGGTTTCCAAACCCTGATTTTTTACGTTTGCATTCATCTAAAGTTCTCCCTGAACCTAATGCATATCGCACAGATAAAGTGTCCTTTTTAGACAAAAAGGACAATCTGTTTAATTGTTTATATTAATGAATCAATAATTTAATGAACCATTGATTTGTGCCAAATGGTTAGCGTCAAACCGCTCTACTGCCTCAATAAGCACACTTACCCCTTGGGCCATTTCTTTTTCCGAGGTCCATTCTTCTGCGCAATGGCTTTTACCCTCTTTGCTGGGAACAAAAATCATCGCCGAAGGCGCCACATATGTCATGAAAGCGGCATCATGACCGGCACCGCTGGGCATGATCCGGTAAGGCAAGCCCAAAGACTTTGTCGCCCCTTCAATATGCGCCATCAATGCGGCATCACACAAGACAGGATGGGTATCGGTCAAGGTTTCAAATTGCACCAGCTCAACACGCATGTCACGGGCAGCCTGCCCGGCAATTTCATGCAAAAGCGCATACATGGTGTCCATGCAGGGACGATGATCGGAACGCATTTCAATCGTGATTTCGGCAAGACCCGGTACCACGTTACTTGCATTTGGCCGAACATTGAATTGCCCGCAAGTTGCCACAACATAGTGCCCGCTGCCATCTTCAGCCATACGCTGCACTTGACGACGTATTTCACAAGCCGTTTGAGCAGCAGCGGCCAGTGCATCCCGGCGAATATGCATGGGCGTCGTGCCCGCATGGGCAGACTGTCCCTTGAAGACCAGTTTTACCCTGACAATCCCCACAATGGCATTCACCACACCAATATCCAGGGACTCATGCTCAAGAACACTGCCCTGCTCGATATGAATTTCAAAACAGGCGGCGATATCTTTACGAACGGACAAATTATCAGGATCACCACCAATACGCTTGATGGCCTGTGCCAGTGTTTCTCCGGTTTTTGGATGAGGCATATTCAACAGCCCGTCATCCAGAAACCCTGAAATACCACGGCTTCCCGTACAGGAGTTACCCCACTCACTGGGTTCTTCAGCCAGAAAATCAATAATTTCAACAGGGTGACGCAACTGGATATTGCGTTCATTCCAGGACGCCACGCACTCAAGACCGGCAACAACACCCGCGACGCCATCAAAACGACCGCCTCCGGGTACGGTATCGCTGTGCGAACCAATAGCAATGGTTCCCAGGGTTGGATCCGTTCCTTCCCGGCGGCCAATCAAATTGCCAGCCGCGTCAATATGGACACGCAAGCCCAGCGCCTGCATTTTTTCTGTCAGCCACTGCCGGCCCTCAAGAAAGCGCTCACTGAATGAGCGACGGGTATAAGGCTGGCCAGGGTCTGTGATGGTACCGAGCTCCATCAACATATCCCAATAACGACTTTCATTTGCCTTCATTTCAGCCCCCCTGACCCAGCAAACACGGGCGCACGAACTTGCCCGAACCCGGTTCAGCCAACACACTTTGCCCATCAAAAACCCAGTTACCACGCACCATGGTCTTAACGACCTTGAAGTCAATTTGACGGCCGTCATAAGGACTCCAGTCAGAAAAATTATTTCCACTGGCTTTGGCGTTATAAACATAAGGTTCCGGTTTCAGAATGGCCAGATCGGCATCCTTGCCCAATTCCAGAGCGCCTTTTGTATCATCTATACTAAACAGGCGAGCTACATTGTAAGTAAGCACCTGAGCGATTTTGCTTAAGGAAATACCGCGACGGCTTGCCTCGGAAACCATCAGGGGCAATAACAGCTCAAGGCCGGTTGCACCCGATGCATTTTCAAACATATTGGCGCTGTTTTTGCGGTCCAGTGACCAGCTGACATGATCTGTAGAGACAACGGTTAAATTGCCGGCGGCAAGGTGATGCCACAATGCTTCACGTTCTTTACGGCCACGAATGGGCGGGTTGACTTTGGCCCTGCCAACCAGGTTCTTGACATCATCCTCTTCGGTCAGCACCATATAATGCAGACAGGCTTCAATCGTGGACTGAAAACCCTGTTTTTGGTATGAGGCGCAAATTTCATAGCCACGGCCATTTGAACAATGCACCACATGCGCACGACAACCGGTAGCGGCACCCAACTCATACACTTGTAACACAGCCAGATTTTCAGAATAAACCGGACGGCTGGCCGTATGTGCCAGATAGTTGCTCTGGCCAGATGCTTTGGTTTTTTCGATTAAATGCTTGACGACCTCATCGTCTTCATTATGAACACCGGCAACCAGGCCAAACCGCTGGATTTCCTGAAAGCAATCATGCATGGTAAAAGCAGGAATCCGGGGGAAACGCTCGGGATCAGTCCCAAACGTAGAGAATTTAAACCCAATTGCACCGGCCTCTACAATTTCACAAATCTTGTCCGTACCTTCATCGGGATGAACCGTGCCATACAAGGCGAAGTCTACGCGGGCCTGCTCCTGGGCTTCCTGCTTTTTCAGATTGAAACGCTCTGCATTGCAGATAAGGCGCCCCGCATCATAAGGCATATCAACAATGGTGCCAACACCCCCCGCGGCGGCAGCCCTGGTTGACCAGATGAAATCCTCCTGTCCTTTCTGGCTGCGGCTATGCACCTGTGAATCAATCGCGGCTGGAAACACCAGACATCCCGTATGATCTTCGATGGCCTTGGCTGAAGGCATGCCTTGCACACAGGCGCCCACTTTAGCCACTTTCCCATTTTTAATGGCAACATAACCATTTTCAATTTCGCTATGGGCCAATACGATATGGCCTTTTACAATCAGATCAAAATCCGACATATCACACTCCTGTCAATTTTGCGGTAGATTGCCAGAGAAGTTTTTATTTGTCGTATTCTAATTTTCGACCCAACATATAAATAAAACTGAAAACAATATGAATACGTGTAATTTAGCCCTTTGAAAACAATGTAAAAAAATTCTTATCTTATTGATTAAATTAAAATTAATTATAATTATGACTAGGGTTTACCCTTATTAAAATTTAATTCCAATAACTTTTCATGACTTTGTCTTAATTTTTCACCCAGTCATGCAAAGGATGCCGGGCCAAGCCTCGGGCAGCGATTATCCGCTCAACAGGCACAAGTGCCCCTTGGTTAAATGCGGGTAACGCGGTTTCAAGCTCATGCTTGATCTGCAGGGCATCTTCATAAGACCTGAAAGGCGCAAAAAAACAGGCACCCGACCCGGTCATGCGTGCTTTTACCTGCCTGGCCGCCAGCCAGTCTACCAACTGCTGCAATCCGGGATGCTGGCGACAAGCCACTGCCTCTAGATCATTATGACCAAAAAATGCAGGCTGGCTTATTAGTGAGGCCTCGGGCATTGGCAAAGACAGGCTTTGCTGTACGTCCTGAACCGTTACCAACGGCGTGTTTCGACATAGGGCAGAATCAGTGAAAATGGCCGGGGTTGGGATACCCAGCTTCGGCTGAAAAACCAGATAAGCCTGCCCGGGTACCCTGCAGGCGGTAAATGCCTCACCAATGCCTTCGGCAAACGTATTTTGACCAAACACAAACACCGGAACATCTGCCCCTAACGGTAAAGCCAGCTGCTGTAATTCGCCACGACTTAGTCCGGTTTGCCATAAGCGGTTAAGGGCAACAAGGGTACTTGCCGCGTCACTGGAACCGCCCCCAAGACCACCACCGGCCGGAATGTTTTTTTGCACATGAATCGTAGCACCCTTGGCGGTGCCTGTTGCCTTTTGCAAAGCACGTGCGGCACGCACAATCAAGTCACTGTCGTGATCAATGCCAGGCAAACTGGTTTGCCGGCATATAAGGCCATCATTACGCAATTCAAACTGCAACTGGTCTGCCAGGTCTATAAACACAAAAACCGTCTGCAGCAAATGGTAACCGTCTTCACGGCGACCGGTCACATGTAAAAAAAGGTTCAGTTTGGCTGGCGCCGGCACATCATACAGATATTTCATTATTCTTGATTATTCATTAATCACCAATCTGACCGTAATGGTCTGAAAGGTTTCATTGCGCACCATGCCCAGCTTCCTGGGACCTTTATGGTCATAATCAGACAGTGTGACTTTCCAGCCAGCCTGGGTAAATGACCCCAGACGCCCCTGCGCATCGCGTTGTTCCTGCTCTACCTTTGCCGGTGCCACAATGCCTTTGAGCCAGTAACGCAAACCCGAAACCGGAATCTCGCTCCCAACACCTCGGCCACCAGGGCATCAGGGTTTTCAGCGGTTACCAGGGAGCCGTCAGCGTGAACCAGGGTGGCACTGTCTGGCGTTACCGATACCCTGGCAAGCGTGGATCCCAACGGATTTCTTAAATCAAGCTCAAGTCTTTGCCGGGTATCAAGCCATAAAAACCCGCCTTGCACGGCATCTTTATTACGATCAATGGTTTTATCCCAGACATTCAGGGCAAACCGCCCTGCCCGGCTGTAAGTACCATCATCCTGAGTGGTTGGCTGTTTCAGGGCCGGCGCACAGGCGGCCAGCAAACCTATTAAGCTTAACGCCCCCACATATCGGAAAAACTGCTTGAACGGCCTCATTTTTTATCTCGCAAAGAAATACCCAAACGCTTGATTGTAGCCTCCAGCGTTTTGTTTTGCTTTTCCAGCTCCTGGCCTTTCATGAAAATATCGCGAGCCCTGTCCTTGTCACCCTTGACCCAAAGCACCTCTCCAAGATGAGCAGCAATATCCGCCTGTTCGGACAGTTCAAAGGCATTTTCAAGATATTCAAGCGCCAGTTCAAGATTGCCCAGACGAAACTGCAACCACCCCATGCTATCCAGAATGAACGGGTTATCGGGCGCCAGCGCAACCGCCCTGTCCAGCAACAACTGGGCCTCATCAAGGTGCATATTGCGGTCGGCAAAGACATAACCCAAAGCATTATAAGCATCAGGCGAAGACGGCTTCAGAGAAATCACTTCGCGCAACAAAGTTTCCATTTCTTCAAAACTTCCCTGTTGCTCGTACATCATGGCCAACTCATACTTGATAAGTGCGTTCCTGGGTATATCTTTGTCTGCCTGCCTCAAATAACGAATGGCCTGATCCGCCTTGCCGGCATTGCGATAAATCAGGGCCTGTGTCAGACGAATGCGCACGGCATCCTCTTCCTCTTCGGGCTGAAGCGATTTCAACAACGCGGTTGCCTTGGCCTCGTTACCATTTTTTCCATGCAATACAGCAATTTGCATTTTGATCTGTAACTGCGCACCGGGATCATCAATTTTTTCCAGCTGACTGATTGCTGCCCCATAGTTTTGTTCTTCTTCGTAAATTTGAGCCAGCATGATCCTTGCATCAGCGGCCTGCCCCTGGGCATCGGTTTCGGCATCAGGCAGGGCCTCACGGCGCTGAATCTGGACATCCAGAAACTGCTTAAGCAATTTTTTGGCCTGGGTCAGCTTTTTGGCCTGGTAATAAACCTGCGCTTCCATGTAGAGCAAGTCAAAGTCTTCAGGAAACGTTTTTTCCATTTCCTTCAACTCATGGATCGCGGCATCAAACGCTTTGTCATTAACCATCTCGCTAATGTAAAGCAGGCGTAACCGCCGTGCGTTTGCATTGGTTTGAATGAAATTCCCGACAATCTTCATGGCCTCTTGCTTATGGCTTTCCCGGCCATATTGCAGAACACGCTCGGCAGAAGCATCGGATGCCGCGTCAAGCTCAAGGGCCTTCAGGGATGATTGCCAGGCTTTATCCAGCTCTTTGGCCTGATAGGCCAAATCAGCCATTAACATGAAAGATGTCGACTGGTCATCCACCAACCCTTCAACTGCCTTTTCATACACGTCAAGTGCCATTTTTTTATCATTCATTCTGGCAACAATTGAAGCGGTTTGATAAATGGCCTGTTCTTTATTCTTGGCCTGTTGCAGCCGCAGCCTTAATGCACTGACCAGCCCTTCGGTTTCACCGTTAGAAGCGGCCAGCGCCAATGCGGTTGCCGAAGCCTCTTCATTGTCCGGGTCAAGTTTGTACCACAGTCTTGCTGCATCTGCCGCTTTCTGGCTTGAAGAACTGGCCAAATACAATTGCATTGCCTTCTTGGCCATTGGCACATCATTTTTTTCTTTGGCAAAATCAAAAGCAGCCTGAGCAGCCAGCTCGAACTTCTCATCCTGAATGGCAAACTCAACCACCAGCAAACTGAAAATATCATCAGCGTCGGTGTGCTCTACCAACTGGACCGGTTTAAGCTTATAGGCGGGAATGAAATCAAGGGCAGCATGCAAACGGGGCATAACTGGCGCCATTTGGCCCTGGGCACAGGCAAGGGTACCCCACAGGGTAGAAACCGAGACCGCAGAGACAAGAAGAATTTTTCTGAAAACAGTCACAGATGGAAAAATGGCCATACCGGAAAAAGTTCATACAGGAATACTGATATTATCATTCTTAAGTACAATTTCAGGTAAAACCACTTGTTGGTAAATGTTTAAACACTTGCCAATACCGTAAAAAACAACACTTTTCACCTAAGCAACATGCCAGAATTACCTGAAGTAGAAACCACCCGGCGCGGTCTTGACAGCGTCATTACCGGCCATCAACTTAACGAAATCCGTATTCATCATCACCAGTTCCGCTGGCCTATACCGGAAAACCTGAATCAAATCCTGCAAGGCCATGTTTTACAGGCTTGTGAACGACGCGGCAAATATTTGCTATTGGCCTTTGAACATGGGGTATTAATAATTCATCTGGGCATGTCAGGCTCGATTCGCCGTGTTGCGCCCGGCGAGTTTTTACTTAAACACGATCATGTCGAGTTTGTTTTTGACAATGCCGAATTCCGCCTGAACGACCCTCGGCGTTTTGGCGCGGTTTTATGGCATCCGGCCGAAAACGGCGATATTCTGAACCACCAACTGTTGGCCAGGCTGGGCATTGAGCCCTTTGACCCGCAATTTACAGCCACTTACCTGCACAAGGCCTTGCAGGACAAGAAAAACGCCATCAAAACCGTCTTGCTAAGCGGTGAGATTGTGGTGGGGGTTGGCAATATTTATGCCTCGGAAAGTTTATTCAGGGCACGAATAAACCCTCAAACCGCGGCCCAAACCCTTTCCCTATCACGCTGCAAACGCCTGCACCAGGCCATTTTGGAAACCCTGACTGCAGCACTTGAGTCGGGCGGCAGCACCCTTAAAGACTATACCGGCACTAACGGCGAGGTGGGCGCCTATTTTGAAATTCATGCCGCTGTTTATGACAAAGAGGACCTGCCCTGCAAAGGGTGTGGCACCCCGATCCGGAAAATCATCCAGGGCCAGCGTGCCACGTATTACTGCCCTAAATGTCAACGCTATTGATAACCTTGCCCGGATTCATAAGCCCGTTGGGGTCAAGCGCCCGCTTGATCTTGCGCATCAAAGACAATTCCACCGCAGATTTGTAATTGGGCAAGAGATCTTTTTTCAATTGCCCAACACCGTGCTCTGCACTAATGGAACCGTTAAAGGCATGAACACTGTTGTGCACCACTTCGTAGACCTCTTTTTGTCGGGAAAGAAAACCTTCTTCCTCGCCAAGCGGTGCTCCCACGTTGTAGTGCAGATTGCCATCACCCAAGTGACCAAAAATGATATGGCGCACACCGGGGAATGATTTCTGCAACAAACCATTGGTTTTTTCTACAAACTCGGCAATTTTTGATACCGGTATGGAAACGTCATGCTTGATGCCCTTGCCAATTTCAGCCTCAGCCAAAGGAATGCTTTCACGTAAATGCCACAAATCCTTGCTTTGCTGGATGGATTCTGCAATGACGGCATCCTGCACTTCACCGGCTTCAATAGCTTCACCCACCACGTGCTCAAAACGTTCACGGGCATGTTCTGCGCTTTCGCTGTCGGAAATTTCAAGCAAGGCATACCATGCGGATTCCAGGCTGGGGCCTTCAAACGGCATTTTTTGCTGCGGAAACAAGTTGGTCACTGAACGCAGGCAGTAATTGGACATCAACTCGAAGCCGGTTAATGAGGAACCAAACCCGGCACGGGCACGTGACAGCATTTTAACCGATGCCTCAATGTCATCCAGGGCCAGCAGTGCGGTACATTTGGCCACCGGTTGCGGGTACAGCTTTAGTGTGGCTGCGGTAATAATACCCAGGGTTCCTTCACTGCCAATATATAAATTGCGCAAGTCGTAGCCGGTATTATCTTTGCGCAAGCCGCGCAAGCCATCCCAGACTTCACCATCGGCCGTCACTACCTGCAGGCCCAGGGCAAGATCACGGGTATTGCCATAACGCAAGACCTGAGTACCCCCGGCATTGGTGGCCAGGTTGCCGCCAATGGTGCAACTGCCTTCGGCGGCCAAGCTTAGCGGAAACAAACGCCCTGCGTTGGCTGCCGCTTCCTGTACCGATTGCAGGATGCAACCGGCCTGGACCGTGATGGTGTCGTTGTCAGTGTCAATTTCAAGGACTTTGTTCAAGCGGGTTAACAAAACAACAATGGCATCACCTTTGTTATTAGGCGTGGCACCGCCGCACAGGCCCGTATTGCCACCTTGTGGCACAACCGGAATCTCGTACTGCTGGCAGGTTTTCATGATTTTGGCAATTTCTTCGGCCGAGCCCGGGCGCACCACTGCCTGCGCCTTGCCTGTATAGCGGCCGCGCCAATCTGTTAAATAAGCCTGAGCCTGCTCTCCGGTAAGGACGTGTTCTGCCCCAACGATTTCCTGTAAAACTGCCAAAACGTTCATATAACCAACCTGTATAAGTTCTATCTGCCATAAAACCGCCATTTTGATGAATGGCGGTTTTATAATGCGTGTAATTAATTTGTTCTATTATTCTACCCAAATTGCGTACTACCGTTAAGTTTCGCGTACGATTCAAGGCGAATAGTCTTCTCCACCAGTTATAAGGATTTTTTCCGTGGCGTTATTATTAGCAGCAAGTGTCTTCAAGGCATATGATATCCGGGGTACCGTACCCGAACAGCTTAACCCCGAATTTGCCTATCTGCTTGGCCGGGCATTGGCTGCCAGGGCAAAAAAACAAAACATTACCACTATCGTCACCGGCTATGACGGGCGCACCAGCAGCCCGGCCTTGTCCGAATCCCTGCAGCAAGGCATTAATGATGAAGGCGTGAATACCATTAACCTGGGCCAGGTGCCCACGCCACTGGTTTATTTTGTTGCTTACTCCAGGAATATTGGCACGGCGGTGGCCATTACCGGCAGTCATAACCCGCCCCAATACAACGGCTTTAAAATGATGATCGGCGGTAAAGCCCTGTATGGCAACGAAGTCGTACAATTGCGTGACGAAATGCAGGCGCTTGAAGCCATACCGCTTGCCGGCAATAAAGGCTCCCGGGAAAACCTGGACATCATTCCTGAATATATCCAGCGTATTTGCAGTGACGTTAAGCTGGCCCGCCCCCTAAAAATCGCGATTGATTGCGGCAATGGCGTGGGTGGCAATGTAGCCCCCGCCCTGTTCCGGCAACTGGGTTGCGAAGTAGACGAACTATTTTGCGAAGTAGATGGCAGCTTCCCCAACCACCATCCCGACCCGGCCGATCCGCACAACCTTGAAGACCTGATCAAACACGTTCAAAACAGTGATTGTGAGCTTGGCCTGGCATTTGACGGCGATGCCGACCGTCTTGGCGTTGTAACCAAAACCGGCACCATTATCTGGCCCGACCGCCAGCTCATCCTGTTTGCCCGTGATGTGCTGGCGCGTTGCCCCGGTGAAACCATTATTTATGACGTCAAATGCAGCCGTCACGTAGCCGAAGGCATTGCCCGGGCTGGTGGCAAACCCCTGATGTGGCAAACCGGGCACTCCTTAATCAAGGCCAAGCTGGCTGAAACAGGCGCCCCACTGGCCGGTGAAATGAGTGGACATATTTTCTTCAAGGAGCGCTGGTACGGCTTTGATGACGGCTTGTACACCGGTGCCCGCCTGCTGGAAATCCTGTCACGGCATGACAATCCCAGCGATATCCTGAATGCCATTCCCCAGGATATTTCCACCCCCGAACTGAAACTTGAAATGCAGGAAGGCCAGCCTCATGCCCTGATCAAAACCCTGCAAGAACAGGCCCGTTTTACTACCGCACGGGAGATCAATACCATTGACGGCGTGCGCGCCGAGTACGAAGACGGGTTTGGTCTGGCACGGGCCTCCAATACCACACCGGTGGTGGTCCTGCGCTTTGAGGCCGAAAATCCCGTTGCCCTGGCCCGGATTCAGGATGAGTTCAGGCAAGTTTTTGCCACCCATGCCCCTGACGCCAAACTGCCATTTTAAATTTAATTTAGTTTTAAATTAAAAATTAATAAAGCTTGCAACTTCAGTCAAGCAGCTCTTGATAAACCGCAAGGTGCCTGTCAACCACCTTGCGAATATCAAACTCCTCCAAAGCCAGGATACGTCCTGCATTGCCCATGCTTAACCTGAGCTGGTCATCGGCAGCCAGCCTGGCCACTGCCTCATACAACTTTTGTGCGTCCCGAACCGGCACCAGCAAACCCGTTTGATCAATCTCTATGGCATCCCTGCAACCCGGCACATCGGTAGTGACCACCGCCCTGCCACAGGCCGCCGCCTCTACCAGCGATTTGGGCAAGCCTTCACGATAAGAAGGCAGCACCACAATATGGGACTGCGCATACAGGCCGGCAATATCCTTGACGTCCCCCAGCACCTTCACCTCGGCCCCCCAGCTTTGCACTTCAGCCTGGGTAACCGAAGCCGGATTGCCCGGATCGGGCGTACCGGCCAGTTGCCAGCGTATATCACTGCCGTGGCGGGCGGAGATTCCTGCCGCCTCAACAAACTCCATCACCCCCTTGTCTTTAAGCAAACGGGCGGCCATGGTTACCACGACCGGTTTGAGAGGCTCTGGCTGTGTGGCAAAGACGGCCACATCAACCCCCGAACCCCTGATTTTTACTGCCTGCGCTTCTTGCAGCGCGCCCATATCCAGCAAAATCTGCCGGTCATTGTCATTCTGGACAATCACCCGGCTGTGCTTATGCCCCAGTGCCAAACGGTAGAGCAGCTGGGTGATTTGCCTGACCCAATCGATACCTTTTCGTTCGCGGGTAAAAAGAAATCCCAGCCCGGATATGGCATAAACCACCGCTTTCACCCTGGCCAGGCGGGCGGCAATGCCGCCATACAAAACTGGCTTGATCGTTACCAAATGCACCAGATCTGGCCGATAGTTGCGATATAACCGGTAAAGGGCATAAAGGGTTCTTAGCTCTGAAAACGGATTCATGCCACTACGTGACATGGGAATCACAAAATGCTTCAGGCCGTGCGCCACAATTTGCGCCACAGCCTGTCCTGGCATGGTGGCAATCGCCACCTCATAACCTTCTTCTTTTGCCCTCAGGGCTATAGCCAGACGATGCGACAGGAAAAAAGCCGGATTATTCACTACAAACAGTATTTTTCTGGGCATATTCATCCTTTTATTTTGTCTTGCCGTTTGTCTTGAGCATGTCCATCCAGGTTTGCCGGTATTCGGCCACCATTTTTTCAAGACTGAACGCATTCATGACCCGTTCCCGTACCTGCCGGGCCAAGGTATTTTTACCGGTTTTTTCAATATGATCCAAAGCCTGAATGATTTTTTCAGCCAATCTCACGGGGTCGGCAGGAGGTACTACCCAGCCCTCATCCCCCACAATCAGGGCGGCATCCCCCACATTGGTGACCACATTGGGCACACCACACGCCATGGCTTCAGCCACCACATTAGGAAACCCCTCGGCAATACTGGACAGCACATGCAAATCAAGGGCACTCATGATACTTGGCACATCATTGCGCATACCCAGCAAAATGGTTTGTTCCCTAACCCCGTATTCAGTCAGCAGCGCCATTAACACCGGGTTGCCGGCATCCATGTCCTTACCCACCAGGACACAACGCAAATCGGGCTGTTTTTCAAGGCATTGGGCAAAAGCCTTAATTAGGGTTACATGATCTTTTAGCGGATTCCAGCGCGCCACAAACCCCATCAGCGGAGTCTGCTCGCCAAGGCCCCACTCGGACCGTAATGCATGACGAGCCATCTCACTCCTAACCCAGCGGGACAAATCGTAGCCATTTTGAATAACCACCATTTTTTCAGGATCATATCCCCATTGAACATGACGATGACGGGCATCTTCAGCACAACAAACAATCCGCTGGGGCAGCCAACGTGAAAAAAAACCGCCCAGCCGGGCAAACAGGTAAGCCGAACGGCTGCTCTTGGCCAAATTGGCACCGGAATTGCGAATGCCCCAGGCAACATGCCGGAACCCTGCCATGCGGGCAGCCAGCCCGCCAATCAGGTCAGCATGGTACATCCAGGTCTGGATCACATCGGGGTTAAGCCGGGTCAGGCATTTTTTAAGTCGCCAGAAGTCTGCTGGGGTCAATCGCCCCGGTGTCATGCCCAGCATTTTCACCTCAACCCCGTCATCCATGAGTGACTGCCCATAAATGCCGGCATCGGCAAATGACACGACAATATGCTCCACTTCCGGGTCTGGCCAGGTGACCAGACGAAACAGGACCGACTCGGCCCCGCCCTGCCCAAGACCGCTAATCAGATGCACGACACGTATTTTTTTATTTGCCTTCATTCCATTTTGCCTGAAACCGGAACACCCACCTGCCTGAATAGCTCATCCCACTGCAGCAACACCGTTTCAAGCCTATATCTGGACCAGACCGATTGTTTGCCACGAGCGCCCAAAGTGCAGCGAAAATCATCATCGGAGAAAAAACGCCTGATTGCTTTTTCCAGTTCAAGCCTGTCATTCAGGCGGACCAGCAAACCCGCCGTACCCTGTTGCGTCAACTCTGCCGGGCCACTGGGACAATCAAAACTAATGCTGGGCAAGCCCAATGCCATTGCCTCAAGCAAGACATTGGGAAAGCCTTCCACCCGCGACGTCATTGCAAATGCATGGGCATGTGACAGCGCTTTCCAGGGTTCAGTCGTTTTACCCGGCAAGGTAATACGCTGGCTACAACCCATTTTTTTCACCTTGTCAATCAAGGTTGCACGCTCTGGCCCATCTCCCCAGATACATAAATCCCAATCGGGATAATCATGGCTAACCGAGGCAAAAACATCGATCAGGACATCAAACTGTTTGGCAGGCACAAAGCGCCCCATGGCAACCAATGTCTTGCGACCGCTTACAGTACAAAGCCCGTTGCAGGTCGTCAGCTGTTCAATACCCTCGGGCAAGGGATTCGGGATAACCGCCACATGTTTCAGGCCAGGCAGTACCCGGGTAAACGCCTGTGCGGCATCAGCAGTCTGAATCATCACGGCGTCAGCCAGAGGGTACAGTTTATTACGCAATGCCTTCAGAAGGCCCCCACTATTACTGCTCATCACCGGATGGGTTCTTTCACAAACGATCACGGGAATATCAATTCCCCGGGTCGCCATCAGGGCCGTCACATTGACGTTGGTCAGAAAAGAAACAATCACATCGGGCTGTTCCACCCTGATCCGCTTCCTGAGCACAAACGGTTTACTGACTCGACCCAACCACTTCTGCCTGGGCAGGTCATCGGCCAGCCATCGCACCTGGACTTCCGGGGATAAAGGGTAAAATGAATGACCACTCCCTTTTGAAAAACAGGGTACAAGCACCACTTGATGCCCCTGTTTAACCCAGGCACTTGCCAGCGTAGCGGCAACACGCTCGGCGCCGCCTGCATTCATTGAACTGACCAGCAACATGATTTTCATAGTGCCCAACCTATTTATTATGTATTACGACCTTGCTGCAGAATATTAGCCCTGTATATCGTAATGATCCATCCAGGCCTGTAACATCAAGACCCCCCACAAATGAGGGCTCCAGTCAAACTGTTGTGCCTGATGCTGCTGCCAGCGTTCGTGCACCTGAATATCATCAAGCAAACCCTGCTTACGCAGGCGGGAAGGATCAAGCAAATCATTGGCCCAATCTTTCAGGGGACCTCTTAACCACTCTCCCATCGGTACCGAAAATCCCTTTTTAGGGCGATCCAATAAGGCACGTGGCACCATTCGGTATAAAAGCTGCTTCAATAACCATTTGTTCTGGCCATCACGCACCCGGTATTTGTCTTCAAGACCCCAGGCAAATTCAAACATACGGGGATCAAGCAAAGGAACTCGCGTTTCCAGAGAACAAGCCATGGCAGCCCTGTCAACCTTAACCAGAATATCATCGGGCAAATAAGAAACCAGATCGATAATCATCATGGTTTCCAGAAAAGAACCCATGGGTGCCAGACTGAAAGCGGTTGCCGGCTCACGGGCCCCCAAGACCACGCTTGACGGGTCTTTCCAGTATGAAACAAATTGCCGGTAAAAATCAACCGCATCGTTGGCACGCAGCACTTCATGCAGCTTTTGCAATTTGTCTTTTTTATTGCCGCTAAAGCCTGGGACCAGTTTACCCGCTGCGCTGGCCACCAGCGAACGGACAAAAGGCAAGGTTTTTTCACGACGTTCCCACCAGGAGGCGGCCCGCTGATAGCGGGAGTAACCGCCAAACAATTCATCACCAGCGTCTCCCGATAAAGCCACCGTTACCGATTGGGATGCCATTTTCGTAACCAGTGCCATGGGAATTTGCGAAGAATCGGCAAACGGTTCATCGTACATGGCAGGTAGGGAATGCACCAGGGCCAGACCATCATTGGCACTGACGTACAGCTCGGTATGATCGGTGCCCAAATGCTCGGCAATAGACCTGGCATATTCGGCTTCATTATATTTTTTTTCATGAAAACCGATGGAAAAGGTTTTGACAGCCTGTGCGCTTTGCTGTTGCATCAAGGCAACGATCAGGGAAGAATCGGTGCCCCCGGACAAAAACGCGCCCAGGCTCACATCAGAAATCAACTGTGATTTAATTGATTGGGAAAGCACACCCGCCAGCGCATCAATCGCAGCATCATCAGACTCGTAATGAACCTTGGGTTGCTGTCTGGCCGTTTCATAGGCAGACCAGTAAACCTGTGGTTCGGGCTGGCGCCTGTTTTGCCAATCCTGTTCGGACAGGCTTAACCAGGTACCAGGTGGCAATTTAAAAATATCCTGAAAAATACTATGGGGAGCAGGAATGTAATTGTGCCGCAACAGCAAAGTCACCGCATCACGGTTAAGCGTTTTTTCAAACCCGGGCACCCCCATAATGGCCTTGAGTTCCGAGGCAAATACCAGGCCCTGCCCGGTAAAGCCATAGTACAACGGCTTTTCACCAAAACGGTCACGCGCCAGGGTTAGTTTTTTTTCTTGCCTGTCCCAGACCGCAATGGCAAACATGCCAATGGCCTTTTTCAGGGTTTGCTCTATACCCCAGGCACAAAAGCAAGCCAGCAGGGTTTCGGTGTCGGAATGGCCACGCCAGGCCGGTGCCTGGGCATTTTGTTCCAGTTGCGCACGCAATTCGGGGTGGTTGTAGATTTCCCCGTTAAACACCATCATGAATCGCTGGTCTGCCGAAGCCATGGGTTGATGTCCCTGAGCTGACAAATCCTGAATGGCCAGCCTGACATGACCAAAACCGATATGACCTTCCTGACTTAACCAGACACCTTGGCTATCGGGGCCACGGTAGGCAATTTTACGGCAACTGTCACGCAGTATGCTTTCCTTATCCTCGTAGCTGCCGGCAATACCTACTATTCCACACATGCTTACCCCTTTTCGCCGTCTTTTTTATGGTCCAGGACTTCATTGAACACTTGCTGCCACAGTCCTGAAATCCGGCGCATTGAAAAACGGTCGCGGACATCAATCGCCCGCTTGCCCAATTCAACCTGTTTGGCCTGATTGAACATGAGTGCCGACAAATGAGCCGCAAGGGCTTCTTCATCTTCAGCAGGCTGCACCAGCACGCCATCAAGGTCTGGGCGAATGATTTCGCGGGGCCCGGTATCACAGTCGAATGCCACACTGGGCACACCACAGGCCATGGCTTCGAGCAGGCTGTTTGACAGGCCTTCGGTGCGTGAACTTAATACATAGATATCTGCCATCTTGGACCAGGCAAGCATATTTCCGGCCCGTCCTGGCATGGAAATGCGACTACTCATACCCGCCTCTTCAAGCTGCTTTTGCAACGCTTCCCGCTTGTCGCCCTCACCCAGAATAATCAAATCCCATTCTGGATGCAAATGCGCAATAGAGGCAAAGGCCTTTATTAACAAATCGAACCCTTTGTCATGGTGCAAGCGCCCCACTCCAAGCAAAAGCTTGCGACCTGGCGCTTTTACGTATTGAATAACAGGTTCTTTATTTTCAAGCGGCCAATGCACGGCATTGGGAATCACTGCGATGTTCGAACCGGGCACATGTTTTTCAAGCCATGCTTCTGTCCCGTGAGTCAAGGTAATCACCTTGGAGGCCTTGGGATACGTATAACGACGCAATTTTTGCCACAGGCCGGAAAGTGTCTGGGAAGGCGGATGCGTGTGTTCGGTCGCAATCACATGGCACCCCGAGATTCCTGAAGCAGCCAGGACTGCCAAAATGGAAGAGGTCGTCATGAAGCCGATGACAATATCGGGACGGTGACGCCTAATTTCCCGGCGCAAAATATAAAGTCGTCGCAAATTGGCCAGTACTCCTTTGAAGCCGGCCGTCTTCAGGGAAATCCGCTGTACCTGTTTATTCAATTCATAAGCATCTTCAGAGGCATCAGTTTGGGTTACCAGCAAGACATCGTGCCCATTGGCAATCCATCGTGCGGCCAAATCAACCGCAACCCGCTCGGCACCTCCTCCTCGAAGTGAATGAATAAACAGCATAATTCGCAAGGGAGAAGTTTTCGTATGCATCTCGAAAGACATATTTAGTTCAGGCTGAAGAAGTTTTTTTTGTTGCGCCATATTTCAGGACCGCAAAAAAATAACAGAGATAAGACAACAAATACATTAAACTTGTCGCCAGCATAATACCTTCGGCGCCCATTATGGGAGCAAGTATGACATTCATGCATGCCTTTAGTGAAAAATTACCAATGGCAATAATTGCCATCAGTTTATAACGGTTCTGGCTGGCCATTAACTGAACCAGGATCAATACACCAAAATAAAAAGGCAGTTGCAAAAGCCCCCAGCGCAACACCGAGGCCACTTTCAGGGTGTCTTCAGCGGTAAATGCACCATTTTCAAACAACAGTTTTACCAGCCAAGGCGCCAGAAACCAGCCAAACAAAACCGCTGCCGTACCCATCATTAACATTAAAGCCGACCATTTAAGCGCCATGGACCGTGCCTGGGCAGGATTGCCACGGCTTTGCACATCCGCCAATACCGGCAAAGCCGCACGGCCAACTGAAGCGGCACCAATTCCAATAAGCAGCGACAGCAAACGGGTTGCATAACCCAAGGTTGCATTGGCATTACTGCCCAGACTGGCCGCAGCCATTTGATCAAGAGGCCCCACAAAACTCATGGCCACTTGCCCAACCAGCATAATACCGGCCGCATTCAGCAACATGGGCCATTGCGGTGATTGCAAACCCGGCTTGGGCCAGCCCCAATTGCCGCCATCAGCCTTGCGTGCCAGCGCAGACAGCCATACTGCCTGAATCAAGTAACCAAGCAGTGTTCCCCATAAAAGCGGGTAAACACTGACATTACCCGGCGTTACCAGGATAGCCGCCAGTATCATTAAGGCAGGTATGCTGTCTAGCAGATTATTGATATGTCGCTCATGGGCTCGCAGTCGCGAAGTACATACCCCGATGATAAGGGTAAGCAAAACAGCCGGGGCAAAGGCGTGGATCAGCTCTAGACTGGCCTGTTTGGTTTGGGCACTTAAATTACCACCCGTATATTGCAATACTTGTGGCCAGAAAAAATACGTAGCTATGGAAAGCAGCACTCCCAGGACCACAATCCAGCCCTGCAATTCACGAATAAAACGGGAACGCTCATGCTGGCCGGCATACCGCGCCTTGACCAAGGCGGGGATAAGAACGATTGAAAAGGCGCCCACCATTGTTACCGGTAACCAATTGGCCATGGTTAGGGTAAACTGGTAAGCATCTACAATATCACTAACCCCGTATCGGTGGGCAACCGCAATTTCCTTGATGGCGCCGGCCATTTTTCCGATCAGTAAAAAAAACGCGACGCGCATTGCCCCTTGGGCAATGCGCTTATGATCGGGGTGCAGGCGGTTAAGCCTGGTACGAAGCTGCTTCAAACAAAGACTATTTCAAGAATTGAATGTACCAGGGCATGGCGGTTTCAATACCCTGAAGAATCGTATGGCTGGGCACATAACCCAACTGCGCCTGTGCCTTGCCGATATCCGCCTGTGAATGACGCACGTCACCCTGACGAAAATCCCGGTAAACCGGTTGTTTGTCATAGTGAATACCATTGGCACCAAGGGTGGCAGACAAGTAGGCAAACAGCTCATTCAGGCTGGTTCTTGCATTGACCGCCACGTTATACACCTCGAAACCGTTTTCAGGCATATTGGCACCCGCCAGCAGATTGGCCTGTACGGCATTTTCCACAAAACAGAAATCGCGGCTGGTTTCACCATCACCATTCACCAGGACATCTTCGCCCTTGATCATGGCAGCTGTCCATTTGGGAATCACCGCAGCATAAGCGCCATCAGGATCCTGGCGTTTGCCAAATACATTGAAATAACGCAGGCCGATCGAACGGAAACCATAGGTACGGGCAAAAACGCTGGCGTACAGCTCATCCACATACTTGGTCACCGCATAAGGTGAGAGCGGATTGCCGATTTTATCTTCTACTTTAGGCAAATCGGGGTGATCGCCATAGGTGGAGCTGGAGGCCGCAAACACAAACGAGGTCACGCCCGCATCACGGGCCGCCACCATCATATTAAGAAAGCCACCAATATTCACATCATTGGTGGTAATGGGGTCATTGATGGAACGCGGCACCGAACCCAGCGCAGCCTGATGCAACACGATATCCACCCCTTCACATGCCTGACGGCAGGTTTCCAGGTTGCGGATGTCCCCTTCGATAAAATTGAAGTTGCTCCATTGCGAGTCAGAAACCTGGCCCTGGACTTCATCAAGATTATGCTGGTAGCCGGTTGCAAAGTTGTCCAGCCCAACCACTTTCTGATTAAGCCGCAAAAGCGTTTCCAGCAGATTAGAGCCGATAAAACCGGCGCAACCGGTAACCAGCCACGTACGGGGCTGCCGCTGCAAATCGGCTTTCAAAGTTTCAAATGCCTGACTCATGCTTGATTTTCCTTTTACCCAATTAAAGACGAATATCGGCTTCTTCTGCAGTTAACACGTATTTCAGGTCGTACAGCACATGCTCGGGCTTGCCCAGTGCGCGAATGGCCGCTGCGCCCATTTCCACAAACTCTTTATGGGAAACTGCCAGGATAATGCCGTCGTAAATGCCCTGCTGAACCTGCTTGACGGGTGTCACGCCATACTCATGCTGCGCTTCCTGGACATCCACCCACGGATCGTACACATCGACATCCATATTGTATTCATCAAGCTCCTTAAGAATATCCACCACCCGGGTATTGCGCAGGTCGGGGCAGTTTTCTTTAAAGGTCAGGCCCATCACCAGTACCTTGGCGCCCTGGACCTGAATGCTTTTCTTGGTCATGGCCTTAACCAGCTGAGCCACCACATAAGGGCCCATGCTATCGTTCAGGCGACGGCCGGCCAGAATGATTTCCGGATGATAACCAATAGACTGGGCTTTGTGGGTAAGATAGTAAGGGTCAACGCCAATGCAGTGACCGCCCACCAGACCGGGACGGAACGGCAGGAAATTCCATTTGGTGCCAGCCGCTTCCAGCACCGCCTGGGTATCAATACCCATTTTATTAAAAATAAGAGCGAGTTCATTGATGAGCGCAATATTCACATCACGCTGGGTATTTTCAATGACTTTGGCGGCTTCGGCCACCCGGATACTGCTGGCCTTATGGGTACCGGCAACAATAATTTCACGATACAACTGGTCAACTACCTCGGCCACTTCAGGTGTTGAACCGGACGTGACTTTCTTGATGGTGGAAACCCGGTGTGCCTTGTCGCCCGGATTGATCCGCTCGGGGCTGTAGCCGGCAAAAAAATCCACGTTGTATTTCAGGCCAGAGACTTTTTCAAGAACCGGCACGCAATCTTCTTCAGTAGCGCCCGGATACACCGTAGATTCATAAATGACAATATCGCCCTTTTTCAAGACTTTGCCAATGGTTTCGCTGGCTTTTACCAGCGGTGTCAGATCGGGACGTTTGTATTCATCAATGGGCGTGGGCACCGTCACAATATACGTATTGGCCTTGGCCAGATCGGCCGGATTGGCACTGAATTGCAAGTGTGGCGCTTCGGCAAGTTCTTCGCTGCTGACTTCCAGCGTGTGATCCTGTCCACCCTGCAGTTCGGTAATACGGTTTTGGTTAATATCAAACCCCAACACCGACCGTTTTTTGCCAAATTCAACTGCTAAAGGCAATCCTACGTAGCCAAGGCCGATAACTGCCAACTTAATATCTTGAACTTGCACGAATTTCTCCCAAAGGAATAGCTAAATAATTTTGCGGAATTTCTGATTGTAACAATCAGGGTTAACCAGAAAAGCAAGAAAACCCAAGCTGATGAAATATATTTTTTGCGGACGTCATCGTTTACGTGAAACCGAGGGTAGCAACAGCCAGCGCGGGCAGCGCCATGCAACCAGGCGTGAATAAAGCCAAATATACACCAAAGAAAAAACCAGCATACTGATACAAAGCAAAACCGCGTTATCCCAGAAAATGGTGGCCGGCACCAGACCAATTAAGGTAAGCACCCACAAATAAGGTGAGGTTAAGGCGTTACACAAGGCCGGAACCGCATCACGCCCCGTACGGCTGAAGGTGACGCGTACCAGGCGGCGGAAAATAAGCTGGTGCAAATGCAAGGCATCGGGTTGATCAACCGGCACCCCGCGTTTGAAGCGACGTCGCCATATGGAAAACAGGGTTTCAAAAACAGGATAAAACAACACCGCCAGGGCATAAAAAGGAGAGACCGACGGATTACGTATGACCAGCAGCACAGCCAGTTCAGCCAGCATGAAGCCAATAAAATAGGCGCCACCATCGCCCAGGAACACCCTGCCAAATGGAAAATTCCAGACAAAAAAACCAACAATGGAAGAAGCCATGGCCAGTGCAATGGCAAAAATCGCCAAATCATTGACCTGGTAAGCAACCAAAGCAATAGAGCTCGCCATGAGCATGGCAACCATACCTGCCAGGCCATTCATGCCATCGACAATATTAAGGGCATGGGTACAACCGCCCACCGCAATCATGGTAAACAAAAGAGAAATGGGCCAGAAGGACAGGATAAGGTCTATGAATGAAAAACCCACCCGGCTGACACCGCCAAAAAACCACCAGGCGATGGCAGCCGATGCAAAAGCGGCCAGCAAGCGCTTGCCCGAACCGATATCTTTGGTAATGTCTTCTAAAATACCTGCCACAAACACCGGCATGGAAGCCACAAACAAGGCTGGCCATAACCAGTTAAGTGTGGTGTTGTCGGGGCGGCCCAGTACCAGCAATCCGGCCAGCGTGCCGGCAAAGACCGCCAGCCCGCCAATGCGGGGGGTTGAACGCTTATGCGTAGCCTGTGGCTTATTGAGATCATAGTCTCCGGTGTAGGCGCCATGCCATCGTTCGGATGCAACGATGAGGCCACCCACCATAAATGCCACTATGCTGATATATAAATATTGCCAAGTAAAAGTCAAAGTAAACCCAAGGCGCAAAAAAACATTCAAGACCAATGAAAAACCAAAAGGTTCAGTCAAAACCCGGTTTTGGCATTAGCAAAAAAACAAATCCGAATCATACAGGAAATAATAGATATCCCTTATTTATTTTAAATCCGAAATGAGTTATTACTTATTGTATAGCGAACAGGCAAAAAAAATGCCCAAAATCGTAAGATTTTGGGCAAAATCCACCAAAGGAGGAGGGTGGAGGAGACAACCTTGGCATGACTGCTTTCTTAAAGCGCACATTAGAATGTTTTTTAATTCTTAATGTGTTTCGTCATCCGATGTAGTAACTATAACCGACTTTTATGGTGCAACGCAAGAAAAATTACAGGTAAACCCTAAGAAAATCGTAACGAATGTTGTAAAAACAACAAAACTTATAGACGGTAAGCCAAAGTCGTCATGATTTTTGACATAAACCGCATGGCCTGTTTCACCGGTACTGGCAACTCTTCAGCCCCATTCACCTCGGCAGTGGTTCTGTGCCCTATTTCATCGTCGCGCATCTGGGTCACGATTTTACGTGAGCGCTCATCCTGCTCGGGTAACGATGCCAGGTGCGATTCAAGATGCTGCTCAACCTGTCTTTCGGTTTCTGCCATGAAACCCAGGTTTTTGGGCACCCCTGCCACACTGGCCATGACGCCCAACGTAAACGAACCGGCATACCACAAAGGATTCAACAAGCTGGTGTGGCTTTTCAACTCTCCAAGACGGTCATGACACCAGGACAGATGATCCACTTCTTCTTCAGCAGCATGCAACAACACCTGCTTGATTTGTGGGTCTTTGCACATGATTGACTGCCCACGATATAGCGCCTGGGCACACACCTCACCCACATGATTAACCCGCATCAGGCCGGCCACATGTTTTTTTTCAGACTCGTTCAACTCGGCATCGGTAATATCCGGCTCTCCGGCGGGATTTGTACGGGTTGCCTGCGCCGCGCCCGAAAGCACTTCAAGCGCCTTGTTAACTTCGATAAACAAGGCATCAAGCCCTGTGGGCGAGCGACGAAAAGCCGGCTTTGTTCCTGCATGAGTGATAGACTGCGTCATAAAAAGCATCTCCGGTAATACTGAAAGGTTCGGAATTCAACGGCCTATTTTAGCCAATTGAAACTGCCTTGCATGCCAAACCGGTCAATAAACCCGCTTATATCTTATCTTTGGGTTATAAAAACCCATCTTCATCCAAGAAAAAATTGGGCAACCTCCTTCTATTCAAGCTATTTAACTTGCGCATAGCACCACGCCTTTCTCTTGGCGCCCGATCAAGTAGAATTACGGTAATATACATCACAAACTCCGTAAGGCTTGTTGCGCTTGCGAAAATCGTTATTTCAGGATTCTTAACATGCAGTGTACCGTTGAATGGAATGGCCCCGAGGGCATGCTTTTTGTTTCAAAAACCGGCAGTGGCCACGTTGTCGCCATGGATGGCGCTCCAGAAGGCGGCGGCAACAACCTGGCCCCGCGCCCGATGGAAATGATCCTGACCGGTGCGGCTGGCTGCGCTGCCTACGACGTGGTGCTTATCCTGAAACGCAGCCGCCAGGACATTGCCCATTGCAACGTGGCTATTACCGGTGAACGCGCCGACACCGACCCCAAGGTTTTCACTAAAATCCATTTCGTGTTTACCGTCAAAGGCAAAAACCTGTCTGAAAAAGTTGTTGAACGGGCCGTGAACCTGTCTCACACCAAATACTGCTCAGCCGTTGCCATGCTGGAAAAAACAGCCGAGATCACTCACGAAACCAAAATCCTGGAGGCCTGAGTCATGCGTCAGTACGAAGACTTCATGCACCACGTCTATGAAAAAGGCGTCAGCAAAACCGACCGGACCGGAACCGGCACCCGTTCGGTCTTCGGCTATCAAATGCGCTTTGACCTGGCAGAGGGCTTTCCCATGGTCACCACCAAAAAGCTGCACACCAAAAGCATCTTCATAGAGCTGCTGTGGTTCTTGCGGGGCGATTCTAACGTGAAATGGCTGCAAGAACGCGGCGTTAGCATTTGGGACGAATGGGCTGATGAAAACGGCAACCTTGGCCCGGTTTACGGCGTACAGTGGCGCTCATGGCCCACGCCCAACGGTGAACACATCGACCAGATCACCCAGGTGGTTGAACAAATCAAAAACAATCCCGACTCACGTCGCCTGATTGTTTCCGCCTGGAACGTGGCAGACATCGGCAAAATGAAACTGCCCCCCTGCCATGCCTTCTTCCAGTTCTATGTCGCCGAAGGCAAACTCTCGTGCCAGCTTTACCAGCGCAGCGCCGACATTTTCCTTGGCGTCCCCTTTAACATTGCCAGTTACGCCCTGCTCACCCACATGGTGGCCCAGCAATGCGATCTTGAAGTAGGTGAGTTCATCTGGACGGGCGGTGATTGCCACCTGTACAGCAACCACCTGGAACAGGTAGAACTGCAACTGTCGCGTGAACCTTTCCCCTACCCCAAACTCAACATCAAGCGCAAGCCCGCCTCACTCTTTGATTACGAATACGAAGACTTCGAAATCCTTGACTACCAGCATCATCCCCACATCAAGGCCCCGGTTGCCGTTTGACACCCCCGTCCCCCTCACACGATGAGGGGTTCAAAATGGGACTTTCCACAATCATAGATACACCAAGCCAAAACAAATACACGCATTACAACCAAACAAGCACCACAGATACACGCATATGACATCCTTGAACATCATCGTTGCCTACACAGACAACCTTGTCATCGGCAAAGACAACACCATGCCATGGCACATCCCGGGCGACCTGGCCAATTTCAAAAAAACCACCTTGGGCAGCCCCATTATCATGGGGCGCAAAACCTGGGAATCCCTTGGCCGCCCCTTGCCTGGCAGACGCAACATCGTCATTACGCGCAATCAAGACTACCAGGCCACCGGTGCGGAATGCGTCCCCACCCTGGAAGCAGCCATCACAGCCGCCACAACAGACGGGGCAGAAAACGTCTTCATCATCGGCGGAGAACAAATCTTCCGCCTGTGCCTGGACCAATGTGACAAGGTATATGCCACTGAAATCCACGCCAATATTGAAGGCGACACCTACTTTCCTGCGCTAGACAAAAACCGCTGGAAAGAAACCAGCCGGCAAGCCCAGCCCGAAGAAAATGGGCTGAACTACGACTTCGTTATTTACGAAAAAGCGTAACGGACTGGTTGCCAATTAGGTGAGAGCTGGGTGCGCGTGCAAACCATCACGGATTGAGGTATGCATACAACCACCCCAAACTGAGGTATGTGCACAACACCCCAGACTGAGGTATGTGCACAACCACCCCGGATTGAGGTCTGCACACAACCACCCCGTCAGGCTTCGCCTGCCACCCCTCCGCAGGAGGGGAATTGTTCTGTGTTCTTTTAATGCAGAACAACAAAATCACACATAATCCTCAAGTGGCGGACAGGTACAAACCAGATTCCTGTCTCCATAAGCATTATCCACCCGCGCCACCGGTGGCCAATACTTGTTTTCACGCGACACTGAATGCGGATACGCCGCCTCGGTGCGGGAATACCCATGCTCCCACACATCAGCCACCAGCATCTGCGCCGTATGCGGTGCATTCACCAGCACATTATCCTGCGCATCCGCCTGGCCCTTCTCGACCTGTTCAATCTCCTTGCGAATCGCAATCATTGCATTAATAAACCGATCCAGCTCCTTCAAACTCTCCGATTCGGTCGGCTCCACCATCAACGTACCCGCTACCGGAAAACTCATCGTAGGCGCATGAAAACCATAATCCACCAGGCGCTTGGCCACATCATCCACCGTAACCCCGCTACTCTCCTTAATAGGGCGCAAATCCAGAATACACTCATGGGCAACACGCCCATTGCGACCCGAATACAATACCGGATAATAAGGCGCCAGCCGCTTCGCAATATAATTCGCATTCAGCAAAGCCACCTCGGTCGCCCGTTTCACGCCCTCTGCCCCCATTAAGGCAATATACACATAAGAAATGGGCAAAATACTGGCAGACCCGTACGGCGCTGCAGACACCGGTCCCACCAGCGTATTGCCATCACGCTGCCCCCGCTCATCCAGCACACCCGGCAAATAGGGCGCCAAATGCGCCCGCACCGCAACCGGCCCCACACCCGGGCCACCACCACCATGCGGAATACAAAACGTCTTGTGCAAATTAAGATGCGATACATCGGAGCCAAACAGGCCTGGCTTGGCCAGCCCCACCATCGCATTCATATTCGCGCCATCAAGATATACCTGCCCACCTGCCTGGTGTACCACATCGCAAATCTCGGTAATCGCCTCTTCAAACACCCCATGTGTCGAAGGATAGGTAATCATCAGGGCAGCAACCTTATCACCGATATTTTCCAGCTTCGCCTTGAGATCATTCACATCCACATTGCCATTGGCATCAGTAGCAATAACCACTACATCCATGCCCGCCAAATGCGCCGATGCCGGATTGGTGCCATGCGCAGAAGCGGGAATCAGGCAAACATTACGTTGATGCTGGCCATTGGCCTGATGATAGGCACGAATCGCCAAAAGCCCCGCATACTCGCCCTGGGCCCCTGAATTGGGCTGCAAACTAATCGAATCGTACCCCGTAATCTCACACAAGGCACGCGACAGACGATCCAGCAACTCCTGATAGCCCGCTGCCTGATCGCGGGGAGCATAAGGGTGCAGATTTGCAAACTCGGGCCAGGTAATGGGAATCATCTCTGCCGTCGCATTCAGCTTCATGGTGCAAGAGCCCAACGGAATCATGCTGCGATCAAGGGCCAGATCTTTATCGGCAAGGCTGCGTAAATAACGCAGCATATCGGTTTCGGAATGAATACTGGAAAAAACCGGGTGCGACAAAATGGCAGACTGCCTGGCCACACTATTAGGCACAAAAACATCCAGCTCGGCATAAAGCCCGGCCACGTCTGGTGCAGGCCTGCCAGCACCGGCAGCAATTACCTTCACCAGTTGCTGAAGGTCTTCAAGTGTCACCGTTTCATCGAGCGACACGGCAAAACTGTCATGGTCTGGCTGGCGCACATTGATTTGCGCAGCTTGGGCCACCTTGACAACCGCAGCGGCAAACCCTGTTTTTACATGCAATGTATCAAAGAAAGTATCATTAACCGTTTGCATGCCCATTTGTGCCATGGCTTCTTTTAACACCAGCGTGCAAACATACACCCGCTGCGCAATCGCACGAATACCATTGGCCCCATGATAAACCGCATACATGCTGGCCATTACAGCCAGCAGAACCTGGGCCGTACAAATATTGGACGTGGCCTTTTCACGGCGAATATGCTGTTCCCGTGTTTGCAAGGCCAACCGTAAAGCCGGGTTACCCTGGGCGTCTACCGAAACCCCCACCAGACGACCTGGCATATTGCGCTTAAAGGCATCTTTACATGCCATGAACCCGGCATGCGGACCGCCAAACCCCAAGGGCACCCCAAAGCGCTGCGCACTGCCAACGGCAATATCGGCATGCCATTCACCCGGTGCTTTCAGAATGGCCAAGGCCAGCAAATCGGTTGCCACGGCAACCACCGTTCCTTTGGCCTGCAAGGCCATTGTCAAGCCGGCGTAGTCAAGTACCCCGCCAAGGCTATGCGGATACTGCAGCAAGACCCCAAAGCAATCAGGGATATCTTCCTGCTCATTACCACACACGACATCAATACCCAGCGCCTCGGCACGGGTACGAACCACCTCTATCGATTGCGGATGACAATGCATTGACACAAAAAACACATTACTTTTGGATTTTGATACCCGCTTGGCCAATGTCATTGCCTCGGCAGCGGCCGTTGCCTCGTCAAGCAAAGACGCATTGGCCACCGGCAAGCCGGTCAAATCGGCCACCATGGTCTGGAAATTCAGCAAGGCCTCTAACCGACCCTGGGAAATTTCCGGTTGATAAGGGGTATAGGCGGTATACCAGGCCGGGTTTTCAAGAATGTTGCGCAAAATCACATTAGGCGTGTGTGTGCCATAGTAACCCTGCCCGATATAGTTCCGGTACAGCTTGTTGCCCGATGCAATGTGCTTGAGCTCGGCAAGCACATCAGTTTCACTGCGGGCATGGTCCAACGCCAAGGATCCTGCAAGGCGGATACCCGCAGGAACAACTTCCTCGATCAGGTCATCCAGGCTTTCAGCCCCGATAACGGACAGCATCTTCGTCTGCTCGGCCTCGGTAGGCCCTACGTGTCGACCAATAAACGCCTGGGACACATCCTTATGTGTACGCAACATATTCTTTATCCCATAAAAATGGTGATTATTCGGCCTGTTCCTGATAACCGGCAGCATCCAGCAACGTGTCAAGATCGGCCGGATTGTTGGGCTTGATCTTGAAGATCCAGTTTGCATAAGCGTCTTCGTTGATCAAATTGGGCTCTTCTTCAAGCGCTTCGTTAAACGCCACAATTTCACCATCAACAGGCGCATAAATATCTGAAGCCGCCTTGACCGACTCAACTACTGCCGCTGTTTCACCGGCATTCAGGGCATCCCCCACATTAACATCACCCACATAAACCAGGTCACCCAGCTGGTCCTGTGCATTATCGGTAATCCCGACTACAAAAACATCACCTTCTACCAAGACCCATTCATGGGTTTTGGTATATTTACGATCGGTAGGCAAATTCATTTATTAATAACTCCTGATTGATAGATTTATATATATAACAAACACGTTTTGAACGTGACATTAGCATTAATTTCTTCAAGATTTATGCATGTCCCGCAAAAGAGCAGGGTCAAGACACCACTGTCTTGCCATGTCGCACAAAAGGCAATGCGCACAAAGTAGCCGGCAACCATTTTCCACGCAACTCCACCTGGACTGAATCACCAGCCTGGACGCCTTCAGGCAAACGGGCAAAACCAATGGAAAAACCCAAAGTGGGTGACATGGTACCACTGGTAATCTCGCCTTCTCCCAATTCGGCCCTGACTTTCATATGAGCCCGCATCACACCACGCTCATTCAGCCTGATGCCCATAAAGGCATTGCGTTTTGGCGCCTGGGTAATTACCTGGCGGCCTATGAAGTCCCGGGCCTCGTCTTTAAGACTAACCGTCCAGGCCAAGCCCGCCTGGGCGGGCTGAATGGTTTCATCCATATCCTGACCGTATAAATTCATACCTGCCTCGAGGCGCAAGGTATCACGGGCACCCAGGCCACACGGCCTTACCCCTTGCGCCAGCAGATCATTCCAGAAAGCCACGATCTGGGTGGCGGGCAAAACAACTTCAAAACCGTCTTCGCCGGTGTAGCCGGTACGGGCCACCATGAAATCCGGTTCAACAAAAACAGCGGTAAAGGGTGACAGGGACTCGGTTTGCGCTTTCAGGCCAGAGCGGATATTCCAGACTTTATCCCGGGCATGTGGTCCCTGCACGGCAATCATGGCCAGGTCATGACGTGGGGTAATCACCACCCGGTCGTTACCCTCCTGTGTGGCCTGCGCCTGTAGCCAGGCCACATCAACCTTTGCCCTGCCTGCATTCACCACCAGGCGCCAGTTATCAACGGCAAAGAAATACACGATCAGGTCATCAATCACCCCACCCTCGGGGTTTAGCATGCAGCTGTATAAAGCCTTGCCCGGCACGGCAAGCCTGGCAACGTCATTGGCCAGCACGCGACGCAAAAAGTCAAACGAACCCGGCCCGGAAACATCCACATTCAGCATGTGAGACACGTCGAACATGCCCACGGCATTGCGCACGGCATGGTGCTCTTCGATTTGTGAGCCATAGGACACCGGCATGTCCCAGCCGCCAAAATCCACCATTTTGGCGCCTAGGGAAATATGCGTGTCGTGCAAGGGGGTAAATTGAAGTTTTTCAGATGACATGGGGAAACCTTGGTTAGTATTTGCATTGGCTGGCTAAGGAACTGCCCGGATCCGGTGCGGCAATAACGCTTCCTGCACCTCCCACTGTTGAAAATTATATTACTAATTGGCAGGGGTAAATAAGCTGTTTTCTAGGTATTAACCAGAGATGCCCGATCAACAAATTCATGATACAAACTAACATTCCTGGTTTTTACTAACCACTAACACTTAACGGATTTACTTTTTTTTGCAATATCCCTGTCATAATAAATCTGTTAATGTAGAGCTGATTACAACCAAAAGGAGAAAACTATGGATAATGGTTTTTACGCAACCCTGATTGCCGAATCAAAGTCAAACCCGGGCATTACTGTTATTGAAGATGCCCGTATCCGCGGCGGCGATGCCAACTATCTTTACTCGGGAACCATACAGGCAACCACCCCGGACGAAGTGGTTGCCAACCTTAAAATCAAGGCTTATAAAGCCCAGCACAATGAAGCGTTTGGCACCATCAACGATACCTTTGACTTGTCTCTGACAGGCATCAAAACCGAAACAGGCTTTGAGATGACCGGCTACTCACCCAGTGGCCGTGAAATCAAAATTGCCGCCACCAAAATAGCCAATATAGATTTATAGGCTTTTCAGCGGTAATTGCAGGCTGTTTATTATTTTAAAGCGTCTGCCCACAAGCCACCCCGGATGCCCATGCCCACTGGAAATTATAACCTCCCAGCCAACCTGTCACATCAACCACTTCACCTATAAAATACAGGCCTGGCAGTTTTTTGGTTTGCATGGTTTTCTGGTCCAGCTCAGCGGTATCCACCCCTCCTTTCATGACTTCGGCTTTTTTATAACCGGCCGTACCGGTAGGTATTAATTGCCAGTCATGAATCAGGGCGGCCAATTCTCTTATTTTTTTATCCGGCATATCAGCCAGACGCGTGTCAGCGGTAATACCCATATTTTCCAGCCAGCACTCTGCCAGCCGCTTGGGCCACATACCGCCCAGCACGGTTAACAGCTGCTGCCGGTTACCCGATTTTTTTTCGATCAGACCAGACTCAAGATTTAGTGCTGGCTGCAGATTAAGCATGATGGGGCTGCCAGGCTCCCAATAGCTGGAAATCTGCAAAATGGCAGGCCCCGACAGGCCTTTATGGGTAAACAACAGGTCTTCATGAAAAAACGACTTGTTTTTCCCTGCACCGGTCGCCACCACCGTTTCAAGTGAGACGCCCGCCAGCGTACTGAAACGCCGCCAGGTGTCTGCATCAAACGTGAGGGGCACCAATGCCGGACGCGGTTCAACCACTTTCAGGCCAAACTGGCGGGCGATTTTCATGCCATAATCACTGGCTCCCAACTGGGGAATCGCCATCCCGCCAGTGGCCACCACCAGCTTTGTCGCACGAATGGTGCCTGTCGATGTTTGCAACACAAATGACTGGTCTTCCTGCCGGCTTATGTCATTGACCGAGCAGCCCATGCGCCAGGCCACCTTGCCCAGTTCACATTCGGCACGCAGGACATGAATAATGTCTTCACTGGAATGATCACAAAACAACTGCCCCTTATGCTTTTCATGCCAGGTAACCTTGTATTTAGCCAGCAAGGCCAGAAAATCCTGTGGGGTATAGGCCGACAAGGCCGAGCGACAAAACCGGACATTATTGGAAATGAATTGCTGGTGCGTGGTACCCAAGTTGGTGAAATTGCAGCGGCCACCGCCAGAGATGCGAATTTTCTCGGCCAGCTTGGTGGCATGATCAATGAGCACCACTTTCCGGCCACGCTGGCCAGCAACGGCGGCGCACATCATGCCAGCCGCCCCCGCACCAATGATGGCAACGTCAAACACCGCCCCGTTACTCATCAAGTTTCAGACAATCCACGTAAAGCCGGGTATTTCCATTTTTATCAACTTCACTACCCAAACCGTGAATGAACGTTTCAAAACCCGGGAATTTCGCATTGAAAGAACGGGCAAACTGCAAATACTCAACAATGGTTTTATTAAAGCGCTCACCCGGAATCAATAACGGGATACCCGGAGGATACGGCGTTAACAAAACACCGGTTACCCTACCTTCCAGGTCATCAATACTTACCCTTTCCACGTCCCTGTGAGCCATCTTGTCGAAGGCATCGGACGGTTTGAGAGCAGGCACCATATCACTTAAATAAACTTCGGTGGTTAAACGGGCCACATCATGATCCCGGTATGCCTCGTGAATCATCTGGCACAAATCGCGCAGGCCCATGCGTTCATATTGTTTTTGATTCTTGCAGAATTCAGGCATGATGCGCCACAGTGGCTGGTTGCGGTCATAATCGTCCTTGAACTGCTGCAAGGCAGTTAGCATGGTGTTCCAGCGCCCTTTGGTAATGCCAATGGTGAAAAGGATGAAGAAGGAATACAAGCCGGTTTTTTCAACCACAATACCGTGTTCGGCCAAATACTTGGAAACCAGTGAAGCCGGAATACCGCTTTCTTCAAAGCTGCCGTTAATGTTAAGCCCGGGGGTAATAATGGTGGCCTTGATCGGGTCAAGCATGTTGAAGCCCTCAGCCAGATCCCCAAAACCGTGCCATTCTTCGCCAGACCGCAGGAACCAGTCATCTTGCGTACCAATATCGTCGGCCACCAGACGGTTGGGACCCCATACGCGGAACCACCAGTCATCTTTGCCATATTCGGAAGCCACCTTGCGCATGGCACGACGGAAATCAAGCGCTTCCTTGATGCTTTCTTCCACCAGGGCGGTACCACCCGGCGGCTCCATCATGGCAGCTGCCACGTCACAGGAAGCGATAATCGCGTACTGGGGCGAGGTTGAGGTATGCATCAAGTAAGCTTCATTGAAGATATTGCGGTCCAATTCACGGGTTTCGGACTCTTGCACCACAATCTGGGAGGCTTGTGAAATGCCTGCCAGCAGTTTATGGGTCGAGTGCGTGGCATACACCATGGCATTCTTGCTGCGCGGGCGCCCTTCTCCAATGGCATGCATATTGTTGTAGAACTCATGGAAAGCCGCATGCGGCAGCCATGCTTCATCAAAATGCAGGTTTTCAACCATGTCACCCAGTTTTTCCTTGATCATTTCAACGTTGTAAATAACACCGTCATAAGTACTTTGGGTAAGTGTCAGGATTTGCGGCTTCTTGTTAAGCGCATTGCGGGCAAACGGGTTGGCCTCTATTTTCTTCAGGATGTTTTCAGGTTCGAATTCCTCAAGGGGAATGGGCCCGATAATACCCAGGTGATTGCGGGTAGGACGCAAGAACACCGGAATGGCACCTGTCATGGTAATGGCGTGCAAAATGGATTTGTGACAGTTACGGTCAACCACCACCACGTCATTGGATGCCACGTTGGCATGCCACACCACTTTATTGGAGGTGGAAGTACCGTTAGTCACAAAAAAGCAGTGGTCAGCATGAAAAATACGGGCCGCGTTTTTTTCGGATTCGGCCACCGGCCCGGTGTGATCCAATAATTGGCCCAGTTCTTCTACCGCATTGCAGACGTCGGCACGCAACATGTTCTCACCAAAAAACTGGTGGAACATTTGGCCTACCGGGCTTTTAAGGAAAGCAACCCCACCCGAGTGGCCCGGGCAATGCCAGGAGTAAGAACCGTCCTGGGCGTACTTAACCAGTTCACGGAAAAACGGCGGTGGCAGGCTATCCTGATAGCTGCGCGCTTCGCGGATAATATGGCGCGCCACGAATTCGGGCGTATCTTCAAACATATGAATGAAGCCATGAAGTTCACGCAGAATGTCGTTGGGAATATGCTGGGAAGTCCGGGTTTCACCGTACAGGTAAATGGGTATTTCAGCATTGCGAAAACGCAGTTCACCAATAAACGAACGCAGGTTTTTAATCGCAAACGCCACGTCTTCAGGGGAATCCACATCGAATTCTTCATCGTCGATGGATAAAATAAAAGCACTGGCACGGCTTTGCTGTTGGGCAAACGAGCTAAGGTCACCATAGCTGGTTACCGCCAGTACTTCCACTCCTTCAGCCTTGATGGCATCGGCCAGGGCGCGCACACCAAACCCGGAAGCACTTTCCGAGCGAAAATCTTCGTCAATAATAACGATGGGAAAGCGAAACTTCATTCGAAACTCCTTCACTCACAATACGGTGAGCAACTATTATGTTCTTGGCAGTGTTACGCCTTGTTGACCCTGATACTTTCCGCCTCGATCTTTGTATGAAGTCTCACATTCTTCATCGCTTTCCAGAAACAGCATTTGGGCGCAGCCTTCTCCGGCATAGATTTTAGCCGGCAACGGGGTGGTGTTTGAAAACTCAAGCGTCACATGACCTTCCCATTCGGGTTCGAGCGGGGTGACATTGACGATAATGCCGCAGCGGGCATAGGTGCTTTTGCCCAGGCAAATGGTTAGTACATTGCGGGGAATCCTGAAATACTCAACCGTACGGGCCAAGGCAAAGGAATTAGGCGGAATAATGCAGACATCACCCACAAAATCAACGAATGATTTTTCGTCAAATGATTTGGGATCGACAATCGTGGAATTAATATTGGTAAAAATCTTGAATTCGTTGGCACAACGTACATCATAACCATAACTGCTGGTGCCATAACTGACGATTTTTTCACCATTTTCCGAGCGAACCTGCCCCGGTTCAAAGGGTTCGATCATACCGGCAGCCGCTGCCTCCCGGATCCAACGATCATTCTTTATGCTCATTGCCTTACTCTCAGTGAAATTGCACAGACCGGTTTTGCCTTTTTCCCAAAACCGGATTCATAATTGAATATAGAATTGTAGCCTTACCCGAAGCCTTGCAACCCTGATTTACCCTAATCCCTGAAAAAACGCCGGTAGACAAATTCAATCCCGTTAGTCGTA
>JBBADT010000026.1:0-37885 GCA_041656315.1 Advenella sp.
ACCTCGGTTGTAAAAATTACTGATTTATCCGGAGCTTGATTTTTTCATGAGTAACTTTACCAAAATCGTTGCAGTGGGGCTGGTGTTGCTGGCTGCAATTTTGGGCTTTTTTGCCTATAAAATGTCAACCGCGCCCAAGCCGGAACCCGTTGTGGTGGTTCAACAGGTAGATCGGCCCGTAGTGGCCAGCAAACCTACCCGGCCAGTGATACTGGCCTCCAAAGATATTCTGGCTGGCCAGGTTATTCAGGCAGACATGCTGAAGGAGGACCAATGGCCCAGCGTGCCCGGCAATGGTTTTGTAAAAAAAGAAGACCTGGTTGGCAAGGTGGTGCGTTTTGATATTGACGCCGAAGAACCCATTACCAAAGGCCTGCTGGCCATGGGGATTGTCTCTTACCTTGGTGAAGGGCAGCGCGCCATTACCATTCCGGTTGATGAAATTGTGGGTGCTGGCAACCTGGTGGCACCGGGCGATATTGTGGATGTTTTCTTCACCCTTAACAGCAAGGGCGATGTAGGTGCACAGTCGCGTTTGCTGCTACCCCAGGTAAGGGTGCTGGCTTATGGTGACAACACGGTAGATGGCCCGGCAACCCCGCCGGCTAATAATGACCGGCAACGCACCAGCGCAACACCAGCACGTACCGCCATGCTGGCTGTTTCGCTGGAAGAAGTGAATAAATTGTTGTTGGCAACCCGTAATGGCAAACTGCAACTGGCCCTGCGTGCGCCCCAGGATGAAAATTTGCCTGACCTGACCTTATTCCCCGATCCGGAACCGGTTCTGAAAGGCAAGCCTGATCTTGAGCCCGAGCAGCTGGCCGCGCTTGCCGATGCGGGTAATATCGCCTACGCTGGTATGAGCCTGCCTGATCTTTCCGGTGAGCAGCAGGAAAAAGACGATACCCCTGATGCGCCGGTCGTTAAACAGGGCAATTCGGGCAAGACTGTGCAAATTATTCGTGGCACGCAAATTGAAAACGTCAAGTACTAGGGTTGAATGGGTTTAATAATGAAATTTTCAGTGAATCAAATTTTTTCTGCCTTTAACAGGAATGCAACGCAGGTACTGACGGCAGCCGTCATGGGGCTGGCCTTGGTTTCCGTGCAGCCGGTTATGGCGCAATCAGCAGGTTTTACCCGCCCTGGTGGCTTGGGCATGGTGGTTGATACGCAGCGCATGATTAAGGTGGACGGTTCACCGGCACGAATTGCCGTGGGTAATCCGGCAGTGGTGGATGTGCAGATTTTACCGCTTGAAGATGGCGTGGGTGATATTTTGCTGGTGGCCAAAAAACCGGGTGTGACCGATATACAGGTGTGGATAGAGGGCGACCCCGAGCCCAAGCGCTGGCAGGTAAGTGTCGTGTCTGGTGAGCAAAGCGCGCTGGAGTCGGCCAAACGGCTGGAAGCACCCGTGCGCGCTACCGGTGGACAGGCCGTCGTTACTGGCCGTTCTTCCAATATGGTGGAGCATCAGCGTTCAACGGCCGCCGCCCGTGCCACCGGCGATTCAGACAAAATTATTGATACCTCTGTCATTAATCACAGTGGCATGGTGCAGGTGGAAGTGAAAATTGTTGAGTTGTCCCGTACGGTGATGAAAGAAGTGGGAATTGACTGGAATTCAGGTACTGCTCGTGCCAGTGGTTCAGGAACTTGGGGGGCGGTTAGCAGTTTTGCTCCTACCATAAGTAATGGGTTTTCCTTGATGTTTGATTCTCGCAATTTCGGTGCCAAGCTTAAGTTGCTTGAGAGTAATGGAATGGCTCGTACCTTGGCTGAGCCTACCTTAGTAGCCTTGTCGGGGCAAAGCGCCAGCTTCCGTGCCGGTGGTGAAATTCCTGTGCCAGAATCAGGTGGTCTAGGCACACAAACGGTTTCTTACAAGCCATTTGGTATTGGTCTTACTGTTACTCCAACGGTATTGTCACCCAATCGCATTGCGCTAAAGGTAGCACCTGAATCCAGTGAGTTGGATTACATTAATGCCATTAATGTTATTAATGGAGAGCAGATAACACAAATGCCTGCCTTGCGTGTACGAAAGGCCGACACTACCGTTGAAATGGGTGAGGGTGAAAGTTATATCATCAGCGGGTTGGTTTCCCGCCAAACTATAGCGAATGTCAGTAAAATGCCATTTCTAAGCGATTTGCCTATTATTGGTTCTTTCTTCCGAAGCGTCTCCTATTCACAAGACGAACGGGAGTTGGTGATTGTGGTTACACCGCGTCTGGTCAAGCCCTTCGCCAAAGGCACAGAATTGCCTTTGCCAGGTCAGGGCAAGGAAAACCTTAACGAGGTGGGGACTGCCTGGGGCTATTATTTGGTTGGACCGGCTTCGGGCGAACAAATGCCCGGGTTTTCCCGCTAAAACAATTGTTATTTACCCCTTCCGGAGCAGTAGATTTTGTCCAAGCATAACCGGTTTGTATTTTTTTCTTCAGACACCGAGATCGCCGGAAAACTGGCGGATTCGCTGGAAGGTATAGGCACGCTCGTTCATGAGCAGCCTGCCCCCGATGTGTTGACTCGCCACTTGGATGACAGCCTGGTTAACATGGTGTTTCTGGACTTTGTGCCTGATGATGCCGACAATGAAAAACTGGCCCGTGCGATTGACATGGCCCGTTTGCTTAATCGTCATAAACCCGACATGCCCAGTGTTGCCGTGGGACGCATGAATTCACCGGGTGCAGCCGTGGCAGCCCTGCGTGCAGGGGTGAATGATTTTGTTGATTTGGATAACCCGGAAGAAGTGCGTGATACGGTCAAGCGCCTGGCAAGGCGGCTGAACAATGGCCGCGAGGATGAAACCCGTTATCGCAATGTGCTGATTTTAGGGGTGCGAACCGGAATGGGGGCAACCCTGCTTGCCGTGCATTTGGCCAGCCTGTTGCAGGAAATGCAAAATGCTGACCGCAATGCCCGTGTGCAGGCAGGGGGTAAGTCTGATGCAAGCCAGCAGGATGCCGGCATGGTTTCCCTGCATGATCGCACCTGCCTGCTTGATCTGGGTTTGCCGGTGGCTGATGGCATGCTGTACCTGAACCTTAATGGCAATTTTGATTTTGTGGAAGGCGTACGCAATTTGCGTCGCCTGGACAGAACCATGCTGATGTCGGCCATGGCGCATGATAGTACCGGGCTGAGTGTAATGGCCTTGCCACGTGACCTGGACCAGCTGAATAATGTTTCCCATGCCGATTCCCTGTTTCTGGCTGAACGGTTGCGTGATCATTTTGGTGTCATGGTGGTTGATGTGGGTGGCATGCCCAATCCGGCCTTTATTGCCGGCCTGGTTCGTCTTGCCGATGAAACCTGGCTGGTTACCGACCAAAGCATTGCCGCGCTGGTCTCCCTGGCGGATATTCTCAAAGAGTTTCAGGAAGATGGCATTTCTTCCAATGAGCTGTCGCTGGTGGTTAATCGCTACGATATTCAATACGGCATGAGTGCTGAACAGATTGCACAACGTTTTGGCTTGCCACTGAAAGGCACGTTGCCAGACCGAACACTGGCCATCATGAAAAGCACCAGTCAGGGGCATTTACTGCATCACGATGCACCTAAAGATCCATATATCAAGGCTTTACGAACTCTGGCAAATACATTGGTAGTTCCTGCTACCGGCAAAGCGCGGGCGCCGGAACAGAAACCAGGATGGCTGTCTTCATTTCTTGGACGGGACACCCGTTCTGGATCAGCGCGGTAGGAGATCTGGATAATGATAAGGACACCCATTAAATTTGGTGAGGACGGATTCATTGACAGTGGCCGTTTCCAGGAAGTGAAGAATCATGCGTTTGAGCATTTGCTGACACGCATTGAAGAAATGGGTACCGAATTTGCCCGCTGGAATCCCGATGCGATCAGGACGTTTGTTGATAGCGAAGTCAATTCGTTTGTGCGGATTCGGCGATTTGCCGTCAATGAAAGCGAGATCCGTGAAATTGCTGATGCGCTTACCAAGGAGTTGGTTGGCCTTGGCCCGCTGGAAGATTTGTTAAGCGACCCTGCCGTTGAGGATATCCTGATTAACGGGTTCGACAATGTGTTTGTGTCGCGCCGAGGGGTGCTTGAGCGCGAACCGGCCCTGTTTACCGATAATCAGCATGTGATGCGCATTGTGCGCCGTATTCTGGCACCATTAGGACGGCGGCTTGATGAATCCACGCCCATGGTGGATGCCCGTCTGCCCGATGGTGCCCGCCTGAACGTGGTGATTGGGCCATTGTCGCTGGATGGCCCGCTGGTCTCTATCCGTAAATTCCGCAAGGATCCGCTTAAACCCGAAGATCTCATGAAATTTGGGACCTTCAACGAAGAAATTTACCAATTGCTGGAAGCGGCGGTTGCGTCGCGCTGCAATATCCTTATTTCCGGTGGGACCAGTTCGGGTAAAACATCCATGCTGAATGCGCTGGCATTTTTTATCGGCCCTCGGGAACGGATCATTACGATTGAGGATACCGCTGAAATGTCGTTGAACCATGAGCATGTGGTTCGGCTGGAATCACGCCAGGCCGGTTACGATGGCAGTGGCGAGGTGGCTATTCGTGACCTTATTCGCAACAGTTTGCGGATGCGCCCTGACCGGATTATTGTGGGTGAGGTACGGGGCTCTGAAGTCATTGATATGTTGCAGGCCATGAACACCGGACACGAAGGCTCCATGGCCACCATTCACGCCAGTTCACCACGTGAGTGCCTGTACCGGATGGAAATGTTGGCCGGGTTTGCCGGTTTTCATGGCAGTGAAGAAAGTTTGCGTCGCCAGATTTCAGGCGCTTTGGATTTTATTATCCAGATTGGCCGCCTGCCCAACGGCAAGCGACGGATTCTGTCAGTCACTGAAGTGATAGGAATGAGTGACGGTATTATCACCACTCAGGAGCTTTATCGCTATGAGTCGGTGATTGGCGCCGATGGTGAAGAAAAAGATCAATGGGTCAGCATGGGTATTTTGCCGCACTGCAGTAAACTGGAAGGTCATAAAGGCAAGATGCGTGAAACCGTTGTGAAGTCGGTGCCTGTATCCGCCCAGACGGTACCGCGTGATACTGGTCCGGGTTTCTGGAGCAGGAGGCGTTAATGAACAGTGTGGTTTTACTGGCGCTAATGGCCTTGGTTCTGGTTCTTCTGGCTTTTGTTTTGTGGCATGGCGCCAGCCAGCAAAGTAAAAAAATGGTCAAGGACCAGTTTGTCCTGGAGCAGCTTGAACGACGTTTGGGACAAGACGAGAGTGCTGAAGATGAGGCCATACGTCAGCGTAAGGTCTGGAAGGGCGGCCCACGGAACTGGAATGAGTTTTTATTGCGTGCCGGTATGGTGCCAACTACCCGGTTTTACGTGTTGTTCTGGCTAGTCATTCTGATACCCAGCCTACTGGCCTTGCTCTTTGGTGGTGTGATTGCTGCAGGTGCCGCATTTGTCCTGATGATTGCCATTTCTTTATTTCATTTATGGCTTAAGGGTGAAAGGCTTCGCAAGGACATTGTACGGCAGTTGCCCGATTTTCTTGATCGGGTGGTTCGCATGATGACGATTGGTAATAGTATGGGTGCAGCGTTCCATAATGCGGCGACAGGTACCGAGTTACCCCTGCGGGATGTGATAGACCGTACGGTTAGTCTGAACCGTTCGGGCAAAGAGATTGACGTTGCCCTGCATTATGTTTCGCGCCAGTATGGTCTGCATGAGCTGTATCTGCTGGCTTCCGTTATGGGCGTGGCCCTAAAATACGGTGGCCGCAGTGACCAGGTACTAGAGCGGATGTCAGCGTTCATGCGTGATCTTGAACAGGCCCGTGCAGAAATGAAAGCCATGTCGGCCGAGCTGCGCCTGTCCGCCTGGGTTTTGGCCTTGTTACCGGTAGGGTTGGCCTGTTTCATTCTGGTTTTCAACAATGCCCTGTTTATGGGCATGTGGGAAGATCCGGCAGGCAAAATCATGTTGATAGGGGCCGTGGTCCTTCAGATATCCGGTTCTTATTGGCTGTATCGTTTGGCCAAATCCGTTTAGCATGAGGAAAATACAATGCCGGATTTAACAAGTCTTATCAGTCCTGCAAACCTGCAGGCAGGTGCCCTGGTATTGCTGGCGATAGCTGCCTTGGTGGTGGCCGTATACCTGATTGAAACCATGGTACGGCAAGAAAAGAGTAAAGACCAGATTGATGAAGTTTTGCATAATCGGGAGCTGGCCAATGCCTTGGCTTTTCCTGGTGCGCAAGATTTGGCAGAAGAAGAAAGCCCACGTTTGGAAACGGCCGTAGTAAAAGCTGCAGAGCTGGGCTCGCGATGGGGTCAGGGCCGTTTTGGCGATATTTTACTGGCTGAAGAAGACAAGGCCTATCTGGAGTTGGGTGGCTTTGAGGATTATGGCAAGGCAAAAGCCTTGTTTTCATTTTTCCGTGCTGTTTTATGTATAAGTTTGCCGGTCATTTTGTTGTTTGTCACAGGGCCTGTAAAGATCATGGGTGGTCATTTAATGACCTATGCGCTTTCCATTTTTTTTGGCTTTGCGCTGGGATGGATGCTACCTAAATGGTTGTTGATGAACCGGGTTAACAAGCGCAAGAAAGCGGTTGATGATGAATTGCCGTTGCTGGTGGACTTGTTACGTCTGTTGCAGGGTGTGGGCATGTCAATGGACCAGAGTCTTTATATTATTGTGAAAGATTTCAAGGCGGTTTTTCCTGTCCTTAGCCTGGAGCTGGGGGTGGCGGTGGAACAGTATAATCGTGGCATGCCGCGCGAGCAGTCCATGGATCGCATGATTAATGGCATGGACAATGATGACCTGACTGCCATTTGCCATTTGATTGCGCAGGTGGACAAGCACGGAGGTGCCGTTCAGGAGCCCCTGCAGCGTTTTAGTGAGCGCCTGCGTGAGCAGCGCCGCGCTGGATTGAAAGAAAAAATTGGCAAGCTGACGGTCAAGATGACCGGGGTCATGGTGTTGACCTTGCTGCCCGCGTTAATGATTGTGACCGCAGGCTCTGGCTTTATTGCCGTGTTCCGCGGATTGTCTCGAATGGGAGGTGGTTGAAAGTTATGAAATTGGTGAAGAAAGCAACAGCGATTGCATGTGCAGGTGTATTGGCAGGATGTGTGAACAGTTCTTCGGATTCAGCCTGGCGGCTGATGGAAGACCAGCAACAGGAACAGGCCATGGTTCAGCGTCAGGAAATGGATGACGCGCGCAAGAAAGCTCCCGAAAAAGAACAATTGTTAGTCATGACTATCAAGGAAGCCCAAGACCAGGGGCGTTATTTTGCCTCTTTGGCGTTTATAGATGAATATGATGTCAAATACGGCAAATCGCCCGAGGTGGAAATTTTGCGGGCTGAAGCCCTTAGAAAAACAGACCAGCATGCGCAAAGCGAGGAAATATACCGTCGCCTGACCAAAACTCGCCAAAAAGCCCAGGCCTGGCACGGTCTTGGCCTGATGGCCGGCCAGCGCGGCGACTTTGCAGAAGCCGCCAAAAATCTGGAAAATGCATCGTCAGCCGCTCCGTCTGATGCTGTTATTCTTAGTGATCTTGCTTACGCCAGAATGCGGTTGGGGGATCTTGAAGGAGCCCGAATTCCTATCGGCAAGGCCGCTGAATTAATGCCACAAAATCCTAAAGTATTAAGTAATATGGCACTTTACCTGCTGGTACGAGGCGCCACGCCCGCTGCCGAGCAGGTGATGCAAAGCGCCAATCTTAGCCAGCAGGCCCGCCAGCAAATTTATGCCCTTGCCGATCAGGTACGCCGCTTGCCACCAGCCCCTGTGCAGGCATCCGGTAGTGCTCCATCGCGTGAAGAAGACAACCTTGTCAGGGGTGTAGACAATCTTAGGGCATCCAGTGCCGAGATTAAAAAAAAACAGGACGATATAGCATCGGCTTCGCGTTCCAATCTGGCACAAAACAGTCAACAGCAGGCGTTTGAGTTGCAGTTGCCGGCTAGTGCACCCCTGCCAGCCGAGATCCAGCCCCGGCCTGATGCACAGCCGCATGCCCGAATCCAGCCCGAGCCTGAGCCACAACTGGTTAATGTAGAGCCGCAGGCTGCTCGGGCGGCCGAGCCTGCACGGGCAGAGCCACAGCCACAGCCCAAGCAGCAACTGGTTAGGGGTAACGAGCCGCCAATGCAAATGGCTCCTCCTAGCACTGACCCGATTGCCATGATGCAACCGGCGTTTGTCTGGCCACCTGTGTCACAACAGCAGGCCGAGGAAAAACGTTTGGCTGAACTGGCAAAGCAACAGGCTGAAGAAAAACGTTTGGCTGAACTGGCAAAGCAACAGGCTGAAGAAAAACGCTTGGCCGAAGTGGCAAAGCAGCAGGCCGAGGAAAAACGCTTGGCTGAAGTAGCACAACAGCAGGACGAGGAAAAACGTTTAGCTGAAGTGGCACAGGCCAAGCAGAAAGAACAGCAACTGGTTAGGGGTAACGAACCGCCAATGCAAATCGCTCCCCCTAGCAATGACCCGATTGCCATGATGCAACCGGCGTTTGTCTGGCCACCTGTAAACCCACGGCAGGCTGAAGAGAAACGCTTGGCCGAAGTGGCAAAGCAACAGGCCGAGGAAAAGCGTTTGGCCGAAGTGGCACAACAGCAAGCAGAAGAGAAACGTTTGGCCGAAGTGGCACAACAGCAGGCTGAAGAAAAACGTTTGGCCGAAGTGGCACAGCAACAAGCCGAAGAGAGACGCCTGGCCGAAGTGGCACAGCAACAGGCTGAAGAGAAACGCCTGGCCGAAGTGGCACAACAGCAGGCTGAAGAGAAACGTTTGGCTGAAGTAGCACAACAGCAGGCTGAAGAGAAACGTTTGGCCGAAGTGGCAAAGCAGCAGGCCGAGGAAAAACGATTGGCTGAAGTAGCACAACAGCAGGCTGAAGAGAAGCGCTTGGCCGAAGTGGCAAAGCAACAGGCCGAAGAGAAACGTTTGGCCGCCAAGGCACAGGCAGTTTCAGACAAAGCGTCATCAAAAGCGCTTTCACAGGCCATTCCTACTTCAAAACCAAAGGCACAATCTAGTGCCATTGACCGCTCCATCCTTGATGGAGTCTCAATTGTTGGTGGTGACTTCATTCTTAAACGGAAGTAATCAAGTTATTTTTAAGGGTTTATAACCATGAGTTTATTGAATTTTCGTGCGGTGCTCTTTACTGCTTTATGCTTGCCGGGGTTGGTAATGGCACAAGGGGCGGTTACCGCTCCACTGGATGTGCCAGGAACCGGTGTGAATCCGCATTCACCCGCTTCCAGCAAGAAAACCCATGCCTTCCCTGAGTCACGCAGTTTTGCCGAAGATACTTCTTTGTACAAATATGTACCTCCCGAACCCTTGGGTAAAACCACTCGCTCACTGTTCGCCATGCAGGCCGATGCCAACCGGCCGGGTACACCCCACACGATGCTGGGCGCTACTGCCACTATTGCTTGGGACCGCTACCTGAACAGTTTCAACCATGCTATTCCAGAATGGTTTGAAGAAAAAATTGAAGACCCGAGTGAGTGATCTGACTGCTTGTTTGCATGATCTGCCTCCTGTTTTGCAGTAAACCTGATCAGCTTCAAGTATCGCTTCGTGATGTTCTCTGTTCGCATGCCGCTTTCCTGGAGTTTGTAGATGAAAAAATCAGCTGTTAAAAAAATGCGTGGTTCAATCATTTTGCCGGTTGCTTTTTCAATGCTGGTGGGTTTTATACTTCTGGGTGCTGTCCAGTTGGGCTATTACTTTTACATGAAGCTTGAAATGCAGAACGCGGCAGATATGGCTGCACTTAGCGGCGTGCAGTTGTTAAGCGATGGTGAAAATTCCACTGAGGACTGCGTCAAAGCGCAGGTTGCCGGCAAGGCCAGTGCCAGAAAAAACTTTGAACGCCATGGAACGCTCACAGATGAACAATTATTGGTGACTTGTGGTACTTGGGATGAGGAGATAGAAGGTGCTAGGCACTTTGTCGCCCAAGCCATTAACGATAAATATAATGCCCTTTATGTAACCATAAAACATAACGTATTACCGTTCGTGCCATTTTCTTCAGCGGCAGATATTGCCGTGGAAGCCATTGCCAAAAGCAGGGAACCGGTTGCCGCTTTTCAGGTAGGGGCGCAATTGCTGAATTTTGATAGTGCGGCTCCCCTGGGTCGTTTATTGAGAGCAGTTGGATTAAGTGTTGATGACTTGACTTTGCTGGACTCTAGTGGTTTGGCCAATGCCAAGATTACCCCATCAGGTTTGCTTGAGGCATTGAAACTGAAACTTGAAATTGATGATTTGTCTGTCTTAACCCCAAATGATGTGTTGGGCCTTAAGAATGTGACCTTGTTGGACCTGATTGGTGTTTCTCTTGAGGTGGTAGGTGATACACCCTTGAAAGTGGGATTGGAGGCCTTAAAAAGTACTTTGGTGAGCCTTAATTTGGGTCAGTTGGATATTCCCTTGGGTAGCAATCAAGGTCAGTCCGGTTTATTTGCTTTTTTAGGTGTTGGTAAAGGAGATGATTTGCTGGGGCCGGCTTTGGGCGTAGAGCTCGGCCTGGGTGATCTTCTGAAAACTGCCATTGGCATTGCATATAGTAAACATGCCCTGGAAGCCCCAAACCTGGAGTTGGCTAATGGGTTGCTCAAGGCTAAACTATTTGTGGTAAGCCCGCCTACCATTGCGATTGGACCCGTAGGCACAAGTGCCCATAATGCCCAGGTGCGGCTATGGCTGGATATAAATACCAGTAATATTCCGCTGTTGGGCTCGTTGCTGGATGCATTGGGTACCAACCTGCATTTGCCCATAGCCCTGGATGTTGTTTCAGGCACCGGCAAATTGGAAACGCTGCAATGTGCCAGGAATCCACATAGTATTGATGTTCTTGTTGAATCAAAAATCATGAATGCATGTATTGGTGGTATGACAGAAGAAAATATGATGTTGAACAAGGCAGGTTGTGAGACTTTTCTGACCGATATGGTGATGTTTGAATTGTTTGGCGTGGAAACGTTGACACGAAAGATTCACCTTCCGCTGTTAACCGACCAGCAAACGCTGAAAAATATTGAGGTAGGTGAGCAACCCGTACGTGCTACTGAGCCTAATAGTCTTGCGCTGGGAACTACTATTGATAGCCTGGTAACGCGATTGCTGAATTTGCTGGGGGATCTTTTTACCGAGTCTTCAACAGATAGCTTGCGGGAACAGATGGTGGAGCGTTATCTGGAGTACAGCAAGGTTAATGGATTTTATAACGTAGATAATATTACGAATTTAGTGCTTTATGGCAGGATCGACCCACAAAACGAACAGGAGGAGGCGAAACCTCTCCTTTTGACTGAAGACTTTGTGTTTGAGCATGCTATTCCCGTAACTTGCGTTGTGTCTGTTTGCGATCCTTCTGTATGGAAAACCGGAAGCTTTTCAGGTGCTTTCCATGCTTACACCAGTGTGCCATATGGCTTGGTTAGCATAATAGGCATACCGTGGATAGGGAATAATTTTCAGAATTGTGCCGGATTGTTAAGTTCATTATTAGGCTGGAACACTTGTGTTAAGCACAATTTGCTAGAGTTGATGAAACAGCACCCTTCTTATGTCGTACCGATGGGGTCGGAAGAAATTCAGAACATGCTGGATGCAAATCCCGAGGAGGTCACCTGTAATGGCGCTTTGTGTATTTTGATCAAACCCGTACTGCTTTTGCTAAAGCCTGTTCTTGATGGCTTGGGTGCTGTTTTATCAAATATTCTGGACACGCTTCTTGGGCTTGAACTGGGGCGGACAGAAGTTAAAGCCCTGGATATAGAGTGTGATCCTGCCCAATTGGTTTATTGAGATCTGTGTAAATATCGTTCCTGGTGTTATGGCCAGTAAAAAAATTGTTTTAATGTGAACTGACTTGTTTTTTTGTTTTCGGATCAAGTCGGTCTTATGTGTTTATAACGCAAGTTTGAGTTCTATTATTTTTTGCTTAAAACAGAAAAAAGAACAAATTTGCTCGCTTTCCCGTTCAAAAGTTTGATGGGGGCATTGGCAGGTATTCTGGAGTGTTTAAATGAAAAAAAAGGCGATCAATCAACAGCGGGGCTCTGTCATCCTGCCATTTGTTGTTTCCTTGCTGGTCGGGTTGATTCTGTTGGGCGGTGTTCAGATTGGCTATTACTTCTTCATGAAGCGGGAGTTGCAGAATACGGTGGATTTGGCTGTGCTCAGTGGGGTGCAGTTGTTAAGTGATGGCATTTCGCCAAGCGATGGTTGCAACAAAGCCATAGAGGCTGCGAAAGCCAACGCCATACAGAATTTTAGTCGCCATGATGACTTGAATAATGGGCCATTGGCGTTTCAATGCGGAACGTGGCGTTCAAGTTTGCCTGCACCAAAGCATTTTGAGGGCAAGACAGATGCACAAGGCAACTATAACGCCCTGCGGGCGACTATTACTTATGATGCTTTGCCATTCTTGCCGTTTTCTTCTGCGACGGTTATTAGGGTAGAGGCGATTGCAAAAAAAGAGTTTCAGCCTATGGCCGCATTTTCTGTTGGGCCGCAATTATTGCGCCTTGATAATGGAGTGTTAACCAACATCTTGAAATCTGTTGGTCTGGATCTGACCGAAACCCAACTGTTAAGTTACAAGGGTTTGGCCAATGTCATGATTACACCTTCCGGATTATTGAAAAATCTGGGAATAGAAGTTCCTGCCGATTTGACTGTGGGTGGTTTTCAAGAGTTGCTTGCAGGTGATGTAGGTGTCAAAGCCCTGATAAATGTATTGGATGCCTCTATTGCGGTTGCAGATCAACGTGGTTTATTGGCTCTGGATCAATTGGGTGTATTGAATTTAGTCAGGAGCAAACTGGATCCATTGGCTTTATCTCTTCAGCTTTTTTCAGATAATGTCCAGAACGGTTTGTTTGCCTTGATTGAAACGCCCTCTGAAAAAATCAATGCAGCTTTGAATACCGAAGTTTCTTTGGGCTCCATTCTGGATGTCATGCTGGGTGTGGCTACCCATGATCATGCGCTGGAACTGGGAGATGTTGAACCTATTTTAAACTTGGGCGGACTGTTAAGGGTTGAGGCACAGGCAAGTGTAATTGAACATCCTTCCATTGGTATTGGCGGGCCGGGTACAACGGCATACAGTTCCAATATCCGTGTATTTGCGCGGGTTTGTCTTGATACCAGCGGTGAATGTAAAGGGACTGGAGAGCAAAGTGGTGGCTCAACCTCTTTATTGGGTGGTTTGTTGGGATCGCTTATCAAACTGAAAGTTGATTTGCCATTGGTTATTGAGTTGGTGAATGGCAAAGGGACACTGGGCCAGATGTGCCATGCGACAGATGCACAGGGACGTAATGCGGCAGACATTACCGTTGAAACGCATGTGGGTGATATTTGTGTTGGTGCATTCGACTTGCAGGCAACCCAGGGCACGCTGAAACATCCGTTTTCAGGAGTCATGAGTTGCGTGAATAAACTGGAAAGTAATCCGAGTGACTTTAAGCACAAAATATTGAATTTGAGTTTGTTGAATGTACCGCTGGCAAGTTTGGAGACATCGTTGGCAATTCCTGCCCTGACTACCGAAGAAACCAAAACTTTCTATTTTCATGATCCAAGAATTGAGCCTGGCAATATTGGCAACAACACCAAATGGATGCCGGAGTCGGGTAATAACCTGAGTGTTGGAACGACCATCAAAAAATTGGTTGATGCAGTGCTGGCGGCTGTAGTTGGAGACAGTCTTGGACATTCAGGTAGTTTGCCTGGAAATCTTGGAGATCGGGTGGCGCAGCAGATTTGGGACAATGCAAAACAGCAAAAAGCGGAGCAATCGCCGGGTGGTTGTAATGACGTTAAAGAGCGTGATTGTAGAAAAAGCATTCTTGAGTTGGCTCAAAGTAATATTAAGGCAGGCTTAAGCGGCCTTCAAGGTTTTATTGGTAATTTGTTGGGAGGGACGCTGGGATTGGTAGGTGATTTACTGACATTGAATATTGTTGGTGTTTTGAACAATCTTGGAGGTGTTTTAGGTACCGTTTTGGGAGGAGTAGGTGAGTTGCTAGTGGGTGATGGCTGTACTCATGGTGGTTTGGGTGAGTTGTTTGGGCAAACCGGAAATGAAACCGGGTGTATAAATTTGCTGTCAGATAGTCCGTCCATGTCTGGGAAAACTGAGGGGCAGCCGAATGCGTTGCTGGTGATTCTTGGTTTGTTGACGAACCTGTTACAAGGTCCCCTTGATGCATTGGGAAACCAGTTGTTAAGTCCTTTGCTGAATGGGCTGGGCCTGAAAATCGGTCAGGTTGAAACTACCTTGATTTCTCTGGATTGTAATAGCGGAGCTCAACTGGTGTATTAGTAATTCATGTCATTAACCGATGAAATGCCTGTGTTTTATTACAGGCATTTTTTATTGGATGGTAATCCTGACAGAGTAAAAATCGAATGAAGCGTATTAAGATACAGTTTTTATTCATATATAATTATTTTAATATTAATGTATATTTAATGAGAAAATTAAAATTCTGAATGGAAGAAACACTTTCCCAAAGACTTGAATTTATTAGCCAGATTTTCGCATTGTCAATGGCCATTATTTTTGACCCACTTGGGGGTGCGGACGAAAACTTGGACTACCTTTAGAAGTAGTAAATGTATTCATATGAAGATCGCATGAGAGCGGTGCGGCTATATATCAAATACGGAAAGCGCACAGCAGCCGTTATTCGTGAGGCTTTGGTAAATGCGGTATTGCACCGTGACTATAGCAATGCCGGGCGTGATATCAAGGTTGGTATCTATGATGATATGTTGAATATTGTTTCTCCCGGTGGTTTGCCACATGGCTTAATAGAAGAGGATTTGCTTAAAGGACATTCTGAAATCCGTAATCGTGTGGTTGCCAGGGTTTTTAAGGAGCTTGGGTATATTGAGCAATGGGGAAGCGGTATTTTGGCGAATTAAAGACCTGTGTTTACAGGCAGGTAATGCGGAACCCAAATTAAGCGTGCATGGAGATTTTGTGGATTGGGCGTTTTATCGGCCATCGTATGAGGAGCTGGGTGGCTCAATAGGTGGCTCAATAGGTGGCTCAATTAATGATAAGGTTTTAGAGGATAAACCAGGAGACTCAATCGAGGGTTCAATCGAAATTAATGACTTAACCAGCCGTCAACGGGAAATTTTGGTTTGTATCCACAACAATTCCAGGGTTTCTTATCGTGCGATGGCTGAGCAGGTAGGCATTAATGAGTCAGCCATAAAAAAGCATTTGAATAATTTAAAAGCGCTAGGTTGGCTTGAGCGTGTTGGTGGAACCCGTGGTTATTGGGTTATTAAGAAAAAACTGGGTTAAACAGTGTTGTGTTTAAGTTTAACCCGTTCCAACGCGGAGCGTGGAAACGAGCGCAAAATTCCCCTCCTGCGGAGGGGGGGCAGGCGAAGCCTGACGGGGTGGTTGCCAAAGCTCCTCGCCCCGCCTGTGAACGAACTTCCTTACCCCACCGTAATCAGCTCCACCCCCTCCGTTACCTGATCCCCCACCTTATAAAACACCTCTTCCACCTTGCCATTATCAGGGGCGGTAATGGTGTGTTCCATTTTCATGGCTTCCATCACCAGCAGGGCCTGGCCTTTGGTAACGGTGTCACCGGCCTGCACTAGCAAGGAAATGATCTTGCCGGGCATGGGGGCGGTCAGGCCGCCGCCGTGGGCTTCGCTGTCGTCAGCAGCGTGTTGCAGTTCATCAGGCTTGCCCAAGATGGTGACGGCACCGTTTTCAAACACATGGGCCTGTTCATTGTGCATGACAACGGTCGCCAGATGATTGGAACCGTTCAGGCTTAAACGGCAGTGGCAGGTTTGGTCAGGGGTGATTTGCACCTGCCATTCAAAATCATAGCCAATGTCGTTATCCATCAGTTGCCAGCCGGCAGCGGTTTTGTCTAGCGTGATGACACGGGCTTCGTCGTTATCTACCACCCTGATAGGCTGGGTGTAGTGGCCGCTTAAGCGCCAGCCATCGGTGGCTGACCATGGGTCTGCCTTGTTGGCGTAGCGGTTGATGTCGCTGGCAGTTTGTCCTTGGCGTGCCATAACGGCGGCAGCCAGGCTGGCCAGGGTGAAAACGCTAGACGCTTTGGTGGCGGGCAGCAGTTGCTCGTTGTGCTTTTCAATTAAACCGGTATCCAGGTCTGCGCTGGCAAAGGCGCTGTTTTGCATCAGGCGGCCCAAGAAGGCCACGTTGGTATTCACGCCCACCACCTGGGTTTGGGCCAGTGCCTGTTGCATGCGGGCAATGGCCTGTTCGCGGCTATCGGCCCATACAATCAGCTTGGCAATCATGGGGTCGTAAAAAGGAGAAATGGTATCGCCCTGGCGTACGCCGCCATCCACCCGCACCTCGCCCAGTTCAAACTTGACATGTTCAGGCAGGTTCAGGTGGCTCAAGGTGCCAATTGATGGCAGGAAGCCTTTTTCAGGGTTCTCTGCATAGATCCTCGCCTCAATGGCATGGCCTTCGATGAAGAGATCTTCCTGTTCAGCGGGCAGGGGTTCACCGGCGGCTACGCGCAGTTGCCATTCCACCAGGTCGGTGCCGGTAATCATTTCAGTTACCGGGTGTTCTACCTGCAGGCGGGTGTTCATTTCCATGAAATAAAAGCGGCCATCGGGTTCGGCAATGAATTCAACCGTACCGGCCCCCACGTAGCCAACGGCTTTGGCGGCAGCCACGGCAGCATCGCCCATTTCCTTGCGGCGTTCTTCGGTCATGCCGGGGGCTGGGGCTTCTTCAATGACTTTCTGGTGGCGGCGCTGAACGGAGCAGTCACGCTCAAACAGGTGCAGGGTGTTGCCATGGCTGTCGGCAAAAACCTGGATTTCAATATGGCGCGGTTTGGTCAGGTAGCGTTCCACCAGGACTTTATCATCACCAAAACTGCTAATGGCTTCGCGTTTGCACGAGCTTAGGGCATCGGGAAATTCCTGCGAAGACTTTACAATTCGCATGCCTTTGCCACCACCACCGGCGCTGGCCTTGATGAGCACCGGGTAGCCAATCTGGTCGGCCTGCAGGTGCAGGAATTCCATGTCCTGGTTGTCGCCATGGTAGCCCGGCACCAGTGGTACACCGGCAGTTTCCATTAAGGCTTTAGCGGCGGATTTGCTGCCCATGGCGGCAATGGCGCTGGCGGGTGGACCAATGAAGACAATGCCGGCCTTGGCGCAGGCCTGGGCAAAGTTTTCGTTTTCAGATAAAAAACCGTAGCCGGGGTGGATGGCCTGGGCACCGGTTTGCCGTGCAGCCTGCAAGATGACGTCGGCTCGCAGGTAGCTGTCACGGGGTTCGGACCCACCAATGTAAACCGATTCATCGCAGGCGGCCACGTGAGCGGCATGGGCATCGGCATCCGAGTAAACGGCAACGGTCTGGATGCCCATGCGACGGGCTGTAGCGGCAACGCGGCAGGCAATTTCACCACGGTTGGCAATGAGTATTTTTTTAAACATGTGACGGGCTCCTGTTAAATGCGGAACACGCCGAACTGCGTGTCTTCAATGGGGGCGTTCAGGGCGGCGGACAGGCTAAGGGCCAGTACGCGACGGGTGTCTTCGGGCTGGATAATGCCATCGTCCCACAGACGGGCCGTGGCGTAGTAGGGGTGCCCTTCTTTTTCATACTGATCTCGAATGGGTGCCTTGAAGGCTTCTTCCTCTTCGGCAGACCAGCTGCCACCCTTGGTTTCGATGCCATCGCGCTTGACGGTGGACAGCACGCTGGCGGCCTGTTCACCTCCCATGACCGAGATGCGCGCATTCGGCCACATGTACAGCATGCGGGGGCCAAAGGCACGGCCGCACATGCCGTAGTTGCCGGCACCAAATGAGCCGCCAATAATCACGGTTACCTTGGGCACGGCGGCGGTAGAAACAGCCGTGACCATTTTGGCGCCATGGCGCGCAATGCCTTCGTTTTCGTATTTGCGGCCTACCATGAAACCGGTAATGTTCTGCAGGAAAACCAGCGGGATTTTGCGCTGGCAGCATAGTTCAATAAAGTGGGTGCCTTTTTGTGCAGCTTCGGAAAACAAAATGCCGTTGTTGGCAATAATACCCACCGGCATGCCATGAATATGCGCAAAGCCGGTAACCAGTGTCGTGCCGAAGCGGGCCTTAAATTCATCAAATTCCGAGCCGTCGGTAATGCGGGCAATCACTTCACGCACGTCGTAGGGCTTGCGGGTGTCGGCCGGAATGATGCCGTTAAGTTCTTGCGGGTCGTAAACGGGCGGGCGGCTGGGAATGATATGCAGCTGCTGCGGTTTCTTGCGGTTCAGGCGGGCCACGGCCTGGCGCGCCAGTTGCAGGGCATGCATGTCGTTGTTGGCCAGGTGGTCGGCCACGCCTGAAAGGCGCGTGTGTACATCGCCACCGCCCAGGTCTTCGGCGCTCACTACCTCTCCGGTAGCGGCCTTGACCAGTGGCGGACCGGCCAGAAAGATGGTGCCCTGGTTCTTGACAATGATGGACTCATCGCTCATGGCGGGCACATAGGCGCCACCAGCGGTGCACGAACCCATGACCACGGCAATTTGCGCAATGCCCATGGAAGACATGACGGCCTGATTGTAGAAAATGCGGCCAAAGTGGTCACGGTCGGGGAAAACCTCATCCTGCCGTGGCAGGTTGGCACCGCCCGAGTCAACCAGGTAGATGCAGGGCAGCTTGTTTTGCAGGGCGATTTCCTGTGCCCGCAGGTGTTTTTTTACCGTGATGGGGTAGTAGGTGCCACCCTTGACCGTGGCATCATTGCACACGATCATGCATTCAATGCCATTGACACGCCCAACCCCGGTAATAATGCCGCCGCCGGGGGCTTCGTTGTTGTACAGGTTGTGGCCGGCCAGGGGTGACAGTTCCAGAAAAGGGGTGCCCGGGTCCAGTAGGCGTTCCACACGTTCGCGAGGCAGCAGTTTGCCTCGCGCGACATGTTTGGCACGGGCTGCTTCACTGCCGCCCATTGCGGTGTTTTCCAGCAGTTGTTTCAGGTCATCAACCTGTTGCTGCATGAATTGTGCATTGTCAATAAATGATTGTGCACGGGTGTTGATTTTTGATGTGATGACTGGCATGTAGGTATGTCTCCTGTCCCTGCCTTTAAAGCCTTCCCCGTTTTGGCGGGGAAGGTGTGGAGGTCTTGCAAAATGAAAATTGTTTTATTATTAAAGTTTTATTTTTTTATTAATGCTTAAAGCATTTCAATGGCAATGGCAACGGCTTCGCCACCGCCAATGCACAGTGTGGCCAAGCCACGTTTGCCGCCGGTTTTGCGCAGTGAGCCAATCAAGGTAGTAATGATACGGGCGCCCGATGCGCCAATGGGGTGACCCAGGGCGGTTGCACCACCGTGAATATTGACCTTGGCATGGTCCAGGTTCAGGTCTTTCATGGCAGCCATGGTCACCACTGCAAATGCTTCGTTAATTTCATACAGATCCACTTCGTCGGTGGTCCAGCCCACTTGTTTCAGCAGCTTTTCAATAGCGCCAACAGGAGCGGTGGTAAACCACTCGGGCTCATGAGAGAATTGGGCGTGACCGACAATTTTAGCCAAGGGCTTGACACCCATTTCTTCAGCGGTTGAGCTGCGCATCATGACCATCGCAGCTGCACCGTCAGAGATAGAGGAAGAGTTGGCGGCGGTGACACTGCCGTCTTTCTTGAAGGCGGGTTTCAGGGTTGGGATTTTTTCAGGTTTGGCTTTGCCGGGAGCTTCATCGGTGGCAACCACGGTGTTGCCGCGACGGTCTTCAATGGTCACGGGGGCAATTTCCCACTCGAAGCTGCCATCAGCAATGGCCTGGTTGGCACGACGCAGGGATTCAATAGAGAAGGCATCCTGTTCTTCGCGGCTGAAACTGTATTTGTCGGCGCATTGTTCGGCAAATACACCCATGGCGGTACCGCGCTGGTAGGCGTCTTCCAGGCCGTCCATGGCCATGTGGTCGTAAACGGTAGAGTGACCGTAACGGTAACCCTGGCGACCCTTAAGCAACAGGTAAGGTGCGTTACTCATGCTTTCCTGGCCACCGGCAACCGCTACGTCAATAGAGCCGGCTGCCAGCATGTCGTGGGCAAACATGGCGGCTTTCATGCCCGAACCGCAGACTTTGTGAACCGTGGTGCAGGAAACGCTTTTTGGCAGGCCGGCGCCCAGTGCTGCCTGGCGAGCAGGAGCCTGTCCTTGCCCAGCTTGCAGTACGTTACCCATAATGACTTCCTGAACGGCTTCGGGTTTGATACCGGCGCGTTCCACAGCGCTTTTGATCGCTACGGAACCCAACTGGTTGGCAGCCAAGGGTGACAGGCTACCCATCATGCTTCCCATGGGGGTGCGGGCAACGGAAACGATTACGATAGGATCAGACATTACAATTCCTTTTGGTTGGTAAGTTCAGGTTGCCTGACATGCAGGCGACGCGAGAACGGATAAGGGAAAATATCCTCGATCTTGCCGGCGGCGACACGGTCTTTGCGTGTTTGCCACCATTTGTGGTCGAGTAAATACGGATGGTGTTTCATGAAGGCTGCGCGCACGCGCGGATTGCCCAGCAGGAAGCGTTCAAATTCTTCGGGAAAAACATCGTTGGGATGTATCGGATACCAGGGTTCACCCGACATCTCGGCCTCTTCGTTGGGGGCCTGCGGGATGGCGCGGAAGTTCATTTCCCGCATGGGCTGGATCTCATCGTAGTCATAGAAGACGATCCGGCCCAGGCGGGTAACACCAAAGTTCTTGAACAGCATGTCACCGGCAAAAATATTGGCCGCAGCCAGTTCGGCAATGGCGTCACCGTAGCCCTTGATGGCGTTGTCCAGGGCTTCATCATTGGCCTGGCTCAGGAAGATATTCAGCGGGGTCATCCGACGCTCGATATAAACGTGCCGAATCACGATGCTGTCTTCGGTTTCTTCAATCAGCTTGGGTACCTGGCTGCGCAACTCTTCGAGCAGTGCGGGCGAGCAGCGATTTCGTGGCAGCGCAACCAACGAGTACTCCCAGGTATCAGCCATACGGCCAACCCGGTCGTGCATTTTAACCATGTGATATTTTTTCATCACGATTTCATGGGTCATGCCGTCTTTGTTGATGCGGTCGCGGATGAGTTTGAAGACATACGGGTAGGAGGGCAGCGTGAAAACGGTCATGACCATTCCCTTGATACCGGGTGCGATGTCGAATTGGTCGTGCGAGTTTTTCAGGTGATACAGGAAATCGCGGTAAAACAGGGTTTTGCCCTGTTTTTGCAGGCCGATGGCGGTGTAAAGCTCTGCCTTGGGCTTGCTGGGCAGTAGCGATGACAAAAAGGCCACATACGCCGAGGGTACTTCCATGTCGACCAGAAAGTAGGCGCGGGTAAAGCTGAACAGGGTACTGATGTCATCGGTAGTACTCAGGAATGCATCCAGTTCGATTTCGTTGGCAGGCGTGTGCAGTAGCGGAATGCCAAACGGGTAAACAATGTTGTTGTTGATGAAACGGCCAACAATATAAGCGCCCTTGTTGCGAAAGAACAGGGTGTTAAGGACATGGATCTGGCAGTCGGGTGCAATACGCTTGCCGCCGCTTTTGATTAATTTTTGGCGCAGGATGCCAACCGCCCTGCGGGCTACTTTGCGGGCATCGTAGGGCAGATTCTTGAAGGGCGCGGCCAGACCGTAGTCAGCCACCATTTTGATGATGCACTTTTCAATGCCATGGATATGCGGGTAGTAAACACGGTAAGACTGGTGTTCTGAATCCAGGTATTCGGTGGCGATGGCCGGACGCACAAACAGGAAGGCATTGTGGAAGTAGTCGCGGTGCAGGATGCGGCAGGTGACCGAGTTGAAGAAGGTTTCGGCGCATTCGGGCTGCTGGTGGTTGGTAAGCAGGCGAACATATTCCTGCTTGATTGTCTGCCAGTAGTTGATTTGCTGCGGTGTCAGGTCGCCGTGTTTTTCTTGGGGCATGCCCTGGGTCTTGTTGAGCATGCTGTTCACCTGATAGGTGCATTCGCGCACCCGGATGTCGTAGTATTCGATCCTTTCTTTGGACACCCGCTGTATGCCGTGCCAGTCGTGCGATTCAAACAGGGACTTGGCACGCTGGGCCACATAGCGGAACAGGGAATAATGCCGATCAAACCCAGCCAGGATTTTTTGCGCCACTTCCACCGGTGGGGGAAGGGTTTTGTCCAGTTGCTGAATGAGTTGATGATCGGCGTTATAAGTCATGACATTGTGTGACAAGTAATTAGAATCCTATTATTGCCTTATTTTGTTTCATTGAACAGTTCCCGGCCAATCAGCATGCGACGGATTTCACTGGTACCGGCACCAATTTCGTACAGTTTGGCATCCCGCCACATGCGGCCGGTAGGGTATTCGTTAATGTAACCGTTGCCGCCCAGGATTTGAATCCCTTCACCGGCCATCCAGGTGGCTTTTTCAGCACAGTACAAAATAACGGCGGCGCAGTCTTTGCGTACTTCACGTACGTGGCTGCTACCCAGGCGGTCCAGGTTTTTGCCAACGGTGTAGCAAAAGGCGCGGCTGGCTTGCAGGGTGGTGTACATATCGGCCACTTTGCCCTGGATAAGCTGGAATTCGCCAATAGACTGGCCAAACTGTTTGCGGTCATGAATGTAAGGCACCACTACGTCCATGACGCCCTGCATGATGCCTAGCGGCCCACCGGCCAGCACGGCGCGTTCGTAGTCCAGTCCGCTCATGAGTACCTTGACACCACCGTTAAGTTCACCCAGGATGTTTTCTTCGGGCACTTCGCAGTTGTCAAACACCAATTCACCGGTGTGGCTGCCCCGCATGCCCATTTTGTCCAGTTTTTGCGCTACCGAAAAACCTTTGAAGCCTTTTTCAATAATGAAGGCGGTAATGCCACGCTGGTGGGCTTCGGGATCTGTTTTGGCATACACCACCAGGGTGTCGGCATCAGGGCCGTTGGTAATCCACATCTTGCTGCCGTTTAGGATGTATTTGTCGCCTTTTTTCTCGGCGCGCAGTTTCATGCTGACCACGTCGGAGCCGGCGCCAGGTTCGCTCATGGCCAGGGCGCCAATGTGTTCACCGCTAATGAGTTTGGGCAGGTATTTTTGTTTTTGGGCTTCGGTGCCGTTGCGGTTAAGTTGGTTGACACACAGGTTTGAATGGGCGCCATAGGAAAGGGCAATAGCAGCACTGGCGCGGGACAGTTCTTCCATGGCAATCATGTGAGCCAGGTAGCCCAGGTTGGTACCACCGTATTCCTCGCTAACGGTTAGGCCCAGCAGCCCCAGGTCTCCGAATTTTTTCCAGAGATCCATGGGAAACTGGTCGTTGTGGTCGACTTCTTGGGCACGGGGGGCAATTTCAGCCTGGGCAAAGGTGCGCACGGCATCGCGCAGCATGTCCAGGTCTTCGCCCAAGTCGAAATTCAGTCCGGGTAAATTCATGATGTTTGTCTCCTGTGAAGGTTTTTTCTTTAAATTATATATATGAAATATAACAGAAATAAGATATTCCGTTTACGTTAACGTAAGCATTAGCTTTGCTCGTGTTTTTTTAACAACTCCATGCAATGCTCCTCTTGGGTATGAATTTCTTGCAAAATGGCCTCAAGATCGCGTTTTTGGCTTTCAAGCTGCTCTTTGTGCCGGTTAAGCATGGCGATGTATTTTTTGAGTTGAGGGGTGGTGCTGCCCGGGCCGTCGTACATGTCAATCAGACTGCTGATGTCGGCCAGCTGGAACCCCAGCCGCTTGCCACGCAGGGCCAGCTTCAGGCGGGTTTTGTCTTTTTGCGTATAGATGCGTTTTTGGCCTTCGCGCCTGGGGTTGATAATGCCGTGGTCTTCATAAAATCGTAAAGTGCGCGGGGTTATATTGAATTCCTGCGCCAATTCCGAGATGGACCATGTTCTTTGTGTCATAATTAATTCTAATAATTACAGTTTACGTAAACGTAAAGTATCATCCATGAATTAAATATAAAAGTCAATAAGGAGAAATAATGAATGTGAACGAAGCAAAGCTGGCTTACCCCTTGGGTGACACACAGCCAGAGCCGGGTTTTGCACTTGAGGTGGAACCGGGAGTCAAATGGATACGCATGCCTTTGCCGTTTGCGCTGGACCATATCAATTTGTGGTTACTGGCCGATGAAATCAATGGGCAAAAGGGATGGACGATTGTCGATTGCGGTATTGCCAAAGATCCGGTCAAGGCTTTATGGGAAGAGGTGTTCAAGAATGAACTGGATGGCCTGCCCGTGCTGCGGGTGGTGGTTACCCACATGCACCCCGACCACGTTGGCCTGGCGGGCTGGTTGTGTGAGAAGCACGATGTGCCCCTGTATATGAGCATGACAGATTATTACGTTTCACGGATGTGGTCGTCGCAACCGGTGGGCGGGGCGGGCACGGGGGGGGATGTCGCTGTTCGGCATTTTTCACGCCATGGCCTGACAGACCCGGAATCGCAAGAAAAAATCCGTGCCAGGGCCACTTATTATCCCGGCTTGGTCAGTACGCCACCTAACCGTTTTAACCGTTTAATGGACGGTGATATGCTGCGTATTGGCAATAACGATTGGCAACTTATTTCAGGTTACGGGCATGCGCCCGAGCACATGGCCCTTTATAGTCCAGGCCTGAAGGTATTGATTTCTGGCGATATGGTGTTGCCGCGAATTTCAACTAATGTGAGCGTGTTTGATCATGAGCCTGACGGCAATCCGCTGCCGTTGTATTTGAAATCGCTGGATAAATATTTGGCCCTTGATGAAGACACCCTGGTTCTGCCTTCGCATGGCCGCCCCTTCAAGGGTTTGCATGAGCGGATTCGCCAGCAGCACGAGCACCATGCCGAGCGCCTGGCCGAGGTGCTGGAATTATGCCGGGAACCCATGAGTGCCAAAGATGTGGTGCCGCATATGTTCAAGCGCGAGCTGGATTTGCACCAGCTTACCTTTGCCATGGGTGAGGCACTGGCACACTTGCATGCCTTGCACTTTGACGGCAAGCTCAATCGCGAAACCGGCAAGGACGGTATTGTGAGGTTTGCGGTTATTTAGTGCTGAATGCCAGTCTTGCGGCCAGACCAGCAAAGACCAGGGCGGTGAAGCGATTCAGGATGATTTGCGCCCGGTCTGATTTTTTCAGTAGCTGGCCGAAGTAGCCGGAAAACACGACAATGCCGCAAAATACCAAAAAGGCAGACAAGATGAAGAGTGCGCTTAATAAGATCAGCTGAACCTTGATGGCGCCTGCCGCAGGGTTGGTGAACTGGGGCAGGAAAGCCAGAAAAAACAGGCTGACTTTGGGATTGCTCATGCTCATTAAAATACCACGCCGGTAGAACTGGCCGCCACTTAACGCGGGCGGGGTAGTGGTGAGTCCCTCTTCGCCTGCTGCCTTGACCGGGCCTGCCCTGAAGGCTCCCCACGCCAGGTACAGCAAATAAGCGGCGCCCAACAGTTTCAGGATAGTGAAAGCGGTGTCAGAGGCGGCGATCAGGCCGGCAATGCCCACGGTAACGATAAAGGTATGAAACAACAGCCCGGTACATAAACCCAAGACGATCAGAAAACCGGTTCGATAACCATGCAGGGCGCTTTGCAGCAAGACAAAAATATTGTCAGGACCAGGAGAAATGGCCAACAGGACACATAGGCCAAAGTATACGAAGAGGGATTCAGGCGTCATAAAATGCGTAGGGCCGGGTAAACTAAAATGCTATTTTAACGGGCTTGCCCCTATAATGGGGTTCAATATTTTACTGAAAACAAAGAATATCGCCATGGACTCTAGATTATCCCTGCTTACCCAATTACAGCATCTTGGCACGGCTCCTTGTGATGAAAACACACCGGTTGCACCGGTTGGCCTGCCTGCTATCCGAACCAGTACGGTGCGTTTCAATACCATCGAAGACTTGGAGGAAACTTATCGCCGTAAAAGCAAGGGAGAGCGGCTGGTTACTTATGGTCGCATGGGCATGGAAACGCATGCCGCCCTGGAAACTATTTTTTGCCAGCTGGAAGGGGGCAGGCGCTGTTTTCTGGCATCGTCCGGCCTGGGGGCCATTACCATGTCGCTGCTGTCCCTGTTAAGTGCCGGCGACCATATGCTGGTGGCCGATTGCGTGTACGGGCCGGTGCGTCACCTGGCCAATACGGTGTTAAGCCGCATGAATATTGAGTTTACCTATGTGCCGGTGCAATCCATAAATGCCCTGCAGGCACAGCTCAAGGCCAATACCAAGGTTCTGTATATTGAGTCGCCTGGTTCATTGCTGTTTGAAATGCTGGATATCCCTGCCCTGGCGGCATTCGCCAAACAGCATGGGCTTATTCTGGTGGTGGACAATACCTGGGGTTCGGGCTATGCCTGCCAACCGCTGGAGCTGGGGGCCGATGTTAGCGTGATTGCCGGTACCAAGTATGTGGGCGGACATTCAGATTTAATGCTGGGCGCGGTGGTGGCCAAAGACAAGGCACTTATCGAGCGGATAGACCTTAATCAATACGCCATGGGGTACTCAGTCAGTGCCGATGATGCCTGGCTGGCGATTCGGGGTGTGCGTACTTTGCCCATTCGTATGGATCAACATGCCCGCAGTGCCTTGCAGGTATGCCGTTATTTTGATGACCTGCCAGAAACCCGCCGCATTTTTCATCCGGCTTTTGAAAAAGATGCCGGCCACGCTTTATGGAAGCGTGATTGCACGGGCTCCAACGGGATGCTATCAATTGAACTGGCGCTTTCCGACCGCCAGATCCGCACTTTCGTGAATGCGTTGGAACTGTTCAGCATTGGTTATTCGTGGGGAGGTTTTGAAAGCCTGATCCAGTGGGTGGACCGCCCGACACTGGAAAACCATACGTACTGGAGTCGGGAAGATAACCAGATTATCCGCCTGCATATTGGGCTGGAAAGCGTCACAGACCTGGTTGACGACCTTGATCAGGCCTTGCAAAAAGCCAGGGCGGTTTGACGGCCTGTAAGTAAACAGTGTCCCGTTTTCTGGAGTGCTGTTTGCAAGCTGTCAAGGGCAATGCCATGCCCGGTTTTTTTCGGGTCATGGCACCTATTGATTGGTAATTATTGGTTGCCGGCCAGTACCTGGTCTAGCAGCGCCTGTGCTTCCAACAGGCTGGATGCGTAGGTGCCGGTCATGCCAGGGGAAGTCAGGTATTTGCCGCCAACAGCAATTGAAGGGGTGGCCTGTACCTGATACAGGTCGGACAGTTCGGCTGCGCGCTTGGCTTTGGCGCCTACACCAAAAGAATCGTAAGCGGCAATAAACTCGTCTTTATTGATGCCCTGTTCTGCCGCCCAATTAATGATGGCATCGCGGTTGAACAGTTTTTTGCCTTCTTTGTGGATGGCATTAAAAACTTTGGGGTGAAGGTCTGTTTTGTCTAGCGCAACCAATGAGTAATACAGGTGTTGCATGGGTTGCATGGAAGCGTTGAAAGCGACCGGCACGGGAATGAAAGCCACGTTGTCTGGCAGTTTCTTTTTCCAGTCCTGGAACATGGGCTCCATTTCAGCGCAGTGCGAGCAGCTGTATGAAAAGAATTCAAGCACTTCGACTTTATCGGGGGTGTCTGAAGGCTGGGGGGTTTCAAGCGTGATGTATTTAAGGCCGGATTGGGCCATGGCTGGAATAAAAGCGGCGGCACCCATAATGGCCAGGGCGGAAAACGTGTGTTTGAAAATTGTTTTAATCATCATTGTTTATTCGCATTAAAAAGTATTGATCAGGGGCTTGTTGCACTTATTGTCCTTAATGAAGGTCAATAAGTTGGGTGTAGCGGAAAATACAGTAAAAACCTTGTTTATGACTGGTTATAAAACAAAAAGTTCAGCTTGTGTATTAATGGAAACGCGATGCAACAGATAATTGGTGCATCATTTAGCGCACAATGGTGGAGCTGATTTTCGCTTTGCTTAATTCGGTGCGCGAGCGGTTCAGCTCATCTTCGTTCTTGAATGGGCCAATCCGCACCCGGTTTATTTCCACATTGTTAACGGTGATTTTGGTAATTTCCGCGTTGTAGCCCATCAGGATCATGCGTGCCCTGATAGAGTCGGCCTCTTTGGCATTGCGAAAAGCACCTACCTGAAGATAGCGGCTGCCGGTGGCAGCGGGTTGGGCTGTATTCAGTGGAATGTCTTTACCCCTGGAGGTCAGGGCAAGCTTTTGTTCAGTGGCAGGAGTTGGGCTGGCAAGTGCTGTCGTTTTGGTTTCGGTATTTGCCTTGACGGGTGCGCTGCCTGCCGGTAACTGATTGATTAATGAGCCAATCTGGTCTTGTGACACACCCGCTGGCGGTGTTTTTACAGGCTCTGTCTGGGTTAACGGGCGAAGTGGGGGGAGGTTGCCAGTGCCTGTGGGGGCGTTTTGCTGGCTGGTGATGCGGCCATCATTGCTAAGCCAGGCGTTAGGGTCTATCAAAGGCTGGTTGCCAGGCGACATGCTACCCACCGTTGATGATGTACCCGGCATTTTGATGCCCGATGAAGACGTATTGCCTGAATTGTCCCTGAGTGGTACTGGTGTGCGGGTAAGCATGAAGGCAGCAATCGCGGCAATGGTAAGGCCAATAATAAGCCCGGTCAGGATTGACGAGAATGAACTGCTGCTGTTGCTACTGCTTCTTGACCTTGAGGGTGATGATCGGGTGGTACGTCTTTTGGCCATATTACATTTTTTCTGGAGCGCTAACTCCAAGCAGGTTAAGGGCGTTTGCAATAACCTGACGGGTGCTGTCGGCCAGGCGCAAACGAGCCAGTTTAAGGGCCTGGTCTTCAACCATAATGCGTTCGGCGTTGTACCATGAATGGAAGTCGGCGGCACAGTCTAGCAGCCAGAAGGCAATGTGGTGGGGTGCAAGCTCTTTTGCGGCCAACTGAATGACGTTGGGCAGTTCTGCCAGGCGGCGCAGCAGTGTGATTTCACTGGGTGCTGTAAGCAAGGCAACATCCGCATCCTTAAGATAACCCAGCATATCGGCCGAGTCACGTAAAATCTTGCAAATGCGTGCGTGTGCGTATTGTACGTAATACACCGGGTTTTCTTCGCCCTTGGCCAGCGCCAGGTCAATGTCAAAAACGAACTCGGTATCGGCACGGCGCTGGATCAGGAAAAAGCGCACGGCGTCCTGGCCAACCCATTCGATCAGGTCACGCATGGTGACATAGCTGCCGGCCCGTTTGGAAATCTTGACTTCTTGGCCGCCACGCATGACCTTGACCATTTTATGCAGGATATAGGCGGGATAGTCTTTGGGAATACCCATGTCCAGGGCCTGCAGGCCGGCCCGCACGCGCGCAACCGTGCCATGGTGATCGCTACCCTGGATATTGACCGCATGGTTGAAGCCACGTTGCCATTTAGTCACGTGGTAGGCCACATCGGGCACAAAATAGGTATAGCCGCCGTCGGACTTGCGCATGACGCGGTCCTTGTCGTCGCCGGTACCCAGTTCGGTGGTTTTAAGCCACAGCGCGTTTTCATGTTCGTAAGTGTGGCCGCTTGCAATCAGCTTTTGTACCGTGTCAGCGACTTTGCCATCGCTGTACAAAGAGCTTTCCAGATAGTAGTTGTCGAATTGCAGGTTGAATGCCTGCAAGTCCAGATCCTGTTCATGGCGCAGGTAGGCAACGGCAAAATGGCGGATATCGTCCATGTTGTTGATATCGCCAGAAGCGGTAACGGTTTTGCCATCGGCTTCAACCGATTTTTTAGCCAGGAAATCGCGCGCAATATCGGCAATGTAGTCGCCACGGTAGCCATCGGCAGGATACTCTTCTGAATCGGGAGTTATGCCCCTGGCATGAGCATGAACGCTGATGGTTAGATTGTTGATTTGGTTACCGGCATCGTTGTAGTAGAACTCGCGGTGTACTTTATAGCCACTGGCGGAATACAGGCGGCAAATGCAGTCACCCAGTGCGGCCTGGCGGGCGTGGCCAACGTGTAGCGGGCCAGTGGGGTTGGCAGAAACGAATTCAACAATAACACTTTCCCCATTGCTGGTGGCATTGCCATAAGCACTGCCCTGTTCGGCAATAATATTAGCTACAGCCTGGTGGGTAGCCTGGGTAAGGCGCAGGTTGATAAAGCCCGGGCCGGCAATTTCGGCAGCGGCTAAAAAAGATTTTGTGTCTTCATTGCCCAGGAGGGCACTGACGATTTCCTGTGCCAGTTCACGCGGATTGCGTTTGTTGGGCTTGGCCAGTTGCATGGCAAGATTGGTGGCAATATCGCCGTGTTCGGGCTGTTTAGGGCGTTCCAGTTTGATAACCGGGTTGCTGCCGGGAAGAATGGCTTCGATAGCGGTGGCCAGTGCGGCCTGGATTCGTTGTTGTAGCTCTGGGAGCATAGGAGTTGACTGTATAAAAAAGTGACAAAAAAGCCGGCGACACGATAATTGACATGGAGAACATGGGTCTGCCAGCCTGTTCAGTAAATCTAGAAAATTGCCATAATCATAGCATATTGACTGTTTTTAACGGTCTGATCCTGGTTTTGTGGTTTGCTTTTAGCGTTAGCGAAAGCGCAGCGGATTATGGTTCTTGTGTAGTGATGCATCGGCTTATGTGGTGCTGAAAACTGTGTAAAAAAACAGTTAGAAACCATATTTATAAGATAGATTTGTCAAATTGTTTCCACTATAATTTTCAGGCTTCAATAGTTTATGGAGTGTATGTTCAATTTATTTTTACTTGAAGAGAATAGAGACAATGAAAAAAGTATTGCGTAATACATGTTTGGCATTGATGTTGGTTTTGCCCCTGACTGCTTGCAAAACCATGCAAGGTGGCGGTAATGCTGGTGCCAATAAATATGATATGACTTATCTTCGTACACAAATTAAACCGGGCGTTACAACGTCTGATGAAATCATTGGCATGTTTGGACAGCCTTCTTACCGGGATGACGGTGCGAAAGGACCTAATTATTGGGCATATGAAGAGGGCGAGGAGAATGCTTTGTTTAACAGCGCTTTAAGTTCTATTGGGCTAGGCGCTGCTGGCGATGCGGTTTCTAAAAGACGTAGTTTAAACATCCACTTTACCAATAATCGCGTGCACGATTTCAGCGTTACTCAGCCATAACGCTTCAAGAATCTGGTTTGTTGGCAAGTCATCTGTTGTTTGAACAGGTGGCTTTTTTTTTGGCCATAGCTTGGCCGGTTTTTATGTGTTTTCATTGCTTGGGTAACGGGAGCCAGGGAATATTCAAAGGAATACGGGTAATGAGCTGCTCTATCATTTCGCGGGTAGCTTTGCTGAGGTCAGGGTGATGGTGGTAATGTTTGCTTTGAGGTATTTGGTTCGACTTTTAAAAAAGGTCGAACCAAAATGTTTAAGGTGGTATTTCGGGTTAGAAGGGGGCATCCCAGTTTAGTCTTTGTTTAAGCCATTGTTTATAGGCTGGAACATCAATTTCGCCTACGATGCGATGTTCCAGACCAAAAAAATCAAATTGCTTGGGTGCGTTGGGGTCTTTTGGAATTCTGCGGATGAAAGGCTCTACTTCTATTCTTGCTTCCTCACCTAAGTAGGGGTGAGCCGCTTGGCGCCAGTTTCTCTCGTTGTGGCCAGCCGTTTGAATATGCCTGTCTCTGTTCGGAACAATATCTCCATTATCAGGAGCCCCGTGCATGAAAGGGGTGTCTATGCTCTGGTAATTTTGTCTGTAGTTTCTGTCGTTTTTGAAATGGTCAAGTGGTTTTAAGGGAACACCAACACTTATGGCTTGCCAATGCATCCAGGCCAAGGCAATATCACCCAAGTCACTGTACCGACCGGGTGCCGGATTGTGAATGTCAGTCAGATCACCGTCCCAGATAATGCCGCCAATATCAGAATGCGCACCAATAAAACCTTGTTCTATGTAGTTCCGACCGTTCCCGGTCAGCAGGGTAACAGGAAATAATTCCCGGAATTCATGCAGTGCAACGGCATGAGCTACCCATTTCCATTTTTCGGGTACGCCATATTTCGCTTTATGATTACCGCTACCTCTATTGCCCAACTGAGGGACATTATCAAAAAGCCCGATGAAGCGTAAATCCAGACAAGCTTGTATGAGTTTGAAGGAAACACGATCATTGCTATATGCGTAGGTGAATAGACCATGTTCATCGGTATTGTCGGCTACTTTATTGGCAAATATGAGCGCAAATGTAGCGCCTCGTGAAAAACCAACCACATCTATGCTGAAAAATGGCAAAGGTTGTTGGTTTGCATCTTCACTTATGGGAGTTGCATCTCTTTGTACGTAGAAGTATGGGGCAATATGGTTGAGCAGTGCATAGAATTGCCGATTAACTATCTCTTGTGTTTTAGTGGCAGCTAGCAGATCCATTGTATTGCTGAGGTTTGTGTCCTCAGTTAGGGCTCCGGAGCCTTCGATATAGCTGCCAAGTTGCCCATCATACAATCGTTCGAATTTACGGACATTGGTGTGAGTGTATTTATCATTATTAGTGCCATCAAAGGAAAACAGCAACAACCCCAAGGGGTCAATAAATATCCTCGGTTGCTGGTCAGCATAGCCAAATGGGTCGTTATTAGCGGTTGGCCCAATTGGGTCGGGTTCTAGATAATGTCCTGCTGCGGGGTCATAATAACGGTGCATGTTGTAATGCCAGCCGGTTTCCTGGTCGTAATACTGGCCGGGCAGGCGCAGGTTGAATTCAATATTGGCATGTAAAATTTGGCTTTCACCAGTTGGGCTGTTATGTGCAAGCCAGTGGATTTTCTGTTCCTGGTCAGTCACCATGAAGGGTTGGCCGATGTGGTCGGTATGAATAAAGTACAGCTTTGACAGATGAGGGCGCCGTCGTGGGTCGTTAATGGGCACTTCCTCTGTGGGTAACATTTTTATGGGAAAAGTTGCCTGCTCATATTCAATGAAAGCAACAGGCAGGTTACCTGCATAAATATAGCGGCGGCTGATATTGTCGTGTACGACATCAATGGTAAGCCTTTCCCTATGAATGTTCCATTCACCAACCAGTTGATTGTTTTCATAGTAATAATGGACATGCCTGTCTGGGGTTGTTTTGATGGTTCGCCGTCCCAAAGCGTCATAAAAATAGGCAGCTATCATTGCGTTGTCTTTGCTGATGTAATGCAGTTGGCGATTAGGTCCGTATTCCAGCTCAAGTTCACCTACTTGACGTGGCAAACCGCTGATGTCACGTTTAATGTTAGGTTTCACTGTATCGTTGCCATCAAAATAGGCGGCATTGGAACCATCTTTATTCCAGGCATAGTGGTGCTGGCCTGACAAGTCTTGTTTTTTATACTTGGCACGGGTATTGGCAATGATCAGCCTGTCGGCTTCGTCATAGGCATAGCTGCGACCGGCTTCATATTTTGCCTTAGGGATGATGGCAGTTTCACTGCGCAGTGTATTGTCTTGGAAAAAATCCAGTGTCTGGGTCCAAAAGCGTTCCTTGTTATTCCATAGGCTGAGCTGGGTTTGTCCTTCGGTGGTTTTAAGGGCATGAAAAGCTAGTTTGTTGCCCAGTACATAGCCTTTGTCGGGAGTGCTTGCATCAAGGATCAGATGGTGTTTTTTGCCGGATTGTTCTGTCCAGATAATGGTTTCCGGTTTGTTGTCTTGGTTGTAAAAATAGCTGATGTAGCCACCTTCGGGTAAATGGTGAACTTTAGTTTTATTCTCATTTTCTAAAGTATATTTGTCATCGTATTTTACTGATGGCATCCAGTCTGGGACGCCTTCCCTATTTGCGGATATCCATATTGGACGACGGCTAGTATTGATGTTCAGCGTGTCTTTTTGCAAGGTAAAGTACACTTTTTTTTCTGTGTAATTGTCATCACTAAACTCAAGGGCAAAAAAATTGTTTTTCAGTCCTGAAACTATTTTTGTGGTTGCAGACCTCTCCTTATCTTTCGTTGTTTCCTTCACTGTTAAAAGTTGCCCGTCTTTATCATATTCAAACAGTGCCTGGTCACCATTGGCAAAACTCTGCTTTACCGGCTGGTTTCTATCGTTATAGCTAGTGTGTTCCGCGCCGGTAATTTTGCTGAACCATGTTACCGGACGGTCTTTTTCATCATAATGCAGTTGCAGATCGGGCCAGGGTGAGCGGGGTATGTCAAGCTGGCTGATCTTGCCGTTTTCATCGTAATGAACCTGGGTGTCATTTAAATCGGTCATTCTTCCATGGCTGTCATAAGAGGCTTTGGTGCCGGGTATGGCGCAACCATGGCAGCCCGCTCCTTTAACTTCTTCCAGTACGTATTTGCCACCCTTTATAGAGGTATGAAAATCGGTGTATTGGCCATCGGCATTTTTAACCCTTGTAAGGCCTTGGGCATTTTCTGTTTCCGGGCGACTGATGTATTCAATTTCAATACGGTTATGGGTGTCATTTTGAGCGCCGGTAATAGAGCGGATGGCCAGGCCTTTTTCGTTATAGGCCCAAGCGTTGGTTCTTACTGATTTTTTGCCAGTATGGTCATGCATGCTTATACCAGTTAGCAAAAACGGGTTGCCATGCTGGTATTGGGCTTCATAGGCGTAGGTTTTGCCCATTTTGTCGGGCCTTTGCATGTGAACAAGGCGCAGGCCCGTGTGTTGTTCAGGCTGATCATGCTGGTAATGAAAAGTGCCAACATGGGTATCAATACGGTTTAAACGAGCCGTGCCCTTGTATATTTCATAATTGAAAACCAGCTTGTGCTCTTGACCAGCCCGTACTTCCAGAATGGCATGCTTTGTGGGGCCGGGTTTTTCATCGCGGCTGATACGGATGGGCTCCAGCCCAGGCAGATTAACCTGTACCAGGCGTCCATACTGATTAAAAATCTTGCTAAAACCAGCGCCTTGTTCCCAATGCCAAAAATTGTCTTTAAGCAGCAGTTTGCCTTGGCTGGCCTGTACGGCATGTGCCGTGTCACCCTGACGTTCCCTAAACATGGTACGTGAGCCGTCGGCATGGATTATTTGCAGTTTATTTCCGGCAAAATGCAGGCGGGTATCATAAGAATGTGACCAGCCTTCACCCAACAGGCGGTTACCTTTGGAGAGCGAATTGTAGTAGCGTACCAGTTCCAGTCCTGATGGCAGAAAGGGTAAATCGGTTTCTTCCTGGTATTTGTTGCCACTAATTAAATGGATAGGGTTGCCCACGCCTAGATTCAATGATGGTTCCTGGCTACTATTTTTGCATGGATGTCCTGTAAAGGCAGGCTTGCAAACGGGGCTTCCATTGCTGGTTTCGCTGGTTTGCGACCAAGCTGCGGGCGCCATGACGCTTACCAGAAAAAGCAGGGTTGTGATTCTTTTCATGACCATGAGTGTTCGTCTTGAACAAAAAATGAAATCATCGGCCTGAAATGCTTCTTGTAGTAAACTGGGCGTATTACTTTATCTATTGTGGGAAACCGAAGATGCTGATTACTTTCCGCTCAAATGCAAGTGCTGATGTTGTGATGCTGGACAAGCATGCCCTGTCTGTCCTGAAGGCTGCGGGGCGTGATTATGAGACATTGCCTGAAAGTGGCGTGTTTACGGTGGATCAACTGGATGAAGCCATTCAGAACATTACCCGAGCCGTGGCTGAAGACCCCGACTCCAATCCTGATCAGGTCTACGCCGATAAAGACCGGGAAGAAGAAGATGATGAATATCCGGAAGAAAAACCGCATCCGGTCACGGAAAGGGTGACCTTGCGTCGCCGTACTTTTCCTTTGCTGGACATGCTAAGGGCCGCCAGGGCTCAAGGCAAGGAAGTGGTGTGGGAAGTGGGAAGTGCCTGGTAAACGATTAATCTCGCTAAACGGTTAACATTTACCCATTAAAAAAACCCAAACAACCGGGGGTATCCGGTTGGTTTGGGTTTTTTAATGTTTGCCGTTTTGTCTGGTCTTGAGCCTGTTTGGTTCAAAAAGCTGGTTTGCCCCCAGTGTATGGGATCAATCAGGACAATTGCCTGCCCGTATGTTTAATACGGGCCTGGCAAGACGGGCTTATCAATTTCAGGCAGTCGCAGCCTCAACGTTTTCTTCTTTGGCGCAGTTGGCACCTTGCTGAATATGACGGTTGACGGCACTTAACACGGCCTGGAAGGAAGCAGTCACGATGTCTTTGTGAACACCAACCCCGAAACCGGTGGCAGAGTCGCCCAGACGCAGTTCAACATAGCAGGCGGCCAGTGTTTTCTCACCAGAACCAATGGCGTGTTCATGGTAGTCCATGAAGCGGATAGGCAGATTCAAGGCATTGATAAATGCAGAAATGGCACCATCACCCTTGCCACTTGCCTTGACGACAGTGCCGTTGTTTTCCAGTTCCACTTCGATGCTGAACGTTTCATCATCAGCGCCTTCCGGATGGCTGTTGATCTGGTGCTTGAGCAATTTCCAGGGTGAAGTCTGTTTCAGGTATTCTTTCTCGAAGATCTCGTAAACGGCATTGCCATTGACTTCGGTGCCCGTTTCATCGGTCACGCGCTGGATGGCGCGGCTGAATTCAATTTGCAGGCGACGGGGCAGGTTCAAGCCCTTTTCCTGTTCAAGCAGGTAAGACACACCACCTTTACCAGACTGGCTGTTGACACGGATCACGGCATCGTAACTGCGGCCCAGGTCGGCAGGGTCAATAGGCAGGTAAGGTACTTCCCAAATGCCGTCAGGGTCTTGCTGCGCAAAGCCTTTTTTGATGGCATCCTGGTGAGAGCCTGAAAAGGCGGTAAAGACCAGGTCACCGGCATAGGGGTGACGTGGATGGACAGGCAATTGGTTGCAGTATTCGGCGGTACGGCGGACTTCATCAATATCGGAAAAGTCCAGGCCGGGATGGATACCCTGGGTGTACAGGTTAAGTGCCAAGGTAACCAAGTCTACGTTACCGGTACGCTCACCGCTGCCAAACAAACAGCCTTCAACACGGTCGGCACCGGCCATGACCGACAACTCAGCGGCGGCAACGGCAGTACCGCGGTCGTTGTGGGGGTGTACGCTAACGATAATGCTGTCGCGGTTGTTGACGTTTTTGCAGAACCATTCAATCTGGTCGGCGTACATGTTGGGGGTGGTGGATTCGATGGTCGCAGGCAGGTTGAAGACAATTTTGTCTTCAGGGGTGGGTTGCCATACTGCTGAAACTGCGTTACATACTTCCACGGCAAATTCGGGTTCGGTGGTGCTGAAAACTTCGGGTGAGTATTCATAGCGCCATTTGGTTTGCGGATATTTAGCCATGGCTTCCTGTACCCAACGTGTACCCTGAATGGCCACTTCTTTCACTTCGTCTTTGCTCATGTTGAAAACGATTTTGCGGAAAGCGGGCGCACAGGCGTTGTACAGGTGAATCATGGCGGTTTTTGCACCAGCGGCTGCCTCGGCAGTCCGTTCGATCAGGTCTTGACGGGCCTGGGTCAGGACAATAATGGTGACGTCATCGGGAATCAGGTTTTTCTCAATCAGAGTGCGTACAAAGTCGAAATCGGTTTGTGATGCGGAAGGAAACCCAACCTCAATTTCTTTGAAGCCAATGGCCACCAACTGTTTGAAAAAGCGCAATTTACGCTCAACGCTCATGGGCTCGATAAGAGACTGGTTGCCATCACGCAGGTCGGTGCTCATCCAGATTGGAGGAGCGGTAATGGTTTTGCTGGGCCATGTACGTTCGGAAAAATCCTTGACGAACGGTTTGAAGGGAACGTATTTTTTTGCTGGGTTGGAAAGCATCATAATGCACCTGTTTGATATGAATCCCGGTGCTGGAACTGGCGTTTGCCTGTTTGTTGGCCCGGGATATTACAATTTAATAAAAATCCGG
>JBBADT010000027.1:0-37163 GCA_041656315.1 Advenella sp.
ATCCAGAAAAACCACCTAAATATTCAAGGGCGGTTTTGGAAACATTGGCAATTATTGCCTGGCGTCAACCGGTTACACGGGGCGACATAGAAGATATTCGCGGTGTAACGGTTTCTTCCCAAATCATTAAAACTTTAGAAGAGCGTGGCTGGATAGAGGTGTTGGGTCATCGGGATGCACCTGGAAGACCTGCCTTGCTTGGGACCACAAAACAATTTTTAGATGATCTGGGATTGAAAGCGCTGGATGAATTGCCTGGTTTGGCCTCTGAGGGAGAGGTGCTTCTGGCTGCCGGAGATAAACTTGCCGGTCTGTTTCCTCTTGAGGAAAGTCAGGAAGAAAATAGCAGTCATGAGAAGTCGCCCGTTGCGGATTCAAATCCTGACGCGGCAGTTGTCCCTGAGTGTGGACAAATTGTCAATAATGGTTAAAAAGCAATAAACAGTTAAGTGAAAAACGCTGGCAAATGCAAGTTTTTACTTGTCGGTGTTTATTAATGGTGAATCACTAAGACCACTTTAATTCAAAGTGCTTTCGGAAGAAGGTCAAATAAGCAAATATATGAATACAGTAACGGAAACCGTCACGATTGTCGCGGGTGGTGAGGCGCAGCCTGACTCAACTCAAGTGAAAAGCAAGGGTCGTAAATTGCGTACGCCCTTCAGGCGCAGGCGTGCTGATGCGGCAATTGAAACCAAAAAAGAAAAAACAGTTGCGGCAGAGCAGCCGGAAAGCGTTCCGGTGCCCGCAAAACGAACACGCAAGCCAGCCGTTAAGAGCGGGGCTGCCCCAGGCAAGCGCAAGCCGGTGGCTCGCAAGTCAGCGGCAAACCGGCCGGTACAGGAAGTGTCTTCGCCAGGGCTGGTGAATGATGAACAGGTATTTGATGAAAATGAATCAAATAATGCCCTGGCGTTTCTGGATAAATCGGCAAAACTTGAGCAGCGTTTGGGTAAGTATCTGACAAGCGATGCGGTCATGCCTAAGTTGCACAAGGTTTTGGCGGATGCGGGTGTGGGTTCGCGTCGTGAAATGGAAGAGCTGATTATTGCCGGGCGCGTTTCCGTTAATGGTGAGCCTGCGCATATTGGTCAGCGGGTGGGTATGAATGATGTGGTTCGTGTTAACGGACGCCTGGTTGCCCGTCCCAATGCCAAGCGCCCGCCACGGGTGATTTTATATCATAAACCCGCCGGAGAAATTGTGAGTCATGATGATCCTGAGGGTCGTGCCACTGTGTTCTCGCGGTTGCCCAAGATGCGTACGGGTAAATGGGTATCAGTCGGGCGTCTTGACTTGAATACCGAGGGCTTGCTGATATTTACCACCTCGGGTGATTTGGCCAATCGGTTCATGCATCCGCGTTATGGCAACGAGCGTGAGTATGCGGTTCGTGTGTTGGGTGAGTTGGGTGCCGCGCAGATGGAATCCTTGACCAAAGGTATTCAGTTGGATGATGGCATGGCGGCGTTTGGGGTTATGGAACATATTGGCGGTGAGGGCAGTAATCGCTGGTATCGCGTCACGATTCAGGAAGGTCGTAATCGTGAGGTTCGTCGTATGTTCGAGGCGGTGGGTGTGACGGTCAGTCGTCTGATTCGCACGCGTTTTGGGGAGGTTGTCCTGCCAAGGAATCTCCGTCGTGGTCGCTGGGAAGAGCTGGATCCCTCATTGGTAGTGGCATTGATGGTTCGTCTGGGGCTTATGAAGGCTGATGATGACTCGGTGTCAGGTAAGGGGCGTGAGCGTCAGCCAATATCGCATGATAATGCCATGCCGCCGGGATTTGAATCTGCTGTTCCTGATTTGGGTTTTGGTCCCTCATCGTACGGAAGAGCGGCGGGTAATGGGCAGCGTAAACCTGCTCGTCCTGGTGGTTTGTATAATCGCAAGACCAATCAACCCCGCAATGAAGGGGGAGGTTATGCTAAAGACTCGCCCAGGAAAAACACGCGTGGCAAGCAAGAGGCTGTTGCCCGCCCTGAAGGGGCACACAAGGCCAGAGGAACGGCTCGTAATAAAGATGATTGGCAGCCCAAAGGTGTGGCGGCCCATGAGTCCAGGTTGGGTTTTGTGGGTCGTGGCAGAGGCGGTCGATAGACTGTAGTGCTGTTGTTTTGTTGGTAAAATATCAAATACTTAGCAAACTGTCGGGTTTTTTGATATAATCATAGGTTGTCTAGTTGTAATTTTCTTTTTTAAAAAGAATGCAATTAGTTTATGGAACGAATATATAAAAACAAAGGTTGTTGGATCAAACCGGTGTTTTTGTAAACAATGGGCTGTAAAAGCCCATTTTTTTATTGTATGGCTGATTTATATACTCTTACTGAACAAGCGATAGCTGGCCTTGGAGTCGAGCTGGTTGATGTCGAGCGTGCCGCGTTCGGGTTGCTGCGCGTAACCATAGATCGTGAAGATGGCGTGCGAATTGAGGACTGTGAGCAGGTTTCTCGCCAATTGTCGCGAGTGTTTGAAGTTGAAAATATCGACTACAAGCGTCTTGAAGTCGGTTCGCCAGGTGTAGATCGTCCTTTGCGTACGCTAGCCGACTTCAAACGGTTTGCCGGTGAACGGGTGGAAATTAAATTACGTGAAGCTGTAGATAATCGCAAAGCCTTTACCGGTATTTTGTCACAGGAAACAGCTTCTGATGGAACGCAGACAGGTCAATTCTGTCTGGAATTTGATGTTAAAAAGAACGAAACTCAAGTCATTGTTTTTGCATTTGAAGATGTTGAAAAGGCAAAACTTGATCCGGTTCTTGATTTCAAGGGTAAAAAGCGATGAGTCGCGAAATTCTTCTATTGGTTGATGCGTTAGCACGTGAAAAAAATGTGACACGTGAAGTGGTTTTTAGTGCGCTTGAGAGTGCGTTGGCCTCAGCCATGAAAAAACGTTTTAAAGAAGATGCTGATATTCGTGTAACGATAGATCGGGCTACGGGTGCGCATGAAGGCTACCGTCGCTGGCTCGTCGTGCCCGATGAGGCTGGTTTGCAGGAGCCTGATCGTCAGGAGCTGTTTAGCGAAGCCCAAGAGATCAAGCCTGGTGTTCAGGAAGGCGAATATATTGAAGAGCCCCTTGAACCCGTTGAGTTTGGTCGTATTGGTGCACAGGCTGCCAAACAGGCTATCCTGCAAAAAATCCGTGATGCCGAACGCGAACAGGTGCTTAATGACTTCCTCGATCGTGAGGAAAGCATTATTGCCGGTACGGTCAAGCGTCTTGATAAGGGCGATGCCATTATTGAAACCGGAAAAATAGAGGCCCGGCTTCCTCGCAGCGAAATGATTCCCAAGGAAAACCTGCGGGTTGGTGATCGTGTTCGTGCATGGGTGGCCAAGGTGGACCGTACTGCCCGCAACCAGCAGATCATTCTGTCCCGCACCGCACCCGAGTTTATCCGTGAACTGTTTGAAAATGAAGTTCCCGAGATCGAACAGGGATTGCTTGAAATCAAAGCAGCAGCCCGTGATCCTGGTATGCGTGCCAAAATTGCCGTGGTCGCCTATGACAAAAGAATTGATCCCATTGGAACTTGCGTAGGTATGCGTGGTTCGCGTGTTACTGCGGTTCGTAATGAACTGGGTGGCGAACAAGTGGATATCGTCCTGTGGGCAGATGATCCGGCCGAGTTCGTGATTGGTGCCCTGGCGCCTGCCAATGTAGAATCTATTCTTGTCGATGAAGAAAAACACGCCATGGATGTCGTGGTTGATGCTGAGAACTTGCCTAAGGCCATTGGTTCCAAAGGTCAGAACGTAAGGCTGGCCTCTGATCTGACCGGCTGGCAAATCAATATCATGACGCCCGAAGAAAATCGCAGCAGGCAGGATGAAGAGCGTGCGGAAATGCGTGCCACATTCATCGAGAAACTGGATGTTGACGAAGAAATGGCTGATATCCTTATTGATGAAGGCTTTACCGGTCTTGAAGAAGTGGCTTATGTGCCTATTCAGGAGTTGCTTGAAATTGAAGGTTTCGATGAGGATACCGTCAATGAATTGCGTAACCGTGCCCGTACTGCTTTGTTGACCGAAGCCATCGTGCAGGAAGAGCGGGTTGAAACCGCCCAGGATCTGTTGGATCTAGAAGGGTTGACGCCAGCGCTTATTGCAAAGCTGGCCGAAGGTGGTGTTCAGACACGCGATGACCTTGCCGAGTTGTCTACCGATGAATTGTCGGAAATTACCGGCTTGTCAGAAGAAGAAGCTGGTGAATTGATTATCAAGGCACGAGCCCACTGGTTTGATGAAGATGAAAACTAATCTTCATATCTACAGTTTTAATCAGATTGCCTATTGAATGTTATTGAATTGTTGTGAAAGGGAAGAGAGAGCCTAATGCCCAGTATTACTGTTGCCCAGTTTGCCGTCGAACTGAAATTGCCTGCGAATATGTTGCTTGAACAGCTTCGTGCTGCAGGTGTAAATGTGAATTCTGTAGAGGATAATGTCACCGAGAGCGATAAAGCCAAACTACTGGATTCCCTTCGCCGTGCGCATGGTGCAAAAGAGGGTAAGAAAATTACGGTAACACGTCGTGAAACGTCAGAAATCCGTCAGGCGGATAGCTCCGGGCGCTCTCGTACCATTCCGGTAGAAGTTCGTAAAAAACGGGTTTTTGTCAAGCGTGATATTGTCGAAGGTAAAGAAGCTGTCGCAGAGGGAGTCACGTCTGTGGCTCAGGTAACAGCGCCTGATCAGGCAGTAAAAACACAGTCTGAAGTCGTTGCGGACCAAAAAGAAATAGTGCAAAAAGAAGAAAATCTATTGGCTGCACAAACTTCTGCTGCGAAAGTCGCTACTGAAGCAGTACAATTGCAAAACGTGCCGCAAGATAGTGCCCAATCAGCCGCTAACGCATCTCCTGAAACGGTGCCTGGCGCTGTTCAGGCAACACCTCAGCAACCAGAATCCGCTGCTGCTGACAGTGTGGCAAAAGAAGTGAAATCCACAGAGCCTGACGGTATTCCTCAGCCGCAAGTTCAACAATCCTCCGTCATAACGGAAGAATCATCAATCACATCTCAACAGGTTGAGAAAAAAGAAGTGCATACTGAATCCAAAAACGTGCCGTCTGCTTCAGTAAAGGCTGATCAGAAACCAGCTCAGGCGTCGACGGTTAAAAGCAAATCTCCAGAATCAGGCCGTGTCAATGAACAGCGTGATGGAAAGACATCACGACCGGCTGATCACAAGGCATCCCAGGCTAAGCAGGGCGGCAGGAACGAAGTGGCCAGGGGCAAGGCGCCCATTGCCGCACCAGCTATCAATAAAGATATGAATATCCGCAATAAAAAGCCTGTTGCAGAGCCAAGACGTGAGCCAGTAGAAGCAGCCGCGCGTGAAGAAGCGCGTCGTCAGGCCGAGGCGGAAGCGGCAGCATTGCGTGATATGCTTAATCGTCCTCGCAAAGTATTGCGTGCGGCACCTGCGGCTACTGAAGGAGCTGATGCGGCCAAGAAAACGGTCAAGAAAGAAGTCAAACCCGTTGCTGGCGCTAAAAAAACTGATCGTGACAGCAATTGGACTGATGGATCCCGTGGTAAAAAACCCGTCGAGAAGCGAGCGGCAGCACCTGCCAAGGCTCAGGAAGAGGGTTGGCGTGCCGGAGGCGGTCGTGGCAGCTCCAAAAACAATCGCAGGAATCAGCCACAGCCAGTCAAAGAGCCAGCAGCACCAGAATTTATTGCACGTGATGTACATGTGCCTGAAACCATTTCAGTGGCAGATCTGGCGCATAAAATGTCAGTCAAGGCAGCAGAAGTTATCAAGCTGTTAATGAAAATGGGTCAAATGGTTACCATTAACCAGATTCTTGACCAGGAAACGGCCATGATCGTGGTTGAAGAGTTGGGTCATCATGCCATTGCAGCCAAACTTGACGATCCCGAGGCATTCCTTGATGAAAGCGTCGAAAGCATCGATGTTGAATTGCTTCCGCGTGCCCCGGTTGTTACCGTGATGGGACACGTTGACCATGGTAAAACCTCCCTGCTTGACTATATCCGCCGTGCCAAAGTGGCAGTGGGTGAAGCAGGTGGCATTACCCAACATATTGGTGCTTACCGCGTTAAAACCGAAGGTGGAGTAGCCACCTTCCTTGATACACCGGGACACGAAGCATTTACCGCCATGCGTGCACGTGGTGCCCAGGCAACTGATATTGTTATTCTGGTGGTGGCCGCAGATGATGGCGTTATGCCGCAAACACGTGAAGCCATTCACCATGCCAAGGCGGCTGGGGTGCCTATGGTTGTGGCCATTAATAAGGTGGACAAACCCGAAGCCAACCCCGAACGCGTGAAACAGGAGTTGGTTGCCGAGGAAGTGGTACCTGAAGAGTACGGTGGTGATGTGCCATTTGTACCCGTATCTGCCAAAACCGGCTTCGGTATTGATGACCTGATTGAAAACGTACTGTTGCAAGCCGAAGTGCTTGAGTTGAAAGCCCCGGTTGATGCCCCTGCCAAAGGTGTTGTCATTGAATCCAGTCTTGACAAGGGACGTGGTCCTGTTGCCACCATTCTGGTGCAAAGTGGTACGTTAAAACGAGGTGATGCCATCCTGGTTGGCGCTAGTTATGGCCGTGTACGTGCCATGCTTGATGAAACAGGTAAAAACATTCCCAAAGCGGGCCCATCCGTCCCTGTCGAAATCCAGGGTTTGTCTGATGTGCCAGCCGCTGGTGACGAAGTCCAGGTGGTTATAGATGAGCGCAAGGCACGTGAAATTGCCTTGTTCCGTCAGGGTAAATTCCGTGACGTGAAACTGGCACGCCAGCAAGCGGCTAAACTTGAATCCATGTTTGAGAACATCGGAGAAGGTAAGCAAACGCTTGAGCTCATTGTTAAAACCGATGTTCAGGGTTCACAGGAAGCATTGGTGCAATCGCTGGTTAAATTGTCTACCGATGAAATCCGTGTGCGTGTTGTTCATGCTGCCGTTGGTGGTATCTCTGAAAGCGACGTGAATCTGGCCATTGCATCCAATGCGGTAATTATTGGCTTTAACGTACGTGCAGATCAAAGTACGAAAAAACTGGCTGAATCAAACGGCATTGATATCCGTTACTACAACATTATTTATGATGCGGTAGATGACGTTAAAAAAGCCATGTCCGGTATGCTTACGCCTGAAAAACGCGAAGAAATTATTGGTATGGTTGAGATTCGTGAGGTTTACAGTATTTCTCATATTGGTAAAGTGGCTGGGTGTATGGTAACTGATGGAATCGTACGCAGAGACTCTCAAGTTCGTCAGTTGCGCAATCATGTAGTCATTTGGACTGGTCACCTTGATTCTCTCAAACGCTTCAAGGATGATGCCAAAGAAGTTAAATTCGGCTTCGATTGTGGTATTACTTTAAGGGGCAATAACGATATCGAAGTGGGCGATCAGCTTGAAATCTTCGAAATCAAAGAAATTGCCCGTACGCTGTAAATTTAATTATGAATCGACACAAGTCAAAATCTCCTGCCAGCCGTAATGTGCGTCTGGCAGACCAGATACAGAAAGATCTGGCCATCCTTATCCAGCGTGAAATGGATATGTCCCGTGTAGGTCTTATTACTTTAAGCGGGGTTGATCTTAGTGCAGATTATGCACATGCCAAGGTATATTTCACTGTTCTGGGGGCTGAGCCTGAAGTGGCTTCGGCTGCACTGAATGAAAAGGCAGGATGGCTGCATTCTTTGTTGTTTAAAATGTTGCATATTCATACGGTACCTACCCTGCGTTTCATTCACGATGAACAAATGGCGCGTGGTATTGAAATGACACAGCTCATTGATCGTGCAAACCGTCCGGATGATTTTCCTGTGCAAACAGATAATCTTGATGATATTGAAACAGGCAAAAAATAATTGCCTGGTATTTGGGTAAACAAATGGGACGAAGGAAAGGTCTGGACATTACCGGGGTACTGCTGCTTGATAAACCAGTGGATTTATCAAGCAACCATGCCCTGCAAAGAGCCAGACGTGCAATGGATGCAAAAAAAGCCGGTCATACTGGGACATTAGATCCATTTGCGACCGGCTTGTTAGTCTGCTGTTTTGGAAAAGCCACTAAAATATGTGGTCCCATGCTGAATGTTGATAAAAAATATATTGCCACGCTTCAGTTGGGTTCGGAAACCGATTCGGGCGACCTGACAGGTACTGTCGTTCAGGAGGCTGCTGGTTTTACCGGTATTACAGCAGAACAGTTAAACAAGGTATTACCCGATTTTTTGGGTGAAATACAGCAAATTCCGCCGATGTATTCGGCCTTGAAGCGGGATGGGCGTCCGCTTTATGAATATGCACGCCAGGGAATAGAGCTTGAGCGTGAACCTCGTACAATTACTATCTACGAAATAAATGTGTTGCGTGTTCAACCTGCGATGGTTGAGTTAGAAGTATTCTGCAGTAAAGGAACTTATATACGCACACTTGCCCAGGATATTGGAAGGGCATTGGGTTGCTTTGCGCACCTTATTGCCTTGCGGCGAACGGCTGTTGGCCCGTTTACCATAGATGATGCAATTGACCTGGCCTCATTGCAGAGTATGGAATCACCGGTTGACACGCTGAGAGCCCTGGATGAACTACCAGACGGCCTGGTGCCGTTAAAACTACTTCAAAAGGAAATACTATGAGCCAAGCGCTCCGTAACGTTGCGATTATTGCTCACGTTGACCATGGTAAAACAACCATGGTTGACCAGTTATTACATCAGGCGGGTACGTTCCGTGATAACCAGCATATTGCTGAGCGTGTCATGGACTCCGGTGATATCGAAAAAGAACGCGGCATTACCATTCTTTCAAAGAACTGTGCTGTCGAATACGAAGGTACCCACATCAATATTATTGATACTCCCGGGCACGCCGACTTTGGTGGTGAGGTAGAACGTGTATTGTCGATGGTTGATGGTGTCTTGCTGCTGGTTGATGCGGTGGAAGGTCCTATGCCACAAACCCGTTTTGTGACCAAGAAAGCGCTTGCTCTTGGTTTGAAACCCATTGTTGTGGTTAATAAAATTGACCGTCCCGGCGCACGTCCCGATTTTGTTATCAATACAACTTTTGACTTGTTTGATAAGCTTGGCGCGACAGAAGAGCAGCTTGACTTTCCGGTCATTTATGCCTCAGGCCTGTCTGGTTTTGCAGGTCTGACCGATGATGTGCGTGAAGGCGATATGCGTCCCTTGTTTGACGCTATTTTGAAACACGTTCCACAGCGGAATGATGACAAGGATGCTCCTTTGCAAATGCAAATCATCTCACTTGACTACAACAGCTATGTGGGCAAGATTGGTGTTGGTCGTGTTAACCGTGGACGCATTCGTGCCGGTCAAGAGGTCGTGGTCAAATTTGGTGAGGATGGTGCAAGCTCCAAAGGGCGTGTAAACCAGGTTCTCAAGTTCCAGGGCCTGGAGCGTGTTCAGGTAGATTCCGCTGAAGCCGGCGACATTGTCCTGATTAACGGTATTGATGAAATTGGTATTGGCTGCACCTTGTGTGATCCGTCCAAGCCTGAAGCCCTTCCAATGCTGAAAATTGATGAACCCACTTTAACCATGAACTTTATGGTTAATACATCACCGTTAGCGGGGCGCGAGGGCAAGTTCGTGACCAGTCGCCAGATTCGTGATCGCCTGAATCTTGAGCTGAAATCCAACGTGGCCCTGCGTGTAAAAGATACCGATGATGATACCGTATTTGAAGTATCTGGCCGTGGTGAGCTCCACCTGACCATTTTGCTTGAAAACATGCGTCGCGAAGGCTATGAGCTGGCTGTATCTCGTCCTCGCGTGGTTTACAAGGAAATTGATGGTGTGCGTTGTGAACCGCTGGAACTGTTAACCATTGACCTTGAAGATGAACATCAGGGCGGGGTGATGGAAGAGTTGGGGCGTCGTAAAGGCGAATTGCTTGACATGCAATCTGACGGCCGTGGCCGTACCCGTCTGGAGTACCGTATTCCTGCCCGTGGCCTTATTGGTTTCTCAACCGAGTTTATGTCAATGACACGCGGAACGGGTTTGATGAGTCATATTTTTGACGAGTATGCTCCTGTACGTGAAGGTAGCGTAGGTGAGCGTCGCAATGGTGTTCTGATCAGTCAGGATAACGGTGATGCCGTGGCTTATGCCTTGTGGAAATTGCAAGACCGTGGCCGTATGTTTGTATCACCCGGTGAGCCTTTGTATGAAGGCATGATTATTGGTATTCACAGTCGTGATAATGACTTGGTGGTTAACCCCATCAAAGGCAAGCAATTAACCAATATCCGTGCTTCAGGCACCGACGAAGCAGTGCGTCTGGTACCGCCTATCAAGCTGAATCTGGAATACGCGGTTGAGTTCATTGATGATGATGAGCTGGTGGAAGTGACGCCTAAAAGCATACGTTTGCGCAAGCGTTACCTGCTTGAACATGAGCGTAAGCGTGCTTCTCGTGAGAATGCCGGTTTGTAATTTTAAGATCCGGTAAAAAACAGCACAGCAAATAAACTGCACCTTCAGGTAAGGCTATCGGCCTCATCTGAAGGTGCAGTTTTTTATGTGTGTGATAAAAATTGATTTTAATCATGGGCTATGTATTTATAGAGGTTTTATGGTTTACGGCATAAGATTTCAATGTTAGTATCAAGTGGTATCCTCTGTTTGTAATTTAAAGTGTGATCAATTTAACTTTCCTTATATGAATGTGAACCGGATTTCTCCGCTTAAAGGTATCTCATACAGGTATATGTTCCTATACCTGTGTATGGCCTTGTTTGCGTTGCGTTCGCTCATACCGGTTGGTTATATGCCCAATATGCAGGCTCTTGGCCAGGGCAAGATAGAGATCATTATTTGCACACCGGCAGGAACCCAGTCCACTTTTGTTTCAATCAAAACTCCCCATCATCAGCCCGACCCTGACAATGCCTATGATGGCATGTTAAGTTGCCCTTTCAGCGTTGTTAATGCGCAAGGCATGCTAGCGGGTTCCCCTGGCCTAGGTGTTGAAGTTTTTAATTTACCCGAGTTGGTTGCTCCCTCTCTCAACCATTCTCAGGTAATCAACGTCCGCCTGTCAGGACCACCGCTAGGTTCAAGAGCGCCTCCTTTGGTAATCTAATAAGTAAAATCAACCCGTTAATCGGGAGGTTGTTAAGTGCTCATTCAATGTTGGCTTCTAGACCAGGCTTACCATGATTGTAGTATTTAACGATACGCTTCTACCTTGAGCAGTTTTGACTGGCATAAACCAAGCTTTTATATATTTTCTCCTGATAAAAACACGGTTTTAACCAATCATTTCCCATTCTGTTCAAGGTGGATTTTGAATGCTTTATTTAACTTGAATGCATGCAATGTCAACGAATCAAAAACGCAGGTTGGTGCTAACTGGATTAGCTGTATTGCCCCTTATGCTTGTTGGTTGTAGTAAAGAAAAGCCGCTTGTTGTCCATGGTAAAGATCTTACAGGTGCAAGCTTTGGGCGTGATTTCAATTTACAGGGACCTAACGGCAAACGCTATACGGTCAAAGATTTCAAGGGCAAAGCGCTCATGATTTTTTTTGGGTTTACCCAGTGTCCCGATGTCTGTCCTACAGCCCTGGCGCGTGCTGTTGAAATTAAAAGCCTGTTGGGTGAAGATGCGGATAAGTTGCAGGTGATTTTCATCACTATAGATCCGGAACGTGACTCCCCAGAAATGCTGGCAGCCTATACCGATGCCTTTGATCCTTCTTTTCTTGGGCTTTACGGTACGCTGGATGAAACACAAACTGTCGCGAAAGAATTCAAAATTTATTATAAAAAAGTGCCAACAGGTTATTCTTACACAATGGATCACAGCGCGCTTAGTTACGTTTTTGATACCAATGGCAAGTTAAGAATATCTTTGCCACATGCGCAAAGTGCAGAAGAGTGCGCAGAAGATATTCGTCAATTACTAACATAATTTTAGAAAATCAATCCCTATACAGAGGAATACCATGAAGTTCTTGATTAAACCGATTAATTCAGTCCTGATTATTTCAGCTGCTTTGTTTTCAGCGGCAGCAAATGCTGCTGTCACCGTTGAAGATGCCTGGGTTCGCGCTACTGTTCAAGGACAGCAGGCAACGGGTGCTTTCATGAAATTGACATCGGATACAGATGGAAAACTGATTGAAGCCAAATCCAATATTTCCAAAGCAGTGGAAATACACGAAATGGCCATGCAGGACGATGTCATGAAAATGCGGCAGATTCCCAGTCTTGATTTACCCAATGGGAAGCTTGTTGAATTGAAGCCGGGTGGCTACCACATCATGTTTATCGATTTGCATCACCAGGTCAAGGAGAATGACGAGATTGATCTTCAACTTGTTGTTGAAAATAAAGATGGAAGCAAAGAAACCATCAATATCAAAGCACCGGCCAAACCTTTGGCAAAGTCTGCTGAAAGCTCAATGCATGGGCAGCCTATGCAAATGAACAAGCACGGCCATTAATTTTTGTGATCCGGCTTCATGCCGGATCTTATTTTGCTTATTTATGAAATTCCCTGTAAAAACTCTTAAATTCTTTATTCCGGCTCTGTTGGTGGCCGGTATCGCATGGTTGGCTGTTGATCACTTCAAAGAACCCGACTATGAATGGATTGAAATTTGCACTGCCGAAGGTGTAAAAAGAGTCAAGTACGATGATCAGGGCAATTTGCTGGCAGAGGAATGGATTAGCCAAATTCCTGCTCATTTGCTTTTGGCGCAGGAAAGCCAAAATACGTTGCAAAGCCAGGTAACTGAAGCAAAATTGATTGAGTTGGATAATGTTGAGGTTGATCGATGCTGGGTAAGATTATTGCCCGGAAATTTACCGGCTGCCGCTTATTTCGAGTTAAAGAATAATTCTGGTAAGGAGCTTGTTTTAAACGCGATTAAAACCCAGTCTTATGCTTCGGCCATTATGCATGAAAATGTCAGGAAGCAGGGTATGGCTACCATGGAAAGTCTTGATAAAGTAAGCATCGCCGCTAATGGATCACTGTCTTTTTCAGTGAATACGTATCACATTATGCTAGAAAATAAACAGGCAGACATCAAGCCGGGAGATTTCATCTCATTGCAATTCTATTTTCAGGACACAGGCATGAAAACAGTCCAATGCAAAGTCAACCCACCGAATTCTTTGGCCTATTAAGCGTTGAATTTCGCTTTTGCTTAATAAATAAGCAGATATTTAAATATTATTAAAATTCAATAACATACGATTCTTTTACAGAATTGTTAAAGTGCTATTCACATTTTTGTTCTCTTTTTTTGTTAATAACTCATTAATTTCCAAAAATGTTAACAACACTGTTAGTAAATTGTGTGTAAGCTGTGAATGTCCTGTGAATAAATATTTTAAACCAAATGGCCATCTTTTTTAAATTCCTGATTATATTTTTAGTGCTGTTTTGGCTTGCGCGTTTTTTTAGTCGTAAAATTAACCAGCTTTGGGCAGGTACCATCGGTGCAGCCATCCAGTGGCTTAATGATAATGGTGCACGCATGATGAAGTTTATGTTTATCCTGGCGGGGGTGTTATTTTTAGTGCTCTTATTTCAATGGCGTAGAACAGGCTAAGCTAAGCCAATGTCCTTGTCTGAGGTGCTGTTTTTCACAAATTCAATATCTTCGCGGGTTTATAAGACAGATACTTTCCGGAACTGGCTGTTTTGCCAGTTCCGGATTTTTGTTTTGCCTGCGCAAAAAAGTTTATGCCATGAATACAATTACTGGATTTAGCGATTGGGGTTTCCGGTAGAGCCTCGGCGAGATTGTGTTTGATTGCTGCCACCAATGTGTGCTTCACGATCGCTACGGCTGTCAGGGGTTCGTTGGCCTTGATTTAACTGCGTGGGATGCTTTTTGCCCTGCTGGTTAGTGTCATTGCTGACTTTACCGGTTTTGGGTTCTTTTTTATCATTGGCATTTGAGTGAGACGTCATAGCTTGCTCCTGGTGGTTAGAAACATTAATAATTTCATCTACGTTTTAACGTTACAGTAAGCTTTGAGTGACTGCAAGCATATACACTAATTGATGCAATTTCAGGTTTTGCCTTTTGCCATATATCGTCATCATATGTTAAAAAGAGTTATTCACATGGAGCTGTTTAATGGCAAAAAATAATGTTGGTAAAAATAATTTTTCAAAAAAATATATAGTGGATGATGGTGGTAAATTTCAGCTGAAAGACTGTAAAACCGCTCCTGATGAGAAAATTAACGAAAACGAGGCCGAAGCTCAGCTTAAGGAGATGGTTGAAGAGATTTCTGATCTTCAGAATATTTTGTACGCTGATAATAAATGGTCATTATTGCTGATTTTTCAGGCGATGGATGCGGCGGGCAAAGATTCCACCATCAAAAACATATTGTCGGGCGTTAATCCTCAGGGATGTGAAGTTTATGCTTTTGGCCGTCCATCAGTAGAAGAACTGGGACATGATTTTTTATGGCGCACCAGCAAATGTTTGCCACAGCGCGGAAACATTGGTGTTTTTAACCGTTCCTACTATGAAGAAACCCTGGTTGCGCGTGTGCATCCCGAACTGTTAAAAGCGCAGAACCTGCCCAATAATCTGGTGACGGAAAATATTTGGGAAGAGCGGTTGGATGATATTTGCGCTTTTGAAAAACATATGGCACGCAATGGCACCAAGATTTTAAAGTTTTTTCTTTATCTGTCTCCTGAAGAGCAAAAAGCAAGATTCATAGAGCGGATTGATAATCCCAAGAAAAACTGGAAATTTGATAAAAATGACCTTTATGAGCGTACTTTTTGGAAAAAATACATGTATGCCTATGAGGAAACCATTAGACATACCGCTTGTGAGCATGCCCCCTGGTATGTGATTCCGGCAGATAATAAAGCTTACGCCAGATTGGCAGTGGCGGATGCGGTACTATCCACCCTGAAGGATCTTGACTTGCAATATCCAAGTTTAAGCAATGAAATTATTGTATCCCTTAAGTCTTACAAGGATATTCTTGATAAAGAAGAGCGTGATATATACAAAATATAAATGCTGGCATTTTTTTATCCTTGATGTGGGGGGAGGGCAGCGCATTATTGTTATATTTTAATAACTGGCACTTTAAAACCACAAAAAAAATAAAAAAATTGCATAAAAACCCTGAAGGACTTGTCACATTGGCTGGTTTGTTGCATAATTTCATTCTTATTTGATCCCCGATAGCTCAGACGGTAGAGCGACGGACTGTTAATCCGCAGGTCACTGGTTCGATCCCAGTTCGGGGAGCCAAATTTTAAAATCTATTTTTATAGATTTTAAATCTGGAAAATTAAAATCCAGAAATCAAAAAATTATATTTTGCTGTCATGTACTTGCAATTTTATGATTTTTGCTGTTATAATAGCTTCCTTATTCCCCGATAGCTCAGACGGTAGAGCGACGGACTGTTAATCCGCAGGTCACTGGTTCGATCCCAGTTCGGGGAGCCAAAATTCTAAAAAAGCCGGTCATCATTTTTTGATGACCGGCTTTTTTCTTGTCTTCAATTCCATAATAGAATTGGTTTATCCCAAAATCAATCCAATCAATTTTTTCTGGCCGCATAAAGTCACAGGTAATCACTGGTGATTTATAGGGTCAAGCCTGAGTATTTTTCAAATAAAACCGTTCTTTTCCTTTATATGAATCATTTTTTCAACAATAAAAAATAAATGATTATTTTAAGGTTTAAGAGTAAGTGTTAAAGGTTTGAAAATAATTGTCCAGAATTATTTCGTTGTTAAAAAGAATATTTTTATATCCAGACTTACCCTAGGTTTAGGGGGAAAAGAATTGACGCTCTGTAGAGATGCAGTTATATTCTTTGTGCGATTAGTGTAATTAATGTGCGATATGCGAACAAATTTATTTTCAAATAAATCATATCGCTTTAGCATTAAACAAAATATTTACCCTTGGGGGAGCTCGAAATATGACGACTGAAATCAATACTTATGTCCGGTACCAGTTCAATGAATTTGGCATGGGACTGAAAAGAACGGAAGTGGAACTGCCTAAACCCACAGGAACCGAGGTTCTGGTGCGTGTGAATTATTGTGGTGTATGTCATAGTGATGTTCACATTTATGAAGGCTATTATGGTCTTGGGCAAGGCAAAAAATTATCGCTTGAAGAGCGTGGCATCAAGTTGCCTGTCACTTTGGGCCATGAGATTGTTGGCACGATTGAAGCAGCCGGCGATCAGGCTGGAGAAATGCTACCAGGCAAACAAATGCTGGTTTATCCGTGGATTGGATGTGGTGAGTGCTCTGTTTGCAAAAGAGGTGAAGAGAATCTTTGCACCAAGCCGGCTGCGTTAGGCGTGTTTAAACCGGGCGGTTATTCCCAGTATGTACTGGTGCCGCATCCACGTTATTTAATGGACTTGGGTAATTTGAATCCTTCCCATGCTTCTTTGTTGGCATGTTCGGGGTTAACCACTTTTTCAGCCATTAAAAAAATGGGTGATGTTCATGATGATGAAGCCGTTGTTGTGATTGGTTGCGGTGGTTTGGGTTTGCTTGCCATTAGAACCTTGTCTTTACTGGGCGTGAAAAACATTATTGGCCTGGATTTGTCCGAGCAAAAACGTGAGCTTGCCCTAAAAGTTGGTGCAACATCAGTCTTTGACTCTTCCCAAGAAAATGTGGTGGAAGCGGTGCTGCAGGCAGGCAATGCCAATTGCGCTGCTGTTCTTGATTTTGTGGGTGGTGATGCGACAGTCCAAATGGGCCTTAACCTGGCCCGCAAAGGTGGCAAACTGATTATTGTTGGTTTGCATGGTGGAGAGCTGTCTTACCCCATTCCCTACATTATTACCAAAGCTATTTCAATTATTGGTTCTTACACGGGTTCATTGGGTGACCTGAAAGAACTGATTGAGTTTGCCAACAAACATGACTTAATCAATCTGCCTATTCAGATCAGGCCACTGGATGAGGCCGATGATGCCTTGAACCAGCTGACCAATGGGCAGGTTGAAGGCCGTCTGGTTTTGGAAAATTCATAGCTAAACGTTATTTCAAAGGCCAGGACGGGTTTGGAGAGCAAACCCGTCCTGGGTGGATGTGAGATTAGAGAGCATGAATAATGAATAACATAGAATTATTTCTACAAAAAATCAATCGAGTGATTACCTTGATTGGTGGAGCGGCAATTGCATTAATGATGATCCACGTGACAGCGGATATTGTGGCCAGATTTTTTATCAATAAACCTTTGCCAGGAACCATCACGTTCGTTGCTCACTACTACATGATTATCGCGATTTTTTTGCCGTTGGCCTATACAGAGCAAACTAAAGCGGCTATATCCGTCGAGCTGATCTCTGGTTTTTTCTCGCCAAAAATGAATAAGGCCGTTGATATGTTCGGCAGCCTGTTTGTGTCGGTCACCGCATTTTTAATTGCCTATGTATCCTGGGGGGTTGCCTTGAAAAACCTGGCGTCCAAAACCTCGGTCATGCAAGGTGATTATACGATTCCTACCTGGCCAAGTTACTTTATCTTGTGCTTTGGGGCAGGCTTATTGGGTGTTTATTGCCTGGTGAAGTTTTTGCTTTTCGTAATGAATAAAGAAAATAACCAGATGATTGGGGAGCAAAAATGAGCGATATTGGCATCGGATTTTTAGGGCTTGTTGTTTTATTTGTATTGTTGCTGCTTAAAATGCCTATTGGCTTTACCCTGATAGCCGTTTCGTTTGTGGGTATCTGGGCAGTGGTTGGTGTTGATATTGCCATGTCTTCACTGGGTATCATTCCTTACAACTTTGCCGCTAACTGGACCCTCAGTTCAGTACCTTTGTTTCTGTTCCTGGGTTTTATCTGCTATCACACCAACCTGACCCAAGGCATGTTCAAGGCTGCCAGGGCCTGGCTGGCAGGCGTGCCTGGCGGTTTGGCGATTGCCTCGATTTTTGGTTCGGCAGGCTTTGCCGCTGTTTCCGGATCTTCCATTGCCTGCTCTGCCGCTATGGGCCGGATCGCTATTCCGGAAATGCTACGCTACAAATATGATCCTAGCCTGGCAACCGGTACGGTTGCGGTTGCCGGTACCATTGGTGCCCTGATTCCCCCTTCAATTATCATGATTTTGTATGGGGTGATTGCGCAAACGTCCATCTCCCAATTGTTTCTGGGAGGTATTACGGCAGGTCTGGTAACGATTGTCGGTTATGTCTTGGTTGTTTATGTCAGGGTGAAACTGAACCCTTCTTTGGCTCAGGACGTCAAGGAGGAAATTTCATTTAAGGATAAAATAGTTGCCTTAAAGGATACCTGGCCTATTTTTCTGATCATGATTGGCATTTTTGGTGGTTTGTTTGGTGGCGTGTTTACCCCCAATGAGGCCGGTGCGATTGGTGCGTTTTTGGCTTGTGTGGTTGCTATTTTAAAGCGGGCAATGACATGGACCGCGTTCAAGGCGGCTGCTTTGGAAACATTAGTGACCACCAGTGCCTTATTGATTATTGCTGTAGGTGCCAGCCTGCTTACCCGCTTTTTGGTTCTATCAGGAACCGGTGATTTTATTGCTGACTTTATTATTTCCCTTGAGGCCAGTGATATGTGGGTCATGTTGGGCATTATCCTGATTTATTTGGTGCTGGGCATGTTCCTGGAGCCCGTGGGGGCCATGTTGTTGACCCTGCCGGTACTGTTACCCATTATCGAGACGACCTCATTCAGCCTGATCTGGTTTGGTGTGATTCTGACTAAATTATTGGAAATAGGCATGATTACTCCGCCTGTTGGCATGAACGTGTTTGTTGTAAAAAGTGTCGTTGGCGATACAGTGACAACTTCACAAGTATTCAAAGGGATTCTGTGGTTTTTGGTGATAGACCTGGCCATAGTGGGATTGTTTTTGATTTTTCCGGAAATCATTCTGTATTTGCCTGAATGGGTATCGAATTAAAAAGCTTGTTTTGGAGACATAACAATGAACAAAGAAGTAACTGAATTCATCAAGGACAAGGCCTTGATTAATGGCCAGTGGCTTGAGGCGATTAGTGGAAAAAAATATCCGATATTCAATCCTGCCACAAGCGAACAAATTGTGTTGGTACCTGATATGGGGCAGGCAGACACGAGGCTGGCGATTGAAAAGGCGGAACAGGCACAAAAACTGTGGGCCAAACAAACCGCCAAGCAACGTTCGATTATTCTAAAGCGCTGGGCTCAACTGGTTGAAACCCATCTTGACACACTGGCTACAGTTTTAACCCTTGAACAAGGCAAGAGTCTTGCCGAGGCAAAAGGTGAAGTTACCTCATCAATCAACTATATTGACTGGTTTGCCAACGAGGCGATGCGGATTAATGGGGATGTTTTACCTCCCAGTGCCGAGGGCAATTTCGAGTTTGTTAAAAAACGTGCGGTTGGCGTAGTAGCTGCCATTACACCCTGGAACTTTCCCAATTCGATGATTGCCAGAAAAGTCGCACCGGCTTTGGCTGCCGGGTGTTCTGTGGTCATCAAGCCTGCGGAAGACACTCCTTTGTCAGCGCTGGCCTTGGCCACCCTGGCTGAGCAAGCCGGGATTCCTGCAGGTGTGCTCAATGTCATTACCGCAAGTTCTGGTCAGGAAGTTGGGCAGGAACTGTGCGCCAACCCGATGGTTAGAAAACTGTCATTTACGGGTTCTACCGAGGTTGGCAAGATTCTTGGTCGCCAGTGCGCAGATACGGTTAAAAAATTAAGTCTGGAATTGGGTGGCAACGCGCCGTTCATGGTTTTTGATGATGCAGACCTGGAAGCTGCTGTTCAGGGAGCCATTGCCATCAAGTTCTATAATTCGGGACAAACATGCATTTGTGCCAATCGTTTGCTGGTGCAGGATGGCATTTATGAGGCCTTTATCGCCAAGCTGCAAGAGGCCCTGGGTAAATTGCGTCTGGGCAATGGTTTGCAGCCTGATTCAACACATGGCCCTCTGATCAATGAAAAAGCCATCCAGAAAGTGGGCTCAATTGTGAGCAAAGCGGTGGAGCAAGGTGCGCGTCTTGTTCAGGGTGGTAGTCATCTTCCGGAAATTGGCAAACAGTTTTTCAACTTTACTATTCTGGCCGATGTCACACCCGAGATGGAGGTTTTCAAAACAGAAATCTTTGGTCCTGTGGCTGCCGTTTATCGCTTTAACTCGGAAGAAGAGGCTATTCGCCTTGCCAATAGCACCAATTATGGCTTGGCCGCTTATGCCTACACGGAAGACAAAGGCCGGATTTTCCGTTTAAGCGACCAAATGGAATATGGCATGTTGGGCATCAATACCGCTCGTTTTGTGTCTGAAACCGTTCCTTTTGGCGGGGTTAAAGAGTCGGGAATCGGTCGCGAAGGTTCAGTACATGGTATTGATGAGTTTTTGGAAATGCACTATGTATGCATTAAAAATTAAGTAATGAAATCTTTTTGTGATTTATAACTAAGGTGGAGCATTTCATGTTTTCTATGAAGAAATTAACAGGTCTGGTTGGCGGCGCTCTTGTGGCTGCTTCTTTTGCAATGCCTGCTAAAGCAGATACGCTGCGTTTTGCGGTTGGGTTCCCTTCGGGCGCACCGATTGAAGCGGCGCAAAAGTATGCTGAAGCGGTCAAAGAGCTAACCAACAACAAGCATCGGGTTCGTATTTTTGAGCTTTCACTGCTCAGTCATGCTGAAATGAATGAGGGGATTAACAAGGGCCTGGCTGATGTCGGTTACTTATTAACCGCTTACAGCCCTTCAGACTATCCATTCTCAAATATGGGTGCCGATATGAGCATGTCGGTTGCACTGAATGACAAGATTCCTGAAAAAGAAGGGATGGCTTATTCAGGGGCGATGCTTGAGTACATCATGCTCAATTGTCCTGAGTGCCAGGGAGAGTTCAAGAAAAACAATCAGGTTTATACCGGTGTGGTTTCAACACCCGTGTATACTATGTTTTGTAATGCTCCCGTGGATACTGTCGAAGAGTTGAAGGGTAAGCGTATTCGTATTTCTGGCGCGCCATGGGCACGTTGGGCACGTGAATTTGGTGCTCAGCCGGTTGCCTTGCCAATTGGTGAGGCTTACGAGGCACTAAGCCAAGGTGTGGTGGATTGTACATTCTTCTCGGCAACCGAATTGACCAACTTTAATTTGATTGAAGTGGTGAAAAATATTGTGACCGATGTGCCAGGTGGCTTGTATGCAGCAGGTGGTGCCGCTACTTTAAATAAAACCAAGTGGGACAAGTTTAGCGCGGCTGAAAAAGAGGCCTTGTTAAAAGCCGGCTCGGTCATGACGTCTGAGGTAACCTATCGTTATCAGAAACAAGCAATGAATGACCTGGAAAAAGCGCGTCAAAAAGGGATTAATGTCATGAAGGCTGATCCTGAGCTGTTGAAGAAATCACATGAATTCATCAGTAAAGACCTTGCTTTCATTCCCGAGTTTTACGCGCAGGAATACAAGCTGGACGCTGCTCGATTGAAAGATTTGTCTGGCACTATGTCCAAGTTGGTTGAAAAATGGAGCGATATTCTTGCCAAGGCTGATATCAAGTCTGCTGAAGATTTGCAAAAATTATATTGGGATGAGGTTTATTCCAAAGTTAATATAGAGCAATACGGCAACTAAGTCTTAACATGATTCATAGGGTGGCAGATGTCACCCTATGTTTTATATACATAGGAAAGTGTCTTTTGTCTAACCTTATAAAAACAGATGATTCTGACAAAGATTTTTTGACAACCTTTGCCAAGGGGTTGGAGGTTATTAAGTCATTTAATGATGAAACCCCCAGTTTAACAGTGACTGAGCTTGCGCAAAAGGTGGGTCTTAGCAGGGCTGCGGCAAGACGTTTTCTGCTAACTTTGTCCAAGCTGGGTTATTTGCATCAAAATAATGGGCAATTTAGTTTAAGCGCTAAAATTCTTGATCTGGGATATTCATATCTGGCGTCGCTGAATTTTATGGAGCGTGTGACACCCATTATTGAGCAGGTTGCCCGTGACCTGAATGAGTCGTGCTCTGTCACCGTTCTGGAGGATAAGGATGTTGTCTATATAGGGCGGGCAAGTCGTAGCAGGCTTGTTTCCATGAATCTTCAGATAGGAGCCCGTTTGCCTGCGTATGTAACTTCAACAGGGCGTGTTTTTTTGGCGGCTTTAAGCGATGAACAGCTGGAGGTTTTTTTCAGGGATGAGCCTTGTGAAAAATTAACAGAACATACCAAGACTGCAAAGCAAATAATAGCGGAAATCAAAAAAGTGCGTGTACAAGGTTATTGTCTGGTGAATCAAGAGCTGGAGCTGGGTATGTGTTCACTGTCGGTACCCGTTTATAACCGCAGTCATCAATTGATGCTGGCGTTAATTGTTAGCTGTAACCCCTGGTTGGTATCGCCAGAAGAAATGGCACAACGCTTCTTGCCTGTATTGAAAAATGCCGCACAAAAAATAACTTTGGTATTACCTTAAATGCTTCCATTGTTCATAAACGCTAACATCAGGCTGTGTTTGCCAAAGTCTTGCCAAAAACCTTAGTCTGTAATCGACTGGCTGACCGACCAGGGGGTGCGGGACGCTGCTGCCCATCTTCCGGGATATTTGGTGGCGTGTAAATTAAGTGCTTTGGCTGATATCGCGGGCAATAATAAAACCAGGCTGCTGAATTTTAAAAATAAAAAGAAGCGTGACATGTAGCAGCTATATGTTAAACGTAGTTTGATTTATTCATATCAGAGCAAATAAGTATATTAATTAATCTGAATCTAGACAAATCACTTTTAGGCTTATGAATATTACCTGTTGTTTTTTTAGAATATGAAGACTTGAATAACTTTTGCTTGACTCGTTACGGTCTCTGGCGTTCAATGCGGATATGGCATCCTTAACATGGATATTAATATTAAGCTATTGGTATTATTCAAATAAATATTAAAACAATAGCTGGTTCTATCGCTTGATTGCTGTTTCATCAGTTGAATTTCGCAACCAATTTGTTTGTTAGTGAAGTCACGGTTTCACAAGTAGGCATGAGGGAGGAAGTGTCATGAGAGAGTACAAGAAGCTATGGTGGACGTTAATCGCCGTTCTGGCGATAACCTTCACAATCCTTGGGGTGGCCGGGGTAGAGGTCTACAAGCATGTGCCCCCCATTCCCAATCAGGTGGTAACACCTTCTGGCAAAGTCTTAATGACCAAAGATGATATTTTGAATGGTCAAACAGCCTGGCAAAGTACTGGTGGAATGCAGATCGGTTCCATTTGGGGCCATGGTGCCTACCAGGCACCTGACTGGACGGCAGACTGGTTGCATCGGGAATTGATGGCCTGGCTGAATCTGGCCTCGCAAGACAAGTACGGCAAGCCTTACGATCAGCTTGATTTTGATAGCCAGGCAAGCCTGAATTACGAAGCCAAAAAAGAGTTCAGGACAAATACCCTGAATGACGAAACAGGTGTGGTGACAGTGTCCGAGCGCCGCGCAAAGGCCATTGAGCAAACGGCAGATCATTACTACAGATTATATGGCGATGATCCTGCATTGCGACAAATGCGTGACAACTATGCCATGAAAGACAATACTTTGCCTAATGATGCACGTCGGCAGGCTTTGACGAATTTCTTTTTCTGGACATCTTGGGCGGCCTCTACCGAAAGACCTGGCAGTGTGGCCACATATACCAATAATTGGCCGCCCGAGCCTTTGATTGATAACCATCCCACCACGGAAAACGTGCTTTGGTCTTTGGCCTGTGTGATTATCCTGATTGCCGGAACAGGTTTTCTGGTACTGGGCTGGGCATTTTTACGCCGTCACGAACCGGAACCCCAGGCACCTGCGCGTGATCCGCTTACGCTGGCAGGGTTAACGCCGTCACAAAAGGCTTTGGGCAAATATTTGTTTGTCGTGGTTGCTTTGTTTGCCGCACAGGTTTTACTGGGTGGATTTACCGCGCACTATACCATCGAGGGGCAGCATTTTTACGGGATTGACGTTTCACAACTGTTCCCTTATTCATTAACCCGAACATGGCATTTGCAATTGGCCATTTTCTGGATTGCCACGGCATTCTTAAGTGTTGGCCTGTTTCTTGGGCCCTTGGTTAACGGTGGTAAAGATCCTCCATATCAGAAGCTGGGAGTCAATATTCTGTTTGTGGCTTTGGTGGTGGTTGTGGTGGGAACATTGATAGGCAATTTCCTGGCTATTAAACAGGTCATGCCAGAGCACCTGAACTTCTGGCTGGGCCATCAGGGTTATGAGTACCTGGATCTTGGGCGGGTTTGGCAGTTAGCCTTGTTTGTGGGTATTGTATTCTGGCTGGGCTTAATGCTTAGGGCTTTTATTCCTGCCATGAAGCAAGGAGGAGATAAAAACCTGCTGGCCTTGCTGTGTACGTCTACCATTGCTATTGGCCTGTTTTATGGCACCGGCCTGTTCTATGGTGAACGTACCAATATCACGATCATGGAGTACTGGCGCTGGTGGGTGGTTCACTTGTGGGTGGAGGGTATTTTTGAAGTGTTTGCCACCACCGCTTTGGCCTTTGTGTTTTCCAGCATGGGTCTGGTTTCCAAACGGATGGCAACCACGGCCAGTTTGGCTTCGGCATCCCTATTCATGGTTGGAGGCGTTCCCGGCACTTTCCATCACCTGTATTTTTCGGGTACGACAACACCGATTATGGCCATTGGTGCCGCATTCAGCGCCCTTGAGGTGGTTCCTTTAATTTTGTTGGGACACGAGGCCTGGGAACACTGGAGCCTGAAAGCACGAGCACCTTGGATGGAAAAAGTGAAATGGCCATTGATGTGTTTTGTGGCGGTTGCTTTCTGGAATATGGTGGGTGCCGGTATTTTTGGTTTCATGATTAATACACCGATTGCCTTGTTCTACTTGCAAGGGTTGAACACGACAGCTGTCCATGCGCATGCGGCCCTGTTTGGTGTTTATGGGTTCCTGGCCATTGGTTTTGTGCTGCTGGTGCTGCGTTATATCAAGCCGGGTCTAGTGTTTAGTGACAAGTTGATGGGTACCGGTTTCTGGTGGCTGAATGCAGGCCTGGTGTTAATGATTTTAACCAGTCTGTTGCCGGTTGGGCTGTTTCAGTTTGAAGCCAGTGTGGGTGTGGGAATGTGGTATGCGCGTAGCGATACCTTCCTTCAGCAGGGCTTTTTGGAAACTTTGCGCTGGATTCGCACTTTTGGTGATGTAGTGTTCATTGTGGGCGCTTTTTCGGTTGGCTGGCAGGTTGTGCTTGGCCTGCTTCATTCGGGGGATCACGATGCCAGTGTTACGGCTGGTGGTGCTGCGCATGCCAGGGCTTCGGCCAGAAAAGAGTTGTAATTTTTAGCGTAATACGACAGAATCAAGGAAATCGTGGTTTGGGTGTGAATCGCTTAATTGCATGGTAATGCCCAAACTCTTACCGGGACTGAATCCTGTCATTGGCAGGGCTCAGTCCTCTTTTTTATAGGCTTAAAACCATGAGGTGGTTGAAACCGGTTTGCTATCAAGTAGATTGATAAAGCCCACGGTAATACGGTAGATGAACCAGATGTAGGCAGCAATGAAAATAATCCAGCCAATCAGAATGATCATGAGGATAAAACCAACAATAGCCGCAACAAGACCTGCCCAGAAGGTTCTTATCAGGTAAATCATGTGGTCATAATAAACCGTACCCTTGAAATCTTCTTTTTTGATATAGGCCATGATGATGGCCACCAAACCAAAAACTCCCGTAAATAAGCCGAGCGTCATTAAAATATAAATAATGATGGTATAGGTTTTTGGATCGGTTGCTGGCGACGGGGTAGGGGTAATTTCATGGTTCATGGCGCTTCCTTCGATTTGATTTTTGTCCTGGGAATAACAATCATGCAAAGACAATCGAGTCATTGTAACAGCGTTTATGGGTTTGACTTTGATGGGCGAGACCTTGTTTTTTTCAGTATTGCTCAAAATGAGTGCGTTAATAAAAAAACGCTTGTTTTTCAATTGACTGGAATAGCTGTACAATCTTATCTGAAAGTTGTTCACAAGGATTTCAACAATAAAAGTGGATAACATTTAAAACTGAAGCAAGCCTATGAAATATAAATGCCCCTTTTTGCAAGGAGGTTTTCTTATGAGAGTACTGCTTTTGATGATTCCCAAGGGTTATGACTTGGCCACCAGGTCAACCATGGCAGATAACGTGGCCTTGGAGTCTATGATGAAATATAACGATCTGCTGTACAAGGCCGGGATTTTGCTGTCATTCAATGCGCTTCATCCCCCAATTTCGGGGGTCAGGATTAAATACCAAGGAGGCAAGCAAATTATTCAACACTCACCTTACGAGGGGGTGAATGAAACATTGGGCATTTATTGGATGCTTAAGGTGAAGTCTATGGATAAGGCAGTAGAGTGGGCTTTACTTTGTCCCTTGCAGGAAGGAGATGTTATTGAAGTAAGGCGAATTCACCAAACTGATGAATTCTCTGAAGAAGCACGGGCTATTTTTGCAAAATATCCGGATGTTCATGCCCGGATTAAAAAATACGCGCGTAAAAAACCACTTAATCAAAGTGAGCAGAATTGGGAAGGCGAGGGAGGGGCCATTCTGGAAAACAGCTAGCGTTGACCTTTGGGAAGTTGGCGTTTGTTCCATTCTTTCAGCGCTTTACGGTAACGCGCCATGTCATCTTCATAAAGGTCAAACACACAGGGGGCACACCCGCTATGACAACACTCGTCATTATTTGGGCGAGTAGGGGGAACCGGTTTGGGATCTGGCTTGCCGGGTTTGTCTGTTTTTTTCTTCAATGCTTTCTTCCCAATAAAAAAGGCTGCGTTCATGGCAGCCTTTACTTTTGCTGGGTATAAATCTGCCCGGTTTTATTCAACCATTAGGTGTGACGAGGGTTTGTTACTGAGTTTTTTAAGTTCAAGGTTAAGGATCCCGTCTTCGTATTTCGCTGTAGAGGCGGACTGGTCAATTTCACTGCCCAAACGGAAACTGCGGCTGATTGAGCCATAATAGCGTTCACTGTGAAGCACACGCTCGCCTTCCTTTTGTTCGGATTCCTGCTTGACTTCTGCGCTAATGCTTAGGGTGTCGCCTTCTATTTTGACTTTAATGTCTTCTTTTTTGACACCAGGCAGTTCTGCTTTCACCAGATAGGCATCTTCTTTTTCTGAAATATCGGTTTTGATGGTAAGGTTGGGGGCATTTTTGGGGAAGCCAACCGGTTTAAGGAAGAAGCCATTAAACAGATCATCCAGATTTTCATAACGTGTCAGGTTGTTCATGATATCTATTCACTCCAGTCAAGGCTTCTTTATGATATAAAGAAGCAGATTAGTTAAGGAAATAATAAATTCGAACAGTACTGCAACTACTTGATTAGTATATGGGTATTGTGTTTTTAATTTCAAGACCTGTAGATTTAATTTATGTGCTAGCCTGTTTGATTAAAGAAATTCACAACAACCATGCTTATAATCGTTTAAAAACAGTGCTAAAAACTCTTGACTGGAGATCTGAATGAAAGGCTTTGTAGATAATATTGAAAAACTGACCGTCGACAATGAACATTACCGCAAGGTTTTATATACCGGTAAAAATCTGCAACTGGTTCTGATGACTTTGCAGCCCGGAGATGAGATTGGGGAGGAAGTGCATGAAACCCACGATCAGTTCTTGCGGATTGAAGAGGGTAAAGGTACTTTGTACCTGGATGGCGCCACGCACCAGGTGGAAGATGATTTCGCCATTATTGTTCCGGCCGGTGCCGTGCATAATGTGGTTAATACGGGTACGGTACCTTTAAAGCTTTACACGATTTATGGTCCTCCAGAACATCGTGATGGTGTGTTGCAGCCCACCAAAGCCGATGAGGTTGAAGAACACTTTGATGGTAAAACGACCGAATAACCCTCTGTGTTCTTGATGGGTATGCTTGTGATGTTTAGATGCAGCAAACCACAGCGCATTTTGGGTAAAATATCAAAAACCCTGCAATAACAGGATAGGCTTCTTGTTATGCGGGGTTTTTTCATGGAAGCTGTTTTGCTTAATACAGGGAACTGGCCCAAAGTGAAAGAAGGCCTATTGCGGTAAAAAAAGCAATAATAAAACCGATTGTCAGGGTGATGATTTTTCTTTTTGTCTGCATGGATCCATTTACCGTTAAAAGGTGAGCAGGGTAAAGCCAAATTATGCAAGGGGCTTGAAACGCCATTGATATGGGTACTATATAAGAGTTAATCAAAATTTGCAGGGTTTGGTTGTGCCGGTTTTGCACAAAGTCAATTTAGGAGAAGAAAAAAAAATGCACCTCAGTTATAATTTCCATTTCATGCTACAGCCCGGTCCAAGGGCTTTTTTACGATGACTAAGTATGTATTCGTTACAGGTGGTGTGGTCTCTTCGTTAGGTAAGGGTATCGCTGCTGCTTCTTTAGCCGCCATTCTGGAGTCACGCGGCCTGCGCGTGACAATGTTAAAACTGGATCCTTACATTAACGTAGATCCAGGCACCATGAGCCCGCTTCAGCACGGAGAGGTTTTTGTTACCGAAGATGGTGCCGAAACCGACCTTGACCTTGGCCACTACGAGCGTTTCATTTCCGCTCGCATGCATAAATCCAACAACTTCACTACCGGGCAAATCTACGAATCGGTATTGCGTAAAGAACGCCGTGGTGATTATCTGGGTAAAACGGTTCAGGTCATTCCACACATTACCAATGAAATCCAGGATTTCATTATTCGTGGTGCCAAAAAAGCCTACGACGGTAATGCCGATGTCGCCATTGTCGAAATTGGCGGCACCGTGGGCGATATCGAATCCTTGCCATTCCTGGAGGCGGCCCGTCAAATGAGCCATCGCCTGGGTCGTCAGGGAGCGGCTTTTGTGCATTTAACACTGGTTCCGTATATTGCTTCGGCGGGCGAGCTTAAAACCAAGCCTACCCAGCATTCGGTGCAAAAACTGCGTGAAATCGGGATTTATCCAAACGCCTTGCTGTGTCGTGCCGATCGCCCCATCCCCGATGATGAGCGGGCCAAAATCTCCTTGTTTTCCAACGTGCCCTTGGATGCGGTTATTTCTGTATGGGATGAGGATTCAATTTATAAAATCCCCGCGATGCTGCATAAACAAAAACTGGATTCAATTGTTTGTGATGCGCTGGGTATTACTGCACCGGCAGCCAATTTGTCAAAATGGAATAGCCTGGTCAATTTGCTTGAAAATCCCGAGCATGAAGTCCAGATTGGCATGGTGGGCAAATATGTTGATCTTACCGAGTCCTATAAGTCCCTGACCGAGGCCTTGGTTCACGCTGGTATTTATACCAAGTCCAAGGTGGTCATCAACTATATCGATTCTGAAGACATCGAGAAAAACGGCACGGCTTGCCTTGAAGATTTTGATGCCATTTTGGTGCCGGGTGGTTTTGGCAAACGGGGTACCGAAGGCAAGATACAGGCTATTAAATATGCCCGTGAAAACGGTATTCCCTACCTGGGAATTTGCCTGGGCATGCAGCTGGCGGTTATTGAATTTGCTCGCAATGTGGCACAGCTGGGTGGCGCTAACAGTACTGAACTGGATCCTTCCACTGCCCATCCGGTGGTTGCACTTATTACCGAATGGCAAGACCGGGAAGGCAAGCTGGAAACGCGCAGCGAAAATTCCGATCTGGGCGGTACCATGCGCAAGGGTGCGCAACGTTGCCCCGTTAAGGAAGGTACCCGTGCTTATGAAATTTACGGCCCTGAAGTCAACGAACGTCACCGTCATCGCTATGAAGTGAATAATGTGTATGTTCCTCGTCTTGAAGAGGCTGGCATGGTGATTAGTGCCCGCACACCTACCGAGAACCTGCCTGAAATCATGGAGATTCCGTCTCATCCCTGGTTCATGGGCGTGCAATTCCACCCCGAGTTCACCTCAACACCCCGCGCGGAACATCCTTTGTTTGTCAGTTATATCAAGGCGGCCCTGGATATCCAGCGCCAACGCGCCCAAAAGGATAAAGCATGAATTTATGCGGATTTGAAGTCGGTTTGGATAAACCGTTTTTCCTGATTGCGGGGCCTTGCGTTATCGAGTCCCGGCAAATGGCATTTGATACGGCAGGCGCGCTTCAGGAAATCACCAACCGTCTGCAGATACCCTTTATTTATAAAAGCTCTTTTGACAAGGCCAATCGCAGTTCGGGCAAGTCATATCGCGGTCCGGGCATGGAAGAGGGTTTGCAAATCCTGGCAGATGTCCGTGATGCCCTGAAAGTGCCGGTGTTAACCGATGTTCATGACGAAAGCCAGGTCAGGGATGTGGCAGCGGTCGTTGATGTGTTGCAAACTCCTGCTTTTCTGTGTCGTCAAACCGATTTCATCCAGGCCTGTGCGGCTACCCTGAAGCCGGTTAATATTAAAAAGGGGCAATTTCTGGCCCCGGCCGATATGATTCAGGTTGTGCACAAGGCACGTGAAGCAGCCATTGCGGCCGGGGGTGATGGTACAAACATTATGGTTTGTGAGCGTGGCGCATCATTTGGCTACAATAATCTGGTGTCTGACATGCGTTCACTGGCTATTATGCGTCAAACCGCTTGTCCCGTTGTTTTTGATGCCACCCACTCGGTACAGCTACCAGGTGGGCAAGGCACGTCTTCGGGCGGTCAGCGTGAGTTTGTTCCCGTGCTGGCGCGGGCGGCAGTGGCAGTGGGTATTTCCGGGCTTTTTATGGAAACTCACCCCGATCCTGCGCAAGCCTTGTCTGATGGCCCCAATGCGGTTCCCTTGGAGCACATGGAAGCTTTGCTGAGTTCTTTGGTTGATATTGACCGCGTCGTGAAGCACCAAGGCTTCATAGAAGAACGGTTTTAAGCACAGCTAACCAAGCGTATTTGAATCATTCCGTTGCGTTGATGAGAATCTCATGGGCGCAACGGTTTTTTTTTGGTCAATTTCATTGACATCAAAATAATTTTATATAAAATGATTTCATGATCAATCAATTTTCAAGTGTTTGCCACTATGTCTGCACAGCCCATTAATGTTGACGATGAAGATTCAGGCACCGGAAGAAGGCTTCCCTTTCGGCAGTCACTGCTGGCCATTCTGGGGCTGTGTTTTGTGACTATCCTGGTTGGATTGGATCAATCCATTGTTGGCACGGCTATGCCCACCATTGCAGCAGAATTGAACAGTTTTGATTTGTATGCCTGGGTGGGAACCTCTTATTTGCTTGCTTCGGTTATTACAGTTCCTATTTTTGGACGTTTGGGTGATTTTTACGGGCGCAAACCCTTTGTGATCGCATCAATTATTATTTTTACAACGGCTTCCATTCTTAGTGGCATGGCAGATAGCATGCTGCACCTGATTCTTTCCCGGGCCTTGCAGGGAGTGGGTGGTGGCATGCTGGTGGGTACGGCATTTGCCTGTATTCCCGATTTGTTCCCGGTGGCGGCAGTCAGGCTTAAATGGCAGGTTTTTTTAAGTTCTTCCTATGGTATTGCCAGTGTTGTAGGCCCTTCCCTGGGGGGATTTCTTACCGAGTATTATGGTTGGCGATCCATTTTTTTTGTGAATGTGCCTATCAGTTTGTTGGGGCTTTGGTTTGTTTGGCAATATTTGCCGCTTATCCGTTACCAGCATAAGCAGGTTATCAGGCTGGACTGGGTCGGGGCAGTATTAATTACCTTGGCGCTGTGTAGCCTGCAATTGTTTGTTGAGTTTCTGGGAAGGCATGGCATGGGCTGGAACGTGGCCATGCTGGGACTGGTGTTCGTGTTGTTTACGCTTATCTTGTTTAAATGGGAATCTCATTGTCCCTATGCATTGATACCGCTTGAACTTTTTCGCATAAAAAGCCTGAATGTGCTGTTTTTGTTATCGCTTTTACTGGGTTTTACCTTGTTCAGTCTGTTGTTCTATATTCCACTTTTTCTGCAAGGCGGGTTTGCGCTGTCTCCTAACGAGGCCGGTATTTTAATTACGCCATTGGTGGTATGTGTAACGGTGGGCAGTATCTTAAGCGGCAGGGTGGTTACCCGCCTTAAACGGCCTAATCATATTTTGTATGTGGGGTTTGTATTAATACTGGTTTGTATTCTGGGTACGATTTTTTCCAACCGTGGCGGTTCATCGTATGTGTTTATGGTCTATATGGTGGCTGGCGGCGTGGGCTTGGGCATGATTATGCCTAATTTAACTATTTTTTCTCAGGAGGTGGCGGGCAAGTCAAACCTGGGTATCGCAACCGCCCTGGTTCAATCCATCAGGATGATAGGGGGTATGCTGGGGATTGCCATTGTGGGGTCGCTGGTTAATTATTTGTATGCGGCAGGCATGACGCGACAAATAAGCGACAAAATACCCCCCAATTCACTTCAGGACCTGTTTGATGTGCAAGTCCTGGTGAATCCCGCCCAACAGGCTGCCTTGCAGGCACAGGCGCAACAAATCGGGATAGGCGATATTCAATTCTGGATAGATACCGGTCGTGAAACTCTGATCGCTTCCATTCATTCGGGATTCTGGATTGTATTAGCCCTGACTTTGTTGGCAACTGTTTGGGTATATCGACTGCCTTTGATAGACCTGAAAGGTAAGAAAACAGATAAACAGAAAGGAGTATAGATGGCGTTGGAACTTGAGATGATGCAGCGCGTGGGCCGTATTTACCGGACCTGGGCAAGGCTGTTTGAAGCCGAAGTGGGTATTCCGGGGGTAAGGTGGAGAATCCTGCTGGCTTTGGGCGACGCGCCTGTTTCACAAAAGCAACTGGTGAATTCGCTGGATGTGGATGCCGCCACCCTGACCCGGCATGTAAAAGCCATGGAAAAAGAAGGCTGGGTAAAACGCTCCATGAATCCAGACGATAACCGGGTTACCAATGTGTTGCTGACGGTGCAAGGGCAGGATTTCAGGGAAAAAACCGGGTACAGGCGCGATGCCTTTCTGGCAAAAATAACGATAGACCTTCCTGAAGATGAAATTCATGTGCTGATCGCCACGCTTGATAAAATACAAGCGCGTCTTTGTCATGTACAATTTAGCCTATGACAAAAACCTTTGTAATACTTGAACAGGCAGGAAATTCATAACCATGAGTGCTATTGTAGATATTATCGGCCGTGAAATTTTGGATTCTCGCGGAAACCCGACTGTTGAATGTGATGTTTTATTGGAATCCGGCGCCATGGGGCGTGCGGCCGTTCCTTCTGGGGCATCTACCGGCGAACGTGAGGCCATTGAATTGCGTGACGGTGATAAATCACGTTATTTGGGTAAAGGCGTTTTAAAAGCCGTTGAAAATGTCAATACAGAAATTTCCGAAGCCCTGATTGGTCTGGATGCGCAGGAACAAACCTTTATTGACCGTACCCTGATTGATCTTGATGGAACTGAATCCAAAGAGCGCTTGGGCGCTAATGCCCTGCTGGCTGTCAGTATGGCGGTTGCCCGTGCCGCGGCCGATGAGTCAGGTCTTTCGTTGTACCGTTACTTCGGTGGCAGTGGCCCCATGAGCATGCCCGTGCCCATGATGAACGTGATCAACGGTGGTGCTCATGCCAACAATACGCTTGATCTGCAAGAATTCATGATCCTGCCGGTAGGTGCCAGCAGCTTCCGTGAAGCCCTGCGTATGGGGGCAGAGGTTTTTCACGCGCTTAAAAAAATCATTCATGATCAGGGGATGTCTACTGCGGTGGGTGACGAAGGTGGTTTTGCGCCTAACGTGGCCAACCACGAAGCCGCCATTCAGCTTATCCTGAAAGCAATTTCCGATGCTGGCTACGAAGCCGGTACACAAATTGCGTTGGCCCTTGACTGCGCCAGCTCCGAATTCTATAAAGAGGGCAAATACCATTTGGCCGGTGAAGGCGGTATTTCCTTAACATCACAGGAATTTGCCAATTTACTGGCTTCCTGGTGCGATAAATACCCTATCGTTTCCATTGAAGACGGCATGTCTGAAAATGATTGGGAAGGCTGGAAAATCCTGACCGATCTGCTGGGCAAGAAAGTACAGCTGGTGGGTGATGACCTGTTCGTGACCAACACCAAAATCCTCAAGCAGGGTATTGACCAGGGCATCGGTAATTCCATCCTGATCAAGATCAACCAGATTGGTACGCTTACCGAAACATTTGCCGCCATTGAGATGGCCAAACGTGCCGGTTATACCGCCGTCATTTCACACCGTTCCGGTGAAACCGAAGACTCAACGATTGCCGATATTGCCGTGGCCACCAGTGCCATGCAAATAAAAACCGGTTCACTGTCCCGTTCAGATCGTATGGCCAAATACAACCAGTTGCTGCGTATTGAAGAGGAATTGGCTGAAGTGGCTCATTACCCCGGGGTAGACGCATTCTATAATTTGCGTAATCGCTAATCGGCTGTTTCTCTTATGCGTTTGCTTTTTTTGTTGCTTCTGCTGGCATGTATCGCAATCCAGTATCCCCTATGGAAGGGAGAATCGGGCTGGTTGCGGGTGGCAGAATTAAAAGAGCAACTTCAAGAACAGCATGAGAAAAACAAGGCATTGTTAGCCCGAAACAATGCCATGAAAGCTGAAGTCCAGGATTTGGAATCTGGAACCCAGGCCCTTGAAGATCGTGCGCGAATAGAAATGGGCATGATTAACGAGGGTGAAACCCTGGTGCAAATCCTGGTTCCCAACGAGGCGGTGCCTACCGTTTCCTTGCCTATAGGCAAAAAAGCTGACGTTCACCCACCGGTAGCCACCCCCGTTTCTTCTGTACCATAAACCTTGTTTTTTGTTGCTTTTGCTATGTACAGCAAAGGTTGACGTCACAGGCTGGGTCTTGCCCCTCTACTGAAATCTTCTCTTCCGGTAACGCTTCCTCTGGCGTTGAAGGCGTGTTGCCGCCTGTTTTTTTGCTTTCCGGTATCTGTGGGTTGTTTGGGGCAGGAACTGGTTGGTGATTAGGGGGAGTCGTATCGGGGCGTGTTGGCGTATGCGTGCCATTGCTGGCGGTTGTTCCGCACCATAGGCCTGTACATGTTTGCAAGTTGCCAGTTTGCGGCTTGCCAATGCCGCTTATGGGCATTGAGGTATGGCTGTAAAGCACTTTTCCGCCCGGTTCTACCGGCCATAAAACAGGGTGCGATTGCATGCTGATGGACAGGGTTTGCTTGATGGGCAGGATACCTTGGTTCATAAGTTGCCTGTCGTAATCTTTCCCGTTGCCCACCAGTACCTTGAATAATTGGCTTATGCCGGGAATAAGGGGTTGATAAGGGTAGGTAAGCTCTATTTGTAGCGTATTGGCCTGGAAAATGTTATTGCCTGAATAGTTGCCAGTACCGGTACGCTGGTATTGTTCATATTGATAGTTGTTGTCGATAGCGGGTAGGCCGGTTTGTTGTGCAATAGACAGGTCTTTACGCTGGAAATCGATAAAATCGGCCTGGTCTGGGCTTTGTATCACAATACGCCATGGGGCTTGCCCTGTTTTTTTCTTGATGCTATTGAAATAAGACTGCATGCGTGCAGCCGGGTCTGGAAAATTGCCGGTAGGTGAAAACAGGGGATGCAGTGCTTTTTCAAAGGCCAGTTCTATGGTGTGTGGGTTGGCGTGATTAGTGGCGGCGGTACGGGCTGCCTCAAGTAGGGCAAGGCTGCTAGCCTGCCGGGCAATGTACCAATACGAGGCTTCCAATGAACCCATTCCAAGCATTAATATGGGGGTAGCGACCAGCAAGAACTCTACCGAACCAAATCCCTTGTTTTTATTGGCGTGACCCTGCTTGGGCAGAGGGCTTTTTATCGTTGGGGGAAAAAAGAAAAGAGTAAGCATGACGTTAGTCTGTGCCTACTCCTTAATATTGTAAATTGTGAATTTTACAAATGGATGGATTTATCCAATTTCCTGCTTTGTTTTCAATGGGTGGATTTATTACCCTTGACGACAAAGCTGTCCGGGTTCACAAACAATTTTGCACAGTCTACCGGATCAAAAATATAGGGTTTGCCACAGAAATCACAGGTGATTTCAATCTTATCCTGTTCGCTTAATATGCTGGCAACTTCTTCGCTACCTAGCATTTTTAGCATGTTGGCAACCCGTTCACGGGTGCAGGGACAAAACCAGGTGATGGCAATCGGCTCATAGGCAATTAAGGTTTCTTCCCAATACAGGCGATGGATCAGGGTATCTTCATCGGTTGACAACAGTTCTTCGGTGCTGATGGTTTCGGCAAACTGGACAGCGCGTTCCCAGGTGTCATCAAGGTTGGGCATGACGGCAGGTATGCCACCAGAGGAAGGCAGTTGCTGGAGCAAAAGTCCGCAGGCTTTCTCATCGTTGGCGGCAAGCCATAAACGGGTATCCAGTTGTTCAGAGTGTTTCATGTAGTGCTCTAGCACCTGTGCTACTGAATGGCCCTGCATTGGCACAATGCCTTGGTAGGGTTGCATGCCGTCAGACCTGTTTTTAGGATCCAGGATAACCGCAAACCGGCCATTGCCATTGGTATTGAGCAGGGTTTGCAGGGTGCCGTTTTCAGGACAGACAAATTCCTGCCGCATTTTGACGGTGGCACGCACGCGAAGTGCAGAGTCGCATTCAACCACAATAAGGCTAATGGGGCCATCACCTTGCAACTGCAGAATTAAAGAACCATCAAATTTTATGTTTGAAGTGAGCAGGACGGCTGCCGCGCTTAATTCCCCCAGTAGCCTTCGGATAATGGGGGGGTAGTGCTGGTGGCTTAGTGCCTCGGCCCAGGTTTGAGTTAGATTGACGGTTTGAACTCGCGTACTGCGGTCTTCAAACAGGTATTTTTTTAAGGAATCGTTCATGACAGCAAGAAAATATATCCTGAGACGGATTAATCAAGGCGTTTCAGGTGTTGAGAGTAGCGTTTGCCTTGTTCTACGTAATGACGGGTGCCTGCATGCACACCGGCAAGGTCTTCATTGGTCAGGGTACGGGCAATTTTTGCCACACCAATAACCAGTGAATTGTCGGGGATCACTTTTCCTTCGGGAACGATGGCGCCCGCACCAATAATACAGTTTTTGCCAATAACGGCATTGTTAAGCACAATGGCCTGCATGCCAATTAATGAGCCTTCACCAATGGTACAGCCGTGCAGCATGGCCTGATGGCCTACCGTTACATTTT
>JBBADT010000028.1:0-36823 GCA_041656315.1 Advenella sp.
ACGGCCGCGACTCAGAATCCAAACGTCTGGGTGTTAAAGCGTACGGTGGTCAGGAAATCCCAGCAGGATCCATCATTGTTCGTCAGCGTGGCACCCGTTTCCACCCCGGAACAAACGTAGGTATCGGCAAAGACCATACATTATTTGCATTGGTTGATGGCAGCGTACAGTTCTCTGTAAAAGGCGCACTCAACAAGCAAACCGTTTCTGTTATTGCGGCTGAATAAGCGCAGTTTCAAAAACAATCAATGCCGTTCACTCTATCAGGTGAGCGGCATTTTTATTTTTATCCCTTTCCGAAATGCAGTTAACGCAATTTGGATTTAGAATAACTGTTTATAAGCAGAAAAGCGAACCATGAAATTCGTAGACGAAGCCACCATCGAAGTGATCGCAGGAAAAGGCGGCAATGGCGCAGCCAGCTTCCGCCGCGAAAAATTTATCCCTAAAGGCGGCCCCGATGGCGGAGACGGCGGCCGTGGCGGCAGCATTTATGCCATCGCCGACCGCAACATCAATACCCTTATCGATTTTCGCTATGCCCGCCTGCACCGAGCCAAAAACGGTGAAAATGGCCGTGGCTCCGACCAATACGGTGCTGCCGCCCCCGATATTACCTTACGGGTTCCCGTCGGTACGGTTATCTATGACCATGAAACAGGCGAACAGTTGTTCGACCTGGACCGTCACGGTGAGCAAGTCACACTGGCAGCGGGTGGCCAGGGTGGCATGGGCAACCTGCATTTCAAATCCAGCGTTAATCGCGCTCCTCGCCAGTTTACTTATGGCACCGAAGGTGAACAGCGCAAGCTTAGAATGGAACTGAAGGTACTGGCCGATGTGGGTCTGCTGGGCATGCCCAATGCCGGCAAATCAACCCTTATCACCAAAATATCCAACGCCAAGCCTAAAATTGCCGATTATCCATTTACCACCCTGCACCCCAACCTGGGTGTGGTGCGAACCTCGGCCGCCCGCAGTTTTGTCGTGGCCGACATTCCTGGTTTAATTGAAGGTGCCTCGGAAGGGGCAGGCCTGGGCCATCTGTTCCTGCGCCACCTTACCCGCACACGGGTTTTACTGCATCTGGTTGATGTCTCTTCCCTTGATCCCGATATTGATCCCGTTGAAAAAGCCGTGGCCGATGCCAGGGCCATTGTGGAAGAACTGCGCCTGTACGATGCAGAACTGTACAATAAGCCCCGCTGGCTGGTGCTTAATAAACTGGATATGCTTGAAAACCCGGAAGAAATCAAACAGCGTTTCTGCCAGGAGTTCGAATGGGACGGTCCGGTATTTGCCATTTCAGCCCTTAATGGTGAAGGCACGCAAGAACTGGTCTGGGCCCTGCAAGAGTATCTTGACAAAGTCAAGGCGCAAGAACACCTTGAGCAGGATAAACAGCAGGAAAACTATACCCCTGAAGATCCGCGCTTTGATGACTCCCGTAACAACCTTTAATTAATCAACCATTTATTTTTTTGTTTCTGTCCCGATTCAAACCATGAGCACCGTGCCCCAATCTGCCGTTCATTCAGCCCAACGTATTGTCATTAAAGTGGGCTCTTCCCTTGTTACCAATAATGGCAAGGGCCTGGATAACACCGCCATCCGGCAGTGGGCGGCGCAAATTGCCGCGCTCAGGAAACAAAACAAGCAAGTGGTTCTGGTGTCCAGCGGTTCGGTGGCCGAAGGCATGGCACGCCTTAACTGGCACACCCGCCCCAAAGCCATGAACGAACTGCAGGCCGCTGCGGCTATCGGACAAATGGGGCTGATTCAGGCCTATGAAACCGCGTTTCATGAGCACAATATCTGCGCAGCGCAAATTTTGCTCACCCACGAAGACCTGGCCGACCGCGAGCGTTATTTAAACGCCCGCTCTACCCTGTTTACCCTGCTGGACCTGGGTGTGATTCCCATCGTTAACGAAAATGATACCGTGGTTACCGATGAAATCCGCCTGGGCGACAACGACACACTAGGCGCCCTGGTTACCAATTTAATTGAAGCGGATGTTTTAATTATTTTGACCGACCAAAGCGGCCTGTATGACAGCGATCCGCGCAAAAACCCGCAGGCCAAACTCATCTCGGTGGCCACGGCAGGCGATCCTGCGCTTGAGGAAATGGCCGGTGGTGCCGGCTCCAATATTGGTACCGGTGGCATGGCCACCAAAGTGTTGGCGGCCAAAAGGGCAGCCAACAGCGGCGCGCATACGGTTATTGCCTCGGGCCGTGAACTTAACGTGCTTGAACGATTAAGCCAGGGCGAATCCATTGGTAGCGAATTGCGCGCCTCGGTTGCGGTGCGTTCGGCCCGTAAACAATGGCTGGCCGATCATTTACGGCTGCGCGGCCAGATCACCCTTGATGAAGGTGCCCTGAAAGCCCTTACCCTGCAAGGCAAAAGCCTGCTGCCCGTGGGCGTTATTCACGTCAATGGTGAATTTGAACGGGGTGATGTGGTGGCCTGCCTGGATGAAAATAATGTTGAATATGCACGTGGCCTGATCAACTACTCTTCCTCGGATACCCGTCGTATCATGCGCCAGCCTACCCATAAAATTGAAACCATCCTGGGCTCGATGACGGCCGGTGAACTGATGCACCGGAACAATATGGTGGTATTGCGCAAATTTACCAAAGCCTGAGCTAAACATCCAGAGCCTGCTGCGTAACCTTGAGCCCGGGCAGGCTTCCTTGTTTCCACGCTCTATGGGAATAAACAGACCATATAACCAGTAGTTTTAAATATCAATAAAATAGTTATTTTTATTTATTAAATACTTCATATAGCATACATCAGACCCCATCATTGTTTCTTATTGCCCTGGTTTCTGATGTCTTCTTATTACCCCATCTTCGCCGATCTTAACAACCGCCCTGTCCTGGTTATCGGCGGTGGCCATGTTGCCGCACGCAAGATCGCTTCCCTACTCAAGGCAGGTGCCTTGGTGCGCATGGCTGCCCACGCGCTTTGCGATGAAGTGACCCAATGGGTCAAGGAAGGCCGTGTCAGCCATATTGCGGGCTCGTTTCAGGCCGAGCAATTAAATGATGTATTTCTGGTTATTGGTGCCACCGACAATCCAGAACTGAACCGCCAAATCGCCAGCGAAGCCGAACAACGTCAGAAACTGGTAAATATTGTGGATACCCAGGAACTCTGTTCATTCATCCTGCCCTCTGTCATTGACCGTTCGCCCATTCAAATTGCCATTTCAAGCCAGGGCACATCTCCAGTCCTGATACGGCTGCTGCGGGAAAAGCTGGAAGCCCTGATTCCCCATCATTTAGGTGAAGTCGCCAGCCTGGCCGGCAAATGGCGCAACCAGGTCAAAACCCGCCTAGGCAGTATCACAGAGCGGCGGCGCTTCTGGGAGAACCTGTTTGCCAGCCGATTTAACACCCTGGTGGAAAACGGACAAACCCGACAGGCCGAACATGAACTGGCACAACAGCTGAATGGCCATACCAGCCAGGCCGGTGAGGTCACCTTAGTGGGCGCCGGTCCTGGTGACCCTGAACTACTTACCCTGAAAGCCCTGCAAGCCATTCAACAGGCCGACATCGTGCTGCATGATGCCCTTATCAGTGATGAAATACTGGAACTGGTTCGCCGTGATGCAATACGGGAATCAGTAGGTAAACGGGCGGGCGCACATTCGGTCGCGCAGGAAGAAACCAACCGGCGTTTAATAAAATATGCAAAACAGGGATTGCGCGTAGTGCGCTTAAAAGGGGGGGATCCATTTGTATTTGGCCGTGGTGCCGAAGAGCTGGAAGCCTTGCAAGAGGAAAAAATCCCGTACCGGGTCATTCCGGGCATTACCGCGGCACTGGGCGCAACCGCCTATGCCGGCATCCCGCTAACACACCGCGACCATGCCCAAACCGCCATGTTCATTACCGGCCATTGCCGCCCCGATGGCGATGAGCTGGAATGGAAAACCCTGGCCCGTGGCAAACAAACATTAGTGATTTACATGGGCACTATCAAGGCCGATGAAATCTCTACAAATCTGATTGCCCATGGCCGCACGGCAAGCACACCGGTGGCGATTATCAGCCATGGCACCCGCAAGAACCAGCAGGTGCATACCGGCACCCTGGCGCAATTGTCCGAACTGGCCCAACAGGCACAAGCCCCGGCACTGATTGTGGTGGGTGAAACCGCCCAGCTTCATTCAAACCTGAAATGGTTTGGTGAGTAGCGGCTGGCAAGCATTCCCACGCTCTACTCTCGTCTACTCTACTCGATAGGTAAAATGCTCATCAGTACACCTTGTACTGATGAGCATTTTTATTAATAGAAGATCTTTTACTCAAAAAAATCTTCCGGTTCTTACGCCTGATGATAAATCTCGGCGCCTTTCTTCACGAACTCAATGGATTTTTCCTGCATGCCTTTGTGCAGGGCCTCTTTTTCGCTGACCCCCAACTTGTCGGCATACTCACGCACATCCTGGGTAATTTTCATGCTGCAAAAATGCGGTCCGCACATGGAGCAGAAGTGCGCCACTTTCATGGAGTCTTTTGGCAGCGTTTCATCATGAAAATCCTTGGCCGTATCCGGGTCTAACCCCAGGTTGAACTGGTCGTCCCAACGGAATTCAAACCTTGCCTTGGACAGGGCGTTGTCGCGAATGGCAGAGCCCGGATGCCCCTTGGCCAGGTCAGCGGCATGGGCGGCAATCTTGTAGGTAATAATGCCGTCTTTCACATCCTTTTTGTTCGGCAAGCCCAAGTGCTCTTTGGGCGTCACGTAGCAAAGCATGGCGGTGCCGTACCAGCCTATCAGCGCTGCACCAATGCCTGAAGTGATGTGGTCATAGCCGGGTGCAATATCGGTGGTGAGCGGGCCAAGCGTATAAAACGGTGCTTCGTGGCAATGCTCCAATTGCATGTCCATATTTTCGCGAATCAGGTGCATCGGCACATGGCCCGGGCCTTCAATCATGACCTGCACATCGTGCTTCCAGGCCACCTGGGTCAGCTCGCCCAGGGTTTTCAGCTCGGCAAACTGGGCTTCGTCGTTGGCATCGTAGCCCGAGCCCGGCCGCAAACCGTCACCCAGCGAAAAGCTCACATCGTAGGCTTTCATGATGTCGCAAATGTCTTCAAAATGCTCGTACAGGAAGCTTTCCTTGTGATGCGCCAGGCACCATTTAGCCATGATGGAACCACCCCGTGACACAATACCCGTCATGCGGTTGGCCGTCATGGGAATGAAGGGCAAGCGAACACCGGCGTGAATGGTGAAGTAATCCACGCCCTGCTCGGCCTGTTCAATTAATGTATCCCGGAAAATTTCCCAGGTCAGCTCTTCGGCCTTGCCATCCACTTTTTCCAGCGCCTGGTAAATCGGCACGGTACCAATCGGTACCGGCGAGTTGCGGATGATCCACTCGCGGGTTTCATGAATGTTTTTACCGGTGGAAAGATCCATCACGGTATCGCCCCCCCAACGAATGGCCCAGGTCATTTTTTCCACTTCTTCGTGAATACCCGACCCTAAGGCCGAATTGCCGATATTGGCATTGATCTTGACCAGGAAATTGCGGCCAATCGCCATGGGTTCAATTTCAGGGTGGTTGATGTTGGCTGGAATAATCGCGCGGCCACGGGCAATTTCATCGCGGACGAATTCGGGGGTGATACGTTGGGGAATGGAAGCCCCAAACGACTGCCCGGGATGCTGGCGGCTAATACGTGCAGCCAGTTTTGCACCATCAGGGCCACTTTGGCGCAGGCTTTCCAGATACTGCTCCACCCGCATGTTTTCGCGAATAGACACGAATTCCATTTCAGGGGTCACTATCCCTTTACGGGCATAGTGCATTTGCGACACATTATGCCCCGCCTTGGCCCGGCGTGGCGGACGCTGCAACTCAAACCGCATGGCAGCCAATTGTGGATCTTGCAAGCGCTGCTGGCCATATTCACTGCTGGGCCCGCTTAACACCTCGGTATCGTTGCGTTCTTCAATCCAGCTTTTGCGCAATGCGGGCAAGCCCTTGCGGATATCAATCTGAACGGCCGGATCGGTATAAGGCCCGCTGGTATCATAAACGGTTAACGGCGGGTTCTTTTCACCGCCAAACATAGTGGGGGTATCATCTTGCGAGATTTCCCGAAAAGGCACGCGGATGTCCGGGCGTGAGCCCTGCTCGTAGATTTTGCGTGAACGTGGCAATGACTGGATAGCCGCATTGTCAACCTGTGCTGTTGCTGCGGAAAAGATGGGTTTAGCGCTCATGTGTGCTCCAAATGAAAAAAATTGGAGCCGAATAGGGAATGACTTTCGACAGATTCGAATGTTGAACTCCCAGCCTCGGCATTATCCGTACTGGTACAAAGGGACTCTCTCAACCAAGCGAATGCTTAGTACCCCTGCTAGAACCGAAAATTATACGTAGGCGACTGTGTTATGTCCAGATTATTCTCTAACAACACAAAATAATCATTTTTCAAAACTAATTAGCCAAATACTATGAAAATCAATCGTATATACGCAAATCTGTCATAAAATCTTGGCTTCCCTACTATTTAAGCAACCGCCTCAAAACGCACCTACTGTTACCTTGAAGGAAAGATCATGTCTTTAGTGAAAAAAGCATTGTTTGTCGGCCTGAGCCTGTGTTTTTCTGCCACATCGGCAACCGCTTCGACCCAGGACACCACAAAACTGGCGATTGGCATGTCCGGCTGGACCGGGTTTGCACCACTGACCCTGGCACAAAAAGCCGGTTTTTTCAAAAAACACGGTCTGGATGTCGACATCAAATTCCTGCCCGTTAAAGACCGTCTGCTGGCCTACGCTTCAGGTTCTTTGCAGTGCGTGGCCACCACCATTGACAGCTTCATTGCATGGAATGCCAACAATGTACCGGTGACTCAAATCTTCATGCTGGACGCATCCCATGGCGCCGATGGCATCGCCGTACGCAATGACGTCAATGACATCAAGGAACTGAAAGGTAAAACCATTGCCGTGGAAACAGCGGGCGCCTCTCCTTACTTCCTGCTGTCTTACATGATGCACAAAAACGGCATCAAAATGTCCGAAATCAAAACCAACACCCTGTCTCCACAGGCTGCCGCCCAGGCGTTTAATGCCGGCCAGGTTGATGTAGCCATGAGCTACGAGCCCTATCTTTCAACCGTCCGTGAAAACTCAACAGGCGGTAAAATCCTGGCAACAACCGTTGAATACCCGGCAATTATCGACTTTGTAGGCTGCAACCCCACCTGGCTCAAAGACAATCCAAAGGCAGCCCACGCGCTTGTCGCGGCCTACTCTGATGCCCTGGACATGATTAAAAACAATCCCCAGGAAGCCTATACCATCATGGGAGCCGAAGTAAAACAGTCCGCGGAGCAATTCGAAAAATCAGCTTCATTCCTGACCTGGAAAACCAAGGAAGACAGCAAAGCCTACTTTGACAAGGAAATCATTCCTTTCATGGAAGAAGCGACGCAAATCCTGCTTGACACCAAAGTCATCCGCAAAGCGCCAACTGACCTGAACGCCTTGTTTGATGCCACCTATGTCAATTAAGTAACGACGTATAAAAAAATAACGCAGTAATGAAACCGACACAACACAAATTTTTTGAATTCAGGCCATTGCAACCCATTCACCCCCGTTTCAAATGGGTCCTTGGGCTGCTCTTTTTCATTGTATTTATTGCCGGCTGGGCCATTTTTACTTTAGGTGGATTTGTTTCCCCCACCTTCCTGGCCAGTCCCATGGCAATGCTTGAAGAAGGCTACCTGCTTTTCACCGAATACAATTTCATTCATGATATTGGCATGACGGTTATGCGTGTGCTAGTTGGTTTCATTCTTGCCTGCCTGGTTGCCGTGCCACTGGGCATTGCCATGGGCACGTTCAAGTTCGTAGAGGCATTTTTAGAGCCGTTTGTTTCTTTCTGCCGTTATTTGCCTGCATCCGCGTTTATCCCCTTACTGATTCTTTGGGCAGGAGTCGATGAAAAGCAGAAAATACTGGTTATTTTTATTGGTTCCGTTTTCCAGATTATCCTGATGGTTTCCGTGATTGTAGGCAATGCCCGCAAAGATTTGGTAGAAGCCGCCTATACACTGGGTGCCCGTAGCAAAGGCATTGTACACCGTGTGATTTTGCCTGGTGCCGCCCCCGAAATTGCAGAAATTTTACGACTGGTGCTGGGCTGGGCATGGACCTATGTGATTGTGGCAGAACTGATTGGCGCTTCTTCAGGAATTGGTCACATGATTACCAATAGCCAATCCCTGTTGAATACTGGCCAGATTATTTTTGGCATTATCACCATTGGCATTATCGGCCTGATTTCCGACTTTGCCTTCAAGGCCGTCAACCGTCGTTTATTTGCCTGGAGTAACCTGTAATGAGCCAGCTGGAAATACAAAACATCAGTCGCGTCTTTCCGGGCAAAAAAGGCACGCAAACCCAAGCCCTGACCCCGATTAATTTCAACGTTAATGAAAATGATTTTGTCACTATTCTAGGCCCTTCGGGCTGTGGCAAATCAACCATGCTGCGCATTATTGCAGGACTTGACCATCCCACCACCGGCCAAGTGCTTCTGGATGGCAAGCGCATCACCGGCCCCGGTGCCGACCGTGGCATGGTGTTTCAAAGCTATACCCTGTTTCCGTGGCTCACGGTAGAGCAAAACATCTGTTTTGGCCTGCGTGAAAAAGGCATGTCTGCCGCTGAACAAAAAGAACGCAGCAGCTACTTCATAAATCGTGTGGGCTTGAAGGGATTTGAACAGCATTTCCCGAAACAGCTTTCAGGGGGCATGCAGCAACGTACGGCCATTGCCCGTGCGCTGGCCAATGACCCTAAAATCCTGTTGCTGGACGAACCGTTTGGCGCGCTCGACAACCAGACCCGCCTGCTGATGCAGGAACTGTTACTGGGTATTTGGGAATCTGCCCAGAAAACCGTCCTGTTCGTGACCCATGATATTGATGAATCCATTTTCATGGCCAACCGGATTGCGGTTTTCAGTGCCCGCCCTGGCCGCATCAAGACCGAAATCAAGGTAAACCTGCCCCACCCGCGCCACTATACCGTCAAGACAACGCCCGAGTTCATGGAACTGAAAGCGGTATTGACGGAGGAAATCAGGGCCGAGGCGATTGCAGCGGAGCAGCGTTAAATTTTCTTTTCCCTAATTAACGAAAGCCGGTCTTTCAACGTTTTCGATTACACTTTCTGACATTTGCCGCTACAATTGATTTTCCCCTAATCAATGAAAACGTAGAGACAAAGTGTGAAGAAGACAAAGAGCGAGCAACAGCAAGACATTCGTTTGCTGGGAAGAATCCTTGGCCAAAGCATTCATGAGTCCGAAGGCAAACCCATTTTTGATGTTATTGAAACCGTGCGGCGTTCTGCCGTCAGTTTTCGCAGGGAAGGCAATATCAATGACAGTGAAGTCCTGCTAGACAAAATCACTTCACTGTCTGATGACGAAGCCAATACCCTGTCACGGGCGTTCAGTTACTTCCTGCACCTGGCGAACCTGGCCGAAGACCGGGACCAGAACAAACGCCACCGCCGAATTTTGCTGGAAAACAGTGATGAACTACGCGGCAGTTTCAAACATACATTGCTTAAGCTTAAAGAACAGGGCGTCTCACTGGATGCCATCCGGGAATTCTTCACACAGGCCTGCATTGTTCCGGTCTTAACCGCCCACCCCACCGAGGTCCAGCGTAAAAGCACGCTAGACCTGCACCGTGAAATTGCACGTTGCCTGGCCCTGTACGACAAGCCGCTTACCGAATACGAACAGGCTGAACTTGAGACCGAGCTGGCAGGCCATATCAAAACGCTCTGGTTGACCCGCATGCTGCGTTTTAACAAGCTGATGGTGGATGATGAAATTGAAAATGCCATCGCCTATTTCAACAATACCTTCCTGCCAGCCATCCCCAAGCTATACACCCGCCTGAATCATTATCTGAAAACACTGTCAGAAGACGGAACAACCGAAACGCCTTCCCTGCCCGCGTTCCTTAAAATGGGCTCATGGATTGGCGGAGACCGTGACGGCAACCCGTTTGTAGATGCCGACACGCTTAAACATGCTGTTCTGCGCCAGTCCACCACCATTTTTGAGTATTACCTTAACGAAGTGCACCTGCTCGGCTCCGAACTGTCACTCAGCACCTCGCTGACACATGTCACCGAGGCCCTGCAAGCGCTGTCCGACCTTAGTCCCGACCAATCCAGACACCGGCAGGATGAACCTTATCGCCGGGCCCTGATTTATATTTATGCCCGCCTGGCCGCGAGCGCACGCTTGCTTACAGACCAAAACATTGCCATTCGCAGCACCCATGTGGCAGAACCCTATGCCACCCCTGCCGCCTTTGCGAGCGACCTTGAAATCATTATCGACTCCCTGAAACAAAATCAGGCAGGTGCAGTGGTTGCCTTGCACCTGGACAAGCTTTTGCAGGCGGTACAAGTTTTTGGTTTTCATCTGGCCACTCTTGACCTGCGCCAAAGCTCGGATGTTCACGAAAGAATTCTTACCGAACTGTACCGTCGCGCCGCCATTACCTTTAAGGGTAAACCGGTTGACTACGCCAGCTTAAGCGAAGAAGAAAAAGTAGAGCTGCTGCTGGACGAACTCAATCAAAGCCGTCCGCTGGTCTCCCCCTGGCAAGGTTACAGCGAAGAAACCACCAAGGAATTGGACATCCTGCGTGCGGCCGCCTTTGTCTGCAAGCGTTACGGTAAACAAACCATCCAGCAATATATTGTTTCCCACACTGAAACGCTTAGCGACATGCTGGAAGTTCTGGTATTGCAGCAGGAAACCGGCCTGATCACCCAGGAGCGCGATGAAAACGGTGAACTGCTGCCCTTGTCAGAAAATGACGGCCTGATTGTGGTGCCCCTGTTTGAAACCATTCCCGACCTCCAGGCCGGTGCCAACATCATGGATCGCTGGCTTGGCCTGCCCATTGTGAAGAACCGCATCCAGCATGCCCAGAGCGGCATTCAGGAAGTCATGTTGGGCTATTCAGACAGCAACAAAGACGGCGGCTATTTAACATCCAATTGGGCCTTGTACAGGACAGAACTGGAACTGGTTCAGGTGTTTGAGAAACACGGGGTCCGCCTGCGCCTGTTTCATGGCCGTGGCGGCTCGGTAGGACGCGGTGGCGGCTCCAGCTTTGATGCCATCCTGGCCCAGCCACCGGGCACCGTTGCCGGGCAAATCCGCCTGACTGAACAAGGTGAAGTCATCCAGAGTAAATACAAGAATGCCGATATTGGCGGCTGGCATCTTGAACTGCTGGTTTCCGCCACCCTTGAAGCCAGCCTCTTGGCCAGCAGCCATGAGCAAGACAAGCACATGGATAAATTTGGCCCTGCGATGGACTTCATGTCAACCATTGCCGAAGAAACCTACCGCCAGCTGGTCTATGGCACAAAAGGCTTCAATGAGTACTTCTTTGCGGCTACCCCGATCCATGAAATTGCCGGCCTGAATATCGGCTCGCGCCCGGCCTCACGCAAAAGCGGCCAGCGTATTGAAGACCTGCGCGCCATTCCCTGGGGGTTTTCATGGGCGCAATGCCGCCTGATGATTACCGGCTGGTATGGCGTGGGCACCGCCATAGAAACCTACCTGAATGAAGGTACCCCCGATTCTCCCAAAACCGCCAAGGCACGCCTGAAACAATTGCAGGAAATGGACCAGCATTGGCCCTTCTTCCGTACCCTGCTGTCGAATATGGAAATGGTGCTGGCAAAATCAGACCTGACCATCGGCCGGCAATACAGCTCTTTGGTCACGCAAAAATCAACCCGGGAAAAAATCTTCGGCATGATTGAAACCGAACACGCCAAAACCCTGGCCATGCTCAAGCAAATAACCGGTCGCAAACTGCTGGCCGACAACCCTGAACTGGTTGCCGCCCTGCAAGAGCGTTTTGCCTATATCGACCCACTGAATTACTTGCAGGTTGAAGTTATTCGCCGACAGCGCCAATACGAGAAACGCAAGGTCAAGGTAAGCAAGTTTGCCAGTGCCCGCAGCCAGCGCACCATCCACCTGACCATTAACGGGATTGCGACCGGCCTGCGAAACTCAGGTTAACAGCGGGAACACGAGATTAAGCTGCCACAGGAAAGAGTAAAATAACCGCTTACCCTAACAAGGAAAGTCAAAACCATGAAGGACAACAGCGCGTTAAATCCCATTCGCCTGACCCAGTACAGTCACGGGGCAGGCTGTGGCTGCAAAATCTCACCCAAGCTGCTCGATGAGATACTCCATTCCGGATTCCCGCAATTCCAGGATCCCCGCCTGCTGGTCGGCAATGAAACAAAAGACGATGCTGCCGTGTACGATATTGGCAATGGCACAGCCATTGTCAGCACCACCGATTTTTTCATGCCCATTGTGGACGATCCTTTTGACTTTGGCCGTATAGCTGCGACCAATGCCATCAGTGATATTTATGCCATGGGAGGCAAACCCATCATGGCGATTGCGATTCTGGGCTGGCCCATTTCAGTGCTCCCTGCCGAAATTGCCCGCCAGGTTATTGACGGCGGCCGCGCTGCATGTAAAGAAGCAGGCATTACACTGGCGGGTGGCCATTCGATTGATGCGCCCGAGCCCATTTTTGGCCTTGCCGTTACCGGCATTGTGCCCACCCATCAGGTCAAGCGCAACGCCAGCGCCCAAAGCCAGGATCGCCTGTATCTAACCAAACCCCTGGGCATCGGCATCCTGACCACCGCCGAAAAAAAGGGTCTTTTGCAAGAACAGCACCAAGGCCTGGCAACCCGTACCATGTGTATCCTGAACAAGCCGGGAGCCACTTTTGCCGAATTACCAGGCGTTCATGCCATTACCGACGTGACCGGATTTGGCCTGCTGGGCCACCTTGGCGAGATTTGCCAGGGTTCTGGCGTCCAGGCAGAAATCAGTTTTGCCAACGTTCCCTTCCTGGATGGTGTCAACACCTATATAGAACAGGGCTGCATCCCCGGTGGTACCCAGCGTAACTTTGACAGCTACGGTCATCAGGTCAGCATGATCAGTGAACAACAAAAAGCCCTGCTTTGCGATCCGCAAACATCCGGAGGCCTGCTGGTAGCGGTTAGCCCCGATAGCGAACAGGCCTTCCTTGAACTGGCCGCCAAGTTAGAAACAACCGTGTATGCCATCGGTCAGCTCCTGCCTGACCAAGACAATCCTGTCTTGATTACCGTCAAGCCCTAGTCCATGAGCAACTCTCAACCACTGTCGGCACTTGATACCGACCAATATGCGCATATACTGCAGCACCCCATGCTGGATTTGCGGGCACCTATCGAATTCCAGCTAGGTGCCTTTCCTGGCGCCGTCAATATCCCCCTGATGACCAATGATGAACGGGCACAGGTGGGCACCTGTTATAAACAGCACGGGCAAGAGGCTGCCATCAAGCTGGGGCACCAGCTGGTTTCCGGCTCCATCAAAGAAGAACGCATCAGCCAGTGGATGGCATTCTGCAAGAACCATCCTGATGGTTTCCTGTATTGCTTCAGAGGAGGCTTGCGCTCGCGCATCGTCCAGCAATGGCTTGCTGAAAGTGGCATGCCCTATCCAAGGGTCATCGGTGGGTACAAGGCTCTGCGCAATTTCTGCCTGCAGCAACTGGATACGCTAAGCCGCCAGAAAATGCTGGTTCTAAGTGGCTATACCGGTAGCGGAAAAACCCCCATCATCGCCGCATTACCCAACAGTATTGACCTGGAAAAGGCGGCTCACCACCGTGGTTCTCCCTTTGGCCGTCATGCTCTGCCACAAGCCACCCAGATCAACTTCGAAAATCACATTGCGCGCCAATATCTGGATAAAGGTCACAGGCCAACATGGATAGTTGAAGATGAAAGTAAAACCATTGGTTCATGCCATTTGCCGATTGCCCTTTATCAAAATCTGAAACAGGCACCCATTGTCTTGCTGGAAGAACCTTTTGAATATCGTGTGCAGCATATCAGGGAAGAATACATCGACCTGATGCTGGCCGAGTTCATGCAACAAGACCCGGAACAGGCCTGGCAGGCTTTTAGCCAGTATCTGGAACAAAGTCTGTATGCCATCAGGAAACGGCTCGGCGGTGCACTGTACCAGGAATTAAACCAGGTACAGCAACAGGCCATCAACAGGCACCGGGAACAAGGCGATGCACAGGCCCATCTGGCATGGTTAACCCCGTTAATTGAGCAATACTATGACCCCATGTACCGCTACCAGCTTGAACAAAAGCAGGATCGCATTGTTTTCAGGGGAAACCGGCAGGCCGTTTTTGAATATTTATCGGCCTGCTGATTACCCATAAAAAATTAACGGCGTTTCAGCTGGCTAACGTCACGCACGGCACCGCGGTCGGCCGAGGTGGCCATGGCCGCATACGCCTGCAACGCCTGTGAAACATAGCGTTCGCGATTTTCTGGTTGCCATGCGCGATCTCCCTTGGCTTCCATGGCTGCGCGACGATGCGCCAGCTCTTCATCGGAAATGGCCAGGTGAATGGTACGGTTTGGAATATCAATCTCGATACGATCACCCTGCTGAACCAAGCCAATATTGCCGCCTTCGGCCGCTTCAGGAGAAGCATGACCAATGACCAGGCCGGACGAACCGCCAGAAAAACGGCCATCTGTCAGCAAAGCGGCCTTGGCACCCAGGCCTTTGGATTTCAGGTAAGAGGTTGGATACAGCATTTCCTGCATGCCTGGGCCACCTTTGGGGCCTTCGTAGCGAATAATCACGACATCGCCTTCCTTGACTTCATCACCCAGAATACCGGCCGTTGCATCTTCCTGGCTTTCAAAAATCACGGCTTTGCCGGTAAACTTCAGAATGCTTTCATCAACGCCAGCCGTTTTAACGATACAGCCATTAGTGGCCAGGTTGCCATACAGTACGGCCAGGCCACCATCTTCTGAATAGGCATGTTCATGGCTGCGGATACAACCCTTGGCACGATCAAGATCCAGGCTGGGGTACTGACGATCCTGACTGAAAGCCACTTGGGTTGGAATACCGCCCGGTGAAGCCTTGTAAAACTCTTTCACTTCTTCAGTGGCATGACCACTGTTGACATCCCACTGCTCGATGGCTTTGCCCAGCGTACCGCTATGAACGTTTCCGGCATTGAGATCCAGTTTGCCGGCACGGGCCAGCTCACCCAGAATTGCCATCACGCCACCGGCACGGTGCACATCTTCCATATGGTACTGGCTGGTTGCCGGTGCCACTTTACACAGGCAAGGTACCTGACGGGAAATGCGGTCGATATCGGTCATGCTGAAATCAACACCCGCCTCTTGGGCCGCTGCCAGCAAGTGCAGCACGGTATTGGTGGAACCGCCCATGGAAACGTCCAGGGCCATGGCATTTTCATAAGACGTTTTGGTGGCGATATTGCGCGGCAGGACAGAAGCGTCATCCTGCTCGTAATAGCGTTTGCAAAGATCCACAATCAGACGGCCTGCACGCAGGAACAAGGCTTTGCGTTTGGCATGGGTGGCCAGCAAGGATCCGTTCCCCGGCAAAGACAGGCCCAGAACTTCGGTCAGGCAGTTCATGGAGTTGGCGGTAAACATACCAGAGCATGAACCACAGGTTGGGCAGGCACTACGCTCGGTTTCTTCGGTTTCAGCATCAGATACGGTTGGATCACCTGCCTTGATCATGGCATCAACCAGGTCAAGTTTGGCAATGACTTTACCGGTACCCGGAGCCAGAATTTTACCGGCTTCCATGGGACCACCCGAGACGAACACAACCGGGATATTCAGGCGCATGGCGGCCATGAGCATGCCGGGGGTGATTTTATCGCAGTTGGAAATACACACCATGGCATCGGCACAGTGCGCATTCACCATATATTCAACTGAATCGGCAATAAGTTCACGCGAAGGCAGGGAATACAGCATGCCGCCATGACCCATGGCAATCCCGTCATCAACCGCAATCGTATTGAACTCTTTGGCAACACCACCGGCCGCTTCAATTTCACGCGCAACCAGCTGCCCCATATCTTTCAGGTGCACATGCCCTGGCACAAACTGGGTAAACGAGTTAACCACGGCAATAATAGGTTTGCCGAAATCCCCGTCTTTCATCCCTGTGGCTCGCCACAAAGCGCGGGCACCGGCCATATTGCGGCCATGTGTAGAGGTTTTTGAACGATACTGAGGCATACTGATTCCTAAAACTAACTTGTACGTTACACAACGTGTTGTAAAAAGTCTTTCAAACGCTGACTTGGAGGATTAGATAATAATTCAGATGGCGGGCCATCATGGGCTATTTTACCCTGATCGATAAAAATTAAGCGGCTTCCCACCTTGCGGGCAAAGTCCATTTCGTGTGTTACCACAATCATGGTCATGCCCTCTTCAGCAAGATCCTTCATGACCTTCAGGACTTCATGGCGCAATTCGGGGTCCAGAGCCGAAGTGGGTTCATCAAACAGCATCAGTAACGGATTAACCGCCAGCGCCCGGGCAATGGCCACACGCTGCTGCTGCCCACCCGACAGCTCACCGGGATAATGATCCATACGCTCGGCCAGGCCGACTTTTTCAAGCAGGGCTATCGCTTTCTCGCGCGCCTGCCTGTTGGACATACCACGGGCATGAATGGGACCAAACATGACATTTTCAAGTGCCGTTAATTGCGGAAACAGGTTGAACTGCTGAAACACCATACCTGCTTCCCGACGCAACTCACGCACTTCGGCAGGTTTGCCCCGCACGCTTAACTTGCCCACCCGGATATCGCCACCCTGAATGGTTTCCAGGGCGTTGATGCAACGCAGGAACGTGGACTTGCCCGACCCCGAAGGCCCTACCACAACCACCACTTCACCCTTATTGATAGTCAGGCTGATATCATCAAGAATGGTGTTGTTGCCAAATTTCTTAACCACATGCTCAAAGGTGACCATACTCATAATATTCGCATCCTACGTTCCATGGTTTTCAGGATCAGTGCGATCAAACCGGTCAGGATCAAGTATATAACCGCAACCGCCCCCCAGATTTCAACGGCCCTGAAATTGCTGGCCATGATCTCCTGGCCCTGCCGGGTCAATTCGGCAACCCCGATCACGATAAACAGGGAAGAGTCTTTCAAACTAATAATACACTGGTTGCCCAGAGCGGGAATCATGCGCCTGAAGGCGATCGGTCCAATGATGCGGAGCAGGATTTTGTAAAAGGGCAAGCCCATGGATTGCCCCGCTTCAAATAGTCCTTTGGGAACAGATTGCAAAGCACCGCGCACAATTTCAGCAATATAGGCACCGGAATTGATAATGAGTGTCGCAATGGCCGCACTCATGCCATCAACCCGCACATCCACCATAAGTGGCAAGGCAAAGTAAATGAACATAACCTGCACCACAATGGGGGTACCCCGGACAATCAGGATATAGCCCTGTGCAAGCATGGAAACCAGCGGCAGCAAAATACCGCTCAGCGGGCGCTGGCGTATGATATCTATTGAAAACCAGCCCGGCACATACGTACGGATGACCCCCGCCAGCGCACCCAGCAAGGCACCGCCAAACAAGCCCCAAAAAGTAATTTTGATTGTCACCAGCGTGCCTTTCCAGAGACTGGGCAAAGCATCCCAAACAACCGACAAATCAAAGTCCATAAGCCTTTCCTTATTATTTGCAAAACGCGAATGTACAAAGCAAAAACGGTGATTGCCCATACAGGACGCAATCACCGTTTCATATTGCCCTATAAACGCTTCAGGCGCCTGCTTGATTACTTGACTTCGCTACCAAACCATTTGGTATAGATTTTGTCGTACTCGCCACTGTCTTTCAGGGTTTTCAGTGCCGCATTGACTTTTTCCACCAGATCACTGCCTTTAGGGAAAGCAATACCGTAGAAATCACCACTTTGCAATGCGCCCGTGACCACGACCTTGCCCTTGCCAGCCGTGTTGGCATAGTACTGGACGTTAGGCGTATCGTGCACCACGGCATCCACCCGGCCAGTTGCCAGGTCAAGGAAGGCATTGTCAATGTTCGGGAAGAGTTTCAGTTTGGCTTCGGGCACTTCTTTTTTCAGGAAATCCACGGTTGCCGTACCGGTTTTAACGGCCACGTCTTTACCGGCCAGGTCTGCCGCGGTTTTAATGTTTTCATTTTTGACGGAAGTCAGGATGGCAAGGCCGCTTTCATAGTAAGGATCGGAAAAGTCGATGACTTTCTTGCGCTCATCCTTGATGGTAATACCGGCCAGCGCCGCATCAATATTTTTAGTTTGCAGGCCCGGAATAATACCGTTGAAATCCATGGGCTGCAGGCGATATTTCAGGTTCAGCTGTTTGGCAATGGCATCCCATAAATCAATATCAAAACCAACGTACTTATCGTCCTGTTTAAACTCAAAAGGCACAAAAGCGGTATCAGTAGCAACAACCAGTTCCTTATCTTGTGCATAAGCCGTGGTAACAACGGGTACTGCAAATGTCATGGCAATACCCAGCAATGCTGCTTTCATTTTGTTTTTCAACATGTCTACTCCTGAATTCGTTTGATCATACTTCCCGTTCTTCCGGTACTGGGATAGTTGCTACCCTTAGATACCGAAGAAAACTCAATATAACCTGTTTTATAGGATAATGAACAGTTAAAAATAAGGCCTTAAGGTAAACCCGAAAGCCTATAACACTTAGACCCGTTTTTAATTCAGTCTTTACCGAAAAGGTGCTTTCCATGCTGTCTTACATCAATATCCAGGGCTCGCCCCATGAAGCTGGCCGTCAGCTGGGTGAGTTTGGTGCCCCCGGCGTACATGCCTTCCTGCTTGAATCTCCGGACTGGGCATACATCACTTCTTTCAGACATGACCCACAAATCATGGAGATGAAAACCCGGGTACAACAGCATTTTCCAGCCATCTGGGAAGAAATCCAGGGATTGTCAAAAGGGCTGGAACTGGATGAAACCGATGTGTTCCTGTGGAATTGCCGGGGCGATATCTGGGCCATGAGCAAAGACGGCTGTACCACCGTGCAATACCCGCAAACGGCACAGCGTACCGAAAGGCGCATTTGTCACAATGAAGACGGCTACCCGGAATTTAACGGTTATTGCGCCATGGCCCGTTGCCAGGTTAATGACTCACCCGCTTTTACGGCTTTTGTGTATCCGGCCTCGATACCCGGCCACACCTTTGCGGTTACCCAGACAGGCCTGGCCATGGCCGTTAACAACTTGCGTGCACGCCATGTGGCAAGCGGCATTCCCCGCATGGTGCTTACCCGTGCCCTGTTAAACCAAGCCAGCCTGGAACATGCCGTGGAGCTGCTGCAAAGGTCTCCGCGCGCCGGTGGCTTTCATATTAGTCTTGCTCACACCGGCAGCCCCAATCTGCTCAGTATTGAATTTTTTTCATCCGCCTGTTCTGTCAACATCATCACTGCCGACCAAGTGCATGCCAACCATGCCATCCATGGCGAAACGTTTAATTACCCACAAATCATTACCGGTTCATCGGGCTGGCGCCAACTTCGGGGCCAGCAAATGCTGACTGAGGGGGTAAGCCACCCGCTTGAAATCCTGACTGACCAAACTCATCCGCAATTTCCGGTCTACCGCAAGCAAATCAATGACAGCGACCATGAAAATACCCTGGCAACCGCAGATATGCAAATTGGGTCGCAGGGTATTCAATGGCAGGTTTACGATGCCCCCTGGCCAGCCAAACCGCTTTATGTCTTCAAGAACGCCGATCTGGTTTCCAGCAATATTTAGCGGCCAGATCAGCTATTGCGGTTGGTGGAAAAATGGCAAAAACCAATCAACGCTTCTTTATAGGGTGAATCCGGGAAGGGTGTCAGGGCATTCAAGGCGCGTTCGGCCTCTTCCTGCGCAATCTTGCGGGTGTACTCAAGGGCATCGGTGGCTTGAATGGCCCGGGCAACCTCGGTAAAATCGGCTTCTCCGGTTTCAATGGCTTTATACACCAGGTCGCGCTGTTCAGGTGTGCCCACCTGCATGACTCGAATGAGTGGCAAGGTTGGTTTGCCTTCGCGCAAATCGTCACCCACGTTCTTGCCCAGCGCTTCGGCATCGCCCGAGTAATCAAGCACATCATCAATCAACTGGAAAGCGGTACCCACATAACAGCCATAGTCGGCAGCCGCTTTTTCCTGTTCGGGGCTGGCACCGGCAATCACCGCACCGGTCTGGGCCGCTGCCTCAAACAGTTTTGCCGTTTTATAACGAACAACCTGCAAGTAACGCTCCACCGAAACATCGGGATCGTGCACATTCAACAACTGCAGGACTTCACCCTCGGCAATAATAGTGGTGGCATTGGACACGATTTGCATCACCCGCATGGAATCGATATCCACCATCATTTCAAATGAGCGGGAATATAAATAGTCGCCCACCAGCACGCTGGCCGCGTTGCCAAAGACAGCATTGGCCGTACTGCGCCCGCGCCGCATGTCAGACTCGTCAACCACGTCGTCATGCAACAAGGTTGAGGTATGAATGAACTCGATAATGGCAGCCATTAAGTGATGATCGGCCCCTTTATAACCTAGCGCATTGGCAACCATCAGGACCATGGCAGGCCGCATACGCTTGCCTCCTGCGCTGATGATATAGTCACCAATAGTACGGATCATGACGACTTCAGAGTTCAAACGCTGACGAATAACGGCATCGACCGCTTTCATGTCATTGGCAATGGGGCTAACAATCTCGGCTAAGTTCAAGGTAAATCCAACAGATTAAGAAAAAGAATCAATTTTAGAAGGCTGTCAAAGTGTGTAATTATATTCGACTCACCCGAATATCACAGTGAAAAACCCTATTTCAGTGATAATGTATCTGTTTTTAATGCTTTTTCAAACCACTTTGCAGCAATGACAAACCACGATTTCACCACCCTGATTTCACGCGCCGAACGCGTGCTGGGCCAGCTTGAAGCATGGCTGCCCCCTGCCCCCCCTACTCCCGACTGGAATGCTACCGCCTTCCGGTGGCGCAAAAAAGGCAACACGGCCTGGCTTGACGCTGTCAAACACATCTCGTCCATCACCCCAGATGACCTGAAACATATCGACCGGCAAAAAAACATCATCGAACGCAATACCCTGCACTTTCTTGCAAAAAAACCGGCCAACAACGTCCTGATGACCGGTGCCCGTGGAACCGGCAAAAGTTCGCTGGTCAAGGCCATGCTCGACAAATACGCCAGCCAGGGCTTGCGCCTGATTGAAGTGGACAAATCCGATCTGGGTGATCTGGCCGATATTGTCGACCTGGTTGCCCAGCGCCCTGAACGCTTCATCATTTTCTGCGATGACCTCTCTTTTGAAGAAGGCGAAGCCAGCTACAAGGCGCTTAAATCCATTCTTGATGGCTCCATCTCTTCGGCAGGCGACAACGTGCTGGTTTACGCCACCTCAAACCGTCGCCATTTAATGCCCGAATACATGAGTGAAAACCTTGCCGCCAAACATCAAAGCGATGGCGAAGTCCACCCTGGCGAAACCGTAGAAGAAAAAATTTCACTGTCCGAGCGCTTTGGCTTATGGCTATCCTTTTACCCCTTCAGGCAAGACGACTACCTGGACATTGTCTACCACTGGTTGCGTGAACTGGGCTGCCCTGAAGAACACATATTGGCCAGCCGTACCGAAGCCCTGCAATGGACCATTGAACGTGGTTCCCGTTCTGGCCGCGTCGCCCGTCATTTCGCCCGCGACTGGGCTGCCCGCCATATGGACCAATAAGCCCGTTAATAAACAATTAAACCCGTTAAGCCAAAATACACAAACATGTCAAAACCACACATCCATGTCGCCGTTGGCGTCATCATCCGTGACAACGGCGAAATACTGCTGGGACAACGCCCCAAAGGCAAACCCTGGGAAGACTGGTGGGAGTTTCCCGGTGGCAAAATAGAAGCCGGTGAAACCGTACACCAGGCCCTGTGCCGCGAACTGAAAGAAGAACTCGACATCACTGTCGAACAAGCCACCCCATGGGTCAATTTTGTTCACGAATATCCCAAAAACATCGTCCACCTTGCCTTCTGGAAAGTCACCCGCTGGCAAGGCACGCCCACCGGCCTGGAAAACCAGCAACTGGCCTGGACCCAACCTGAAACCGCAGAACAATTGGGCCAACTGTTACCCGCCTCGTTGCCCCCGCTTAAATGGCTGGGTATCCCCAACCGCTACGCCATCAGCGCCATCGGCTCGGCCGCCAACGCTCCCGCATGGCTGGAAAAACTGGACTCCCTGCTGGACCGCGGAATCCGCCTGTTCCAACTGCGAGAACCCAACTGGGACGAAGGCACCAAGGCAGAATCCCTGAAAGCACTCATGCTGGAAATACACCAGCGCTGCCAGCAAAAAGGGGCCCGCCTGCTCATCAACAGCATCCACCCCAAAGCCTGGTGGAGCCTGGCCGATGGCGTGCAATTACGGGCCCAGGATGCCTTATTGCTGGAAGAGCGCCCCCTGCCCGAAAACAAACTTGTCGGCATCTCGGCCCACAACCTGGCCGACCTGCTCTACGCCAATATCCTGCAAGCCGACTTCGCCGTCCTTGGCCACGTTTTGCCCACCGCCAGCCACCCCGACCAAGCCCCGCTAGGCTGGGAAACTTTTGCCCAGTTAAGTGCCGAAGCCGGCCTGCCTGTTTTTGCCATTGGCGGCATGAATGAAACCCTTATTCCCACTGCCCAACAAAATGGTGCGCACGGGATTGCGGGGATTAGCGGGTGGTGAACTACTAAAGCGTTATGCGTTAACCACCCCGGCGCTACGCGCCACCCCTCCGCAGAGGGGAATGCATGACACAAAAGTATCCACGAAGCCGAAAAATTCCCCTCTGCGGAGGGGTGGCAGGCGAAGCCTGACGGGGTGGTTCTAAATAAGCCCCATACATCCCTTGCAGAGCATGGAAACAAGTGAAGATTCAAAAGCCCTAAAAAAGCCTTCTACTCTCCGTTCTTCTGAAAAAACCGCTCATCACGACTGGTCGCCTGACTCACAAAACTCCCCGGCTTCACATCATGCGTCAGCCAGACATTGCCTCCAATCGTGGCCCCCTTCCCGATAGTCACCCTACCCAAAATAGTCGCCCCCGCATAAATCACCACATCATCCTCAACAATCGGATGCCTTGCCAAGCCCTTATGCAACGACCCATCCTCATTCACCGGAAAACTCTTTGCGCCCAACGTTACTGCCTGGTACACCCGTACCCGCTCGCCAATAATCGTTGTCTCGCCAATCACCACACCCGTGCCATGATCAATAAAAAATCCCTCACCAATCTGTGCCCCCGGATGAATATCAATACCTGTCTGGCTATGCGCCAGCTCGGCAATAATACGCGCCACCAACTTCGCATCCAGCTTATAAAACTCATGTGCAACCCGATGGTAGATCATGGCCAGAATACCCGGATAACACAACAACACCTCATCAACACTGCCTGCCGCCGGGTCGCCCACATAAGCCGCATTCACATCGGTATCCAGCTGGCTGCGAATCCTTGGCAACGCAATCGAAAACGCCTTCATAATATCAACCGCGCGATCCTCTAGCGCCTCGGCACTTAAACGATCATTGCGATACTGATACCTGACCTCAAGGCGAACCTGGGCCAACAACACATTCAGTGCCACCCCAATGGTATAACCCACATAATAATCCTCGGTTTCCTGCAGCAAATCATTCGGCCCCAAACGCATCGGGAACAGCGCACTAATCAACGAATCCAACGCATCACTGATCGCACTGGGCGAAGGCAAATGCCGTCCCCCGATCTCGTGCTGGCGATTTTGCGATACCCGCCACTTATGGCGCGCCTCACGCAGCCCACAGACAATATCGTCTAAAGGAAAAACCTGGGGATTGTCACTTTTGGAATCACACTTGAAAATCGGCATATAACACCCGTAAAAAAGGGTAAAAACTAAATATTACAGTTTTAACACAAGCGGGGAAAACACCGCAAACAAACCACATCAAAACTATGGTGTTAACGGCTCGCTCCAGCCACCACCCAAAGCCTTGATCAAATCAACCGTCGTATTAAGCCGCTGATTCTCCAATTGCAACGCCGTGCGTTCGGCCGCATAGGCTGACGCCTCAACCTGCACCACACTTAAATAATCAATCAGGCCTGCCGCAAACTGATTGCGGGTAATCTGCAAAGACTCGCGTGAAGCCGCCAATGCCTGCAACTGAACCTTAAGCTCACGATTGAGCACACTTAAGGTACTGATCGCATTCTCCACTTCCTGCAAAGCTGTCAGGACCGTTTGTCGATACCCGGCCACCTCGGCCTGATAAGAAGCCTTTGCATAATTGATACTGGCCGAACGTGCGCCACCATCCAGCAGGGTCATAGCCAGGGCCGGGCCCAATGACCAGAAATTAAGTGGTGAAGAAATCCAGTCTGAAAACGTGGCGGCTTGCAATCCCCCTGACAAACTCAGATTCAGATCAGGAAACCAGGCAGACTGGGCCACCCCGATATCGGCATTGGCCTGCGCCACCCTGCGCTCGGCAGACGCCACATCGGGCCGCCTTTGCAACAAGGTTGCCGGCACACTGACTGGAATCGCGGGCACTTTCACCTCGAAAGCCACAGGCGCTATATTCACGCTGGAAGGCAACTGCCCTGTCAGCACCGCAATCGCATTTTCCGTGCGGGCACGCTCTGCCTCAATATCAATAGCCTGCGCGCGTGCATTATTCACCTGCGCCATGGCGGCCACCACATCACCCCGTGCCGACACTCCTTGCGCATAACGGTTCTGGTTCATCTGCAAAGAACGCTCATAAGCCTGCAAGGTACGTTCTAGCAGGCGTTTTTGCTCGTCTATCATACGCAAAGTAAAATAATTTTGGGCCAGTTCCGACTGCATGCTCAGCCTGACATTGGCCAAATCAGCCGCACTGGCCTGCTGTGCCGCCTGTTGGCCTTGCACCTGCCGACGGACTTTTCCCCACAGGTCAAGCTCCCAGTTCAGCGAACCGCTTAAATCATATTGCGAAGTTCCCGGGCGGTTGCTGCCACCTGAACGGTCATAGCCGGCACCGGCCCCCAATACCGGGAAAAATCCCGAACGTGTCTGCGTCGTCAAGACCCTGGCAGCGTCATAACGGGCCACCGCCTGGGCAATATTCTGATTGGATGCATTAAGTTGCGCCATTAAACCATTCAATACCGGCTCATTAAAGCGCTCCCACCAGTTGCCTTTGGACAAGTCATCGCCGGGCCGGGCCTGCACCCAACCGTCCACCTTTTCCGCCTTGTAGGAAAGTCCCAGCTCTTGCGCGGGACGCACATAATCGGGCCCTACCGTGCAAGCACTTAGCAAGGCCAGCGCCAACATGGCCGCGACCCAACTGAAATGCCTGCCCGGAACACGGGAATCATTGCTTAATGCTTCACTCATTCTTCAACCTTTAACTTTCAGTACCCGAAACCACGTCCCCGATACGTTTGTGCTTTCTGGAAAAGCGCCAGCGCAATTTATCCAGATACAAATAAACCACCGGTGTTGTATAAAGGGTTAGCACCTGGCTCAGGAACAGGCCGCCCACAATGGCTACCCCTAGCGGCTGACGCATTTCAACACCTGCGCCGGTTGCCAACACCAGCGGCAAGGCACCAAACATGGCCGCCAACGTTGTCATCATGATAGGCCTGAAGCGGACAATACAGGCTTCATAAATCGCCTGTTCGGGCAGGCATCCTTCCTGGCGTTCTTTTTGCAAGGCAAAATCCACCATAATAATGGCGTTTTTCTTCACGATACCAATCAGCAAAAACACCCCGATCAGGGCAATCAGTGTAAACTCCATGCCCACCATCATCAGGGCCAGCAAGGCCCCTACACCTGCCGATGGCAAGGTGGACAAAATAGTCAAGGGATGCATGTAACTTTCATACAGAATACCCAGCACAATATACATCACCACCAACGCCGCCAGAATCAACAAAGGCTGCTGACTGGTGGTTTGCTGAAACATCTGCGCATTGCCCTCGAAGCCGGCCTGGATTTCATTGGTTGGCAAGTTCAGGCGCTCTACGGCATTTTCAATGGCATTGCTGGCCTGCTCCAAGGTAACCTCGGGCGCCAGGTTAAAAGCAATCGAATCGGAGGCCAGCAAACCCTGATGCTGCACACTCAGGGGCGCATTAGCCGTCTCAAAAGTGGCAAAGGCTGACAAGGGCACCCGATTGCCATCGGCCGTCATCAATTCTATCGTATCCAATACCTGGGCATCCTGGGCATACTGCTGCTCAACACCCATCACTACATGGTATTGATTAAGCGCACTGTAAATCACAGACACCTGGCGCTGGCTGAACAGATTATTCAGGGAACCGGCAATCAAGCTCATGTCCACGCCCAGCCGGGTCGCCATTTCACGGTCAATCACCAATTCAATCCGGCGCCCCCTGTCCTCCACTGCCGCATTCACCTCGGTAATTTCAGGCAGGGCAGCCATGGCTCTTTGCACTTTAGGCACCCACTCCCTAAGCAGCTCCAGATCGCCGGACATTAGGGTGTAATCATAAGAACCCGTCGAACCCCCACCGGGCCCACCCATACGGATATCCTGCTGCGGCACCAATGAAAGCTGGGCCCCCGGAATAGTCGGGAACTTGCGACGCAGATTGTTAATCACTTCGTTGGCCGACAATTGCCTTTGCTCAAAAGGCTTAAGCTGGATCATCAGAAAGCTGGAATTGCTGCCACCGCGCCCGCCCGCATAGCCCATGACGGTATCCACATTCGGATCTTTCAGGATTTCCTGGCGGTAAATTTCAAGCTTGGGCACCATCGCCTGAAAAGAGGTGCCCTGGTCTACCCGGAAAAAACCCAGGATCATGCCGGTATCCTGCTGCGGAAAAAAACCTTTGGGCACAATTACGTACAAGTAAACATTCAGGCCAATCGTCAGCAATAGCATCAGCAAAGTCAGGAACCTGAAACGCAGGGCCCAGGCCAGGGTTTTCTTGTATCCACCCAGCATCGCATCAAAAAAACGGTTCCATTGCCGGGTCAGCCAGCGTTCTTTGCGTATGGCCGGTTTGTTCTTCAGCCATTGCGCGCACATCATGGGTGTAAGGGTCAGGGAAACCAGCAGGGACATAAGAATGGCCACCGACAAGGTGACCGCAAACTCCCGGAACAGGCGCCCCGGCAAACCACCCATCAGGAACAGGGGAATAAACACCGCGATAAGAGAAACGCTCATGGTCAGCACGGTAAAACCAACTTCCCTGGCCCCCTGCAAGGCGGCCGTGAAAGGACGCACACCCCGCTCAAGATGACGGGTAATGTTTTCCAGTACAACAATGGAATCATCCACCACAAACCCGGTTGCCACAATCAGGGCCATCAGGGAAATGGTGTTCAGTGAATACTCCAGAAAATACATGACGATGAAAGTACCCAACAGGGAAAGAGGCACCGAAATGGCAGGGATCAGGGTGGCCCGCACATTCTGCAAAAACACCAGCACTACCAGGGTCACCAGCACCACCGACAGAATCAGGGTAAATTCGGCCTCTGCCAGGGTTGCCCGAATACTGGGTGTGCGATCCTGGACAATATCCAGATCCACCTGTGATGGCAGAAGCAGGCTCAGGGCCGGCAATTCAGCCTTGACCAGCTCTACGGTTTTAATAATATTGGCCGATTCCTGCCTGCGCAGCAGCATGATAATGGCCTTTTCATCGTTGTAAAAGCCGCTGTTGAATACACTTTCAATTGAATCATAAACCTTGGATACATCCTTCAGGCGTACCGCCGCCCCATCCTGCCAACGTATCACCAGGTTCTCAAAATCCTTTGCCTTGCTCAACTGTCCGTTGGTGCCAATCTGCCAGCGGTATTCGGCATTTTCCAAAAAACCATTGGGTTTGACCGTATTGGCCGATGTAATGGCCGAGCGGACTTCATCAAGGGCGATGCCGTATGAAGACAGGATATAGGGATTCAGATCCACCCGCACGGCGGGCAGGGAACTGCCACCAATCGTCACCTCGCCAATCCCTTCCACCTGAGCCAGTTTTTGCGCCAGAATGGTTGATGCCAAATCATAAAGCTGGCCCTGATCAAGCGTTTCAGAAGTTAACGCTAGTGCCATAATCGGTGACGAGGACGGATTCACCTTGCGATAAGTGGGCGGTGTACGCATGCTGCTGGGCAGTAAGGGCCGGGCGGCATTGATGGCGGCCTGCACTTCACGCGCTGCGTCATCAACATTCTTGTCCATGTCAAACTGCAGGAAGATTCGCGTGCTACCTTCGGTATTGCGCGAGCTCATCGACATCAAGCCGGAAATATTGCCTAGCGAACGTTCCAGCGGAGTAGCCACGCTAGAGGCCATGTTCTCGGGACTGGCACCTGACAACGAGGCCCGAACCGAAATCATGGGGAAAGACACTTGCGGCAATGGAGCTACCGCCAGAAAATAATAAGCAATCGCCCCCATCACAGCAACAGCCAATGCCAGCAAAGAGGTCGCAACAGGACGGGCGATGAAGGGGCTAGACAGGCTCACTGCTTTCACCCCTTGCGGTTGCCGCAGACCGGTTGCCCAGCCGGTCAAACATCAGGTAAATGACCGGTGTGGTAAACAACGTCAGAACCTGGCTGCAAATCAGGCCCCCCACCATGGCCAGGCCCAATGGCTGGCGTAATTCGGCACCAGTACCGGTAGACAGCATGAGTGGAATCGCACCAAAAAGCGCCGCCAGGGTTGTCATGAGAATGGGCCGAAAGCGCAGCAACGCCGCCTGATGAATCGCGTCCTGAGGGCTCAAGCCCTGATGCCTTTCCGCCTCAAGGGCAAAATCGATCATCATGATGGCGTTCTTCTTGACAATACCAATAAGCAAAATAATGCCGATAATCCCAATCATGTCCAAGTCCCTGCCTGTCATGATTAAGGCCAGCAATGCCCCTACCGCCGCCGATGGCAAGGTGGACAAAATGGTAATGGGATGAATGTAACTTTCATACAGCACACCCAGCACAATATACATGGTAAATACCGCCGCCAGCATCAACCAGAGTGTGCTGGACAGGGACGATTCAAAGGCCTGGGCCGCCCCTTGCAAACGCATTTCCACCGAAAGCGGCATGCCAATCTGCGCCCTGACCTCGTTAACCACATTGACCGCATCGGACAGGGACACCCCTTCGGCCAGATTGAAAGACACCAGCGCGGCCGGGAACTGATCAATCCGCATGACTTCAAGCAGGGTTTGCGAGTCATCAATACGGGCAATCTGGGTGAGCTGCACCGGCGTGCCATTGCTGGAAGCCACATAAACATTGGACAGGTCTGCCGGTGACTGTCCATATTCGGGATTCACCTCCAGGACTACCCGGTACTGGGCCGACTGGGTGAAAATAGTGGAAATCTGGCGCTGCCCGAACGCATTGTAAAGGGCCTCATCCACCTGGGACATGGCAACCCCGTAACGCGCTGCGGCATCCCTGTCTACCATCACATTGGTTTGCAGACCGCCTGCCTGGTAATTGTCGGTAACACCGGTTAACAGCGGGCTTTGCCTGAGCTGATCGACAAATTCGGGTACCCATTGCTTCAAGAGGGCGCCATCTATGCTTGACAGGCTGATTTGGTATTGCGTGCGGGCAACCTGGGTATCAATCGTCAGGTCCTGGGCCGGTTGCAGATAAACATTGATGCCGCTTAACGGGGCAAGGCGCTCTTCAAGGCGTTGCATGATTGCCGCAATACTGGCACGGCTTTCATTCGCCTTAAGCGATATTTGCAAACGGCCGGTATTCAAGGTGGTATTGCTGCCATCAATACCTACGAAAGACGACACGGACGCTACATCCGGATCTTGCAGGACAAGTTCAACCACTTCTTGCTGACGCGCGGAAATCTGCTGGAATGAAGACGATTGCGGCGCTTCGGTAATAACCTGAATGAGGCCCGTATCCTGCTGCGGGAAAAAACCTTTGGGAATCCACCAGTATAAAAACAAGGTCAGTAACAGGGTCGCCAGCGCCACCACCAGCGTGGTGCCCTGATACCTGAGCACAATCCTGAGCAAGCGATCATAATAGTGGATCAGGCCGTCAATGGCCTTGCCCATTCTGGCGTGGAAGGCGTTGTCCTTATACTCACTCTCGGACTTGAGCATGCGGGCACACATCATGGGCGTCAGGGTTAAGGAAATGACCAGGGAAATCAAAATGGCCACCGCCAGGGTAATGGCAAACTCACTGAACAACCGGCCTATCACATCTCCCATAAACAACAGGGGAATCAGCACGGCAATCAGTGACACCGTCAGGGAAATCAGGGTAAAACCAATTTCCTTCGCCCCTTTAAGGGCCGCCTGCATGACCGTTTCGCCCTTTTCAATATGACGGGCAATGTTTTCGATCATGACAATCGCATCGTCCACCACAAAACCCGTGGCAATGGTCAGTGCCATTAAAGACAGGTTATTCAGGCTGAAGCCAAGCAGGTACATCACGGCAAAGGTCCCCACAATGGACAGAGGCACAACGATGGAAGGAATAATGGTGGCGCTTAAACTGCGCAAAAACACATACGTCACCAGCACCACCAGACCAATCGCCATTAACATCTCGGACTGGACGTGCGAGATGGACTGGCGAATGGTTTCGGTCCGGTCAGAAGCGATATCCACCTTGATAGAGGCCGGCAATGCCGCTTGCAGTTGAGGCAACAATGCCTTGATATTGTCCACCACCTCTATCACATTGGCCCCGGGCTGACGCTGGATATTCAGCAAAATAGCCTGCTCGGTGCCAATCCATGCCGCCTGCCGGGTATTTTCCGCATCATTCACCACCCGGGCAACATCGCTTAAGCGTAATGGTGCTCCATCGCGGTAAGCCAGAATCAGCGCCTCATATTCTTCAGGGGTTTTCAACTGGCTATTGGTATAAATCGTGGTTGCCCGTCGCGGTCCATCCAGGTTGCCGGTGGGCTGGTTGATATTGGCCCCGGTCACGCCATTTCTGACGTCTCCCAGGGTCATGCCATTGGCCGCCAGTGCCGTTGGATTGACTTGTATGCGCACGGCCGGGCGTTGCCCACCGGCAATGCTGACCAGCCCCACGCCCGAAATTTGAGATAGTTTTTGTGCCATCCGGGTTTCAACCAAATCGCGCGCCTCGTACAAAGGCAAGGTGGGCGATGTGATCGCCAGGGTCACAACGGGTGAATCAGCCGGGTTCACCTTGTTGTACACCGGCGGCATGGGCATGTCAGAGGGCAACAGATTGGAAGCGGCATTAATCGCGGCCTGTACTTCTTGCTCGGCCACGCTCATGTCCAGTGACAGGGAAAACTGCAAGGTAATGACTGAAGCGCCCCCCGAACTAGAGGAACTCATTTGAATCAGGCCGGGCATTTGCCCGAACTGGCGCTCAAGGGGTGAAGTGACCAACGACGCCATGGCATCGGGCCCTGCCCCCGGATACAGGGAAACCACCTGGATAGTGGGATAATCCACTTCGGGCAAAGCGGAAATGGCCAGTTGACGGTAAGCGGCTATCCCGGTCAGGAAAAGGGCCACCACCAGCAAGGTGGTGGCTACCGGACGAAGAATGAAAGCGCGCGAGATATTCACTGGATAATCTCTATTTTGGAACCATTGCGTAAACGGTCAACGCCTTCGGTAATGATCTGCTCACCCAAGGCAACCCCTTCCAGGACCTGTGTATAGATACCATCGGTCACACCCAGCTTGACCGGCACCATTTCGGCAGTGTTGTCTTTGCCAACCCTGAACAAAAACGGCCCGTTTGAGCTGTTCTGGATCGCATCGGTGGAAATGGCCATGGCTTGCGGAACCTGACGTATTTTCAGTCGGGTATTGACAAACTGGTTGGGGAACAGCCGCTCGTCTTCATTTAAGAAATTGGCTTTAAGCTTGATGGTGCCAGTACTGACATCCACCAGGTTATCCATGGATGCCAGTTCACCGGTTGCCAGCTCCTGCCGGTTATCGCGGTCCATCAGGGTGACTTCCAGCTTTGCGCCCTTGGCATATTGCGTCGCCACCTCGGCAAGATGGATTTCGGGCATGGAAAACACCACTGAAATAGGCTTGACCTGGGTAAGAGTAACCAGCGCATCAGCTGAGTTGGCCGTCACCAGGTTGCCAATATCGACATTTCGCAAGCCCAGGCGACCATCAATGGGCGCCAGCACCTTGGTATACGCAAGATTCAGCCTGGCTTCATCTACCGCTGCTTTGTCACTATAAGCCTGGGCTTCCAGCCGTTTTACCAACGCAGCCTGCGTATCAACCTGCTGGCGGGCGATAGAGTCCTGTTTAAAAAGTGTCTGGTAACGCTTCAGGTCCTGGCGCGCATTGGCCAGTTCCGCCGCATTCTGGGCCTGTTGCCCCTGTGCCTGCTGAAGCTGGATCTGGAAAGGACGCGGATCAATTTCAAACAGCAAATCTCCCTGTTTGACTTCCTGCCCTTCAGTAAAGGCAATCTGCACAACAGGACCGCTTACCTGGCTTCTGACTCCTACTGTGTTGAAAGCGGTTACCGTACCCAGGCCGGGTACCCAGACTTCCATATCTTTTTGCTGAACGGTTTCAACCCTGACGGGGGTGACCATTGCAAAGCGCCCTCTTGCTCCTGCACCAGGACCGTTACCGGATGAGGGCGGGCCACCGGCACTTTGTGGCTGTGCTACGGTGTTATTACCGGTTGAGGAATTTAAAAAATATTGCCACCCGTAGTAGCCACCAATCACAATCAAGACAAATATTGCCAGCTGAAGGCGTTTAGATGGTTTTTTTACATTTTCTTGTGTTTGATTGGCCATTGCTCAACAATTCGTAATTAAAAAATTAAATAACCGATATTGTGGACCATCTATGTGACGTCTGGCTACCTTGCCCCCGCAGTTTGAAATAAATTGCAATATCTAAAATAACGATGACTACGGGCTCAAACGTTGCAAAGCGCAATTTTAAACGCAATTGGACTGGTGACCAATTCTGTTTTCTGTTCGGGTGAGAACTGATGAAAACGAATCCAGATAACATATTTGTTGGCACTGATTTCGGGGTAAGTGCGAATATGTTCGGGCACCCACACCCGAATTAACTGATAAATCTTACCCCCCAGCATTTCCTGGTAAACACCCCCTTCCTGGGTGGTTGCATCAACCGAATGGCCCGATTCACGCAACATTTTCAGCACCTGGGCCACGCCGTCATACAAAGGCATGAAAGGCCTGATCCAGTTCAGCAAGGAAGCCTTGCGTTCTTCTTCAGGAAACAGTTGCCAAGCGGAATAAGACGGCATGTCCATTTGGGAAGTTCCGCCCGGAATGGCGAAACGGTTTTTCAGGCTCATCAGCCATTCGTTTTCGCGGGTTGACTGGCCAATGCGCCCGGTACCCGACAGGGCGGCTGAAACACGCTCAAGATCGCCAATGGCCTGGTTCAGAGCAACAATATCGACATCAGGATAATGGCGATACGCCTCGAGATTGGTTTTCTGTTTGTCGATATCCTGCAAAATTCCTGTCCGGACTTCGGCACGATCACAAGAATCCATGATTTCAAACAAGACCGATAAAGCCACGTGCTGTTGCATGGGATCGGACGCCCCGGCAAATGCAAACAATCGCTTAAACAGATACTCCAGGCGCATGACGGAGCGGATTCGCTCGTTAAATGGATACTCGTATAAAATCAATCTGACTCCTTCCTGCCCTCAGTTCGCATTGGAAAGCTTACGCGCCAACAACAACCATTTTTGATGCAATGCAAAAGCGCGTTCCTGTAGTTGCTCATGGGTAACTCCACTGCCATTAAATATCACTTCGTTGGCAACTGCAAGTCTTTGTTCACGGCTGGCCTGCGCATTGATAATATTCATGATCGCCTCGACCGACAATCCACTTCTGTTTTGGACCCGCAAAATTTGTTCGGATTCTTCGCAATCAACCACACAAATAACGTTCAGGAAGTCCTTGTATTTATGAATGGATTCCACCAGCAGGGGGATATCGTAAATCACATATTCGCCTGTGGCACTGGCGGTTTTGCTAGCCATTTCCTGGCTGATGAGGGGATGAATAATAGCTTGCAATTTATTACGCGCACTGACATCTTTAAAAGCCCGTTGCCGCATATAAGCCCTGTCCAGGGCACCCTCGGCATTGATGGCCTGGCTGCCAAACGCCTGATGGATGGCTGCAATAGCCTTGCCACCGGGCCCGGTTAGTTCATGAGACAGGGCATCCGCATCAATAATAGTGACATTCCATTGCGCAAACAAACGGCAAACGGTGGATTTTCCTGACCCGATCCCACCGGTTATGCCTACCTTGAATTTTTCCATGATGCATTACATTTTAAAAGCAGATAAACGGATTTGCCCTGTTACAGGCTAGCAGGCCATAAAAATGCCCTTCTCACGCAAGATGCCAGCGTGAAACCGGAAACAAAAAAACCCAGCCTGCGTACAATGTACACCAAACCGGGTTGACACGCCATAAACACTTCGGACTTACCGATTGCCTTAAGCAAGGCGTGACTGAATCAGTCAGAGCGACTCAAGGGTTGTAAAACCATAGAGCAGATGAACCAGATTCCTTACCTTCATTTTCCGAAAAATATGTGCCCGATGGGCTTCAATGGTTCTTTCGGTTACCCCTAGCATGGCTGCCACGACCTTGTTGGGCAGTCCTTTGCCAAGCAGCTTAAGCACTTCTTTTTCTCGTGGAGTCAGTTGTGCCATTTTTTGCATCATTGTTGGATTTGAGTTGATCATATAACCTCCTTAACTCTTATATAAGACTCAAAAAGATTATATGAACCCTTCGTACTTTTGACACCTACCCTTTTATATAGGCATAGGACAATTAAAGCTCAATTTCCAGATTATCAATAAGGCGGGTTGCACCCAGCTTGGCCGCTGCCAATACAACCAAAGGCGTTTTATTGGCAATTTCCTGGGCGGTTGGCACATGCAGGTCAAGCTGCTTTCTGACGGATACGTAATCAACTTCCCATCCACGCTTGGCCAGTGTGCTTCTGGCAAACTCGTCAAGGGCGGCCGGTTCGGTTTCTCCGGCCAGCAACTTGTCTTTTACCTGGTTAAGCGTGGCATACAGGACAGGGGCCTCGGCACGCTCGGCATCGCTTAAGTAACGATTGCGCGATGACAGGGCCAGCCCGCTGGGCTCACGAACCGTTTCATGCGCATAAATGGTCACGGGCAACTGGAACTGCCTGCACATGTTTCGCACAATCATGAGTTGTTGGTAATCTTTTTTTCCAAAAACCGCGGTCATGGGTTGCACGCAGGAAAACAGCTTCAGCACCACGGTTGTCACGCCTTCAAAAAAGCCGGGACGGAATTCGCCTTCCAGGACATTGCCCAGATCGGAAGGGGTTTGTACGCGATAGCTTTGCGGTTCAGGGTACATTTCCTTGACAGAAGGCGCAAAAAGCACATAGACATCGCGCCGCTCTTCCAGTTTGGCGATATCCGCCTCAAGGGTACGCGGATATTTGTCAAAATCCTCGTTAGGGCCAAACTGCAACGGATTAACGAAAATACTGGCAACAACCGGGTCTCCGTGCTGCCGGGCAAGACGCATCAGGGACAAATGCCCTTCGTGCAGATTTCCCATAGTGGGCACAAAGGAAGCCCGTAGCTGGCCACGCAGCTGATCCCTTAATTCCTCAATGGTGTGAACTACTTTCAATTGTCTTCCTTTCTTATTTATACAAGGTCAATTTATTCAACGGCAATTGTATAGGCAAGCCGTACATAGATGGGGGCATATGGCTCGGCCTGGGTGATTTCCAAGAGTGATTCACGGGCCAGTTCCAGCATCGCGATAAAATGCACCACAATGACGGCAGCCGGTTCTCCTTCACTGACCCTTTCCATGAACAGCTCGGTAAACTCCATAAAGCGGGTATCCGACAATCTTCGCAGAATATGCGTCATGTGGTCGCGTACCGACAGCTGCTCCCGGGTAATCTGGTGATGGGCATTCAGTTTGGCCCGTTTCATGATATCTTGCCAGGCCAGCCTGAGATCATCAGCACTGACCTCGGGTAGCATGCGCTCTACGCTTAAATCCATCTGCGCATTGGCACGCTCGAAATCACGTCCCAGCTGTGGCAAGGCATCCAGCTTTTGGGCGGCAAGTTTCATTTGCTCATAGTCAAGCAAACGCCGTACCAGTTCGGCACGAGGATCTTCCACTTCTTCGCCGCTATCCGACTTGCGAACCGGCAAAAGCATCCTGGACTTGATCTCGATAAGCATGGCGGCCATCAGCAGATACTCGCCAGCCAGTTCCAGGTTCTGGTTACGGATCTGGTCAACATAGCTCAGGTACTGACGGGTGACCTCGGCCATGGGAATATCAAGCACATTGAAGTTTTGCTTGCGAATCAGGTAGAGAAGAAGATCCAGTGGCCCCTCGAAAGCTTCCAGGAACACCTCAAGGGCATCTGGAGGAATGTACAGGTCTTGCGGGATATTGAACAACGGCTCACCGTACAGGCGAGCCAGCGCGACAGTATCCACCACATCGGGGGTACTGTCTATCTTGGGGTCTACCAGTATATCAAGTGCCTCTGGGGCTACTGCCATGGGAATGGCTTAGTTTGTTTGATAAACGTAGGGTTTCTGGGGAACACGGGCGGCCTTGAATTGCTCGAGCCGCTCGGTATCCTGCTGCTTG
>JBBADT010000029.1:0-34879 GCA_041656315.1 Advenella sp.
TTGATGGCAAAACATACCCATTGTTCAAATGTGACGTAACATCAGAATCTCACCCATTCTACACAGGCGCACAAACACGTATTGTTGAAACCGGCCGCGTTGAAAAATTCCGTGCCCGTTTTGCCCGTACAGCAGGTACATTGAAAAAATCTTCTTAAGCATCACGGCAAATTTATTTGCCCAAGCAGATTTTTTTCAAAAAAAGCAGCCCTTCATAAAGGCTGCTTTTTTTATGGTTTAATAGGCCTCAATTCGATTGCTAAATCCAACACTACTAATATTCTGCATTCCGTGTCTTTATTCCAACAAACCACCCCTGCCCGCCTGACCGAACCGGCCACACGCAAACTTCCACGCGTTGCCTTGCTCATCGTCGGGGTATTGTATATTTTTGCCGGGCTTTTTTTTCGTGACCCCTGGAAAACCGATGACTTGACCGGCCTGGCCACCATGCTGGATGCCTATCGCGAATCGGCATGGTTATTACCCCAAATTGGCAATTTTGCTTTTGCCCAGGAAGGCCCGCTAACCACCTGGATAGGTGCCATTTCAATTAGCCTCATCAGCCCTTTATTTGGTTTGTTCACAGACCCCTTAAGTGCACAGATCGCTGCTGCCCGCATGCCAAACATCCTTTATTTCTTCCTGCTGTTGTGGGGAGTCTGGCATGGCACATACTTACTGGCCCGTCGCCCCGAATGCCAGCCGCTACCCCTGCCATTTGGCGGTGAACCACATCCGCGCGATTATGGTCGCATGCTTGCCGACGTTGCCTTCCTGTTCATTATCGCAACCATCGGCATCATTATTCCCATTCACGAAACATCCTCGTTTCCCCTGCTACTGGCCTTGTTTTCGCTTGCATTTTATGGTCTGGCCAGAATGCTGGATCATCCTGTCCAGGGCAGCATTATTCTTGGCCTGGCCCTGGGAGGCTCCCTGCTTACCCACGGTTTTATTGGCGCCACCCCCATTTTTTTCATGATTGCCTGCGCGCTGGTTTCCACGGTTTTCACAACCCGCGACAAACTGGCCTTCCTGATTACCCTCCTGTTGGGCGCGGGCTGCTTTTTGGCCTGGTTCCTTCCCGCACAGGTCAGTAGCCCTTACTGGACCTCCAGCTGGCTCTACTGGAATTACTCATCGTTTGGCTTCAGCAGCCCCCGGTTCTTTTTCAAATCACTCAGAGACCTGCTCTGGTTTACCTGGCCAACCTGGCCATTTGCCCTGATCGCCCTTTGGAATTGGCGCAAATGGTTTAGGGCTCCCCATATTTTCATACCAGGCACCATGGCCCTGGGTAGTTTTCTCACTATCGCACTGGTAGAAAACGCCTTCGAGCCCGAATATGCCATGCTGACCGTTCCCTTTGCGGTTTTGGCGGCCATGTCCATTCCCACCCTGCGCCGTGACATTATCAATACCCAGGACTGGTTCTCTATCATGATACTGTCCCTGTCCATGGTCGCGGTCTGGCTTGGATGGATTGCCCTGCATTTTGGCTGGCCTCAACAAATCAATCACAACATTACCCGCCTGTTAACCGGCTATGATCCACAAATCTCACCGCTGGCGGTTATTGCCGCCATCACTGTCTGCATACTCTGGTATTCAATGGTGTCATGGAGACTTCGCGTCAATCCACAGGCCCTGTGGCGAGGTCTGATATTATCGGCAGCCGGCCTGACTTGCACCTGGCTCCTGCTGGCCCTGCTATGGCTACCCGCCATTAACTATAATCGTAGCTACAAACAGGTTTCCCAGGAACTTTCACAAGCTCTTGATACCCATGCGAAACCCGGAGCATGCATACGCGAACAAGGCCTTGGCATGGGGCAACGCGCCGCCTTGCGGGTTTTTGACAACATTACCTTTACCTACGACACAACCTGCAAGCTGATATTGCTGCAAACCACCCGAAAACACCAGGAAAAACAAACCCTGCCCTATACCGACAACGCCCGCATCCTTTGGCAAGGCTCACGCAAATCAGAGCGCGATGAAATCTTCCTGCTTTTGCAGCTGGACAAATAGTTTTCATGTCAGTTGACAGCAAAACCGGCTTTTCTTTTTCTGAATGCCTTAGCCATATCCTGAAGCAAGCCTGGCCGATCCTGATCAGCCAGTGGGCAGGCATTGCCTTTGCCGTTATGGACAGCATGATGCTGGGACACTTCAGCCCCGACTCTTTGCAGGCAATGGCACTGGCTACTTCCATTTTCCTGACCGTCAATATCGGACTAATGGGTGTGGTGCATGCCCTGATCCCCATCTGCGCACAATTGCTGGGCGCAAATAAAAAAGAAGAAATTGGCCGCTTCTGGGGCCAAGGCCTATGGCTGTCTTTCACGCTTTCATTACTGGGTGGACTGATACTGCTATTCCCTGAAATCTGGTTATCGATGTCCGGAGATGTTCCCGCTCATGTTCGCCATGAAGTGGCCATTTACCTACGTATTATTTTTATTGCCTTACCAGCATCCCTGATGTTCCGGGCGATTTACGCCTTATGCACCGCAGTCCAGAAACCCAAGCTGGTCATGCAAATCAATCTTTTCAGCATTGCATTAAAAGCCCTGCTGAACTGGCTGCTTATTTTTGGCCAGTTCGGCTTGCCAGCCCTGGGTAGCGCAGGCGCCAGCACGTCCACCGCCATCGTGTCGTGGCTAATGTTCTTCGCCGGCCTGTGGATTCTTTTCCATAATCCCTTTTACCGTCAATTCAACCTGACGCTGGGTCGTCCCCAGCGCAAATACCTGGCCGAAATCCTGAAACTGGGCATTCCAATGGGAGGCTCTTATCTGGTGGAAGTGAGCGCATTTACCTTTATGGCCCTGCTGGCTGCACGGGAAGGCACCTTTGTCTCCGGCGGACACCAGGTCTTATCGAACATGACTGCTATTCTATACATGATGCCGCTCTCACTAGGCATCGCCACCTCTTCCCTTGCAGCCCGTGCAGTAGGCAGTCGAAACTTCCGGTTTGCCCATCAGATCGCCACGAGCGGACTGTTTCTTAGCCTGATTGGCGCGGGCCTTAGCATTACCATTGTTTTACTGGGCAAACCACTTATTATTCAGGCCTATACCTCAGACGCCCAGGTTGCCGTGGTAGCTGGTGCCTTGCTAACCATTGTGCCGCTGCTGCATTTTTCCGATGCCATGCAATGCATGATCTCTTACATTCTTCGCGCCTATAAAATTGCCACCATCCCCTTCCTTTTGCAAACCGTTTTATTACTGGGACTGGGCCTGGCTGGTGGCTGGTATTTTGGTTTTGGCAACGGTATTGGCTTTTTGCGGCCCCTGAACCATATACTCACGCCAGGCGCACCCGTTGGGGTTTCCAGTTTATGGATCATGTGTAGCCTAAGCCTGCTGATCTGCGCAATTTTTTTACATATCTGGTATTGGAAAGTTATTTATGCAAAAAGAAAGTCTTGGTAATAAGATCCCGTTCTGGCTGATCCTGATGGCCCTGATTACGGCACTGGGGCCCATCACCATCGACATGTATCTGCCCACATTCCCGGCCATTGCCCAGGACCTGCTAGTATCCCCACACAAGATTGAGCTCACGGTTTCATCTTATCTGCTGGGCCTGTCCATGGCGCAGTTATTCATCGGTCCCATCACCGATCGCTATGGCCGAAAAAAACCGTTGCTTTTCGGGCTCGGCCTGTACTTGCTGGCCACTATAAGCTGCGCACTTTCCACTTCTTTTGAAATGCTCCTGGTCGCACGCACCCTCCAGGCTTTTGGCGCCGCTTCTTGCATTGTCATCCCCAGGGCCGTCATCAGGGATCACTACAATACCCAGGATGCGGCACATGCCCTGTCCCTGTTAATGCTGATCATGGGCCTGGCACCGGTCCTGGCACCGATAGCGGGCAGTTTCCTGGGCCCCATCGTCGGATGGCGCGGCCTGTTCGCCATCATGCTGGTTGTAGCCGTTCTGTTAATTGCGCTTTGCGTTGTCAAATTGCAAGAGTCCCTTAAACCCGAAAAGGCCGTTAAGCTTAGCGCAAAAACCATTTGCGGCAACTATTTTGGTTTACTGTGTCATCGTAACTTCATGGCTTTTGCCCTTTCCGGCGGCTTGGGCATGGCTGGCCTGTTTGCCTTTATTGCCTCTTCCCCCACCATTTTCATTACCCAGTTTGGCATTGCACAGGAAAATTTCGGTTTCCTGTTTGGTTTGAATGCCGCTGGCTTAATCCTGGGATCTCAAATTAGCGTTCGCATGCTGCGTAAACACGCTTCAATTAAGGTTCTTAAAACAGCCCTTCTGCTGGGCCTTGTCAGCAGCGTGACCGGCCTGCTACTCACCCTTGGAAATTTTATTAACCTGCCTTTGTTTATGATTTGCATGTTTTGCCTTAGTGCCTGCCTGGGCGTCATCAACCCCAATTCAACGGCCCTGGCCCTGAAAGAACAGGGGGCCAGACTGGGAGTAGCCTCTGCCCTGATGGGTTGCATGCAATTCATGTTTGGCACATTAACCAGCAGCCTGGTCAGCAATTGGCAAACCGGTACCGCCTTGCCCTTATTTACCTGTCTGTTTGTGTGTCTAGGTATTTCATTTATTTGCGGAAGATTTATTGGCCGGGCCTGAAAACCACGGGAAAACTTGCCTATCCATCTACCCACAACCGAGCCCTAGCATAGTTAAACCCGGACTAAAAACCACATATTTCCCTTTATTTATCATGGAAATACATAATAACTTGCTAAAAACATGATTTTCATATTAGAATTATTGGCTTAGCTTATTGGAAGGCAATATGAATGCCCTAATATAGGCTGCAACGATAGGCGTAACGGCAAAATCAAGACCAATTTATTTAATGTTGGTCAGCAACATTTGCCAAAAATATTTTTCAGAAGGCTGGCCCGAGCCAAAAATCTGGCCTATAACTTAACGAGGTGTTAATCATGGCTAAAGTCTGCCAAGTAACCGGCAAGCGCCCCATTACCGGTAATAATGTTTCTCACGCTAACAACAAAACAAAACGTCGTTTCCTGCCTAACCTGCAGTCTCGCCGTTTCTGGGTTGAAAGCGAAAACCGTTGGGTTCGCCTGCGCGTATCCACAAACGCACTGCGCACCATTGACAAAAAAGGCATCGATGCTGTTTTGGCTGAAATGCGTGCCAACGGTCAATCTGTTTAAGCCTTGGGTGCTTAAATATTTTCTGAATTTATTCCCAGGAGCTTAAAATGGCAAAAGGTATTCGCGAGAAAATCAAACTTGAATCTACAGCTGGCACAGGTCACTTCTACACAACGACCAAAAACAAACGCAACATGCCAGAAAAAATGCTGATCAAAAAATTTGATCCCGTTGCTCGCAAGCACGTTGACTACAAAGAAACAAAACTGAAATAAGCTTTGTTCTCTTGCAAAAACAGCCCTTTTAAAGGGCTGTTTTTATTTCTATGGCCATCACTTGCCAGTACCAGGCACCTGCCGTCGCTCAATCTCTTAAAATAGCATTTCAATATAAATTTACAATATCAAATAATAACCAATTAACATTAGCTATAGAGATAATTTAAATTTTCCACTTTACTTAACAAATAAGAATCATTATCATTTAAACCATAGATAAAACATGGGGAAACAAAATGATCATCATCGAAAAAATCAGCCAGACATTACTGCACATGAGCGTGGCTTTTACGGTTGCCTTTATTTTTACAGGCTCTGTCTCAGTAGGTGGACTGGCCGCCCTTGTGGAACCTGTTTGCAATGTTCTGTTGCTGCCCTTACATGACCGGGCATGGAAAAAAATCCGCATGCGCCTGGGTAAAAGCAACCCTGATACCGCATTGGCCAGCTAAAGTCCGCTTTCAAAAAAATTGGCCAATTGGTAAAATGCAAATTCATCCCTGCTACATACCTATCATAGACAGAAAGTTATCCATCAGGCGTCCCCGATAACGCTGTTTATGGTAAATGATGGACAATTTTCTATCCAAGTTTAAAAAAGGCGTCTCGAGTCGTTTTAAACGACCCGATTGTATGGCATAGGTAACCGCCACCTTGGGCAAAAATGCAATACCCAGCCCGGCAATGACCGCCTGTTTAATCGCCTCTACCTGGCCCAATTCCATAACAATATGCCCTTTAGGCAAACGGCTCAATTCCCGCTCGCATAACAGCCGGGTCGCAGATCCCTGTTCCCGTAGAATCCAGCGCTGGTTTTCAAAATCACTTTCCTGCAAGTGTTTTTTCAAGGCCAGGGGATGATCCGGTCTGGCGCATATTTGCAACTGATCATCACGCCAGGCAATCGACTCGATGTCTGTATTAATCACCTCACCCTCTATGCAAGCCACATCTAACGAATGCTCAAGGACCCCCTTGACGATTTCATCACTATTGGCAACCTGCAGATGCACCGTGACTTCTTCGTGCCGGTTAACAAAATTGCCCAACAAATCCCCCACCAGATAATTGCCCACCGTATTGCTGGCGCCTACTCTGAAGTTACCCCGCAAGGTGTCCTGTGCATCACTGGCGCGCTGCTCGAGTTCGCGCATACGCTCCAGGATTTCCTGGGCCAGGGGCAGCAAATCCTTGCCTTTTTGATTCAGGAATAGCCGTCCTTTATCTCGGTCAAACAAAGATGAACCCAGCTGTTTTTCAAGCTCAGCCAAAGCCATACTGGCTGCCGGCTGGGTTAAGTGCAGTATCTTGGCAGCCGCCTTGACACTGCCTTGCAAGGTAATGGCCACAAAAACTTCCAACTGTTTGGGACTGAATGAAATCATATAAAAAATCCTTATTCTATTTATAAATTATATTATCTTTATTTATATTTAACAAAGGTTTAATATACCCATAATTCATAAACATATAAGTATTGATTATGTTAGTCCATAACCCTATTAGCACTGTTAACCCCCCCGTCACCTCAATCTCCCATCAGGGCCTGTTCAGGCAAAGAAACAGTCTGATTCCCGGAATCTTGCTTACTTTAGGCATTGCCATGATTGCCTGGTTTGCCGGCAAACAGTTCCCGGTTATTGGTGGACCGGTTTTTGGCATTATCTTGGGAATTATTTACAGCAATGCCCTGGGGGTCAGAACCATCATGCAGCCCGGCATTGCATTTTCCAGTAAAAAAATCCTGCAATGGTCTGTGATTTTACTGGGATTTGGCCTTAGCTTTGGGCAAATTGTCAGCACGGGCGGTGAGTCCCTGGCCGTTACCTTCGTAACGGTCTCGATGGCTTTTATCAGTGCCTTGTTACTGGGAAAAATACTGGGTATCCATGGCAAATTACGCACACTGATCGGGGTAGGTACCGCCATTTGCGGTGGCTCGGCCATTGCCGCCGTCACCCCCATCATCAAGCCAGAAGATCATGAGACCGCCTATGCCATCTCAACCATTTTTCTTTTCAATGTCATCGCTGTTTTGCTTTTCCCTGCATTGGGCCATATGTTGCAATTAAGCGATTACGGCTTTGGCTTGTGGGCAGGAGCCGCCATTAATGATACCTCATCGGTGGTTGCTGCCGGCTACGCGTACAGTCAGCAAGCTGGCGATTACGCTACTATCGTCAAGCTAACCAGAGCCACACTGATTATTCCTATTTGTCTGTTTCTGGTTTTTCTTGAATACTGGCGACAGAAAAAAAATGACATGCCCGAAGTGGCACTGGCCAAAATATTCCCTTGGTTTATCCTTTGGTTTTTGGTGGCATCAGGAGTGCGCAGTACCGGACTGCTGCCAGAGGCACTCCTGCCCTGGCTGGCTGGCATCGCCAAATTCATGATTATTATGGCCCTGAGTGCGATTGGCCTTTCCACCAACCTGCGCAAAATCGTCAGTACCGGCATACGCCCCATCCTGCTTGGACTGGGCGTATGGGTAGCCGTAGCAACAAGTGCCCTGCTGGTTCAATATGGAATGAACCAGCTTTAAAGCGGCTGGGTTCTTTCCTGCAACCATTGCAAGGCTGCACCATCCACCAATGGCTGCAGCCGGTTCCTGACCTGTTCATGGTACTGGTTCAGCCAGTTTCGCTCTGCCTCATCCAGCATATGGGTGGCAATACAACGCGTATCAATCGGGCATAAGGTCAAGGTCTCAAATTTAAGAAAACGGCCAAACTCGGTTTCACCGCCTGAAACATTACAAACCAGGTTTTCAATCCGGATCCCCCATTGACCAGGACGGTACAGTCCCGGCTCATTGGACGTAATCATGCCTTCCTGCATGCCGGTATTCAAATTGCGGTAACCGCGATGGGAAATCCCTTGCGGCCCTTCATGTACATTCAGGAAGTAGCCCACGCCATGCCCCGTACCATGGCCAAAATCAAGTCCCTGTTGCCATAAGGGCATGCGGGCAATCGGGTCTAACAGCGGTGCAGGAAACCCAACCGGGAAAACCGCACGCGACAAGGCAATCATGCCCTTGAGCACCAGGGTGAAATCCGCCTTTTGGCTGTCGGACACCTGCCCAACCGGTACCACCCGGGTAATATCGGTAGTGCCGTTCAGGTATTGGCCACCAGAATCAATCAATAACAGACCATTGCCTTCAATGACCGCATGCGATTCGGGGGTGGCACGATAATGGGGCATGGCACCATTGGCATTAAAACCGGCAATGGTGGCAAAACTGGGGCAGACAAAATGCGCTTGCCGCGCACGGGCGGCATTAATCTGCTCATCAATGGTCACCTCGGTCACGACTTCACCGTTAGCCATGGCCTGTTCAAACCAAGCAAAAAACTCGCACAAGGCAGCACCATCGGCCTCCATCGCGTTACGCACATTCTGAATATCGGCGACGGTTTTACGTGACTTGAACAATTGCGATGGATTCAGTGCCTCTACAAGCGTCAGGCTGGCAGCCGCCTGACAAATGCCAATCGTGGTGCGCGCTGGATCAATCAACAGTTCACCCTTGCCCTCAAGACCGGCAAGCGCCTGAGTAATCCCGTTGTAAGGCCTGATAAGAATATGTTCGGCAGCCAGCTTTTCAATAAGAACCGGATTCAACTTGGCCTGCTCAACAAACAGCTCGCATTGTTCGGGGCCAATCAGCAGATAAGACAGAAAAACCGGATTGTACGACACATCGGAACCGCGTAAATTCAAGATCCAGGCAATATCATCCAGCGACGAAACCAGATGCCACTGCGCACCCAACTGGTCTATCGCCTTACGAACCAGACGTAGCTTTTCAACCCTGCTTTGCGATACAAAAGGCGCTTCATGCTCGTACACCGCTTTAACTGGCAAAGCGGGCCTGTCATGCCAAATATTATCCAGCAATTTTTCGCTCCAGCAAACCTGTGCCGGGACGCTCTTCAAGGTATTTTGCAAATCCTGAGCGCCACGCATGCTAAGGGTAAAACCATCTGCACCCACCTTCATTCCTGGCTGCAATTGACTGCATAGCCAGTCATTCAAGTCTGGCACACCCTCCTGCCCCTGTTGCATCAGGGCAATATCACTGCCTTCAAGCTGGGCCCGGGCCTGTTCCCAGTAGCGGCTGTCGGTCCATAAACCGGCAAAATGAGTGGTTACCAGCAGGGTTCCCGCCGAACCGTCAAAGCCACTTAGCCAGGTCCGGGCCTGCCAGTGCTCAGGGAGATATTCGGATAAATGCGGATCCGCAGAAGGAACAATATAGGCATCAAGACCAAGTTCTGTCATCCGCTCACGCAATAGCGCAATTCTTTGTTTGAATAAATTCATTTTCCCAACCAACAAATCAGCAGGCCTGCCACGCATAATAAACATCAGGCCAAAAACCATTAAATGGATGTTGAATAAGATACACCAGCCAGCAATAGACTTCAGCCAAAAAACCCAAACCGTGGAATTTTTTAACGGATACGCTTATAGTGTTTTCTGTTTTTTATTGAAACTTTAAGGAAGTGATCATGAATGCCCGTTTTTATATTGTATTCGCCGCGCTTAGTTGCCTGGTTTCAGTTGCCTTTGGCGCTTTCGGTGCCCATGCCCTGAAAGCCATGGTAAGCCCAGAAAGATTGACGGTATGGCATACGGGTGTGCTGTATCAAATGACGCACAGCCTGGGTCTGTTTATGCTGGTGGCAATAAGCACCTATCTTGCGCCTGTCTTGCAAAAATGGGCGGCCCGTTTTCTGACGGCCGGTATTGTGATTTTTAGCGGCAGCCTTTATTTATTGGTATTAACCAATACGCCTGCTCTGGGTGCCATTACGCCCATTGGCGGGGTAAGCTTCTTGCTTGGCTGGTTACTGCTCGCACTGGCTGCCTTGAAAAAGCAGGCATAGAAAACCCCGTACACTACCAATGGCAAAAGACGGGGTTAATGTTGGTATGGTGGCAAGCTACAGAATAATTGCTTTGCTTTTAGCACATACAGGCCAAGGCAAAGCAGCCGCTCACCTTAGGCGAAAGCCGCAACATCCACTTCCACACCGGTTTTTGACTGCAGTTCCTCAACGGTGACGCCCGGCGCCAGCTCAAGCAGTTTCAAACCATTTTCAGTCACTTCCAGAACGCCCAGATCAGTAATGATCATGTTGACAACACCCACGCCGGTCAGGGGCAAGGTACATTCTGGCAAGATCTTCAGGTCTTCAGTACCGTCTTTCTTGCGTGCAACGTGTTCCATCAGGACCAAAACACGACCCACCCCGCCTACCAGGTCCATGGCACCGCCCATGCCCTTGACCATTTTGCCGGGAATCATCCAGTTGGCCAGGTCGCCTTTTTCGGAAACCTGCATGGCACCCAAAATGGCCAGATTGATTTTGCCACCACGAATCATGGCGAATGAATCTGCCGATGAAAAAATAGAAGACCCCGCTAACGTGGTCACGGTTTGTTTGCCAGCATTGATCAAGTCCGGATCAATCTCTTCTTCGGTTGGGAAAGGTCCAATGCCCAGCAGGCCATTTTCAGACTGCAGCCATACTTCCATGTTTTCAGGAACATAGTTAGCGACCAGGGTGGGCAAGCCAATACCCAGGTTGACATAAAAACCATCTTGCAATTCTTTGGCAGCACGCGCTGCCATCTCTTCACGACTCCAAGCCATTCTTGTTCTCCTTATGCCTGACGGACAGTGCGTTGTTCAATACGTTTTTCCGGATTTTCATTGAGCACGATACGGTGTACGTAAATACCGGGCAGATGTACCTGATCCGGATCGAGTTCGCCGGTTTCAACGATTTTTTCAACTTCAACAACCGTGATCTTGCCTGCCATCGCGACATTCGGATTGAAGTTGCGGGCGGTTTTACGGAACACCAGATTGCCACTGCGATCGGCAATATAGGCTTTTACCAGCGACACATCAGGAACAAGCGAACGCTCCATGACATAGTTGTGGCCATCAAACTCGCGGATTTCCTTACCCTCGGCAACCAGGGTACCCACACCGGTACGGGTAAAGAATGCAGGGATACCCGCTCCACCAGCACGCAACTTTTCAGCCAGGGTGCCTTGCGGTGTAAATTCAAGCTCCAGTTCGCCCGACAGGTATTGACGTTCAAACTCTTTATTTTCACCCACGTAAGAAGCAATCATTTTGCGGATTTGTCGGGTGGTTAACAACTGCCCCAGACCAAAACCGTCTACACCGGCATTATTGCTGACACAAGTAAGGTTTTTAACGCCCGAATCCCTGAGCGCAGCGATGAGTGCCTCTGGAATTCCACATAAACCAAACCCCCCAACTCCTATCATTTGTCCATCAGCGACAATGTCCTTTAAGGCCAGGCTGGCGCTTTGATACACCTTATCCATCTATTTTCCTTCGTATTAAATATAAAGCGGTCAATCGCTACTAATACCATAGTTTCCGCTTTTCCCTGAATTGGGGAATACACTAAAAACAGCTAGTCCTGACTGAACAGTTCCTGGATTACCTCACGCATTTGCTCGCTCCATGAGCAGGAACGGCCGGTAGCCAAATTGGACAAAACCAGAACCGAACGGGCTGATGCATAAACAACACCCGGTTGACCTTCTTTTTCGATGGTAATTTTATGTTCCATGCTTGAACGCCCCATACGGGTTAACTCATGCATGACCAAAGCATTGCCCGGATAATTCATGGGACGCAGAAAATCACAGGAAAGATGCCCCACCACCACGCCAGTACCCGCCTCAAAATAAGGTCGTATGGCGTTGATGAATTCAATACGCGCTTCCTCCATGGCCCGGAAGTAAACGGTATTGTTCAGGTGCCCCAGCATATCCATATCGCCCCAGCGCATGGCAAATGAAAAAGAATGAATCCCATTATTAAAACTTCCCGCCAAATCTGCAGGCAAGCACAAATTATCCATTTATGTCCTTTTGTTTTTGATACTCAATAAGCTGTTAACTCTATCAGATTTAGATTGACATTTTTTTTATCGCGTGAATTTTGATGTTTTTCACTGCATAAACCGATTCATTACAATACAATCATGGAATCTGGAAATTTACAATCTATATAAGGAGTTGGCGCTCATGTCTGAACGCGAGTCAATGGAATATGATGTAGTGGTTGTTGGTGGAGGACCTGCAGGTCTTTCAACCGCCATCAAGCTCAAGCAATTAAGCAACGAAAACAATAAAGATATTTCCGTCTGTGTACTGGAAAAAGGCGGTGAAATTGGCGCCCATATTCTTTCAGGCGCTGTCATGGATCCACTGGCCCTTGACGAGCTGATTCCCGACTGGAAAGAAAAAGGTGCACCGCTGGACACCGCAGTCAAGGAAGATGAGTTTCTTTTCCTTAGCGAAACCGGTGCCCGCAAGACCCCCCACTGGATGCTGCCCCCCTGCTTCAAGAATGAAGGCAACTACATTGTCCGTCTGGGTGATGTCACCCGCTGGCTGGGCGAGCAGGCAGAAAGCCTTGGAGTGGATATTTTCCCCGGTTTTGCCGCCACCGAAATCCTGTACGATGACAAAGGTGCCGTGCGTGGCGTAGCCACGGGTGATATGGGTGTGAATCGTGACGGCAGCCATTCCGACCATTACCAGCCTGGCATGGAATTACTGGCCAAATACACGATTTTTGCCGAAGGGTCGCGTGGTCAGCTGGGTCGTCAGTTAATTGAAAAATTCAATCTGGACCAAGGCCGCGATCCGCAAAGCTATGGCATTGGCATTAAAGAAATGTGGGAAATCGACCCGGCCAAATCCAAACCTGGCCTGGTTATTCATACTGCCGGCTGGCCACTTGATTCGGACACGTATGGCGGCACCTTCCTGTATCACCTTGATAACAACATTGTTGTGGTGGGCATGGTAGTAGGCCTTGATTACGCCAACCCATGGCTGTCTCCTTTTGAAGAATTCCAGCGCTACAAGACACACCCCAGCATCAAGCCTTATTTTGAGAATGGCAAACGTATTGCTTATGGTGCCCGCGCCCTTACCGCTGGCGGCCTGCTTTCCCTACCCAAACTGGTATTCCCGGGTGGCGCCATGGTGGGTTGCGAAGCCGGCTTCCTGAATGCATCACGCATCAAGGGTAGCCATGCCGCCATCAAAACCGGCGCACTGGCCGCACAAGCCCTGTACGATGCACTGGTTGCCGAACGCAGCCACGACATCTTAAGCGATTACCCCATCGCCTTCGAACAGTCCTGGCTATATAAAGAACTGAACAAGGCGCGCAACTTCAAGCAATGGTTCAAAAAAGGCCGTACCGTAGCCACCATCATGACCGGTGTCGAACAACTGCTTTTCCAGGGCAAAATGCCATGGACCATTCATCGCACCAAGGCTGATCATGAATGTCTGAAACCGGCTGCGGAATGCGCAAAAATCGAATACCCCAAACCCGATGGCAAAATCACTTTTGATCGCCTGAGTTCCGTGTTCATTTCCAACACCAACCATGATGAAAATGAACCCATTCACCTAACCCTGAAAAACCCCGATATTCCGGTTGACACCAACCTGAAGGTTTATGCAGGTCCCGAACAGCGCTATTGCCCTGCCGGCGTTTACGAGTTTATCAAAGACGATAACGGCGAAGATAAACTGCAAATCAACGCCCAAAACTGCGTTCATTGCAAAACCTGTGATATTAAAGACCCCACCCAGAACATTGTTTGGGTGGCACCACAGGGTGGTGAAGGTCCTGTTTACAGTGGCATGTAATTACCGGGTAATCATTTGCCCGGCCTGGCCCAAATAGGGCTGAGCAGGCAGCAGTAAAACCGGGATTTACATATCATTAAAATACCAAAGACGCCATTCAAGCAATGGCGTCTTTTTTCATGTTTTTTACCACAGATACAAATTCATACTTATTTGTTTAATTTCAATCAAATTAACCACAAAAACATGACAAATAAAAGAATTTAATAACAAATATCCCTAACTCCCTGCAAAAACCAGCCAATCACTCATAATAAAGCGCCTTTTCTTGTGTTCAATAATTTTACCTATGAAAAACACAAAAAATCCCGCCTTAATGAAAGCAATACAAAGGGCAAATTACTTGCGATGTTATTGATTTTTCTATAGAATTCACTAAGCTTTTTGGATAAAGCAAGTACGAATACCTTACACTTTTAATTATATGTTACGACTATGCATCCACAATTACCCACGCATCAACGGGGGATAATGGCTTATTGCGGCCATTTTCTACTTGCAATCTCTTGCATAACCCTTAGCAATGCAGCTTCAGCACAAAATGTTTCCGAAGATCCAATCCGGCACCTCGTTAACACCCAACAGTCCATTTCCCTTGATCAAGCGGTTGAGGTCAGCGAACAATACCCCCTGCCAGATACCAATATCAACTGGTCTCCCAAACTGTCCGACCCTATTGGCGACCTGATTGTACAGGCCAAAATGGATCGCTTAAACAGGGACGCTTCTATCAGCATCAATAAATCCGGATCCAGTGAACTGGCTCAGGCAGCCCTGAACTATCTGGGCGTACGCTATCGTTTTGGTGGCACAACCCCAAGCACCGGTTTTGACTGCAGCGGCTTTATTTACTATACCGCCAGCAAATACATGGGGGTTAACCTGCCACGCAACTCTCAATCAATGGCAGGCATTGGCCTAAAGGTATCCAAAGATTCCCTTAAACCCGGAGACCTGGTTTTCTTTAACACCCGCGGATTTACCTATTCCCATGTAGGCATTTATTTGGGTGCCAACAAATTCGTCCACTCCCCACGTACCGGAACCGTTGTCCGTGTTGAAGACATGAGCAACGCTTACTGGACAAAACGCTATAACGGTGCGCGCCGTCTTGAAGGCCGTACCCTGGCAGCATACTAAGAGCCAGCGTCAGAAAACCCAAAAACCTCATCGGCATCACGCCGATGAGGTTTTTTAATTCTGGCTCGGGACATCATTGTTAATGGGCTGCTTCTCACTCCGGGCCATCAATGCCTCTCGACCTGTCTTTGCGGGCAACGCTCGCAGCACCTGTACCCACATAGTGTCAATGCCTGCTGCATACTGCCTAGCGAACGTCGGCATGCAACAACGGGGACCCCCGCACGCTGGGCCGCTGAACGAAAAGACTTCATCACATTATGACCCAGAAAATCGGTCAACAAAATAACCACCTGTGTACCACTGGGTAGCTGATAGGTTTTTTTCTGATGCGCAGGATCCCTGCCACTAATATGTTGCCTGATTTCAATATTATGATCTTTAAGCAAACTGGGGATATTTCCCAAACGATCCGCTCCTACAATTACCGCATTCATGCTCATACTCATTACAAACTCTCCTTTAGATGAGCTAAATTATAGATGAGAATGATTATCAATTACAAGATATTTTTGCACAGATCAGGCTTCTGCCAATAAGTGCAGAAGCCTTGCCGCAGTGGTACCATACTCATGAGAAGTCCATTCTCATATACACAACAATGACAAAGTCATTGTGCCCTGATTGCTGGCTCGATAAATATATTTTCTGCCAGGAGGTTTCTGTGCTCCTCTTTCAGCAATTGCGTAACTGGCGCAAAAACACCATCAGTGCCTTCATACTGAAGGCATTCAAAAAAGTACTGCCTCCAATGTCTTTCACCGAAAAGGAAGCGATCGAGGCCGGCACAGTCTGGTGGGATGCCGAACTGTTTAGCGGATGCCCCAACTGGCAAAAGCTGATGGACTATCCGGTCCCCACCCTGACTGCGCAAGAGCAGGCTTTTCTGGACAATGAAGTTGAACATGCCTGTTCATTGGTGAATGACTGGGAAGTGACCACCCAAGACCTGGATTTGCCCGCAGCAGCCTGGCAATACATAAAAGAAAAAAAGTTTCTGGGCATGATTATTCCAGCACAGTATGGGGGTCTTGGTTTTTCGGCATTTGCCCACTCAGAAGTCATTACCCGACTGTCCACCCGAAACTCGGCACTGGCGGTTTCTGTCATGGTGCCCAACTCCCTGGGCCCTGCTGAACTCCTGGTTCATTATGGCACCCCCGAACAAAAAAATTACTACCTGCCACGGCTTGCCAGTGGACAGGAAATTCCTGCCTTTGCACTGACCAGCCCCTGGGCCGGCTCTGATGCCGCCGCCATTCCCGATAGCGGGGTGGTCTGCAAAGGCCTTTGGGAAGGTGAAGAAGTGCTGGGTATGCGCGTGAGCTGGGACAAACGCTACATCACCCTGGCACCTGTCTGCACCCTGCTAGGCCTGGCTTTCAGGCTGTACGATCCCGATGCCTTGCTGGGCGAACAAAAAGAAATCGGGATAACCTGCGCACTGGTTCCACACGACCATCCTGGCGTGGAAATAGGCCGACGGCATTTCCCGCTTAACGCCATGTTCATGAACGGCCCCACCCGGGGCAAAGAAGTTTTCATGCCATTGAGCTTTATTATTGGCGGCCCCGCAATGGCTGGGCAAGGTTGGCGCATGCTGATGGAATGCCTGGCTGCCGGCCGCGCCATTTCCCTGCCATCGTCCAACGTGGGAATGTCGCAACTGGCCGTTCGCACGGTGGGCGCCTACGCCCGTATCCGCACGCAATTCAACCTGCCGGTTGGCCGCTTCGAAGGGGTTGAGGAGGTGCTTGCCCGCATGGGCGCCAATACGTATGCCAGCAATGCCGTTCGCATTATGACAGCAGGCGCCGTTGATCTGGGCGAAAAACCTTCGGTGGTGTCATCAATCGCCAAATACCATGTTACCGAACGCGCCCGCAGCGTTGTTAATGACGCCATGGACATTATTGGCGGAAAGGGAATCTGTCTGGGACCTTCCAATTTTTTGGGACGTGCGTACCAGCAGATCCCCATTGGCATTACCGTGGAAGGTGCCAACATCCTGACCCGCAGCCTGATCATTTTCGGCCAGGGTTCCATCCGCTGTCACCCCTATATATTAAAGGAAATGCAAGCCGCGCAGGAAGCAGACCCCGTCACGTCCCTGGACAACTTTGACCGGCTTTTCTGGCAACATATCGGGTTCAGCACCCGCAATGGCCTGCGCACTCTGGCCAGCGGCCTATTGGGGGCCAGGATATTTACCCTGCGTCACCAGGCCGCCCCCGAAACCATGATGTACTACCGTCAGCTCACCCGACTATCCGGCATGCTCGCTTTCATGGCCGATATCACCATGCTGTCCATGGGTGGCAAGCTGAAGCGCCGTGAAAAAATATCCGCCCGGCTGGGCGATGTCCTGGCCCAGCTTTATATTGCCTCCTGCGTGCTTAAGCAATACGAAAGCAACGGCCGCCAGCATGATGAGCTACCCTTGGTGCACAAAGCCGTCCAGCAGTGCCTGTTTGATGCGCAAACAGCCCTGCTGCAAACCTGCCGCAATTTTCCAAACCGGGTCCTTGGCTTGTTATTGCGTTTGGTCAGCTTTCCCTGGGGCCCGTCATTTTCCGCACCGGTTGATGCGCTTGATAGCCCCATTTGCAAACAGCTGATGCAACCGGGCAGCACCCGTGACCGCCTGACCGCCAACTGTTATCTGCCTGCCAATCCTGAAGATCCAGTGGGCGCCCTCGAACAGGCCCTGGTTTATGCCATCAAGGCTGAACCGGTTGAAGCCAAAATCCGTCAAGATGAAAAAAATGGCATATTCAAAAATCATCCCGATGCCAACATCAGGGATATTGCCCGGCTTGCCTTCGACATGAACCGCATCAGTGCCGAGGAATATGAATTGCTGGTAACCCGTAACCGGCTCAGGGATATCGTCATCCATGTAGATGATTTCCCCAAAGACTTGCGAAACCCGGCCGCCTTCATGAATATCCGGAACACCTATCAAGGAGACCGACCATGACTTTCAAACCCGTCTATATTATTGATGGTGCCAGAACCCCGTTTCTGAAAGCGCGTAATGCTCCGGGTCCTTTTTCGGCTAGCGAACTGGCCGTACAAACCAGCCGCAGCCTCTTGTTGCGCCAATCCTTCAGTGCCTCTGACCTGGATGAGGTCATTGTGGGCTGCGCGTCTCCTTCTACTGATGAAACCAATATCGGCCGGGTTGTTGGCTTGCGTATTGGCACCGGCTATCACGTACCCGCCTGGACAGTCATGCGCAATTGTGCCTCGGGCATGCAGGCGCTGGACAGCGCCCTGACCAACATACAAACCGGCCGCTCGCATCTGGTGCTGGCAGTCGGTACCGATGCACTGTCCCATGCACCCATCCTGTTTTCCGACAAAATGGTTAATTGGCTAAGCCAATGGAATACGGCCAAAAAACCGATACAGAAATTGCATGCCATTCGTACCTTCAGGCCTGCTTATCTTGCCCCTGTCATTGGTTTGCTTAAGGGTTTAAATGACCCGGTGGTTGGCATCTCCATGGGCCAAACGGCCGAGAACCTGGCCTGGAAATTTGGCATTACCCGCCAGGAAATGGACGCCTATAGCGTCCGCAGTCACCAACGCACTATCGAAGCGCAAAACTGCAAGCAATTTGATGAAATCACCCCCATCATTGATGCCCAGGGCAATCTTTATACTGACGATGACGGGGTTCGCCGTGATTCCACCCCCGACAAACTGGCCAAACTAAAAGCGGTATTCGACCGCCCCAGTGGTAATATCACGGCTGGCAACAGCTCACAGGTCAGCGATGGCGCCGCAGCCCTGATAGTGGCCTCCGCAGAGGCGGTACAAAAATGGGGCCTGCAGCCAATAGGAAAAATTACCGACAGCCAATGGGCTGCCCTTGACCCCGCCCAGATGGGACTGGGCCCCGTGCATGCCAGCATACCGCTTTTGCAACGTAATGGCTTACGCTTGCAAGACCCCGACCTATGGGAGATCAATGAGGCTTTTGCAGCCCAGGTCCTGGGCTGCATCCGCGCCTTTGCAAGCGAAGAGTATTGCCAGGAACATTTCAACACCCCGGCCTGGGGCACATTGGATCAAGAGAAACTGAATGTCGATGGTGGCGCGATTGCGATTGGCCATCCAGTTGGCGCATCGGGTGCCCGCATCGTCTTGCACCTGCTGCATGCCCTTCGGGCACGTAATCTGTCCAAGGGGGTTGCCACCATTTGCATTGGCGGTGGCCAGGGTGGCGCCATGCTGATAGAAACCATGAAGGATGAGCCATGAGCACAGAACTTAATGTAAAGAACTGGTCGTTGCTGATTGATGAGAGGCAAATTGCCTGGCTCAGCATCAACTGCCCCGAACGCAGCATGAATGCGCTGTCCACCCAGGCCATGGAAGAACTGAAAACGGCCCTTGACCATCTGGGGCAGCATACCATCAGGGGTCTGGTCTTTTTATCGGGCAAAAGCAACAGCTTTATTGCCGGTGCCGATATTAAGGAATTTTCTAATTTCAGTAGCCCCTATGATGGAAAACAACTGATTGAACGGGGCTGGAGCCTGTTCAACCGCATTGAAAAACTGCCCTTTCCCACGCTTGCGCTGATCCACGGCACCTGCCTGGGTGGCGGCCTGGAACTGGCCCTTGCCTCTAAATACCGTCTATTGATTGACACGCCCACACCCGCTCTGGGCTTGCCTGAAGTCATGCTGGGCATCTACCCTGCCTGGGGTGGCCTTATGCGGCTGCCTGCCTTAATTGGCCCACAGGCCGCATTGGACATGATCCTGACCGGCAGGACCCTGGATGCCCGCAAGGCCCAGTCACTGGGGCTGGTTGATTGGGTGGTTGCCCCGCGCGTGGCCCGCCAAAGCGCGGCCGAGTGGGTGTTGTCGGGACGACCGCGCCGCCAGGCCAAAGGGCTGGCCAAATGGCTTAACAGGCAGCCCCTTAAAAGGCTGGTTGCCCGCCAGGCCCGAAAAAACGTGGCCCGCAAAGATCCCGATGCCCATTACCCCGCACCCCGGGCAATTATTGATTTATGGGAACAGCACAACGGTAATGGCCTGGCAGCACCGGATATTGTCAACCGGCTGTTGAGCTCTCCCGTCACCGCCAACCTGATCCGGGTCTTTCAATTGCAGGAAAGGCTGAAAGCATTTGGCAAGCAAAGCGGCCTGCCACCGGTTTTGCAGGTGCATGTGATTGGGGCTGGCGTCATGGGTGGCGCCATTGCGGCCTGGTGCGCCTTGCAAGGCATCAAAACCACCCTGCAAGACACCGATTACAGCCGCATTGCGAACGCTTTCAAGGCCGCCGCCCCGCTATTTGCCCGCAAAGACCGACTGACTGCCCAAGCCGCCCGCGACAGGTTGATTCCTGATCCAGACGGACACGGTATCGCCACCGCTGACCTGGTGATTGAAGCCATTTATGAAAACATCCAAGCTAAACAGGAGCTTTACCAAAAGCTTGAAGCCTTGATGAAACCGGATGCCTTCCTGGCCAGCAATACTTCAAGCCTTTCTATTCAGGCGCTACGTAGCGGCCTGAAACGGCCGGAGCGTTTTCTGGGCATTCATTTCTTTAATCCTGTCGCAAAAATGCCACTGGTTGAAATTGTGCATGCCGAAGGCATCAGCCCGCAAACCATTGACCGTGCCTGCGCCTTTGCTGGCCAAATTGGCAAACTGCCACTGCCAGTACAAGACACCCCAGGATTCCTGGTTAATGCAGTGCTGGCCCCCTATATGCTGGAAGCCATGCACTGTGTTGATGAAGGAATTGACCCCGAAGTCATTGATAAGGCCATGCTTGCATTTGGCATGCCAATGGGCCCCATTGAGCTGGCTGATACGGTAGGACTGGATATTGCCCTGGCGGCTGGCACGCAATTGTCGACTGGCAAACCCGTCCCCAACTGCATAACTCGCCTGGTGGCGCAAAACAAGCTGGGCATCAAGACCGGAGAAGGGTTTTATAACTGGAAAGACAGAAAGCATGGCATCCGTTCAAACAAACCCGTTCCGGATGGATTAACCCAGCGCCTGATTACGCCATTAATTGAACAGGCCAGACGGCAAACCGAAAAAGGCATTACCGAAGATGACGATCTGACCGATGCGGGCATTATTTTTGGCACCGGATTTGCCCCATTCAGAGGGGGACCGCTTCATTACCGCAAAACCAACTTCGGGAAAATCCCCTGAAAAAACCGCCATTGGCCTCGGCTATACTTATCTGTACATACTCGTTATAACAATAGAACAGAAGGGGGACAAAATAATGAAAAAAACATGGATTACCAACTATCCACCGGGCGTCCCGGCTGAAATTGATGCAACCTGCTACTCATCATTGGTGGACATCTTCAACCAGAGCTGTCAAAAGTTTGCCCCTTTAACCGCCTATATTTCCATGGGCAAAAGCCTTAGCTATGCGCAACTGGCCAGCCTGTCCAGAAACTTTGCCGCCTGGTTGCAAAGCCGGGGCATCAAACCGGGCACCCGCATTGCCCTGATGATGCCCAACCTGTTCCAGTACCCGGTTTGCCTGTTTGGCGCCTTGCGGGCCGGTTGCACCGTGGTTAATTGCAACCCCCTGTACACGGCCCATGAACTTGAACATCAGCTTAACGACTCAGAGGCTGAAGTCATTGTAATTGTTGAAAACTTTGCCGCCACCCTGCAGGCAGCGCTGCCAAAGCTGACCTCGCTGAAAACCATTATCGTGACCGCTATTGGCGATATGCTGGGACTGAAAGGGCATGTCATGAATTTTATGGTACGGCACGTAAAACACAGGGTGCCAAAATGGTCTCTACCCAATCCCGTCCAGTTAACGTCCATTTTAAACGGATCAGGCAAACTGCCCTTTACGCCCCCGACACTTGGCCATAACGACATTGCCTTTTTACAATATACCGGCGGCACAACCGGGGTTGCCAAAGGGGCCATGCTAAGCCATGGCAATATGGTGGCCAACGTCTGCCAGGCCTATGCCTGGGTAAAACCATACACTGCCGAGGGCAAAGATTTTATTATTACCGCCCTGCCGCTCTACCATATCTTTGCCCTCACGGCCAACTGCCTGACCTTCCTGATGCTGGGGGCCCGCAACCTGCTGATCCTGAACCCGCGCGACGTTCCGGCCTTGGTCAGGGAAATTGGAAAGTATCCTTTTACCGCCCTCACCGGCGTCAATACCCTGTTCAATGCCTTGCTTAATGACGAGAACTTTAGCAATCTTGATTTCAGCCATTTGCACTTTACACTGGGTGGTGGCATGGCCGTGCAGCGTCCAGTTGCCGAGCGCTGGAAAATAGTCACGGGCAAACCCCTCTCGCAGGCTTATGGCTTAACCGAAACCTCGCCAGCGGTTACCATTAACCCGCTGGGCAGGTCTGAATTCAATGGTTCAATCGGATTACCCCTTCCCTCTACCGAACTGTCCATTCGTGATGATAACGGTCGTGAAATGGGCACTGGAGAAATAGGCGAAATCTGTGTCAAAGGCCCGCAAGTCATGAAAGGTTACTGGAACAATCCGGAAGAAACCCAAAAGATTTTTGACCAGGATGGTTTCTTGCATACCGGGGACATGGGCTATGTTGATGCAGAAGGATTTGTCTATCTGGTTGACCGGAAAAAAGACATCATTATTGTCTCGGGTTTTAATGTGTATCCTAACGAAATTGAAGAGGTGGTAGCCAGCCACCCCGAGGTACGGGAAGTAGTGGCCGTAGGTGTCGACAACGGTGCAGCCGGAGAGATTGTGAAGGTGTTCGTGGTGCGCAAAAGCCCATCGCTGACAGAAAAAAAATTGATTGATTTCTGTCGCCAAAGCCTGACGGCCTACAAAGTGCCCAAACTGGTGGAATTCAGGGATGAGCTGCCCAAAACCAATGTAGGTAAAATCCTGCGACGGGCCCTAAAAGAGTAAACAAACCGGGCTTTACTCCACATCCTCAAAAACCACCTCGTTATCAATGTTTTCACGGGTCAGGTTTGGTGCACACATATTCAGGAACGCATACACATAATCCCGTAAAAACATCCCTTTTTTCAGACCGATGCGCGTCACGTGCTCACCAAACAAATGACCGACAGGAATACCTACCAGGCCAGGATCCCTTCTGGGATCAAAAGCAACACCCGCAATAATACCCACGCCCATTTCAACATCAACATAGGTTTTGATCACATCGGCATCAAGCGCTTCCAGCACAATGTCAGGCACAATCCCCTTGCTTGCAAAAGCACTGTCTATTGAATTCCGGCCCGTAAAAGCACGATCATAAGTAATAATTGGATACTGCGCCACCTGCTCAAGGGTAATATTTTTAGCCTGGGTTGAAGTCAGGCTGGTTAGAGGATGATCGGGCGGTACCACCAGCGTGTGCTCCCATGAGTAACAAGGCAAAGTGGTCAGGCCCTCGACATTGGCCAAAGTTTCAGTGGCCAGGGCAAGGTCTGCCTGTTCCTGCAAAACCATATTGGCCAATTGAGAAGGACTGCCTTCAGCCAGTGACACACGCACCTTGGGAAAACGCTTTCTGAATTCGGGAATAACCTTGGGCAGAAAATAACGGGCCTGTGTATGGGTACAACCAATTACCAGGCTCCCTTCATCGCGCCTGGCAAATTCATCACTGACTTTTTTCAGGTTATCCACTTCACGCATGATACGGTCAATAATGCTGGCAACGGCAGCACCCGGCTTGGTCAAGCCCTTGATACGCTTGCCATGCCGCTCAAAAATCTTAATACCCAACTCATCTTCGAATTCGATGATGGCCTTGGAAACCCCGGGCTGGGAAGTAAACAAAACCCGGGAGGCTTCCGTCAGATTGAAATTTCTTCTGATCGTTTCCCTGATAAAACGAAATTGCTGTAAATTCATAGCGATCTATCCTTAATTTAGATAGATTATAAGTTATATAAATCTTATTAATTATAACTTTTAGCTATATATTTATACTTTCTGTTCCTTAGGCTTTTTCAGGGTCAGGCGTTTGCGGAATAAATACACACACAGCAACAACACTGCGCCATGCAACAAGACCATACCAACCATCATGTCTATTTTGTCACTGCTTATCCACCCCCTGACCAGATTCATGGTATTCATGTAAAGCAAACCAATCAGCCCCGCCAACACCAAATCTCCTGAACGCCCAAGCCGAGGATTCACCGCCCCTAGCGGAATGGCCAGCAAAGCCAGGTTAAGCGCAGCCAATGGCAATGAAATACGCCACATGATTTGTGAATCGCTTTTACTGGTTTGATCCTGGAGCAGGCTGCCCGTCGGTCTGGCTTTCATCACATTCAAGGCGGCATTCCGGATATTTTCTTCGGCACCTGCGCCACCCTTGCTTTCCAGGCGCATGGTGTAGTTGTCAAACTTGATCATGCGAAACTCGGCACTGCCGGGCTTCATGTCATAGCGGTTACCGGGGCCCAGAACCAGAAAACGGTCACCATTTTCTTCTTCGCGCAAATGCGCGTTATCGGAAGTAATGGTGGTGTACCAATTCTCATCGTAAACCCTGGCAAACACTTTGCCCATTTCATCTTCAGGATTGACGGGCGCCTCGATGAAGAACACCCGCTTGCCCTGTTCTGATTCGATAAACTGGCCAAATGCGATTTTGGCAACATCAGAGCGATGTTCGAAGCGCTGGCGATATTCTTCTATTTGCCGGTAGGCCCAGGGCGAGGCCTGCAAGGTCAGCACGGCAATCAGCAGGCAAACCGGAATAGCCACCCGCAGCACCGGCCGGATCCAGTCGAGCAGGGAAACGCCGCTGGCAAACCACACCACCATTTCAGATTCCCGATAATTGCGCGAGATGGTTGACAAGACGGCAATAAACAGGGAAACGGATAGTATGGTTGGCAGTGCCGTAATACTGGACAATGCGGCGATACCAAATACAATATCGGCACCAATGCTGCCTTCGGCGGCTTGCCCCAATAGCCTGACTAGTAATACACTTAACCATACGACAATTAGCGTGGAAAACACGACACCGACATGGCTGGTTATTTCAGCGACAACCGATCGTTTAAATAGCGACATGATTCATCTTGCGAGATAATAAACGTCTTTATTGACGCCTTAGGTAAATATAAAATGGAATTTAACACACAATCAACCCGATCATTGCAACAACTCAAGGCTACCGCCCTGTTTATTGGCGTCTACACCGATGGCCTGTTAAGCGAAGCGGCTGACATTATCAACCGCGCCAGTTATGAAAGCATAAAAACCGTGCTTAAAAAAGAATTCAAGGCCACGCTTGGCAGTATATTGGTTTTGCGAAATCTTGAAGGTGTCAAGGCTGAACGTGTTATTTTGGTTGGCTTGGGTAAAAAAGAAGATTATAACGCGAATGCCCTGCTCAAGGCACATGCCAGCATTGCCGCCTATTGCATAGAAGCCTCCTTGACCGATGCCACCAGCGCCCTGCTCGAAGAGCCCTGCAAGGACCTGGACATTCAGATGCGCGCACGCCTGGCCGCCCGTGCCATTGGCAATGCACTGTACCAGTATGAAGGTACATTTAGCATGGACAACCGCCCCACCCCACATCCGCTTAAAAAAATCACCTTCATTACCGACCGCAAAGATGACAAACTGGCCAAAGCCGGTGCAGCACAAGGCGCCGCCATTGCCAACGGCATGATTGTCACCCGCCAGCTGGGCAACCTGCCTGCCAATATCTGCACGCCCGCTTACCTGGGTGAACAGGCCAAAATGCTGGCCAAGGAATTCAAGACCATTAAAGCCGAAGTCCTTGAAAAAAAACAGATCGAAGCGCTTAAAATGGGCTCCTTCCTTTCTGTCGCGGCCGGCTCCGAACAGCCTCCACGCTTTATCGTGCTGAAATACACCGCCGACAACAATACCAAAAAAGAAGAAGGCCCGATTGTGCTGGTGGGCAAAGGCGTTACTTTTGATACCGGCGGCATTTCCCTTAAACCCGGCATAGGCATGGACGAAATGAAATTCGACATGTGCGGTGCCGCCAGCGTTTTTGGCGTTTTAAGGGCCATCGCCGAAATCGGACTTACCCGTGATGTGATCGGCATTATTCCTGCCACCGAAAACATGCCCAATGGCAAAGCCACCAAACCGGGTGATGTGATTACCAGCATGTCGGGCCAAACCATTGAAGTCCTTAACACCGATGCCGAAGGCCGCCTGATCCTATGTGACGCCCTAACCTATGCCGAACGCTTCAAGCCATCGGCAGTCATTGATATTGCCACCCTGACCGGTGCCTGCGTGGTAGCCCTGGGTCATGTCAATAGCGGCCTGTTTGCCAGCGATGACACCCTTGCCGAACAATTGCTAAGTGCCAGCAAACAGGCGCAAGACCCCGCATGGCGCCTGCCCCTTGATGATGCCTATCAGGAACAGCTCAAGAGCAATTTTGCCGACATGGCAAACATTGGTGGCATGCCAGCCGGTTCAGTCACCGCTGCCTGCTTCCTGTCTCGCTTTACCAAAGCCTACCGCTGGGCACACCTGGACATTGCCGGCACAGCCTGGAACAAAGGCAAGGAAAAAGGTGCCAGTGGCCGTCCGGTTCCCTTGTTAACCGAATTCCTGTTGGCGCAGCAGGACTAATCTTAATGTCAACCATCGATTTTGCCTTTGGTGCGGAAAACCGTATTCGCAAGGCCTGTGAAGTTGCCTACAAGCACTTCCAGGCAGGCCACCAAGTACTGGTTTACTGCACCGATGCAAAACGCATGCAGGCTTTTAGCAAAGGCCTGTGGGGCATAGAGCAAACCGCTTTTGTGCCCCACCTTGATGCCAAAGACCCTAATGCCAGCACAGTCTTGATTCGTACCACGGCAGAAAATCCGGCCAATGTCCTGGTACCCGGCCAAGATCCGCCCTGGCTACTCAATCTGGATCTGGCCTGCCCCCCCGATTATGAACAGTTTGCGCGCATTCTGGAAATCGTGTCCGGGCACGAACAGGACAAGCAACTGGCCCGGGAGCGCTGGAAGCAATATTCAGCCAATCCTGCCAATAAAGTCAAGGCACACTCTGTCACGCCCTGAAGATATTGCCAATGACTGCAAAATACCCTCAACATCAACGTTAAATTCAGTTAGAATTCAGGGAACTGTCAGCTTTTAATGCTGTCTTTCCTAAAGAACAATGTTGATTCAACCATCCGTATTACTGGAGACTCCATGAGTGATTTTAATCAGCCCCTTTCGCGTGGCGACTATGCATCCACACCCTCAGTCAAGAACCGGGTACTAAGAAACACCTACTGGTTGCTTGCCGCTTCCCTTATTCCCACCATCCTGGGTGCCGCGCTGGCATTGCAATTAAACCTGAACACAATGCTGTCTCCGGGTGTTTCCACCATTGTGTTCCTGGCCGGTGCATTTGGCCTGATGTTTGCCGTTGAACGCAATAAAAACAGCAGTGCCGGCATTGTATGGCTAATGGCCTTTACTTTCTTCATGGGTATCATGCTGTCACGCATGCTGGGCTTTGTGCTTAGCATGAACAATGGCGCCCAGCTGATCATGATGGCTTTTGGCGGCACCGCAGCCATTTTTGCAACTATGGCCACTATTGCCACCACCAGCAAACGTGATTTCACCGGCATGCAAAAAACCCTGTTTATTGGTGCTGTTGTGCTTATCCTGGCGGCCATTGGCAATATTTTCCTGCAAATCCCGGCCTTGATGCTCACCATTTCCGTTCTGGCCATGATTATTTTCTCGGCCTTCATGCTGGTTGATATCCAGCGTATCGTCAATGGTGGCGAAACCAACTATATTTCCGCTACCCTGGCCATTTACCTGGACATCTACAACGTATTTACCAGTCTGCTGTCCATTCTGGGCATTACCGGCGGCAACTCCGACTAATCGGAACATTTTCCCCTCAAGGGTACAAAAAAACGGCGTCCAGTTTATCTGACGCCGTTTTTTTATAGAAAACAAGCACTCACAAAATGCAAGCGGTCAAGGCAAACCCGTTACATCAACCTCGTTAGGATACGCAACCGAAAATTTCTGTACCACGGTTTTCTTTTCCTTGGGTGCAAGCTTCACAGACTGCTCATAACGGCCATCTTCCTTAAGGGTTATTTCCTTGTCAGAAGGGCTAATACGCCTGATCTCAATTTTCTCATTGCGGGAAAGCGGGAAACGGTCATGCAAAACCAGCTCAACGGCCTGGTCACGGTTATTCTGGATGACCGTTTGATATTCGTAGCTGATTCGTTTGCCGCTACCAGTTAAGCCCGTGCTTTCAGTAAAACGCTTAAGGGGTTCACGCTTGACGGAAATAGACTCATCGGTCCCCATGGCCAGCTCAATAGGTTCCCCCGGAAATACCGTCTTGATATTGCTGCTGGCAATCAACTGCCCATCCAAAAATGCATTCAGGTCGCCCTGCAACAGGGGATAGTCATTGCTGTTTGTGGCCTTAACCGTTAAAAACACGGCTTCCTGCAAGGCAGGCACCAGCTGATAGGTTTGACCGGCCTTAAATTCACTGACCGAAATGGCCACTTTTTTATCTTCGGGTCCTGTGGGAACGGTTGCCGTTTTTTCGATATTGAAAACAGTATTGGTCAATCCCCTTTCTGCTGTGGAGGTATTGAATGAGGCATCAGCCTGCACGCGCTCCATCGTGGAGCCTGTTAACGGTTCAAAGGATTCAGAGGAACGCCGCTGGTCTGACATCGCCTGCAAGGCCTTGCGTCTGGCCAAGGCTGCCGGAGCAGGCATCTCGGGGCGAGGAACCCGAATATCCACCAGCCAGGGATCCAGTTCAGGCAAAACTGCACCAATCATGGGTTGAGCGGTTGACAGAACCAGTTTGACATTATTCCAGTCTTCACCGGTTTGCTGGGAAATTTGCGCATAATAAGACAGTTTGAGCATATTGCTGGACGAATCAAAACTGGCGTCATAATTGGGCCACCAGCTTGCGCCAGGTACCACATAAGACAGGCTCAGATCCAGTTTATCGGCCATCGGTGCATCCAGCTGAACCACCACGGTTTTACTTCTGACCGTCTCTTCCTGGGGAATTTGACCCCGCTTTTCCTGCAAGGCAGCCAGTTCTGACTGCAATTGAGCCATTTTATTATCCAGTTCACGCTGGGCGGTGTGGATTTCAGCCAAAATAGTCTTGCTGAAGTTCATGATTTCAAGCAATTCTGTTGTGCTTAGCCGTGGCGCATCTTTACCTTGCTGCGCACTGCCCTTCTGGTAGGCTTCCAGATAATTGCTTTTGTTCAGCAGAAGCTTGCCCTGGTCTGCCAGTTGGGCAAGCTGGTTCTCAATTTCTTTGATTTGCCTGTCCAGTTCAGCAATGCGCTCTTGCTGGCTGGTAGCCTGAAAATCATCCCGGGAACTGATATCAAGAATACGGACGGATTGCTTGCCTTTGGCATTGAACTGTAACGAGCGATGGTCGAGCCAATATGGCAGATCTTTGAACACCAGTTCGTGTTCACCGGCCGGCACCTGCTGCTGCCCGTCCCGTTTAACCAAAGCCCGGTCTGAAAACACGGTAACTTGCCCAATACTGGAAGAAACCGGAATGACTTCAGCCTGCGCCCACCTGGGCAATAACAAACCGGCCGTCATCAGGGCCATGGCAATTGCATTGCCCGATTTAAAAAAAAATGCACCAAGTGGCGGCTCGGATAACTTCCTTAGCATGAACTGACTCCTTAACTATAAGGCAAACCCTTTCTGGCCGGGATTGGACAGAACAGTTCATATTCAATCACATCATGAAAAATGCCGCAAGGAAAGCAGTACCTTGCGTGTTGACAAGGAACGGTTTTCCAGATGCTCATTGATCCTTTCACGTAAGGCCTGGCGCAGGGCCGGCTCTGCATTGCGATCATCAAAGTCTGGGGTTTCAGCCTCTATGGCGTAACCGGTTTCGTTCAGCAGGGTCCATTCAAATCGACGCAAAGCGCCGGTGGCCGGTGAACCATCGGCCAGCTGGGCCAGCGCATCGACATAGGCATCAAACAACACCTGATGGGGATCTTCCTTGGGCAACAATTTTAATAATAATTCATTCATGTACCAGCCCGACATAAGAGAGCGCCCCCCAAGCGGCAGCAAACCTGCTATTTCGGCCCGGGTAAGGGTTTTTATTTCACCCTGGCCTGACCAGGACAGCAACAGGGGCTGGAACGCTGACAAAATGGGGCGTAAAACCGAATAAGGCCGCTTTGCCCCTTTGGCGACAACGGTGACAATACCATAGTCACGAGCAAAAACCTGGGCAATGATCGAGGTTTCGCTCCAGTTGGTGGCATGCATTAAAAATGCCTGCGCATCCTGTATCCGGTGCTGCCGTTTACTCATATCCCAGGTCGCGAAGTGCGCTTTCCTTATCGGACCAGCCTTTGCGCACCTTGATATAAACTTCCAGAAACACCGGCTTATCCAATAACTCCCGGATATCCTGGCGGGCTTCACTGGCAATGCGCTTCATGTGCATACCTTTGGCGCCCAGCAAAATGGGTTTATGGCTTTCACGCTCTACCACCACACAGGCAGAAATATGGGCCCCACTTTCATCTTCTTCCCATTTTTCAATCACGACCGTACAGGCGTAGGGCAATTCATCGCCCACCAAGCGAAAGATTTTTTCCCGAATCAGTTCTGCCGCAATAAAACGGAGGGAGCGGTCAGTCAGGGCATCCTCCTCGAACATGGGCTCACCTTCAGGCAAGCGTCGGGAAATTTCATCAAGCAGGGTATCAAGCTGGATTTTTTTGACGGCACTTAGGGGAACCACGGCATCGTAGCTGAACTTGCTCATGATTTTGCCAACAAAATCAAACATTTCATTTTTGTTTTTCAGGGTATCAACCTTGCTGATAACCAGGATGCACTTTTTGGATGATGGCAGCAGCGGCACAATATTGTCATCACCCACCGACCATTTGCCCGCCTCAACCACATGCAGCACCACGTCAACATCGGCCAGCGCCTGGGTGACAACACGGTTCATCATACGATTCATGGCCCCACCATGACGGGTCTGGAAACCAGGGGTGTCGACAAACACAAACTGTTCCCTATCGCGGGTCAGCACGCCATGAATACGGTGGCGGGTGGTTTGCGCCTTGCGCGAAACAATGGAAATCTTGCTACCGATAAGCGCATTGGTGAGCGTGGATTTGCCTACGTTGGGGCGCCCCACCACCGCAATGAATCCGGTTTTGAAAGGTGTTTCCTGGGTCATTTTCTATCCTGTTCCACGGCAACGGGCAAGCTAAGCTGTGCCACTTTGCGTACTTGTTTGGCGGCGCCCTTTTTTTTGGGCAGTATTTGTTCAAGTTGGGCCAGCACCAGTGCAGCGGCAGCCTGTTCGGCTGCGCGGCGACTGCTGCCGCTGGCCTGTGCCCTGACGTCCAGTTCGGCAATCAGGCACTCAACCTCGAATTGCTGATCATGGGCGGCTCCCGAGGTGGCAACCACATTATAAGCAGGCAAGGCAAATTTGCGCCCTTGCAACACTTCCTGCAACAGCGTTTTGGCATCTTTGCCCAAGGTATTGAAATCAACCGTTTCCAAAATGGGACGGTACAGGGCTTCAATAACCTGATGAGCCCGATCACTGCCAGAATCCAGGTATATGGCACCAAAAATCGCCTCGACGGCATCAGCCAGAATGGATGGGCGACGAAATCCACCGCTTTTCAACTCTCCCTCACCCAACCTGAGAAAATTGGATAAATCAAGCCTGGCGGCGATATCGGCCAGCGTGCCCTGTTTGACCAGACTGGCACGAATACGGGACAGGTCACCTTCATCAACATTGGGCAACTGATGAAACAAAATGGCGGCAACCGCAAAATTCAGGATGGAGTCACCCAAAAACTCAAAACGCTCATTATGTAGGGCACTATGGCTGCGATGCGTTAATGCCTGTATCAATAAACGCTGATCTTTAAACTTATAACCCAGCCGGGTTTCCAATTGCGTTAAATTCATTATTTGATTGAGCCAATCCGACTCAGGTCTCCAAAATTCATCCAGACAAAAAACGCCTTGCCAACCAGATAGTTATCGGGCACAAAGCCCCAATAACGACTGTCTTCACTATTGTCGCGGTTATCACCCATGACAAAATAATGGCCTTCCGGTACGGTACACTTGAAATCGGTAGCGGCATATTCACAATTTTGTGCAAATGGAAATTGGCGACCTGAAAGATATGCGCCGTCACCCGGCATATTCAGGATTTCGTACGATTTTCCATCTATTTGTTCCTGCAGCTTAAGCGGATTTCCCGCCTGCTGCGAAGGGTTGACATAAGGACCCAGCGCTGCGGTTTCTACCGCTTCGCCGTTGATGAACAGCCGTTTTCCAACATAAGCCACCGTATCACCAGGCACGCCAACAATCCGCTTGATGTAATCAATATCAGTATTGACAGGATAGCGAAACACCACCACATCGCCTTTCTGGGGATTGCCAAGCGGAATGATTTTCTGGTCAACGATGGGCAAACGAATGCCGTAATTGAATTTGTTCACCAGAATCATGTCTCCGTCCTGCAGGGTCGGCAACATGGAACCCGAAGGAATTCGAAAAGGTTCTACCACGAAGGAACGCAAAACAAAAACAAACAGGATCACCGGAAAAAAACTGATGGAGTACTCTACCCACCAGGGCCTGTAATCTTCCTGCTCCTGACCATACTTTTCAGTACGGCGCGGTTTAAGCACAACCTTGTCAAGCAGCTTAATAACTGCCGTAAGCAGCAGCAATACAAATAAAATTAAAGCAAAATCCATTCTGTAATCTCGTGTTATTCCAGTTGTTTATTTATCGTCAACCTGAAGGATGGCCAGGAAGGCTTCCTGCGGGATCTCCACGCTGCCAACCTGCTTCATGCGTTTTTTACCTGCTTTTTGTTTTTCAAGCAGCTTTTTCTTACGGCTGATATCACCGCCATAACACTTGGCCAACACGTTCTTGCGCAAGGCCTTCACGTTTTCACGGGCAATCACTTCGGCACCGATGGCCGCCTGAATGGCCACATCATACATTTGACGGGGAATCAGGCCACGCATTTTGGAAACCACTTCACGACCACGATAGCGGGCATTGGCGCGGTGAACAATCATGGACAGGGCATCAACCTTGTCTCCGTTAATGAGCAGGTCAACCCTGACCACATCGGCAGAACGGTATTCAAGGAACTCGTAATCCATGGAGGCATAGCCGCGCGACACTGACTTCAGGCGATCGAAGAAATCGAGCACGATTTCCGCCAGCGGGATTTCATAAACCAGGTGAACCTGTCGGCCATGATAGCTCATGTTTCTTTGAATACCCCGCTTTGCGGTACACAGGGTAATAACGGCACCAACATACTCTTGCGGCATGAACAGGGTCACGGTAACCACGGGTTCACGAATATCCCGAATCTGGCCAATGTCTGGCATACGCGAAGGGCTTTCAATCATGATGACTTCGCCATCATTTTTTTCAACCTCATAAACCACCGAAGGTGCGGTGGTAATGATGTCCATGTCAAATTCACGTTCAAGGCGCTCCTGCACGATTTCCATGTGCAACAGTCCAAGAAAACCACAACGGAAACCAAATCCCAAGGCCTGTGACACTTCTGGCTCAAACATTAAGGCGGCATCGTTCAGCTTGAGCTTTTCCAGTGAATCGCGCAACTGGTCATATTCGCTGCTTTCGACTGGATACAATCCGGAAAAAACCTGTGGCTTGACTTCCTTGAACCCGGGCAAAGGCAACTCGGCCGGCTTGTTTGCCAGGGTAATGGTGTCCCCCACCTTGGCGTGTTCAAGTTCTTTGATACCGGTAATAATAAAACCCACTTCACCGGCAGACAATTGCGTACGAGCCACCGATTTAGGTGTGAAAACGCCTAATTGCTCACACAAGTGTGAAGCACCGGTTGCCATGAACGTGATTTTATCCTTGACCTTAAGGACACCATTAACGATGCGCACCAGCATGACCACGCCAACGTAGTTGTCAAACCAGGAGTCGATAATGAGTGCCTGCAAGGGTTTTTCAGGATCACCCACCGGCGGCGGCACTTTGGTCACGATCTGCTCAAGAATTTCATCAATGCCCATGCCGGTTTTGGCACTGGCTTTAACCGCATCGCTGGCATCAATGCCAATAACGTCTTCAATTTCCTCACGGGCCGCTTCAGACTCGGCTGAAGGAAGATCCATTTTATTCAGAACCGGTAAAACCTCTACACCCAGCTCGATGGCGGTATAGCAGTTGGCCACGGTTTGCGCTTCTACCCCCTGACTGGCATCTACCACCAGCAAAGCGCCCTCACAGGCAGAAAGTGAGCGGCTGACCTCATAGGAAAAGTCAACGTGTCCGGGGGTATCAATAAGGTTAAGGTTATAGATTTTGCCGTCGTTGGCCTTATACTGCAGGGAAGCGGTTTGCGCCTTAATGGTAATACCCCGTTCTCGTTCGATATCCATTGAGTCAAGTACCTGCTTGGACATTTCCCGGTCTGCCAGGCCTCCGCAGCGCTGAATCAGGCGATCGGCCAGGGTGGATTTTCCATGATCAATGTGGGCAATAATCGAAAAAT
>JBBADT010000030.1:0-34135 GCA_041656315.1 Advenella sp.
CCCTGGGGGTGAATTTTTTCAGGGGAACAGATTTTTGTTGCATGGCCGGGTTCGTGAATGTCTGGATGGAAGATCATAATTCATATTTAATATACGTACAATTATAAATTATTAAAGTATTTGATTTAATTGAATTTAATTGATAAATATTTATAATGTACGTACAAAAGAAAGTAAATATATTAATGCTTGTGCAAATAAATTTATATAGGGACAAACATGGTTTTTGAATTAACCGGATACGAAACAATAACAACCGAACTGCGTCATGAGCACGTCCTGGTCGTCACCCTTAACAGGCCGTCTGCCGGCAACTCGCTCAATACGCAAATGGGTCATGATTTACTGGATTTATGGAACCGTCTGACGGCCGATGCCGGTCCGGTTCGTTGCGTTATTCTGACGGGGGCACAAGAAAAAATATTCTGTGCTGGCGGCGACCTAAAAGAGCGTAATGGCATGACCCGTGAACAGTGGCAAAAGCAGCATGAACTGTTTGAACGCATGTACTGGACGCTGGTTGATTTGCCGGTTCCCGTGATTGCGGCCGTTAACGGGCATGCTTACGGGGGCGGTTTTGAAATGGCGTTAAGTTGCGATTTCATTTATGTTGGCAGCCATGTCCGGTTTGCCTTGCCTGAAGTTGGTCTGGGTATCATGCCAGGGGCCGGTGGAACACAAAACCTGCCACGAGCGATCGGTGAGCGGCGGGCCAAGGAAATTCTCATGACGGGTAAACCTTTTACGGCAGAGCAGGCACTGGAATGGGGCTTGGTGAATAAAGTTTGCGAACCTGCTGCCGTTCTTGACGCAGCACTGGAAACGGCAATGGTGATTGCCGGTAATGCCCCGCTTTCGGTGAAACAAATCAAAAAATCCGTGCGCTATGGCAGTCAAATGGAATTGCGCACTGCTTACCGTTTTGAGGTAGAGGCCTATAACCATTTGGTTGAAACCGAGGACCGTTACGAAGGTGTGCTGGCTTTCAATGAAAAACGCAAGCCGGTTTTCAAGGGTAAATAAGCATACTTTTATTCAGGATGAAACAAATGAGTAGTCTGACGCAGGATATTGTTCATTTTATTAGCCAGTTTGATCAATATCCGCTTGATCCAGCCGCGTCCCGGTTGGCTAAAATTGGCATTATGGACAGCATGGCTTGCATGTTTGCCGGCAGTGAAGAACCGGTGGTGCAAATTCTGGCAAGGCATTTTGGCCAGCGGACAGGCAAGGACCAAAATGATGTGGCGGTGCCTTTTCTTGAACAAAAACACCTGCCACTGGAACAGGCCGCTTGCCTGTGGGCAACCGCGGCGCATGCCCTTGATTACGACGATGTAGCCATGTCGGCGCATCCCAGCACGGTACTGATGCCGGTTGTGATGACGGGGGCCATTCACTTGTCGGCGTCTGGGCAAGCGGTTTTAAATGCCTATATTTTGGGGTATGAGGTGTGGGCCGAGCTGTTTACCCGTGAAAAAGATCCTTACCATATCAAGGGGTGGCATCCGACCGCCATTTTCGGAACCGTCGCAGGGGCAGCCGCCTATGCGTATTTAAGCCGTTTGCCCCAGGAATTAATCGCCAATGCCTTGGGGATTGCCGCCAGTATGGCCAGTGGTCTGGTGGCCAATTTTGGTACGATGACCAAACCCTTGCATGCAGGACGGGCCGCCAGTATGGCCATAGAAGCCGTAGAACTGGCCCGCGCCGGCATTACCGCCTGTCCGGATATTTTCGAGCACAGGGCCGGTTTCCTGAAAGCCACCTCGCTGGCAGGCAATGTCGATACCCAGACACCCGCTACATTGGGCAAAACCTGGCGGCTGGTGCAGCAGGGACTGAATATCAAGCAATATCCGGTTTGTTATTCAGGTCACCGGGTGATCGACGGCACGTTGGCCATTATCAATAAAGAAAATTTTAATCTTGAAGAAATTGCGTCAATTGTCGCAACCATTGGCCAGCCACAGGCATCCATGTTAAGGAACCCATGCCCTGAAACGGGGCTTGAAGCCAAGTTCAGTCTTGAATTTGATATTGCCTGCGCATTGCTGGTTCGTAAAGTGGGGCTGGCAGAGCTTAGTGATGATTTTGTCAAAAGGGCCGATCTGCAATCTCTCTATCCGAAGATACGCATCGCGATTACCGATGAGCTTGATCCGGCAGATACCGCTTTCGCCTTGCACGACCGGGTTGTTATTGAATTGAAGGATGGCCGGGTGTTTGATTCGGGCGATATTCGTTACCCGGTAGGGCATGCAAATTTGCCACTTGATGCCGAAACACTGAAAGCAAAATTCATGGATTGCCTGCAGATCTGGTACAACCATACGGGCATTGCCGGCAAGGCCCAGCCCTTGTTTAAGGCGCTGTCCGGGCTGGAGCAACAGGACAATATTCGCGTCACGCTGGACGGGATTTTTACCTGAATATTACAGGGCAGACCTCCTGTCCGTTATGCCCGAAAAGTCTGTCAATGGTGGAGAAAATATGACTATGCTTGCTTCAGAACCCCGCGGCCCCCTTAAAGGTATCCGTATTATTGACCTGACATCGGTGGTGATGGGGCCTTTTACAACGCAGATTCTGGCCGATTTGGGGGCGGATGTGATCAAGGTTGAGTCGCCCGCCGGGGATACCACCCGGAATATGGGTTATCGGCAACATAAAGGCATGGGTGCCAATTTCCTGCACCTTAACCGTAACAAGCGTTCGGTCATGCTGGATCTTAAAACGCCAGAAGGCCGTGAGGCCTGTCTGGCCCTGGCCAAAACCGCTGATGTTTTTTTATACAATGTGCGCCCGCAGGCAATGGCGCGCCTGGGGCTGTCTTATGAGGCGGTAAAGGCAGTCAATCCGCAGATTGTATATGCGGGTGCCTACGGATTCAGTGATAACGGTCCTTATGCCGGCAGGCCTGCCTATGATGATCTTATCCAGGGGATGACGGGGATTCCGGCCCTTTACAGCCAGCATACGGGCTTGCCACCCCGTTATGTACCTCTGACCATGGCAGACCGCATTGTGGGCCTGCAGGCGGGGATTGCTTGCCTGGCGGGTGTATTGGAAAGTCGGCAATCAGGGCAAGGGCAATCGATTGAAGTTCCCATGTTCGAAACCATGGCGCAGTTTGTCCTGAATGATCATCTTGGCGGGGCCACGTTTGAGCCGGCCAAAGGTGAAATGGGTTATTCCCGTCTGCTGGTGGAGCCACGCAAGCCTTATCAGGCTGCTGACGGCTACGTTTGCGTGATTGTGCATACCGATGGGCACTGGCAGCGCTTTCTGGGCCTGGTGGGCCGGCCCGATTTGCTGGTGCCCGGTTCGGTATTTGAGTCGGTGGAATCCCGGGCCCGGCATGTGAACCAGGTATATGGTTTTCTGGCCGATATGATATTGGGTAATACCGTTGCTTATTGGGTTGAAACCCTGGCGGCGGTAGATATCCCGGTAGCACCCTTGAATCAGGTGGAAGACCTTTTGTTTGACCCGCATTTGCAGGCAACGGGGCAGATTGTGAAAATGGTGCATCCCACCGAAGGTCATTTGCGTACGGTGGCGCCAGTGGGGAATTATTCACGCACCCCGCCCGGTATTTACCGGCATGCACCCAATCTGGGTGAACATACTGAAGAAATTTTGCGTGAAGTGGGGTTTTTGCCTGAATCTAGCCCGCCTTGCGAAACGTAAAATTCAATCGCACGCTACCTAGCAATGGGTGTGGTTTGTCTTTTAGCGGCAAAATACCATGGTAACGTAGCCGGTCGGGGCCACCCCAAACCACGACATCGCCGTGTAATAGGGGAATGCGCTGGGTTTTATCGGTGCGTTTCAGGCCACCAAATAAAAATACGGCAGGCATGCCCAATGAAACGGAAACGATGGGGGCGCTGAAATCGCGTTCATCCTTGTCTTGATGTAAAGAAAGCCTTGAACCGGGTAGATAGCGGTTGACCAGGCAGGCATCGGGCTGGAAACGGGGAAAACCGGCTGCTGCCGCTGCTTCGCTGGCCAGTTTCATGAATATGCCGGGCATGTCCGCCCACGCTTTGCCGCTAAGGGGATCAGTTTGAGAATAGCGATAACCTGATTCATCACTGCTCCAGCCAAAACGGCCACAGTTGGTAAGGGCGACCGACATGGTGAAACCACCCGGCGTGGTCATGTGACGAAAAGGGGAAATTTGTTCCAATATTTGTATGGCATTCAGCAATTCGGGCGCGGATGCCAGTGCGTATCCCCTTAGCACCCAGGCGGCGGGGCCGATCTGTTCATGCTCACCAGTGGTTTCGTTGGCAAAAAGGTCATACATCATGGCGGCTTGGGCATTGAGGTGGATGACTTCAATTCTACCTTAATCATTGGTAGTGCCAAGCTTTACCTGGCCGGCTATCTGGATTGCTTAAAAACTCGACCTGATTTGCGGTTAAAATTACAACCTTTAAACGGAGAACGATTGAATGAGTCAGAAAATCAGAGTGGGTATTGCCGGTTATGGCAATTTGGGCCGTGGTACGGAACTTGCCATTGCAAAAACACCCGATATGGAATTGGTGGCTGTGTTTACACGCCGTGACCCGGAAAGTGTTTCATTGGTTAATCAAAACGTACCGGTTCACAAACTGGACGATATTGCCCAATTCCAGGACAAAATAGACGTACTGGTATTGTGCGGTGGTTCAAAAAGCGATTTGCCCGAGCAAGGCCCTGCACTTTCTGCCTTGTTCAATACGGTTGACAGTTTTGACACCCATGCCAAAATTCCCGAGTATTTTGAAGCAGTTAACAACTCCGCCGAACTGGCTGGCAAGACTTCCCTGATTGCGATTGGCTGGGATCCAGGCCTGTTTTCGATTAATCGTTTGTTTGGCGAAGCTATTTTGCCAGAAGGCGCTACCTATACGTTCTGGGGCAAAGGCCTAAGCCAGGGGCACTCTGATGCGATCCGCCGCTTGCCGGGCGTCAAAGCCGGTGTGCAATATACCATTCCGGTGGATGAAGCAATGGAAAAGGTGCGTAGTGGTACCATGCCCGTGTTAAGTACCCGTGAAAAACACAAGCGTGATTGTTATGTGGTATTGGCAGAAGGTGCCAGTGCCAACGAAGTGGAACAGTCTATTGTGACCATGCCCGATTATTTTGCCGATTACGATACCACCGTTACTTTTATTACTGAAGAAGAACTTAAGCGTGACCATGCCGCCATGCCGCATGGCGGGTTTGTGATTCGCAGTGGCAAAACCGGTGCTGGCACCAATCAGGTCATGGAGTATTCCCTGGCGCTGGACAGCAACCCAGAGTTTACCTCCAGCGTTCTGGTTGCCTATGCCCGTGCCGCTTACAGGCTTAACCAGATGGGACAAACCGGTGCAAAAACCGCGTTTGACGTGCCTCCAGGCTTGCTGTCGCCCAAAACTGCTGCTGAATTACGCAAAGAGTTACTGTAAATTATTTGGCAGGGTGATCAGGTTGCGTACCGTTCTGGCTGCTTCCAGCACTTCACCGGCCGTCATGCCGATGGGGCCAATGCCTTGTGAGACCAGGTAATCGGCTGCGGCGCCATGCAACCATACTGCCCCTGCCATGGCCTGTTCGGTGGCAATACCCTGAGCCAGGCAGGCTCCAATCATGCCGGCCAGAACGTCACCGGTGCCTGCCGTGGACAGGCCCGGGTTGCCGGTATGATTAACCGTGATTTCCCCTTTGGGACTGCAAATAACCGTTTGATAGCCTTTCAGGATGGTCCAGGCGGTATATTTGGCGGAAATCTGCTGTGCCGACAGCTTGCGGTTTTTTTGAATATCGACGGTGGTGCATCCCAACAGCCGTGCCGCTTCACTGGGGTGTGGCGTTAATACCAGTGGTGCCTTGGCATGGGAAAGGGCAAACGCGTGTTCAGACAGCAAGGTCAAGGCATCGGCGTCCAGCACAATGGCCGCATTGGGATAACGGTTGAAGAGGGTAGCAAGGCAATTTTGTGCCAGGGGCGTCAGTCCCATGCCGCAACCGGCTACCCAGGTGCTGATATCTTCCTTACCCAGCAGCTTACCTGCCGTGTTCAGCATCAGCTCGGGTTGTACCGGGTCAACTTCTAGTGGCTGGTTATCTTGGGTAAAGCCAATATGCACCCGGCCAGTGCCCTGTTTAAGGGCGGCACGGGCGGCCAGCAAGGCGGCTCCCACCATGTTCTTGCCACCCGCCAGAATGCCCAGGGTACCAAAGTTGCCTTTGTGGCTGTCTTGTGGCCTGGGCTGGCACAGTCCCGGGAAATGTTGTTGGGCAAATGTGGCAAGTTCAGTCATTATTGGCAGTCTCAGATGTCTTGGGTATGATGGGTAGTGGCGGGCTCACCGTTGGAAAAAACCACATAGCTCCAGTGAATTTCATTGCGGCCCAGCGTGTCGCCTTTGTGAACGCTGTGATGCAGCAGGTGCAGGCCATGTACTTTGCCCAGTTCAATCACCTCTTCATCGGGAATATCAAACATATGGCGGTCGGCCGGCACTGGGCCATGACGCAGGGACAGGGACATGACGCCACCGGGCAGCAGCAGGTTTGTACAGGTGTTCATGGCGGTATCCCTTTCTTCAGGAGTCAGGTGCATCCATACTGCGGTTAGCAGCAGCAGGTCATATTTTTTGTGGCTGGCGGTAACCTTGTGCAAATTGGGCAGGTTGTCGTCAATCCAGTTGATTTGTTCATTGGCATGCAGTTGCTGGCCGTGTTCACGCATGCCGGCAGTGGGTTCAACGGCATCCACAAAATGGCCTGCCCGTGCCAAGGCGGCTGCATCGCGGCCGGTACCGGCGCCAATATCCAGAATGCTGGCCAGTTTGTTGTGGATGGGGTAAAACCGCATTACTGGTTTGTGGACTTTTTCAAAAGTGACGCTTTCGTAGTCGTTGGCAAATTTCTCTGGCCTTTCGGCGTAACCGCGTGTTCCGGGAACAGATGACATGGTGTTTATGTAATATGAAGAATGTTAAAAAGATGGAATAATCATAGCGCAATCAGGGATTGTGTGAAACATTGCCGGGCAATCCGCAGTCAGGCAAGAAAGTCAATCATCAGGGAAAAGCATGGTTAATGCAGATACGATTGTTTCCATCAGGGAACTGAACAAAACTTATAAAAACGGCTTTAGCGCGCTTAAAGGGGTCAGTCTTGATATCCGGCGCGGAGAAATCCTGGCTTTGCTGGGCCCTAACGGGGCTGGTAAAACCACGATGATTGGTATCGTGACCGGTTTGCTTAATGCAACCAGCGGCACGGTAACCGTTGATGGCCTGGATATTGTCCGGGATGCCAGGAAGATACGGCCCATGATTGGCCTGGTACCCCAGGAACTGTATACCGATGCCTTTGAAACCGTCTGGGCCACCGTCAGCTTCAGCCGGGGCCTGTTTGGCAAGCCGGCCAACCCGGCCCATATTGAAAAGGTGTTGCGGGATCTGTCTTTATGGGACAAACGCAACAATAAACTCTTGAGCCTTTCCGGAGGTATGAAGCGGCGGGTATTGATTGCCAAGGCCCTGTCCCATGAGCCGGCCATTTTGTTTCTGGATGAACCCACCGCGGGGGTTGATGTGGAACTTCGCCATGATATGTGGCGCATGGTACGCCGTTTGCGGGAAAATGGGGTAACCATCATCTTGACGACCCATTATATTGAGGAAGCTGAAGATATGGCTGACCGGATTGCCGTGATCAACCATGGTGAAATTGTGCTGGTGGAAGAAAAAGCAACCCTGATGCGCCAGCTGGGCAAGAAAGAGCTGCATGTGCAGTTGAGCATGCCGCTGATGTTTATTCCGCCAGAACTGGCGGAATTTCAGCTGAGCCTGGCCGATGAGGGAAAAACATTGGTTTATACCTATGATACCCAGCAGGAGCAGGGCGGTTCCGGTGGTATTGCGTTATTTCTGAAGCGGCTGGGCCAGTCGCAGATTGAGTTCTCCGACCTGAAATCAAAGGAAAGTTCACTTGAGGAAATTTTTGTCAATCTGGTCAAGGAGCCAGCATGAATTGGTATGCCATCAAAGCTATTTATTTATTTGAAATGGCCCGGGCTTTCCGGACCCTGACGCAAAGTATTGCTTCGCCGGTATTGTCCACTTCCCTGTACTTTGTGGTGTTTGGTGCGGCTATTGGTTCGCGCATGGGGCAGGTGGATGGGGTCAGTTACGGGGCATTTATCATACCGGGCCTGATCATGCTTTCCCTGCTTAGCGAGAGTATTTCCAACGCCTCTTTTGGCATTTACATGCCGCGCTGGTCGGGAACCATTTATGAAATATTGTCGGCGCCGGTATCTTTTGTGGAAGTGGTTATTGGTTATGTGGGGGCGGCAACGACCAAGTCGATAATGGTTGGTGCTTTGATTTTGCTAACGGCAAGATTGTTTGTGGATTATGAAATACAGCACCCCGTTTGGATGCTGCTTTTTTTGTTGCTGACGGCGGTCACATTCAGCATGTTCGGCTTTATTATTGGCTTGTGGGCGGAAGGGTTTGAAAAACTGCAGATTATTCCGCTGATGGTGATTACACCGCTTACTTTTTTGGGTGGGGCGTTTTATTCCATTAATATGTTGCCCGAATTCTGGCAGAAAATTGCCCTGCTTAACCCGGTGGTGTATCTGATTAGCGGTTTTCGTTGGAGTTTTTATGGTGTGTCTGACGTCAATCACTATATCAGCCTGGGCATGATACTGGTGTTCTTGTTTATTTGCCTTGGGTTTATAGCCTGGCTGTTCAAGACCGGTTATAAGCTTAAGCAATAAATATTTTTACGGTCAATAAAATCAGCCCCTTAGACTTTGGTTGTTCAAGTGTTTAAGGGGCTGTTTGCCAGGTTAGGGTCAGGCGCTTTTACTGGTATCGTCTGTCTGACTGCTGTTATCAGTATGGCCCGTTGCATTAGCGGGTTTTTCAGCAGGGTTGTCATCGCTGGCACTGTCAGGGTTTTCAGGGTCGCTGCCGGCACCATTGTTGTTGTCGGTGTTGGGGGTATCGGTCGTAACCAGTTCCACCACTTTGGCCCGTGACATCATGCCAATGAATTCATCGTTTTCATCGGTGACGGCAACCGGCTGATCAGACTGTAGCATATGGGTAAGCACGGCATCCAGACCGGTACTGGCCGGCACACTGATAATGTCTTTGACCAGACTGGAAATGTCACGCAGCCCGCTTCTGACGGCCTGTTCGGCATCACTGAAATGCAGGATACCGGCAATTAGATTACCATCAAGAACCGGAGCAAACTGGTAATCGTACTGCTTCATTCTTTCCAGTGCAAGCAGGGGGCGGGTACGCATGGTAAGTGCCAAACGGGTTTTATTAACGGCATGACCGGCATTCAGGATCTTGCTGCGGTTTACATCCTGCAGGAATGCCTCAACATATTCATTGTTGGGCGACAGCAGGATATCTTCGGGCGTACCTTCCTGAATCAGTTCACCGTCTTTCAAGATCGCAATCCGGTTACCCAGCCGCAATGCTTCATCCAGGTCGTGGGTAATGAACACGATGGTTTTGTTAAGTCGGGATTGCAGCTCCAGCAGCTGGTTTTGCATTTCCCGGCGAATCAGCGGGTCAAGGGCCGAAAAAGCCTCGTCCATGAGTAATATTTCAGCATCGGTGGCCAAGGCCCTGGCTAAGCCTACCCGTTGTTGCATACCGCCAGACAGCTGGCTGGGGTATTGATTTTCAAAACCGGCCAGGCCAACTTGCTCGAGCCAGTAGCGGGCGGTTTCCTGTGCCTTGTCTTTGCCTATACCCTGGACATTCAGTCCGTAGGCGGCATTTTCCAACGTGGTTTTATGGGGCAGCAGGCCAAAGCGCTGGAACACCATGCTCATGGTTTTCTGGCGGAATTGTTCCAGTTCTTTTTTTCCCAGCGTGGTGACATCGGTGCCATCAACCAGGATCTGTCCTGCTGTGGGTTCGATAAGCCGGTTGAAGTGGCGGATTAACGTTGATTTGCCAGATCCTGACAAGCCCATGATGACATAGATACTGCCTTCTTCGATATTCAGCGAGATATCTTTCAAGCCCAGGGTATGTTTGCTTTTGGCCAGCAACTCTTCCTTGCTCATACCCTGTTTGACGGCATCAAGCCATTTTTCAGGGTGCTTGCCGAAGATCTTGTAAATATGTTTGACTTCGATTTTACTCATCGTGCTCCCCTGATTTGTTTGCGTTTTCCGTAAGATTGGGTAATTCGGTCAAATAGCACGGCAAGAATGACAATACCCAACCCTGCCAGCAGGCCGCGGCCCACTTCAAGGCGGTTAATGCCCAGCAATACTTCATAACCCAGGCCACGCGCACCAATCATGGAGGCAATAACCACCATGGACAGTGCCATCATGGTGGTTTGGTTAATACCTGCCATGATATTGGGCAGGGCCAGGGGAATTTGCACGCCAAAAAGCTGCTGGGTGCTTGAGGCACCAAAGGCGCGGGATGCTTCAAGGACTTCTGCGTCAACCAGACGGATGCCAAGGTCGGTTAAGCGGATAACCGGGGGCACAGCATAAATGACGGTGGCAATAATGGCTGGTATTTTGCCCAGGCCAAACAGCATGACAACGGGAATCAGGTAGACGAAGCTGGGCATGGTTTGCATCACGTCCAGTACGGGCAGCATGACTGAGCGGAAACGGTCGAATTTGGACATGAGAATGCCCATGGGAATGCCAATAATAATGGAAAGACCGGTTGCCATGATCATGAGCGAGAGGGTTTGCATGCCGGCGTCCCAAAGCCCCATGGCACCCAGCAGAAAGAGCATGGCACCCATGCCAAAGCTGAATGCAATGCGCCGGCTCATGCCATAGGCAAGAAGCATGGTGAGAATAATGATGCTCCACCAGGGTGCGTTGCGCAATAATTGTTCCAACCATACCAGAGCGGCTAGAATGGGTTCGGACATGCTATTTAAGCCGTCGGCGTAATTCATGACCAGGTAATCGACGAAGCCGTCAATGCTGTCACGCACACTGCGGGATGAAATGATTTCGGGAAACATATAAGATCCGTTTTTAATGAATGATGGAGCTTTCCCCAGCCTTGTCCTGTGTAGGATAAGGCTGGAAGTGCTCATGTTTTTATTGTTGTGACGGGTTTATATTACAGTGAAGTCTGGACACGTTTTGCGACGTCTTCAGGAACCCATTGCGTCCATGTGTTGGCATGGTTTTTCAGGATCCATGTGGCGATGTCACTGGCTTCGTCACCGGTTTCTTCCATACGCGCCAAAGCGGCATCAAGGACGTCAACGGGCAGGGTTATTTTAGATAGAAACTCGGTCAGCTTAGGAGCCTGTTTGGAAAATTCAACGTTAATGCCAGTATAAACCGGTGTGGTTGGATAGGCAGAAGGTTGTGGATTTTCGCAATCGATGGCAGTTAAACAGGCAAATGTTTTTTCATCGTGTGCGGGCAGTTCAAGTTCTACCAGATCAAGTGAGCCAACCAGTGGCGTTGGATACCAGTAGTAAAAGGCGATATCCTGTTTGCGCTTGTAGGCCGACATAAGGGCGGCTTTTTGTGCTGCGCCTGTGCCGGGTGAATACATGTTGAAATCGTCTTGTAGCTTGAGGGCTTTATGCAGGTTATTGGTGACCACTTCGCAGCTCCAGCCGGCGGGGCAGCCAAAGATACGGCCTTTGGATGGATCTTCGGGGTCTTTGAATTTGTCTTTGTATTTTAGCAGGTCGGTAGGGGTTTTGATGTCAGGGTATTTTTCTGCCGTGTATTTGGGTATGTACCAGGCTTCACCGCCAGTGAAAAGTGAACCGATGGCTTTGACTTTACCGGTGGCGACGGCTTTTTCCCAGGGGTCGCGTTCGCTGTTAAGCCAGATTTCGGGTTTGATGTCGAGATCGCCGCGTTCCAGTGCCGCGATGGCTGACAGTGTTTCTGTAGGCAGGATATCGGTTTTGCAGCCATAACCTTTTTGCAGGATATAGCTTTCAAGTTCTGCCAGAATAAGATTGGATTCCCAGGTCATTCCACCAATATTGATGGGGCGGTTAACTTCACATTGAGGGGTGTCAGCAGCCTGGGCAGATTGGGCCAGGCCCAGGGTAGCCATGGAAAAAATGGTTGCTGAGATGAGTTTATTAGGTTTAAGCATGGCGCTAAGCCTCCTTAAGTGTCGCAGGTTACTGAAAAATAACTGTGCTTGCCAAAGAGGGTGTGCGGAAAACGGCGCTGCCGTCGATACATACCAACATTAATTGAAGGGTAAAATAAATTTACCCATTGACAGGTTAAATCATGTTTATTACATGATGAACACAATTTGAATATAAATTTTTTATTAAGTTTTTTAGTTTAACAAAAATAATCATATTTATCAAATATTTCCATTTTATTTGTTTTGTTTAATATGTAAGTAAATAATTGATTGATGTTTAAAATTGTTTTGTTTTACGGTTTTTTTATTAACAAAACAGGTGATGTTTTTTTTAGGTTGGGAGATTTTCTTCTTGGTTTTTAAATAATTTTTCAGTTGCTGGTGTGAGTGGTACCGTTTATGTCAGTCAAATGAAATGAATGCTTGAGTCGCGTCTGGCAATTTGTAGCAGGATTGGTCTTAACAAAATGCCAAATTAAGCTATGATTAGGTTCAGGAGGAAGAGAAGGGCCAGGTTCATGGTCTTCTCAACGAAACAGACGCCAAATAAATTTTTATGGATACAAACAATAAAATTCTTTTCTTTGGAGATACGCATGGCGGCTTTGATCATTGCGCTGATATTGTCAGGCAAATCAGACCGAAGGCCATTGTGTTTCTGGGAGATATACAAACACCGTATCCGTTTCATGAGCAATTGGCCGATATTATCAATCTGACTGAAGTTTGGTGGATTCACGGCAATCACGATACCGATACCGAACAGCAATACGACAACTTGTTTTTGTCCGAATTGAAACACCGTAATTTAAGCGGCCGGGTGTGTGAGGTGGCGGGTGTGCGGATTGCTGGCCTGGGTGGTGTTTTTCGCGGAAAAATCTGGGATCCGGCTAAATCCGGCTGGAATTTTTATTCTCCCGAAGAGTTTATTGCCCGGGGCGGTTTTCGGGCCGGCTGGCGAAATGGCGTGAATTTGCGGCACCGCAGCACGATTTTTCCATCTGAGTACGAAGCGTTGTTAAAAGAAAATGCCGATGTGCTGGTGACCCATGAGGCGCCCTCGTGTAACCGTTTCGGCTTTCAGGTGTTGGATCACCTGGCCCGCCATTTGGGTGTACACACGCATTTTCATGGCCATCATCATGATAATTACGATTACAGCGCTCATTATGCGCGCATGGGTTTTTGCACCTATTCGGTGGGTTATCGGGGGGTCACGGCACTGGATGGCCGCATAATCTTGCCCGGTGAAATGGATGGCCTGCATGAAAACCGGGTGGCCAGGATCATGCACGGCAGTTAATGCAGATAACGGTTTTGGTATTTTGTGATCAGGCAACTGTTTGGGAGGTAGAGGAGATTGTTACCATGCCTGTGTTGACATTACCATTATGAGAAGGTTTAAGATAGACGTGTATTTTTAACCTTGTTTAAGCAATAGGAACCTACCATGGAAAAAGAATTGGAGTTTAAGGTGGATGGCATGACTTGTGGCAATTGTGTTGCGCATGTCAAGAAAGCCCTGGAGGAAATAAATGGTGTAGAGGCTGCCCAGGTCAGCCTTGAAGAAAAAAAGGTGAAAGTCAGCACCAATGGCCAGGTCAGCCCTGCACAAATCAGGCAAGCCATTGAAGACGCCGGCTATGATGTGGTTTGAAAGCAATAATTCATTACCATGATATAACACGCCCTGGTGCACGAGGACTCTCCAGGTACCAAGGCGTTTTCAGTCCATAACAGCTTGTCTGGCATCACGTTAAACTGGAAGACTAATCCCAGTAACGGCGATTGTCCCTGTATCGGCGGTTATTATCGTACGTACGCCGGTAATATCTGTCATCACGATCGCGGCTACGGCGATATGAGCGGTCATCATCCCGGTAAAGCTGGTTGCCAATCAGGCCCCCAAGGGCTGCACCACCCACTGTAACAAAAGGATCCCCTTCGGAAACAACGGCACCCGCCAAACCACCCAATGCGGCACCACCTACGGTGGCGGTTGTGCGTTGGTTACCGTTGTAGCCATAACGGTCATATCCGGCACATCCGGTAATAGCCAGGCTAAACAGGCCAATCAGGATAATGCGGCTTTGGCTTTTGATGTTCATCACTAACTCCTTGCAATGTAAAACTATGTCAAGCTCATCATCTCAAATGCAAGGATGCCGGGTTGTTATTGTAGGCAACAGATGTTTCTATAGTTGGCTATTAGGCCTTTTGGAAACCTGTTGAAAAAACAAGCGGCGCCAGGGCGTGGCCAATTGGGCAGATTATTCCGTTTCCATGGGAAATTGCATGAATAGTGCTTTTCCCATGGAAGGATTGAGGTGGCTGTCCAGGAATCCCTCTTCTTCGTATAGATGACGTGCCACCGTGTTGCCTTCAAGGACTTCGAGGGTGATTTTGCAGCAACCCAGGTTTTTGGCCAGTTGTTTGACCCGGCCAAGCATGAGTTTGCCAATACCCTGGCCACGGTAGGGCCTTAATACCGCAAAATCGTGGATATTAAGAAGGGGCTTGCAGGCAAAAGTAGAGAAGCCTTCCATGCATAAGGCTATCCCGGCTGGCTGTTGCTGGCGGAAGGCCAAAATCGTGTAGATGTTACTGCGTTTTTTCAAAGAGGCAATCAGGTTTTTCTGTACATGGGCTGATAACTCCTGCCCACCACCAGAGGGGTCGGAAGCGTAATCATTCAAGACAGTTAATATTGCCGCAGCGTGAACCGGGTTTTCCAAATCGGCAATAATGAGGTCGATCATGAGTATTCCTTACTTTTATTTAATCTGGGTGTATTTCAAATCGATATAGCCAACAGGGTGACGCAGTATGCCACTGATATTTTCTTTTTGCAGATAGATTTGATTATAGAAAAAAAGTGGAAAAATGGGCATATCGTCAAACAGGATTTTTTCAGCCTGCAAAAGCAGGTCCCAGCGTTTTTGGGCATCCGGTTCGGTATTGGCCTGGTTAACCAGACTGTCATATTCGGGGTTAGTCCAACCGGTTCGGTTCATGGACGAGTTGCTCAGGAAGCTTTCCAGCGAGTTGTAAGGATCGGCATAATCATTCACGAAAGAGCTGCGCGAGAATTGCAGTTCAAGCCCGCGCTGCTTGGCATAAAAAACCTTGCTTTCGATACTTTGCAGCTGGATCTCCACGCCCAGGATTTCCCGGTACATGTTTTGCATGGCTTCGGCAATTTTCCGGTCGCTGGGATTGTTAATATAGCTAAGCGTCACAGGGGGCAGGGTGTTGTATTTTTCATCGGCCATGCCTTTGGCAAGGTGTTGCTTGGCTGCTTCGGGGTTGGTGGCCAGCAGATTACCGTTTTCTTCACGGAAATCTTTGCCATTGGGGCCGGTAAAGCCCGGTGCCACAAAACCGTAAGAAGCCTGGCGTCCCTGTTTGGTGACATATTTCACAATGTCATCCTGATTGATAGCCAAGGCAAATGCCTTGCGGATATCCGCATTCTGGAAAGGAGGCATTTTGGTATTGAACCTGAAAAAATACCCACCTGCTTGCGGCACGTTCCTGAAGTCTTTGTTGTCTTTGACTTTGTCATACAGGGCAGAGGGCAGGGGCGATGGTGTCATGTCAAGTTCGCCGGTGCGATACATCTGGTATGAGGTATTCGGGTCATTGACCATGGCAAAGTCTACGGCATCAATCTTTACGCTGCCGGCATCCCAATAATGCGGGTTTTTTTCAAAACGCATGCTTTGCGCGTGCTCCCAATCTTTTAACAGGAAAGGCCCGTTACCCACATAGGTTTTGGCTTCGGCATGCCATTTGGGGTTGGCCTTGGCCACTTTCTGGTTGAGCGGTGCAAAATTGGGATTGGTAATGACATTAAGGAATGACACATTGGGTGCCTCCAGGGTGACTTCCAGTGTCCGGTCATTCAGGGCCTTGATGCCCAGTTCCTGGTTTTTGCCCTCGTTGAAGGCTTTGGCACCGGCAATCGGGTAAGCCAGGAAAGCGGCTGGCGATGCCGTTTCCGGGGCCAGCATGTGTGTCCAGCCATAGACGAAGTCATGGGCCGTTAAGGGGTCGCCATTGGACCACTTGGCATTGTCACGCAGGGTGAAGGTATACGTTTTTCCATCAGGGGAAATTTGCCAGCTTTCAGCGGTGGCGGGGGCAGCAAGATGCTTCTCATCCAGGCGGACCAAACCTTCCACCAGGTTGTTGAGGGGTTCCCATGAAATCAGGTTGAAACCGGCGGCTGGATGCAATGAGGTGGGCTCTTCGGTATTGTTCAGGCGCAGCACTTTTTCAGCCAAAGCGGGACCAGACAGGGTGGTCGCCAAAACGGTTACAAGACAGGCAGCCAACAGTTTTTGTTTCATGAAGAATATCCTTCGGTAAGCAGTTGCGTGATTGCCTGTTTTACAGGCAGGCGGATAAATTACTACGGGTGCGCAAGTCTTGCAACCAGCACAGGCTTTGCTGAGTGTGACTGATTGTAGTCAGTTTGGGGGGCACTTTGTTGCAAATAACCAGGGCTTTGGGACATCGTTGGTAAAAACCGCAGGCCGGGGGAGGTGAAAAAAGATCGGGTGGCTGGCCCGGAATCGGACGCAGGCTTTCGCGCTCCATGTCCAGTCTGGGGATGGATTGCAACAGGCCTTGGGTGTAAGGGTGCTGGGGATTATAGAAAATATCCCGCTGGGAACCCGATTCTACGCATTGCCCGGCATACATCACAGCCACCTGGTTGGCGATTTGTGCCACGACGCCCAGGTCATGGGTAATCAGGATGATGGAAATGCCGGTGGCTGCCTGGATATGGCTGAATAATTCCAGGATTTGTGCCTGTATGGTGACGTCCAGTGCGGTGGTGGGTTCATCGGCAATCAGCAGTTCCGGTTCGCACATCAAGGCAATCGCAATGACCACGCGCTGGCGCATGCCGCCTGACAACTGGTGCGGATACTGACCCAGCCGTTCCTGTGGATTGGCAATGCCGACCAGGGAAAGCATTTGGATGGCTTTTTGTCTCGCGGTATCAGCAGACAGGTGTTGATGCCTGATGACGCCTTCGGTCAATTGTTCGCCGATCGTCAGGGTAGGGTTCAGGGCTGTCATCGGGTCCTGGAAAATCATCGCAATCCGGTTGCCCTGCAACTGGCGCATGGCTTTTTCATCCAGATCCAGCAGGTTTTGTCCCTTGAACAGGATTTCACCCTGGCTGATTTTGGCGGTTTGCCGGGGTAACAGGCCCATGATGGTATGGCAGGTTACCGATTTGCCGCAGCCCGACTCACCCACAATGGCCAAGGTTTCGCCAGGACGCACGGCAAGTGACAGGTCACGTACGGCATGTACATGTCCGCCATGGGTACGAAACTGGATGGAAAGATGTCGAATTTCAAGCAAGGGAGGTGTATTCATCGCTATTTCTTCAGTTTTGGGTCCAGTGCATCTTGCAGGCCATCGCCTAGGACATTGAAGGCAAACATGGTCAGGGAAATGAACAGGGCCGGGAAAAACAATTGCCACCAGTCACCCGATAAAATAACCGGCAAGGCATCATTGGTCATCACCCCCCAGCTGGCATGGGGAGCTTGTATGCCCAGTCCCAGGAAGCTCAGGAACGCCTCGGCAAAAATCGCGCTGGGTACGGTGAGTGTCATTTGTACGATAATCGGGCCCATGGTGTTGGGTAGCAGGTTTTTGCGGATGATACGAGCAGTACTGGCGCCGAAGGTGCGTGAGGCGGTGACAAACTCAAGGTTTTTAAGTTGCAGCACCTGTCCGCGAACAATGCGTGCCATGCTGATCCAGCCGGTGATGGTAAGGGCAATTATAATGGTTAGCAGGCTGGGCTTCATGACCACCATCAATAGTATGACCATGAGCAAATAAGGCAGGCCATACAGGATTTCAACCACACGCATCATCACGGTATCGGTTTTGCCGCCTTTCAGGCCACTGTACCCACCGTAAGCAACGCCAATCGCAAAGTCGATCAGGGCGGCCATGAATCCGACAAACAGCGAGATCCGGGCACCTTGCCAGGTCCGCGTAAATACATCGCGGCCCAGGTCATCGGTACCAAACCAGTGCAATGCCGAAGGGGGCAGATTCTGGCTTCGAAGGTCCTGGGCGGTGGCTGAATACGGGGACAGCAGGGGGGCAAAAATGGCCATCCCAACCAGGGCCAGCAAAAATACCAGCCCCAGCATGGCCAGCTTATTGCGCATCAGGCGTTGCCAGGCATCCTGCCAGTAGGAAACATAGGGGCGTTCAATCATGGCGTGGATATCATCAGCCTGTCTGATGGCTGGCTGCAGCCATTCGATGGGAAAGTCGTCTGGTTCGTGCCGGTTCATGATTGCTCCTTCTGGCCAAGGCGGATGCGCGGGTCTAGCAGGCAATAGGCCATGTCTACCAGAAACAGCATGAAAACCAGAATCGTACTGTAAAAGACGGTGGTGCCCATAATCACAGGGTAGTCGCGGGTGCTGATGGAGTCGATGAAGTAGCGACCCATACCCGGAATGGCAAAAATCTTTTCAATCACGAAAGTGCCTGTCAGGATGGATGCCATCAGGGTGCCCAGTAGGGTCACTACCGGCATCAGGGCATTACGCAAGGCATGCCGGACAATGACGCGCATGGGAGACAGGCCTTTGGCACGGGCCATTTTGATGTAATCCATGGTAAGTGTTTCAAGCATGCTGGAACGAATCAGCCGGGCAATAATGGCCATGGGGGCGGTAGCCAGCGCGGCTACCGGCAGTACCATATGCATGGGCGTACGCCAGGTGGCGGCCGGAAACCAGCCCAGATTGACGGCAAATTCCTGTATCAGCAGGGTTGACAGGACGAAGTTGGGGATGGAAATGCCCAGCACGGCGATGCCCATGCACAGATGGTCAATCAGGCCATTATGATGCAGTGCGGCCATGACGCCTAACACCAGGCCAGAAACCAGGGCCATGCCAATTGCCCACATCCCCAGCTCGAATGACACCGGAAAGCCGCGGCCAATGAGTTCATTGACGGTGGTGTCCGGGTTGGAAATGGATGGCCCGAAGTTGAAGGTGGCGATCGATTTCAGGTAATTGAAGTACTGAATGTACAGGGGCTGGTCCAGTTGATGGAAAGCCCGCAGGTTCTCTTGCACGGCGGCGCTGGTTTGCCTGTCCTGTTCGAAGGGCGAGCCCGGGATCAGGTGCATCAGGATAAATGTGAGCGAGGCGATCGTGAAGATCGTGCCGATCATGAGCAGGAATCGTTTGAGGACGTAGCTTTTCATATTAGCGATTTTCTTCTGGAATAAGGTGGCAGGCGGCAAAGTGACCAGGCGTGTGCTCTTTCCAGACAGGCTCCTGTTGCCGGCAAATGTCCTGTGCCTGCGGGCAGCGGGTATGAAACACGCAGCCGGAAGGGGGATTGATGGCACTGGGCAATTCGCCCTTTAGCAAAATACGCTGCCGTTTTTTTTCCAGATCGGGGTCGGGCACCGGAATCGCCGATAGCAATGCCTGTGTATAAGGGTGCAAGGGGTTGGCATACAGTTCGTCGCTGCTCGCCAGTTCGGCCAGCTGGCCCAGGTACATGACGCCTACCCGGTCTGACAAATATTTCACCATGGCCAGGTCATGCGCAATGAACAGGTAGGTGAGCCCTTTTTCCTGTTGCAAACGTTGCAAAAGCAGCACGATCTGGGCCTGGATGGAAACATCCAGCGCTGAAATCGGCTCATCGGCAATGATGATTTCCGGTTCAAGGGCCAGCGCACGGGCTATGCCGACCCGCTGGCGCTGTCCGCCCGAGAACTCGTGCGGGTAACGGTGCGCATGGGCCGGACTTAGTCCTACTTCTTCGAGCAGCCTGTAAACGTGCTGGCGCAGGGCATGTTTGTCTTGATGGACCTGATGAATTTCCAGTGGTTCGGCAATGATTTCAAAAATGGTGGCGCGCGGATTGAGCGAGGCGTAAGGATCCTGGAAGATCATCTGGATCTGGCGTTGCCTGGTTTTATGTTCTTGCGGGCTGGCCTGGTGGATGTTTTTGCCATTGATGTGGACTTGGCCCGCGGTTGGCTGGTACAGGCCCATGATGGTGCGCCCGACGGTGGATTTGCCGCAGCCGGATTCGCCAACCAGGCCGAAGGTTTCGCCTTGATGGATCTCAAACGAAACACCATTCAGGGCCTTGACGCTTTGACGTTTGTCGAGGGGAAAATGTTTTTTCAGCGCCCGGACTGAAACCAGCGGCAGGTTATTGTTCTTATGGATGGCCATGACAATGGAATGAAAAAAGTCTTGTTGGGACGATTTTAACAGTAATGCCGGCTTAAACCACGGTCTGGCGCGGGTGTAAGGGTTAGGCCGGATCGTTTTTTTGCATGGCCAGGCGCATGACCGGACGGGTCAGCAAGGCATACAGGCCCGCAAGCGCAGCGCAGGCAAAGCAAAGCCAGGGTAAATGGGCACTGACATAGAGCCATTTGAACGCCTCGACGCTGAGGGCGGACATGAACATCATGATCAGGCTCATGGCACCGGCAACCACGCCTTTGGGCGCCTGCGAGGAGAGCAGGGTCAGCCGGTAAAGGACGGCAAAACTGAGCCCTTGGGCAAAAGACAGCAGGCTCATCCCCAGAATCAGGCCGGTTAAGGTAAAGGCTGGCATCAGGCCGGCCAGCAACAGGCTAAGTCCGCCCAGGAAAACCAGCGGCAGCGCATGGTAGACGGTTTGGCCAAGCGGGACTTTGCCTGAGATGCGGGCCAGGGCCAGATTGCCCAGGATCAGGCAGGCAAAAATGGGAATCTGTGATTTGGCATAGCCCAGGTTATCCAGCCCCAGGTCCTTCACCAGAAAAACCGGAGACAGTCCAATCCAGACCAGCATGGGCAGGCCGATAATCGGGCTGAAAAGCGCCAGTTGCATGAATTTTTGGTTTCGCAAGATGGTTTTGTAGTGTGCCAGTACGGTACTGATCGATTCCTTGGGGGCGTTAAGGTCGACCGTTTCCGGCATGTGGCGGAACAGGCCGATCAGGCTCAGGCAGGTAATGCCGGCAATCAGGATGAATCCCCAATGCCACGACACGTAGTTGATCAGGGCGGCACCGGCCAGGGGGCCCAGCAGGGGAGCGATAAGCGCAATATTGGCCATCAGTGCCATGACTTTAATGGCCGTGCTTTCCCGAAAGGCTTCCTGGATACTGACGTAACCTACCGCGCCGATAAAACAGTGTGACACGCCCTGCAGCAGGCGCATGAGCATGAAGCTTTCTATATTGACACTGAACAGGATCAGGATATTGGTAATGGCGTAATACAGGGTTCCGGCCAGCATGACCCGGCGTCGGCCGTACCGGTCTGACAGGGGGCCGATCAGCCACATGAGGATTGCACCACCCAGTATATAAAGCGACATTGAAGAGGCGACCCAGCTGTCATCCACCTTGAATTCATGGGTAATGGTCAGCATGGCCGGTTGGACCAGGTCGTTGCCGATGTAAACCGCAAATTCAAAAAGAACCAGTGCCACTGGAAACCAGATCAGGTCACGTTTATGCGTTTTTGTGGGGGCGGGCGTCATGAGGAGTGTCGCGAAGAGAGCAAAGAAGGGATGGTGTGGACTGCAAGCTGGGTATTGTAGCAATCTATTGATAACAGGGTTAATGAAAAACAAACTGTATTTTTTTTGTTTTTGTCTATACACCATTCATATGAGTGTGGTACGTTAAAAAAATTGTGCGGGAAAATGGCTAAAAAATAATGAGATTGGATTTTTAAATTTTTGCTTAAAGGAGGTAGGTTGTGCGTATAGGTATACCCAAAGAAAGTATGCAGGGGGAAACCAGGGTGGCGGCAACGCCAGCAACGGTTGAACAGTTGCGAAAGCTGGGATTTGACGTGCTGGTCGAACATTCGGCTGGCCAGCTGGCCAGTTTTGATGATCCGGCTTTTATAAAGGCTGGGGCGCAAATGGGGACCCGGCAAGAGGTCTGGCAATCAGACCTGGTTTACAAGGTTAACGCCCCCAATGATGAAGAAATCGCTTTGCTTAGGGAAGGCAGCACGCTGGTCAGTTTTATCTGGCCGGCGCAAAATCCTGAATTGGTGCAGAAGCTGGCGGGCAACAAGATCAATGTGCTGGCCATGGATATGGTGCCGCGCATTTCACGCGCCCAGTCCCTGGATGCCCTGTCTTCCATGGCCAATATTGGCGGTTATCGTGCCGTGATTGAAGCGGCGCACCAATTTGGCCGTTTCTTTACCGGCCAAATTACGGCTGCAGGCAAGGTGCCGCCCGCCAAAGTTTTGGTGATTGGGGCCGGGGTGGCCGGTTTGGCTGCTATTGGCACGGCCGGTTCTTTGGGTGCCATTGTGCGTGCTTTTGATACACGCCTTGAAGTGGCCGAGCAAATCGAATCCATGGGTGGCCAGTTCCTGAAGCTGGATTTTAGCGGTGAGAACGGATCGTCTTCTGATGGCTACGCCAAAACCATGTCAGAAGAGTTCATCCGTGCTGAAATGGCCCTGTTTGCCGAACAGGCCAGGGAAGTGGATATCATCATTACCACCGCCCTCATTCCAGGCAAACCCGCGCCCAAGTTGATTACCCGTGAAATGGTGGACAGCATGAAACCGGGTTCGGTGATTGTGGATATGGCCGCCGCTGCGGGGGGTAACTGCGAATATACCCGTGCGGGCGAAGTCTTTGTGACCGACAATGGTGTCAAGGTAGTTGGTTATACCGATTTGCCCGGTCGCCTGCCGGCCCAGTCTTCACAGCTGTACGCCACCAATCTGGTTAATTTAAGCAAATTGCTGTGCAAGGAAAAAGACGGCCAGATTGATATTAACCAGGAAGATGTGGTGTTGCGCAACATGAGCGTGATTACCCAAGGAGAAGTCACTTTTCCGCCCCCGGCCATCAGTGTGTCGGCCGCGCCTGCCGCTACGGCTGCCAAGCCGGTTGCTGCGGTTAAAAAAGCCGAGCCGAAGTCTACCCGCTTCAAGCTGGGGGTTTTGGCCGTGCTGGTCGTGCTGTTTGGCCTGGCAGGGGCCTATTCGCCCCCTGAGTTCCTGTCTCACTTTACGGTCTTTGTTTTGGCTTGCGTGGTGGGTTACTACGTGGTCTGGAACGTAAGCCATTCCCTTCATACACCTCTCATGTCGGTTACCAATGCGATCTCCGGCATTATTGTCGTGGGTGCCCTGCTGCAGATTGGGCATGGCAACGGCCTGGTCAGTGTGCTGGCATTCATTGCCATTCTCATTGCCAGCATCAATATTGCTGGTGGTTTCCTGGTTACGCAGCGCATGCTGAAAATGTTCAGAAAAGACAAAGGGGAGTAAGATGTCTCAAGGTTTGGTCATGGCGGCTTATATTATTGCTGCATTGTTGTTTATTGCCAGTCTGGCAGGTTTGTCAAAACAGGAAACCGCCCGCAATGGCAATACTTTTGGGATTGCTGGGATGGCCATTGCACTGCTGGCCACTATTTTCAGCCAGAACGTGGAAGGCCTGGCGTGGATTATCATTGCCATGGTGATTGGTGGCGCTATCGGGATGCGCCTGGCCCAAAAAGTTGAAATGACGCAAATGCCCGAGCTGATCGCCATGTTGCATTGCTTTGTGGGCCTGGCAGCGGTTTTTGTGGGTTACAACAGCTACATCACGGCAGACAGCCACGGTACGGTATCAACCGCCATGCAGAATATCCACCTGGGTGAAGTGTTCCTGGGGGTGTTTATTGGTGCGGTTACGTTTACCGGCTCCATTGTGGCATTTGGCAAACTGCGGGGTTCCATCAGTTCCAAGGCACTCATGCTGCCACACCGTCACAAGCTGAATGCCCTGGCCTTGCTGGTGTCATTCCTGCTGATGTGGCAGTTCATTGCCGCAGGTGGCTCAACGTTTGCCCTTATCCTCATGACCCTGATTGCCCTGGCGTTTGGCTGGCATCTGGTGGCCTCGATTGGGGGTGCCGATATGCCCGTAGTGGTATCCATGCTCAATTCCTATTCCGGTTGGGCCGCTGCCGCTGCCGGTTTCATGTTGTCCAATGACCTGCTCATTGTGACCGGGGCGCTGGTGGGTTCGTCGGGGGCGATTCTTTCCTACATCATGTGCAAGGCCATGAACCGCTCTTTCATTTCTGTCATTGCCGGCGGTTTTGGCAATGATGCGGTGGCCAGCAGTGGTGATGAAGAAATGGGTGAATACCGTGAAATGGTGCCCGAAGAAGTGGCCGAAGTACTGAAAAATGCCAGTTCGGTCATCATCACCCCGGGTTATGGCATGGCGGTGGCCCAGGCCCAGTATCCGGTTGCTGAAATTACCCAGCAGTTGCGCAATAAAGGCATTAATGTGCGTTTTGGTATTCATCCGGTGGCAGGTCGCTTGCCCGGACACATGAACGTGCTGTTGGCTGAAGCCAAGGTTCCTTATGATATCGTGCTTGAAATGGACGAAATCAACGAGGACTTTGCCGATACCGATGTGGTGCTGGTAATTGGCGCCAATGATACCGTCAACCCGGCCGCCAGTGAAGATCCGTCCAGCCCGATTGCGGGCATGCCGGTTCTTGAGGTCTGGAAAGCGCAGCAGGTCATCGTGTTCAAGCGTTCCATGAGCACGGGTTATGCCGGGGTGCAAAATCCCTTGTTCTTCAAGGAAAACAGCTTTATGTGCTTTGGTGATGCGAAAGGCACGGTAGAGTCTATTTTGCGTGCCTTGTAATAGCCTTAATCCTGCAGGCAATTGCAGGATCAAGGACCAGGCTTGCCAGCCCCGTTATGGTGATGGTGGCTGCAAGCCTGAATAATCAGCGGTGCTAAAGCGCTCCCCTGCCAATATTATCAGGGCTATAATCATTTTTTTTACGGTTTGCCCTGTTTTTCATGTCCCAGTCTTTTCCCTTGCCCGTACGTGACGGCATTGTCCCCAGTCGCCTGTATTTGCCGCGCGAGCAGCAATGGCCCGATTTGCTTAGTTTTTTGCTGGTGAAATTTCCGCACATGCCGCCTGCTGTTTTGCAGGAACGCCTGGCGCGCGGGGATATGGTGGATGCCACAGGGGTGCCCATGCGGCTGGACAGTCCGTTCATTGCGGATAGCTGGCTATGGTATTACCGGGAAGTTCCTGCCGAAGTGAATGTGCCTTTTGAGGTAGAGGTGTTGTACCAGGATGAATATCTGGTGGTGGCTGACAAGCCGCATTTTTTGGCCAGCATACCGGGTGGGCGTTACTTGCAGGAAACCGCCCTGATTCGCCTGCGTAAACAGTTGAATAATTTCGAGCTCAGTCCGATTCACCGCCTTGACCGGGATACTGCCGGCTTGCTGCTTTTCTGTGCCAATAAACACCATCGGGGCGCCTACCAGACCTTGTTTCAGACGCGTGAGGTTTATAAAACCTATGAGGCGATCTCCCCTTTCAGGGCCAGTCTGGAATTTCCCCTGATACGCGAGAGCCATATCCGCAAAAGTGCACAGTATTTCACCATGGAAGAAGTCGCCGAGGTCCCCAACAGCCGTACCCGCATCAGCCTGTTGGGACATAACGGGAAGTGGGGTCATTATTTGCTGGAACCGCTTACTGGTAAAAAGCATCAGCTGCGGGTACACATGAATGGCCTGGGTTTGCCCATTTGTAACGATGAGTTTTATCCTGTCATGCTACCTGCCCGTGAAGAGAACCGCTTTGACAGGCCCTTGCAACTGCTGGCCCGTTCAATAGGTTTTACCGATCCGGTTACCGGTCAGGCGCGGTTTTTTGAAAGCCGCAGAACGCTGGAAATGCTGTCTAATATTAACGAAACCGTGTCGGGTTAATTGGGGGGCGTTCTGGCTCTGGTCAGGCCGGGTCTTGCTGGTTGGCGTGAACCGAAGAAGAGGTTAATGCGGCGTGGTGTCAATAATGCCAAGATGATTGGCAACATTGCGTTCCAGGAAGAACTGACGTGAGGGCAGTTCATTAACGCGGGTGCGGTTGATAATCATGGTGCTGCTGCCGCCACCATCCAGGTTCAGGGCATTGTTCACATTCATTTTTTTAAACAGGCGAGCCAGCTGGTTCAGGGTATATCCCTGAAAATCAGTTTTGCGGCCTTCCACCACGACCAGATATAAATAGCGATTATTGTTGCTTAGGCCCAGTGCGGTACGGGGGTGTTGGCCACGGGCGTTTGAATGGCATATTTTCTGGCTGCCATGCGGGCAGATATAACGGCCATTTTTAAGGGTTTGCCACCCTGAAATAACCGTATGCCAGGCGGGATTATGCGCGGTTTTTCGGTTGGGAGCCTCTATGAAACAGCGATTTTCAAGGGTACAGGCCAGGAAGGAATGGTGGATGGTGTCGTAGCTGCCCGGCCAGCGGATGCCATTACTGACATTCAAGCCTTGCGGCTTGTTGTTTTCATCGAAGAAAGCACCGTTGATGGCGACGGTTGTTTTGTTGGGAAAAGCAAAATTGGAGGTGGTTTGATTGGCTTGTTTAATTGGGGTACCAATGATTTGAATGCCGGGGCAGTGAAGGTCGATTTTGGCAATATGAACCCGGTTCTGGTCTGCCTTTTCATATTGTATGCATGGGCTGACCTGTTCTTTGGCATGTACTTGGGTGGATAGCAAAAGGCCCAGTACCAGCAAGAGGCGGAGCAGGAACAAATGAAGCATGTTCAAGAAGATCGACAACGTTCTATCCTGAGCGCGCACCATAGTGCCAGCCAGCATGTCAGCAACAGGACCAGCCAGTAAATGACGGTGCCAACCCAGAACCGGGTATTGGAGTGCTGGCCATCCAGGACGCCCAGCACTTCGCCGGTATAAGGGTTCAGGAAAATACTTTGGTTGTAAAGCCCGTTGACCTTGAATTTGAAATGGGCACTCCGATCAGGGGCCTGATCAATTTTTGCACTAACCAGAATGGCATTGGCGGGAAGGTATTTGCGGGCTTCTTCGTAAAGGATTTGTGAAGGAATGGGATCCTGGTTTTGGCTGCTGACATAAAACCGGTCATGGTATGCCCAGGAGTCAATGCGGGTATTGTAGAAATTGGTAATGGCGTTGCAAACCAGAATGGTGAGAACCGGGATAAGCAGCAGGGCCAGGTAAAAATACCAGCGAGAGCGCATGCTGGAAGCGGCGCATTTTTCCTGTTCTGAATAGAGGGTGTTCGGGGTTTGCATGTCAGTTTCTGAATTGACCTTTTCCATCGTCTTGCTCTTTTGCTCTTGAGTGACGTGGTATGCCTGGTTGGGAATCCCATGCGGAAAAAAACGGCGGATGGAGCCCTGTAACCTTTCAGCCTTGTGTGATTTTGATGATCCTAAGCGCTTGAGTTTACTACCATTCAAAAAGGCAAGGCAAGTAATAGCGTTGATTTTAAGGGTTTTTTGCTTAAGTTCGGTTAATTTCGTTGAAAATGAAATTGACTATTTGCTAATTAACCAGGACATTTTTCAGGTAAAGTTATATCAATACTTGATAACGTGGTTGCTCCCCATGTCCTGGCCTCAGGAGCATGGGGTTTATTAATGGCGTGCTGTTAGCGATAGTGTGCCTTGGCAACCTGACGCCAGTGATGCAATAGCGGTTCGGTATAGCCATTGGGTTGTGTCAGGCCCTTGAAGATCAGGTCGCTGGCGGCCTGGAAGGCGGGCGAGGTATTAAAATTGCCAACCATGGGGCGGTAAGCCGGGTCACCTTCGTTTTGTTTGTCAACCACGGCAGCCATGCGTTCCAGGGTGTTGCGAACCTGTTCTTCACTGACGATACCATGGCGTAGCCAGTTGGCAATGTGCTGGCTGGAAATGCGCAGGGTGGCCCGGTCTTCCATTAAGCCGATATCGTGGATATCGGGCACTTTGGAGCAGCCAATACCCTGGTCTACCCAGCGCACCACATAACCCAGGATACCTTGGGCGTTGTTATCCAGCTCCTGTTGTTTCTCTTTTTCGCTCCAGTTGGTGTTTTCAGCCACCGGAATGGTCAGGATGCGGTCAAGGTAATCGCTGGTATCACCTTCCAGGCTTTTCTGGACTTCTTTCACATTAACCTGATGATAATGCAGGGCATGCAGGGTGGCTGCGGTTGGTGAAGGAACCCAGGCGGTATTGGCACCTGCCTTCAGGTGACCGATTTTCTGTTCAATCATGGCGGCCATTAAGTCTGGCATGGCCCACATGCCTTTACCGATTTGTGCCTTGCCAACCAGGCCGCAGGCCAGGCCGGTTTGTACGTTATTGCGCTCGTAGGCATCAATCCAGGCGGTTTTCTTGATGTCGCCCTTGCGGATCATGGGGCCGGCTTCCATGGAAGTATGGATTTCGTCACCGGTACGGTCAAGGAAACCGGTATTGATGAAAGCGATGCGCTCTCGGGCTTCGTAAACGCAGGCTTTCAGGTTGACACTGGTACGGCGTTCTTCATCCATGACCCCCATTTTGATGGTGTTGGGTGCCAGGCCCAGCAGTTGCTCGGTGCGGTTGAACAGCTTGTTGGCGAAAGCGACTTCGCTGGGGCCGTGCATTTTGGGTTTCACGATATAAATGGAGCCGGTGCGTGAGTTACCACCTTCTTTGCGTTTAAGGTCGTGAATGGCGATCAGGCTGGTAATGACGGCATCCATCATGCCTTCGGGCACTTCGTTGCCGTTTTCATCCAGGATGGCCGGATTGGTCATGAGGTGGCCCACATTGCGGATGAGCATCATGGAGCGCCCGGGCAGTGATTGGGTTTGGCCTGCTGGGTTGGTGAAGGTGCGATCAGGATTCAGGCTGCGGGTAAAGGTTTTGCCGTTTTTAGTAATGGATTCGCTTGCGCTGCCGTCCATTAAGCCCAGCCAGTTGCTGTAGGCCAGTACTTTGTCTTCGGCATCTACCGCGGCGATAGAATCTTCGCAGTCGATAATGGAACTCAAGGCCGCTTCAAGCAGCAGGTCTTTGACACCGGCCGGATCTTGCTGGCCAATCGGGTGGTTGCGGTCTATCTGGATTTCAAAGTGCAGGCCGTTATGCCTGAGAACGATGGCTTCAGGGCTGGCGGCATCGCCACGGTGACCCAGGAAGCATTCGGGGCTGGTCAGGCCGGTTTGGCTGCCGTCTTTAAGGGTGGCGGTAAAGGTGCCGTTTTGTACACTGTACTGTGTAACTTCTTTGTGCGAACCTTTGAGCAAAGGAATGCTTTGGTCCAGGAAATCGCGGCCATAGGCAATGACCTTTTCACCGCGCACCGGATTGTAGCCGCCTTCGCGGCTGGCACCGTTTTCTTCGCCAATCGCATCGGTGCCGTACAGGGCATCGTACAGGCTGCCCCAGCGTGCGTTGGCGGCATTCAGGGCATAGCGGATATTGGTGATGGGTACTACCAGTTGCGGGCCGCCCTGATCGGAAAATTCGTAATCAATATTGGCGGTGCTGACCTTGAAGTCGGTCGGTACGTCTTTCAGGTAGCCGATTTTTTTCAGGAAATCTTTATAGGCAGGCATGTCTTTGATGGGGCCGGGGTTGGCGCGGTACCAGTTGTCCATCTCGGCCTGGATGCGGTCACGTTCGGCCAGTAATGCCTTGTTTTCAGGGGCCAGGTCATGGATAAGCTGGTCGAATCCTTGCCAGAAGGCGGCAGGATCAACACCGGTACCTGGCAAGGCACGGGTGTCAATGAATTCTTTTAGTGGGGTGGCTACCTGCAAACGATGGCATTGGGTTCTTTCAGTCATGTCGTGCTCCTGTCATGGACGTTTTTTTGAGTATATTTGAAGAATGATGATGCTATTATGACGCGATGCACACTAAGCCTCAAGGTGCCTGGGGTAAACACAGTTTTTACTTTTAGTAAAAAGCAATATTTATTTTGAGTTTATAAATGGAAGCATTGGTTCATGCAAAACCTGTTCAATCATTATCCTGAAAAGGCCTTGCTGGTCGAAGGCGTGGCCGGTAGCGGGAAATCCACCCTGATTGCGGAAGAGGCCCGATATTGCGTGTCCAGTGCGCCGACATTGTTGATGACATTTAGCCGTGCCGGGCGTGATGTGCTAAGCGGTTATATGCAAAAACGGGGGCTGGTGTCAGCCGAACAACCCAATCTGACCATCAGCACGATTGATGGTCTGGCGCACCAGTTGTTGCGCCGCCTGGGGGATGAACGCTATGTATTGGACCGCGATGCCGTAGTGCGGGACTTGTTGCCGCAACTGGTGGAAGAGGCCTGTGAAGAAGGCTTTGACTGGGAATTCATGGCACCGCAGATTAATGAAGAACACATGAACGCACTCATGGCAGATCTGGAGTTTTTCCGTGCTTCCAAGGCCTGGGAGGCCGAGTCTACCGAAGATTGCGAGTTCATCTGCGAAGGCAAGCTTAATTTTGATTACCGTTTTGTGCGCCGCGTTTTTTATGCTTATGACTCCTACCGGGCTCATTGGCCCGGGCCCGAGGCCGGCACGGAAAGCCTTCTGCTTGACCCTTACGTGGCGCCAGCCCAAAGAACCGGGGTGTTTGGGTTTCGGCTTATTTCCGAGGCGGTGTTTGACTTGCTGGAACGGCTGGAATCTGAAAGCCTGGATGATCGCTATATGGGTGGCTACCGGTTTGTGTTTATTGATGAGTTTCACGACACGACCCCCTTGCAACTGGCGTTCCTGTTCCGGATATTAAGTCCACAGGCCCGTATTCTGGCGGTTGGTGATCGTATGCAGAATATTTTTGCCTGGCGCGGCACCGATACCGATGCGGTATTCAACGCTTATGTGCAGCATTATTCGGCCCGCATCATTCATTCCCTGCAAACATACCGTTTTGGTGACAGCCTGGCCGAATTGGCCGGCAAACTGACGGGCCGGCAATTGCAGTCAATGGCCAGACATAAAACAGACATTATGGCCGTCAAGGGTTCGATGGCTGATTTGCTGCCTCATATCAAGCCGGCTCGTTTGTCGCATTTGGCGGTGGTTTGCCGTAATGGGGCAGATAAGGTCAGTGCCGCCTTTAGCCTGTTCAATAGCAGTGACAGCAGCCCCGCATTGGCCTATCCGCTGGTGAATACGTTTGCCGTCAGCCTGCTGGTTTACTTGTATTCGGTACGATTTCCCCGACTTGCCCCCATGGTTAAAAAAATGGATGAGGCGGTGCTGCAGTTTTTAAGTCTGCCGCATTGCCTGCTGGACGAGCAGGCCAAGCATGAAATTGCCCATAAGGCAACGCCTGGCAGTTTGCGCATGTATCTGGATCTGCATTTGCGGGGTGGCTCGGTCAAAGGAGAGGCTTTTACTGACGAGATGAAAAATGCCTTGCAATGGTGGCTTGATCAAAAAGATACAAAAGCCGGGCTGGTAGCGGAACTGGAAATTTTTGCCCGCATGTCGGGGGTATTCAGCCTTGGGGTTAGCCAGCACCGGGTGCTGGAACAGACGGCGGGGTATTCATGGCGGGGCCTGTTGCAGTTTTTGGCTAATCGGCAGGCAAGCATTGAGCAATGGCCAGCCCTGTATGACCGGCTTCTGGCAAGCTGGAAAACACGAGGCGGGATCCGGTTTTATACCGTGAGTGAAGCCAAGGGACGTGAATTTGATGAGGTGCTGGTGTATAACGCTGGCCTGGCCGGGTTCAGTACCCGGGGCAGTGATGATGCGATAGAACGCAATCGCTTTTATGTTGCCATTACCCGGGCAAAAAAATCGCTGTTTCTGTTAGCGAACTAGCTAAAGTCAACAGCGATTGTATGGCTTATGGAAGCCAGTGTTTATGGCAATTTCTGGTCGCAGTGGCCTTTATTGGTCAACGAAAGCGCGTTCAACCACATAGGCACCGGGTTTAGAGGTGCTGCCTTCTGCGAAACCGCGCTGTTCAAGCATGGGCTTGAGATCGCGTAACAAGCCGGGGCTACCGCAAATCATGATGCGGTCTTCTTCGGCATTAAGTGTGGGCACACCCAGATCGCTGAACAATTTCCCATTGTCAATCAGGTCGGTAATGCGGCCCTCATGGCGGAAAGGTTCGCGGGTAACGGTAGGATAATACTTAAGCTGCTTGCTGACCATTTCACCCAGGAATTCGTTTTTAGGCAATTCGTTGATGAAATAATCGTGATAGCATAGTTCGTTAACGAAACGCACCCCATGCACCAGAATGACTTCTTCGAAGCGTTCGTAGGTTTCAGGGTCGCGGATAATGCTTAGGTACGGAGCCAGGCCGGTACCGGTAGACAGCAGGTACAGGCGCTTGCCGGGCAATAGGTAATCTATCAGCAGGGTGCCGGTAGGCTTGCGGCCAATAATGATGTTGTCACCCACCTTGATATGCTGCAGGCGCGACGTAAGCGGGCCATCAGGGACTTTAATACTAAGGAATTCCAGATGTTCTTCGTAGTTGGGGCTGGCAATACTGTAGGCACGCAGTAGCGGTTTGCCATTAACCGGTAACCCGATCATGGTGAAATGGCCATTGCTAAAGCGCAGGGCCTGGTCACGGGTGGTAGTGAAACTGAAAAGACGATCTGTCCAGTGGTGGACACTTAATACTTTGCCTTCAAGAAAAGCAGCAGCCATAAACGATAGACCTGTTTAAGTTATTGAAAAGAATTTATCATTCTACAAAAGAAAGCCAAATAATTTCTTGAAGATAATCAAACTTTCTTCTTTTAATTAATCAAAAAGCAGTAAATTACTATTAAATGCGGTTTTTTCAGGTTAAAACGGCCTTTTTCCAATTATTCGGTAATAAGGTTATAAAAAGCTTGTCTATTGTATGTGGCAGGGAGTCTACAAATATGGTTAAAAAAACATTTTCCGGAAAAGTATGGCAATGGGGTATGGGCTCTTTGCTGGCCGTGTCGGCAACGGCGTATGCACAGGACGTTATTCGCATTGGTGAAATTAACAGCTATAAAACCATTCCGGCCTTTTTGGAGCCGTATAAAAAAGGGATAGACCTTGCCGTAGAGCAAATTAATCAGGCGGGTGGCCTCAATGGCAAAAAAGTGGAAGTCCTGATTCGTGATGATGCGGGCAACCAGGGCAATGCCATTCGCGAAGCCCAGCAGTTGATTACCCGTGACAAGGTTGATGTATTAACAGGCAGCTTCTTGTCGAATATTGGCCTGGCACTGGCCGATTTTGCCAAACAGAAAAAAGTGTTTTTCCTGGCCGGAGAACCGCTGACTGACAAAATCGTTTGGGAAAATGGCAACCGTTATACCTATCGCCTGCGCGATTCCACTTATATGAAAGTGGCCATGCTGATTCCCGAAGCGGTCAAAATGAACAAAAAACGCTGGGCCCTGGTGTACCCCAATTACGAGTACGGCCAGTCTGCCATCGAGTCTTTCAAGAAACTGCTGAAAGAACAGCAGCCCGATGTTGAATTCGTGGCCGAGCAGGCCGTGACCCTTAACAAGATTGATGCGGGCAACGTGGTGCAGGCCCTGGCCGATGCCAAGCCCGATGCGCTATTTAACGTATTGTTCAGCACCGACCTGACCAAATTCGTGCGGGCCGGCAAAACCCGCCAGTTCTTTGACAACTTGCCGGTGGTCAGCCTGTTAACCGGTGAGCCCGAGTACCTGGACCCGCTGGGTGAAGATACGCCCAAAGGCTGGTTTGTGACCGGTTACCCCTGGTATGCGATTGATACGCCCGAGCACAATGCGTTCCTGAAGGCCTACCAGGACAAGTTCAACGACTATCCGCGGGCCGGTTCGATTGTGGGCTATGCCATGATCATGTCTCTGGCCGAAGGTATCAAGGCGGCGGGCTCCACCGATACCGAAGCCCTGATCAAGGCCTTCAAGGGACTGAAAGTACCCACACCGTTTGGTGAGATTGAATACCGCGACATTGACAATCAGTCCACCATCGGTGCCTATGTGGGCAGGCTGGATGTCAAGGACGGCAAGGGCATCATGACTGATATCCGCTATGTGGACGGTAAAGATGTACAGCCTTCCGATGAGGAAGTGAAAAAACTGCGTCCTGCCGAATAAGTCACAATGGAAGTCTCGGGTTTA